>CAMFHP010000166.1 GCA_945952225.1 uncultured Myxococcaceae bacterium
GTGTCGAACAGCGCGGTCACGAGCTGCGGCGCGACGTCGTGCACGGCGTGTCCCGTTCCCGCGAACGGCACGGCGACGTGCGACGGCACCACCTGCGGCGTGGCCTGCAACGCGGGCTTTCACCTCTGCGGCGGCGTGTGCGTCTCGAACGCGGCGGTCGCCACCTGCGGCGCGTCGTGCTCCGCGTGCCCTGCGCCCACGAACGGAACGGCCACCTGCAACGGCGCCTCGTGCGGCGTGACCTGCAACGCGGGCTTTCACCTCTGCGGCGCCGACTGCGTGTCGAACACCGCGCCCACCTCGTGCGGAACGCTCTGCGTGCCCTGCGCCGCCCCTGCGAACGCGACGGCCACGTGCACCTCGGGCGTGTGCGACTACACCTGCAACGCGGGCTACACGCGCACGTCGACGGGGTGCGTTCCCATGGCGAGCATCGCGGCGCCGCGGCCCGTGTGGCCGCCCTCGACGTCGACGGTGACCTCGCGGCGTCCGGCCTTCCGCTGGGCCCTCGCGACGGGCAACGACGGCGCGCGCGTCGAGGTGTGCCGCGACCGCGCGTGCGCCACCGTGGTCACCACCGTCGACGCCACGGGCACCACGGGAACGCCCGCCCTCGACCTCCCCAACGGCGTGCTCTTCTGGCGCCTCAAGGGACGCGCCGCGGGCTCCGTGGGCACGGTCACCTCCGCCGCGTGGCCCTTCACCGTCGGACCGCGCACGGCGCCGGTCTCCACCGCGTGGGGCAGCGTGTACGACCCCAACGGCGACGGCCTCGGCGACATGATCGTCGGCGCTCCCGGCACCGGCGGCGGAACGGGCCGCGCGTACATCTTCGCGGGCCGCGTGACCGCGGGTCTCTCGACCACCTGGCTCACGCGCCTCACGGGCCTCGCGGGGGCCAATGCCTACTACGGCAACTCCGTCGCGAGCGCGGGCGACATCAACGGCGACGGCTACGCCGACACGGTCATCGGCTCGTACCTCGTGGGCGCAGGCAACGGACGCGTCGACCTCTATTTCGGCGCCGCGGGCGGCCCCGCGCTCGTTCCCTCGAACACGGTCACGGGACCCGAGATGGGCACGTACTTCGGCTACTCCGTGGCGGGCGCGGGCGACGTGAACGGCGACGGCTACGCCGACCTCGTCGTGGGCGGATACCTCGCCGGCGGCGGCACCGGACGCGTGTACATCTACTACGGCTCCGCGGGCGGCATCACCGTGGCGCCCTCGCTCACGATCAACTCGCCGGTGTCGGGCAACGCATCGTTCGGCATCTCGGTCTCGACCGCGGGCGACGTGAACGGCGACGGCTACGGCGACGTGATCGTGGGCGCCAACGGCGTGGGCACCAACCGCGGCGCGGCGTACGTGTACCTCGGCGGCGCGACGGGCCTCGCGACCACGCCGGTCACCAGCATCTCGGGCCCCGATGCGGGCGGATCGTTCGGCTTCTCCGTGGGCACCGCGGGCGACATGAACGGCGACGGCTACTGCGAGGTGATCGTCGGCGCCTACAACGCCGCGGCCTACGCGGGCCGCGCGTACATCTACCTCGGACGCGCCGCGGGCCCTTCGGCCACGGCCTCCTTCGCGCTCAACGGACCCGACGCGACGGGCTACTTCGGCTTCCCCGTGGCGCCCGCGGGCGACGTGAACGGCGACGGCTACAGCGACGTGATCGTGGGCGCGCAGAACGCCCTCGGCACCGTCGGACGCGCGCACATCTTCACGGGCTCCGCGGCCGGTGTGTCGGGCACGCCCGCGCGCTCGCTCACGGGCCCCGACGGTGTTCCGGGCGCCTTCGGATACGGCGCCGCGGGCATCGGCGACGTGAACGGCGACGGCTTCGCAGACGTGGGCGTCGGCGCGTTCACGGCCAACCCCTCGCGCACGGGCCGCGTGCACGTGTACCTCGGCGGCGCGTCGGGCACCGCGGCCACGCCGTCGGTGAGCATCTCCGGTCCCGATGGGGCCGACTCGCTCTTCGGCTCGTCGATCGACTGAGCCCTTCGACTACTCGACGTAGTCGAGGTCCTTGCCGTGGGTCTCGTCGAGGCCCGCCCACGAGCCCACGGCGATCACCGCGCACACCGCACCGAGCACCGCCGCGGCCTTCACGAGCCCGAGGCCCGCGTCGTTGCGCAGCCACTTGAAGCTCGCCACGAGGATGGGCACCGACCCCCGCACGAAGTTGGGCACGCTCGTGGCCACCGTCGCGCGGAGGTTCGTGCCGAACTGCTCCGCGGCCACGGTCACGAAGACCGCCCAGTACCCGATGCCGAAGCCCATCGCGGCGCACGTGCCGTAGAAGGCCGTCTTCGAGGGCGCGTCGAGCGTGAGGTAGGTCGCCACGGCCAGCGCCGTGAGCGCGAAGAAGCCCGCCACGACCTTGCGCCGCGAGCCGAGGTACTGGCTCAGCGCGCCGCTCGTGAGGTCGCCCACCGCGAGGCCCAGGTACGTGAACAGCACCGCGTCGCCCGACGTGATCGTCGCGGCCTCGGGCGCGTGGAGCGTGCGCGCGAGCTCCGGCGCCGACGCCACGAGAATCCCCACCACGTACCAGATCGGAACGCCGATGAAGATGCACCGGAGGTACTTCGCAAAGCGCGTCCACGGGCGCACGAGCATGGTGACGTCGCCGCGCTTCACGTCGTCGCCCTTCACGCGGTCGTAGAGCCCCGACTCGAACATGCGGATGCGCAGCGCGAGGAGCGCGAAGCCCAGCACGCCGCCGAGGATGTAGGCCGCGCGCCACGAGAAGTTGCGACCCACGAGGGCCGCCGCGACGGCGCCGAAGAGCCCCACGCCCGCGACCACCGCCGTGCCGTAGCCGCGGGTGCGCGCGGGCATGATCTCGGTGACCAGGGTGACCGCCGCGCCGAGCTCTCCCGCGAGCCCCACGCCCGCGATGAAGCGCCACGCGCGGTAGGCCTCGACGCTGTGCACGAAGGCGTTCGCGAGGTTCGCCACGGAGTACAACAGAATCGATCCGAAGAGCACCGAGAGGCGCCCGCGCTTGTCGCCGAGCACGCCCCACAGGAGCCCGCCGACGAGCAGCCCCACCATCTGCACCGACTGGAGCTCGAGCCCCGTGTCGAGGCTCGCGGCCTGCGACACGCCGAGGTCGCGGAGGCTCTGCACCCGCACGATCGTGAAGAGCAGCAGGTCGTAGATGTCGACGAAGTAGCCGAGCGCGGCGACCAGCACGGTGACCGCGATCGCGCGCGGCGATGGAGTTCCCTCTCGCATGGGGCGCGACGGTACCGCGGCGCGGGGTGCGCCTCGCAAGCGCTTCGGTGGTCACAACCCGTCGAGCCGGGGCCGCGTCACGGCGCATCGAAACCATGACGCGCGCGCGAAAAGCCACTAGTGTCCGCGCCTCGCGAGGAGCCCCCGAACCCGTATGGCGATCGACCTCCCGGCCCGACGGCCCGACTGTGATGTGCTCATCCTCGGCGGCGGCGTGAACGGCACGGGCCTCGCGCGCGACCTCACGCTCCGCGGGTTGCGGGTGATCCTCGTCGAGCGCAACGACCTCGCCTTCGGGGCCAGCGGCAACTCGTCGGGCATGATCCACGGCGGCCCGCGCTACCTCACCACGCACCCCGAGGTGACCCGCAGCTCGTGCCTCGACTCGGGGTACATCCAGCGCATCGCGCCGCACATGATCTTCCGCATCCCCTTCCTCATGCCGGTCTACGGCCGCGGGGCGAAGGCGCAGGTGATGCTCGACGCGTACGACGCCTTCTTCGCCGTCTACGACCAGTATCAACCCCTCAAGCGCGGACGCCGTCACACGCGCCTCACCGCCGACGAGGCCGTGCAGGCCGTGCCCGGGCTCAACCCCCACAACCTCTTCGGCGCCGTCACCCTCGACGAGTGGGGCATCAACGGCGCGCGCCTCTGCAACGCCAACGCCCTCGACGCCCGCGAGCGCGGCGCCACCATCCTCGTGCACACCACCGCCGAAGAGGTGCTCGTCGAACACGGCGCCGTCGTCGGAGCCCGCGTGCGCGACCTGCTCACCGGCGTGGCGTCGACGTACACCGCCCGCGCCGTGGTCAACGCGACGGGCGCGTGGTCGCCCATCACCGCCGCGCTCTCGGGCCTCGAAGGCCGCGTGAAGGTGCGTCCGGGCAAAGGGATCCACGTCGTGCTCGACCGGCCCATCACCGACGTGGGCGTGATGTGCAACGCCATCGACGGGCGCCAGATCTTCATCGAGCCCTGGGGCAACACCTGCCTCCTCGGCACCACCGACGACGACACCTACGCGAACCTCGACGACCTCCCGGTGACCACCGACGAGGTGCGCTACCTGGTCGAGGGCATCGAGACCGTGCTCCCGCGGGTGCGCGAGGCCCGCATCGTCGGCACCACGGTGGCGGCGCGTCCGACGCTCTACGCGTACGGACCCACCGAAGACGCCCTCTCGCGCGAGCACGAGATCGTCGACCACACGGCGCACGGCGCGTCGGGGCTCTACTCCCTCCTCGGGGGCAAGCTCGCGAGCTACCGGCTCTTCGCCGAAGAGGCCGCCGACGTCGTCGCGCGCGCGCTCGGATTCACCGCGCGTTGCAGCACGCACACGACCCCGCTCCCCGGCGGCGACCGCGTGCCCGAGCCCGAGATGCTCGCCGCGCGCTTTCGCATCACGCCCTACGCCGCCGCGCGGCTCATCACGCGCCACGGATCGCGCGCCGAGGCCATGCTCTCCGACGGAGGCCGCCGCGGAGCCGTGACCGTGTGCACCACCGAGCCCGTGCTGGCGTGTGAGGTCCGCTACGCCGTGCGCGTCGAGGGCGCCCGCACGCTGGCCGACGTGTCGCGTCGCACGAACCTCGCGATGGGGCCCTGCGGCGGCGTCGAGTGCGCCCTCGCCGCGGCGGTGATCGCGGGTGAAGAACTGGGCTGGACCGCCGCCGAGGTGCGCGCCCAGGCCGCGTCGTTGATCGAAGCGCGGAGGCGCTCGCGGCTGCCCGCCATCGGCGTCGATCAGGCGCGCGCAGAGGGGGCCGTCGATGCGACGCTCCGCGGCCTCGGCAGGGCGGTGATGGCGTGAGCGCGACGGAGACCGGCGTGCTGGTGATCGGCGGCGGCGCAGCGGGCATCGCGGCGGCGCGTGCGGCCCACGAGGCGGGCGCGACGGTGACCCTGGTGACGCTCCCCGGCGGCGCGACCACGCAGACCGCGGGCCTCGTGTGGGGACTCTCGCGTGACGTATTCCGTCAATGGAACGACGGCGCGTTTCGCGAGGGCGGACGCTACGTGACCGTGGGCGCGTGGATGCACACCACGGCCTTCGCGGCGCTTCCCTCGTTGCTCGATGTGTCGTCGGTGACGGGCACGCTCGCGGTGGTCGATCTCCCGACGCACCCGTCGTGGTCGGCGCGGCTCGTGGCGAACACGCTCGGCGGGCGCGTGGTGTCGGCGAAGGATCTCCCCGTGTCGGAGACCTTCCGCGAGGCCGCGGTGAAGTTCGACACGGCGGGTGTGGCCGAGGGCATCGCCGCGTCGCTGAAGTCCGCGTGCGAGGGATGCGCCGCCGTGCTCATGCCCCCGGTGCTGGGCCTCCGTCACGACGACGTGGCCGCGCGCATGGCCGCGGTGCTGGGCCTCCCCGTGGGCGAGGCCGTGGGCGCCGTGGGAGACCCCCCCGGCGTGCGTGCGGCGCGGGCCGTGCGACGCTGGCTCCCCGCGGCGGTGACCGTGCTCGAAGGCCGCGCGACCGTCGCGAAGGGAGGCCGCGCGACCGTCGACGTCGAGGGCGTCGGCACCGTGCGCGCGAAGGCCGTCGTGCTCGCCACCGGAGGCCTCGCAGGCGGAGGAATCGTCTTCGACCGCGCGCTCCGTGAGGTGACAGCCAATGTCCCGGTGTGGACGCGTACGCGGGCGTGTGTGAGCGCGCCGTCCGGTGCTTCGCGCGGCGCCGACCCGACCGCGTGGTTCGCCGAGGGATCGCCCGACGGCGTCGGTGTGCGCCTCGATGCGTCGCAGCGTGTGATCGATGCGGACGGTGCAACGGCCGTGGCGCGTTGGCTCTTCGCGGCGGGGGATGTGACGGTGACGCCTGCGGGCGCGGGCCTCCTCGATGCGCTCGCGTCGGGACGGCGCGCGGGCGAGGCGGCGGCGCGCGAGGCGGGCGGAGGCTGACGTGCGCGCGCGGCTCGCGGCGGTGGCGCTCGGTGCGTGCGTGGCGTTCGGGGCGCTCCATGGCGCGACGGCGCATGCGCAGGTGACCGCGCCCATCGAGGCGGCGCGCGAGGTGATGGAGTCGGGCGACAGCGCGCGGGCGAGGGAGATGTTCACCGCGCTCACACACTCCGCGAGCCTGCGAGAGGCGGCGACGGCGGTGTACTACCTCGCGGTGATGGCCGACGAAGAGATGAACTTCGCCGCGGCCGTGGCGGGGTACCGTGATTTTCTCGCGCGCGATCCGGGGTCGCGCTTCGCGGCGCGGGCGCAGGCGCGGGTCGACGATCTCATGGCCCACAGCGAGGGCGGCTTCGCGCCGCTCGTGACCCTCGAACGGGTGCGCCGTGATGAGCAGGCCGCGAGCTCGCTGGCGGGGCTCCGCGCGCTCGACCGGGCCATCGCGGGATTCCCTCCGGGGAACGTGCGGGCCGAGGCGCGACTGCTCGTGGGCGAAGGATATCTGAGTCGCGTGCAGCGACCGGCCGACGCGGCGCGTGTGCTCCATGACCTCGCGGGGGATCCCTCGGGCTCGCAGGAACTCCGCGCGCTCGCGGCCGAGCGGCTCGTCGAGGCGCGCGCGCAGCTCGGGCAGGAGGTGGCCGCCGCGCAGGAGGTGACGGCCCTCCGCGCGGACCCCGAGGTGCAACACGACGCGGCGGTGCTGGCCCGTCGCGCGGTGCTCCGTCGGGCGTCATGGACGCTCCTCGCGTTGACGCTCCTCGCGGGCGTGTCTGCGGTGGCGCGTGCGGCCCTCGCGAAGCGCATGGGAGACGTGCTGCGCGCGTGGCGTCGCCCGTTGCCCCTCGTGCAGCTCGGGTTTCTCACCCTCGGCGGCGGCACGCTCGCGAAGCTCTACGACGAGCACGAGATGTCGCCCTTTCTGGTGCTCGGCGGCGGCGCCCTCGCGGTCTACCTCTCCGCCTCCGCGTGGAACGTCACCGGCCACGATCACCCCGCCGCGCGCGCGTGGCGCGGGCTCGTGTGCCTCCTCGCGGTGCTCGCCGTGTCGTTCCTCGCGATGGACACCCTCGACCCCATGATGCTCGAAGGAATCTCCCTGTGACCGACGCCACCCCGGAGCACGGCTCCATCCTCGCGGTGCGCCGCGGCCCCGGCGCCAACTGCTCGTCCATCGGCAGCGCGGTCGAGATGCTCTTCCTCTCGGCGACCGCGGGTGTGGCCCTCCTCGCGGCGGCCAACGCGGCCCTGCGCACGGCCCCCGACGAGCCCGCCGCACCGTCTGAAACCCCTTCTGACAGTGCCTCTGCGCATCCGTCGGAATCTTCCGACGCATCGCCGCCCCCGTCGCCGTGACGCGCATCACCGCCGCGCGCCCCGAGCACTTCGGCGCCTGGGTTCGCATCGACGACGGCACCCTCGTGGCCGTCGACCGCGCCCTCGCCACGCGCCTCTCCCTCGACGGCGGCCCCTGGTGGACCGACGCCCCGCCGCGTCCGCTCCCCCTCGAAGTGCACGTCGCCGTGACCTCGCGGTGCCCCGCCGATTGCGCGGGCTGCTACCAGTCGGCCACGCGCGACGGCGAGCACGTCTCCCTCGACGCGCTCACCTCGACCCTCGACGCGCTGTCGGCGATGGGCGTGTTCACCGTGGCCTTCGGCGGCGGCGAGCCGATGCTCCGCGACGATCTCCCGGCGCTCGCGGCGACGGCCCGCGCGCGCAACCTCGTGCCCGTGGTCACCACGAGCGGCCTCGGGCTCACCCGCGAGAAGGCCCTGTCGCTCCGTGATTTCGCGCAGGTGAACGTGAGCCACGACGGCGTGGCGGGCGGCTACGAGGCCGTGCGCGGCTTCGACGGAGAGGCCCTCGCCGATCGCACCGTGCGCACGCTCGTCGAGGCCGGTGTGCCCGTGGGCATCAACCACGTGCTCACGCGGCAGAACCTCGCCCACCTCGCCGCGATGCTCGACCACGCGCGCGCGCTCGGCGCCGTCGAGGTGCAGCTTCTGCGGTACAAGCCCGCGGGCCGCGCGGCCTCTCTCGACTACCTCGCGCGCAGGCTCACCGAGGCGCAGGTCGACGGGCTCGGAGACACCCTCCGCGCGCTCGCACAACGGCACGAGGGCGCGCTCTCGATCCGTGTGGATTGCGCGATGGTGCCGCTGCTCTCGAACACGATCACCGACCCCGCGGCCCTCGCGCGCTTCGGGGTCTTCGGCTGCGAGGCGGGCCGCAACCTCGGCGCCGTGCGCCGCGACGGAACGCTCGCCGGATGCAGCTTCGACGTGCGCCACGACGCCGTGGAATCTCCGCTCCGTGGTGCGTCGATCGCCGCGCAGTGGGAGGCCTCGCCCGAGCTCCAACGCTTTCGCGACGCGGTGGCTGCACCGTCGGAGCCCTGCGCGCAATGCTCCCTTCGGAGCATGTGCCGCGGCGGGTGCCGCATCGTGAGCGCGCACCTCGCGGGAGACTTCGGCCCCGACCCCGAGTGCCCGCGCGTGCGGGCGTTTCGCGCTACGAAAACCGACCCGTGACGGCGAGAAAGGTCACCTTGTCGGTGGTCTCGCGGAGCCGTGACGAGAGCATGCGCACGAGGTTCCAGAGCACCTCGTAGCCCACGTCGCGGTTGGTGTAGAGCAGGTGTTCGAGCTGGTCTTTGCGAAGCTCCAGCAGGCGACACGACTCGTGAACGTGCGCGTCGGCGCTGCGGGGCGCGTCGTCGACGACGGAGAGCTCGCCGAAGCAGTCGCCGGGCCCCAGCACCACGAGGTTCTCTTCGCCCATGCCGGGCACGTCGCGCGAGATGCGCACGCGGCCCTCGACGATGATGAACAGCCGGTCGCCGGGGTCGCCCGTGCGAAAGAGAATGCGCCCCGCGGGATGGGTGACCTCGGTGGCGAGCGCGAGCACCTGGTCGAGGGCGCGCGGCGAGAGGCCCGAGAACATGTGCACCCGCGCGAGGAGCGCGGCGGGCGGGCGAACCTGGGGGGCGTCGTTCGGTGCGGCCATGAGAGGGGATCTACGGGCAAGCGCGGCGACGGCGCAACGCGCGAGTGGGCGGCGTGTGCGCAACGGTCGGTGCGGGTCGGCGCTTGACACACCGGGCGGGGGTTGAGTAGTCCCGTGAACCGCGTCGGGCTGTGCAAACGGCCCGCTCCCGCAACCGACGGACGGAACGTGCGACGGCGGTGGGACGATGACCCCACGCGAAACGCCCGAGAGGAGCCGTCGATGTCGCAGAGCGACAAGCGCAAGCAGAGCCTCTACTTCCCCGAGTCGATGCTTGTGGAGATCCAGCAGGAGGCCATGCGCCTCGACCGCTCGCTGTCGTGGGTGATCCAGCGCGCGTGGAAGCTCGCGCGCGCCGAGATCCGCAAGCTCCCCTCGGTCAACGACGTGCCCGACATGGAAGCGTCCGACGACCCTCGCGGCCGCGACGAGGACTGACCGTCGCGCGACCCGCGTCGCGGTCTCGTTCCCTCCGTTCGCCCTTCTCCGAAGCCCAGCGCGGCGGTTCCAGCGTGCAGCACCCCCATCCCAGCGTGACGTCGCTCGAAGACTTCGCCGTCGGCCCCGACGGCACACGTCTCTTCTGGGAGCGACTCGGCGACGGCCCGCCCGTGATGCTCTGCGACGGCATCGCCTGCGACGGCTTCATCTGGAAGTACCTCCGCCCGCCGCTCTCCGCCGCGCACCGCGTCCTCCACTGGAACTACCGCGGCCACGGCCGCTCCGGCGCCCCGGTGGATCTTCACCGCGTGGGCATCGCCGACCACGCGCGCGACCTCTTCGCCGTGCTCGACGCGGCCGGGGTCGAGCGCGCGACGCTCGTGGGTCACTCCATGGGCACGCAGGTGTGCCTCGAAGCCTGGCGCCAGCGTCCCGACCGCGTGGCGGGCCTGGTGCTCATGTGCGGCAGCTACGGTCGCATCACCCGCACCTTTCACGGCACCGACCTGCTCGTTCACTCGCTCCCGAAGGTCATCGAGCTCATCGACCGGTACCCCGCCCTCGTGCGCACGCTCTGGTCCGTGGGCCCTGCGGAGCTCTTCGTGTGGGTGGCGCGCATGGCCGGCGAGGTCGACACCCTGCGCCTCCGCAGCGAAGACCTCGTGCCCTACTTCGAACACATCGCGACGCTCGACCCCGCGATGTTCTTCCGCATGCTCCTCGAAGCGGGACGCCACAGCGCCGAAGACGCGCTCCCCGCGGTGCGCGCGCCGACCCTCGTGGTGGCCGCCGAGCGCGACACGTTCACCCCCGTCCGCTACGCCGAGCAGATGGCGCGGCAGATCCCCGACGCCGAGCTCCTCATGGTGCCGGGCGGATCGCACACGGCCCCCATCGAGCAGCCCACGCTGATCAACCAGCGCGTCCTCGATTTTCTGGAGCGCCGTGTCGACCGCACCTCGCCCTGACCGCCGCGCGTACGGCGTGCTCGCGGCCCTGTCGCTGCTCTACGCCGCGCAGGGCATCCCCTTCGGATTCGCCGCCGAGTACCTCCCCGTCGTGCTCCGCGAGCAGGGCCTCTCGCGCACGGCCATCGCGGCCTTCGGATGGCTCCAGCTCCCGTGGCAGGTGAAGTTCCTCTGGGCCTCCGTGGGCGACCATCCCTCGGTGCGTCCGCACGCGGGCCGCGCGCTGCTCGCGTTGCAGTTCGCGCTCGCCGCGGTGATGGCCTCCTACGCGCTCGTGGGCGCCGCGCACCACCTCGCGCCCTGGGCCGCGCTCACGCTCGTGGCCGCGCTCCTCGCCGCCACGCAAGACGTCTTCGTCGACGCCTTCGCCGTGCGCGCGCTCTCGGGCGACGACCGCGGCTGGGGCAACTCCGCGCAGATCGCGGGCTACCGCCTGGGCATGATCGTGGGCGGCGGCGGCATGCTCGCGCTCTCGGGCGCCGTGGGATCGCGCGCGTCGCTCGTGGCGTGCGGCGCGCTCATCGCGCTCGCGGGCGTCGGGGCCTTCGCGTTCCGCACCCACAACCCGTCGGAGCTCCCCGCACCGTATCGCGCGCCCTCCACCGCGACGGACGCACCTGCGCCTGCGCGCGGCGCGATGCGCGCGATGCTCACGCACCTCACGGCGACGGCGGCGCGCCCCGTGGCCCTCGTGGCGCTCACGTACAAGCTCGGACTCCACGCGGCCGCGGCGCTCATCAAGCCCATGCTCGTCGACGCGGGATGGTCGCGCGAACACATCGGCGCCCTCGCGGTCTCGCTCGGTGCGGCGGCCGCGGTGATGGGCTCTGTGGCGGGCGGCGCGCTCCATCGCTGGGCGGGCGAGCGGCGCGCGTTGCAGCTCGGTGTGGCGCTCCAGGGCGCGGCGGTGCTCCCGCTCGTGGCGGCGGCGGCGATGGGGTGCCCAAAGGGGCTCACGACCTTCGCGATCGGCGCGGAACACTTCGCGAGCGGCGCGGGCACCACCGTGCTCTTCGCCGCGTTGATGACGGCCACGCAGCGGTCGCGCGCGGCGCTGCACTACACCGTGCTCACGAGCCTCAACGCCTTGGCCATCGGGCTCGGGGGTGTGCTGGGCTCGGTGCTCGGAGACCTCGCGGGCCCGGTGCCCACGTACTCCCTCGCGGCGGTGTTGTGCGCGCTCCCGCTGCCATGGCTCGCGCGGTGGGAGTCCCACGCGACCGCGAGCGCCGCGGAGCCGGAAACACAACACGGATAGATCGGCCGCGGGGTGATCTTTGCGTTGACGGGGCGCGGGGAGATTGCCTAGTGTGCAGCCGTTTCAAGAGGTCCGACGCGGCGACGCACGGCGGATTCGATGGAGATCGATGTCGGTTTTGTGTGCGGCCGATGTGATGCCTACGCTCCTCTCGGGGCGAAGGCGTGCACGTCGTGTGGTGAAGCGCTGGGGTTCACCACGGAGCCCGCGGGAGGAGACTCTCGCGTGGCGCGACCGAAGCTCCCGCGCAGAGCGCCCGCGAGGGCCGGCCACGAACCCGTGGCGGTGCCCCCCACGCCGGTAGCGTCTGCGCAGGTCGCCGAGGTCAGGTCGAGCGGAGCACGGAAGGACGAACCCGCGAACCAGTTTGTGGGACCGGTCAAGATCCCGGCCCGGTTCGCGGTCACGGAGGCGCTGATGGATCAGGCTCGCAGCTACGTGTGCAAGAAGTGTTATTCGCCCGTGCCGCAGGGACACAAGTTCTGCGGCCGCTGCGGCGAGCCCGTGCCGCGCGAGGTGCTCACGGCGCAGACGCTCTTGCTGTCGAAGATGCTCGAGCCCGGCAAGGCCAAGCTCGTGGTGATCAAGGGCGAGGGCTTTCAGGCCGACCCCTCCGACGAGACGGCCTTCCTCCTCGGCGGGCGGCAGCACCCCGCGGGGCGCACGCAGGGAGACATTCTCTTCGACCGCGACTCGTGGGTGTCGCCGCTCCACGCGACGTTCTACTACCGCGACGACGGCAAGCTGGTGATCCGCGACGAGCACTCGCTCAACGGGATCTTCCTTCGCATCAAGGGCACCGCGACGATCCAGCCGGGGGATCTCTTCCTCTCGGGCGAGCAGGTGTTCCGTCTCGACACGACGCCGCGCGCGAGCGATGGCGGCGAGGCCGACGGCACGCAGTTCTACTCGTCGCCCAAGCGCCCGTCGCCCTTCCGCGTGGTGCAGATCCTCCGCGGGGGAACCACCGCCACGCAGGTGTGCGCCCGCGAGGCCTCGGTGACCGTGGGCCGCGAGGGCTGCGACATGAACTTCCCCAACGACCCGTACATGTCCACGCGCCACTGCAAGGTGGAGCTGACCTCGGCGGGCGCGTACCAGCTCACCGACAGCGGTAGCAAGAACGGCACGTACCTCGCGATCCACGGGGAGCGCGAACTGGTGCACGGCGACTACCTCTTCATCGGCCGCGAACTCCTGCGCGTCGACATCTCGGCGTGACAGAGAACGTCACGCAGTCGAGAGCATCGGGTACGCAAGGGTTTCGACGAACGAGCGCATCGCAGCGGAGGCCTCCGTGATCATCTGTCCGAAGTGCGGCAAGGAGAACCAGGACCACTACAAGTTCTGCCTCGGCTGCGGGAACGAACTCCCGCGCGAGGGAGGACCCAAGGCACCCGCGCGCCCTGCCGCCGCGCCCGTCGCCGCGCCCCCGGTCGCCGCGCCCCCCCGCATCCCCCCCACGCCCGCC
>CAMFHP010000167.1 GCA_945952225.1 uncultured Myxococcaceae bacterium
GGCGACGAGGTCGAGCGACTCCCCTTCGCGCAGCTCGCGGGTGATCGTGAGCGGACGCGCGAAGGGCGCAGGGCCCGGTCCATCGAGGTTGCGCGTGCAGGCGGTGTCGGCGTCGTCACACACGGCGCGAATGGAGAAGCTCCAGAGCGAGTCACCCCGCGCGGTGAAGGTCCATCGGCCGGCGCGCGGGGCCACGAAGCGCGCGGTGGCGTCGCGTCCGTTGAACCAGGCGGCGCATCCATCGCGCACCGTATCGCCGCCTGCGACGAGCGTAAGCGCGGGGCCCGGCGCGTCTCCGTCACCCGCCGCAAGACGCGGGACCATGCGCGCCTCGCAGGGCACCTCCGTGCTGCCCGCATCGACGGGAGACGCATCGATCATGGATGCATCGACGATCGACCCATCGACGGTGGACCCATCGTTCGCGGACGCATCCACCGACGACGCATCGACGGTGGACCCATCGACCACCGACCCATCGGCGGCGGAGGCATCGGGCGTGGTGGGCGTGGGCTCCGTCGCACACGCGGTGAGCAGGGGAAGGAGTGCGAGCGCGTACCGTGAAGCAGGGTGCATGACCGCGGGAGTGGCCGCGTGCACCGGGCTCCGTCACGAGATCGTGCGGAGCGGAGAACGGAGACTACGCGCGGCGACGACGCACGAGCGCGACGAGCGCGACGGCGGCCACGAGGAGCGCGCCGTGACGCGCGGGAACACTTCCGGGCGCGGTGTGGCATCCACCCGACGAGGGCGCGGGCGCAGGCGTTTCGGTGGTGCCGCTGTCCGTCGGCGTGGTGCCCGCGTCGGTCGTGGTGGTGCCTGCATCGGTGGGCGTGGTTCCGCCGTCGCCGCCGCAGAGCCGGTGCGTGGGAACGCGCGTGCAGAAGTCATCGAACACGGGCGCGAGGTAGTTCACCGACTCGCCATCGCAGGGCGCGTTGCCGGGCATCATCGCGCAGCGGTTCACGATCTGGCACGAGCCCATGGCGACGTAGTCCGTCGCGCCGCGCACGAGGATGCCGATCATGTCGCGGCTCTGCGTGTCGAACACGCCGGAGCCCGAGTTGCCCTGGAACGTGTCGGTGTTGACCTCGAAGTAGTCGTTGCCCGCGCGCAGGTCGGTGACCGCGCCGCCGGAGTCGATCTTCGCGGGAATTCCCGACCCGAAGCCGATGACCGTGACCGACTGTCCGACGCGCGCGGGCGCGTTGCGGCGGGCCACCTGCGCGGGCGTGAACCGCGGCGCGGCGGAGCGATCGAGGCGCACGACGGCGTAGTCGAGGCGGCGTCCGTCGGCCTCGGTGCGCTCGACGCGGGTGATGACCTCGGCGCACGAGAACACGTCGTTCGAAGTGACGGTGGCGAGGCGTCCGGCGGCGTCGCGGTAGTACTTGAAGACGAAGCGCGTGTTGGCGCAGGTGGCGGCCTCGGCGCCTCCGTCGGTGCCGGGCGCGGTGAAGCAGTGCCCCGCGGTGAGCACGAGGTCTCCGTCGATGAGCGTGCCCGAGCAGTGCGCCGCGGTCGGATCGTCGGCGAAGCGCTGCCCCGCGCAGAGGTTGTAGCCCTCGCGCAGCGTCATGGAGTTGAACGTGACGTTGGCCGGGTCCGTGGCGTTGATGGCGTCGGTGCGCATGAGCGCGACGATCGACTGCTGCGCGAGCGTGCGCAGGGCCATGTCGGGATGGTCGTAGACGTCGCGGCGGTCGTCGTCGCCGTAGATCACGGGCTGCGCGGCGCGGTCGGTGGCGGGCGCGCTGTCGGCGCAGGCGGAGACACCCGCCACGAGGGCGAACACGCGGAAGAGATGGGAAGCTGAGGACGAAGCGTCGAGGCGCATGGGTGGGTCCTTTCGGGCTGCTGCGGGTGCGGGGCGACGCGGGTCGCGGTGCACGGGGCGCGCGGAGACTCGCGCAGGGCCGTGCGCGCGGTCAATGCGGGGAGACGCCGCGTGCGCGCTCGGGTGGGCGCGGAGGAGCATCGCGCAGCGCTCGATGGCGCGGCCCTGCGCGGCGCGGGTCCCGTCTTCTGTGGCAGTGCCAGACGAAGTCCGGTGCGACCGCGCGCGGTTGCCCGGGGTGACGCGCGCAGCGAGGAACCCCGGTGCATAACCGCGCCCGCCACGGCGGCCCCCAGCACACAACCGCGCCCACCGTGGAGCGCCGGGGTTCGCGCAAGGCGCATCACCCCGGGCTCGGGTGCGCTGCCGCGCCGGACATGGTCCGGCGCTCCATGGCGCGATGCGCGCAATTGGAGGCGCTCCTCCGACGCCTGCTCCGCATCGATCGCCATGCATCGCGACGTGCGGCGTGTGTCCCATCTTCTGTGGCAGCGCCGGACGAAGTCCGGTGCGACCGCGCACCCGAGCCCGGGGTGACGCGCTGCGCGGAACCCCGGCGCACGCGCGCCCACCAATGCGGAGCCCCAGCGCACAACCGCACCCACCACCGCGGAACCCCGGCGCATAACCGCGCCCATCGCGGAACCCCGGCGCACAACCGCGCCCACCTCCGCGGAACCCCGGCGCACAACCGCGCCCACCTCCGCGGAACCCCAGAGCGCCACCGCGCCCACCGCGACGGCCCCCAGCGCCCACGCGCGCCCACCACGGCGGCCCCCGGTGCAAACGCGCGCCCACCGCGGAGCGCCGGGGTTCGCGCAAGGCGCATCACCCCGGGCTCGGGTGCGCTGCCGCGCCGGACATGGTCCGGCGCTCCATGGCGCGATGCGCGCAATTGGAGGCGCTCCTCCGACGCCTGCTCCGCATCGATCGCCATGCATCGCGACGTGCGGCGTGTGTCCCATCTTCTGTGGCAGCGCCGGACGAAGTCCGGTGCGACCGCGCACCCGAGCCCGGGGTGACGCGCTGCGCGGAACCCCGGCGCGCGCGCCCACCACGGGCTCACTCCCCGACGCGCGCCGCGCGCAACCCCTGCTCCACGCGCCCCCCTCGCCCTCCGCGCAAAGTTGCGCGCGGGCGCCGCGGGGAGCGGGTGTAGCGTCGCGGCCCAACGCGAGGCGGTGGCGCCGTGTTGCTACGCGGTCGTTGCCCGATCCCCGTCGGGCGCCTCGGAAGGTGATGGAACTCGCAATGGCTCACACGATGGTTGAAACGCGCGCGCGCTCGATGCGCGGGGTGATGGTCTTCGCGCTGGCGGCGCTCGCGCTCGCCGAGGGATGCGGACGGAGCGCGGCGGTGCAGACGGCGTCGACGCTTCCGCTGCGGCGTGTGGTGGTCTACCGCAACGGCGTGGGGTACTTCGAGCGGCAGGGGCACGTCGACGAAGACGAGGTGCACTTCCGCGTGGCGCAGCGCGAGGTCGGAGACTTTCTCGCCACCCTCGCCGTGATGGAGCGCGGCGGAAGCTCGGTGCGCGCCGCGGCCTTTCCGATGCCCGAAGAGACACCGACGACGGGCGAAGGACAGCCCGCGCAGCCGCGTCCCGAGGAGCGTCGCACCGTGCGTCTCGCCCTCGACGGACGCGACCACGACCTCCTCGTCGGATACACCGTCGAGACGCCCATCTGGCGTCCGTCGTACCGACTGGTCTTCAATGAGAACACCGCGCAGGTGCAGGCCTGGGGCATCGTGCAGAACCTCTCGGGTGAAGACTGGACCGACGTGCGTCTCTCGCTCGTGGCGGGCTCTCCCGTGTCGTTCCGTTCCGAGCTGGCGCAGCCGGTGGTGCCGCCGCGTCCGGTGGTGACCGACCAGGGCGCGGTGATCGACGCGGTGCCCATGTCGGAGACGACGCTCGCGCAGGCGCCCGCGGCGGTGATGGCCCCCGTGGCCGCGCAGCCACCGCCAGTGCCCGACGAGGCGCAGCAGGCCATGGAGGCCGCCGACGGAGACTACGGAGGCCTCGCCGACCGCACCACCGTGACCCGCGGCGCCGGACGTGCGGCCATGCGTCGTGCGCCGGTTCCCTCGCGTCCGCGGGCCGTGGGTGGAGCGCCGATGCAGCCCGGTGGATACGCCTATGCGCCGACGCCTTCTGCGCCGCCTCCGCCGCCGCCCACGTCGTCGCCGCGCAACGTGAACGCGCTGGCGGCGCTCGCCGCGCAGGGAGGCTCCACGCGCTACGACCTGCCGAACACGGTGACGGTGCCCGACCGTTCGGCGACGATGGTGATGCTCGCCGCGCGCGACATTCCGGGCTCGCAGATGTACCTCTTCGCGCCCGACGGGGGCGTGGCCGAGTCGGTGTCGCACCCGTTCCATGTGGCGCGCTTCGAGAACCGCACGGGAGCGTTGCTGGAGCGCGGTCCCATCGCGATCTTCGAGCAGGGCGCGTACCTCGGTCAGGGGATGCTCGATCCGTTGCCCGACGGGGCGACGACGACGGTTCCCTTCTCGCTCGAGCGGGCCATCGCGGTGGAGAACAACGCGACGTGGGCCGTCGAGGGATCGCGCCTCGTGCGCATGCAGCGCGAGTCGCTCACGGTGGAGCGCTACAGCGTGCAGCGGGTGACCTACCGCGTGCGCAACGGCATGGACCGCGAGGTGCGGGTGATGGTGCGCCAGGCGCTCAACGGCGCGCAGATCTTCGAGCCGCCGACGGGCACGGAGCAGGCGAACAACAGCGCGCTGGTTCCGGTGACGGTTCCCGCGCGTGGAAGCGCCGAGCAGGTGGTGACCCTCCGCACGCCGATGAGCCAGACGCTGGACCTCTCGAACGAGCAATCGGCGCTGGCGATCGAGGCGTACCTCCGCGACGGGCATCCTGCCGACGACGTGGCCACGGCGCTGCGCACGACGCTCGACCTCCGCCGCCAGATCGAGGACCTCTCGCGCGAATACGCGACGCTCACGCAGCGCCGCCAGGACCTCGAACAGAACGCGGAAGAGACCCGTGAGAACCTCCGCGCGATCCAGCGCAACCCGACGGCGGCGGACCTCCGCGCGCAGCTCACCGCGCGCCTCGCCCGCGTGGCCACCGAGGTCGACCAGGTGACCCGCCGCGTGGTCGAGCTCGACACGCAGATCGGCGAACGCCGCGTGCGCCTCGCCGAGACCGTGCGCGGCATCGACGTCGACACCTCGCGCGCGCCGAGCTCCACGGCGCCTGCCGTTGCCCCCGCCGCTCCCACCGCGCGCCCGCGCGGCTGACGCACGCTCGCAACGCTCCGCCCGGGTGCGGGCCGACGCGCGGTGGTGGCCGCGTGGGAGGGCTGCGTGTTCCCTGCATATCTGGTTGCCTCCTGCAAGCTGCGACGAGATGACGTGCGCGCATGGCGACGACGTGGGCGTCGTTGCGCGCGTGCGGCGACCTTGCGGCGGGGAGCAGAAGTGCCTGTGAGGGTGGCGCAGGGCGGGCGGTGACACACGCGGTCTGTGTGAGCGCAGGGGCTGGGCTATGGCGCGCTGGAGGGTGGATCGTGGCGTCGACGTCGCCGAAGCGTGTCCCGCGGTGAGCCGGAGCGTGTGTCTGCGCAGCCGGAGCGTGTCACCCAGGTCTCCGGTCTGAAGTGTTACCGACGTATCCGGTTGCACACGTGCAGGTCGAGGTGGGGGGTACTGCAGGTCGCGGTATGGGGTACTGCAGGTCCGGGTGTGGGGTGCTGCTGGCGGCGGTGCAGGGTACTGCAGGTCCCGGTGCAAGGTACTGCAGGTCCGGGTGCGAGGTGCAGCATGCGGCGGTACCGGGTGCCGCAGGGCGGGGTTGAGGTAGTGGAGGTCGAGGTGCACGGTGGTGCAGGCAGCTGTATGTGGTGCTGCGGGGGGGCCGTGGGGAGGCGTGTTGGGCGCGGTGCACCTTGCAGCAGGCGAAGGTGGGGCGTTCCGCGGGGCGGCAGACCGAAGACCGGGCGATGCTGTTCGGCGTCGTAAAAGCGCAGCCTTGCCGAGCGTTGGACGTACCTCGCGTCAATGGAGGCATGAACGCGCAGCTCGCACGGACGCGGACGCATTGGGTCTGGCGCGGATGGACGTCGTTTGCAGAATGTTCGTGTTGGATGCGTAAACTAGTTGCACTGAGCGAGTTCTGAAGGCCGAGCGGTGTACCCGGACGACGGGTAGGAATTGCGTTTCACGGCATAGTTGTGTAGAGGTACTGCATGGCTGTGCCGTCGAAGCTCAGGTTCTTCGATCACAATCCGCCCCCTGAGGAACTGATCGATGCCCTCTTCTGCAACCGCACGCGGGAGCTCAAGCAAGGCTTGTTGATGCTCGATGGCGGGGCGACCTGCAACGAAATTCTCGCTGTTTACGGGCCTACTCGTTCAGGAAAGTCGCACTACGTCCGCCGCCTACTTCACGCACTGCGAACTCGAGACCGTGAGCGTGGACAGGACGTGTGGCGCATCGTTTCGATCAATGCGAACAACCGCGGAAGCGTACGTGCCGTACTCGAAGACGTATTCGTCGAGCTCTGGCGAGCCTCTATCGCGCTCGAAAGCACTGTCGGCGACGACGACAAAGGCCACTACAACGAGTGGCTTGCAGATCTGGAACACCGACGAGCACTCGTGCTGGGCGAGGTGGCTGAGGTAGCAAACGAAACGCTGAAAGGCTCGACTGCGGCATCAGACGGAAGCGTCGAGCTCAAGTCACCAGTAGTGGTCGCTCGTGTCGGAGCGAAGCTCGAGACACGCGAGCAAGAGAGTGAACGTCTAGTCCGGCGCACTCCAACCGACCGCGAGGTTACGGGACACATTCGCGACGTGCTCGATGGCCTCAGGCAATTCGACGCTCAGCGCCAGACCATCATTTTTGTGGACGATCTCGACCTGCTTGATCGACGGGGCCGCGAAGGTGCGGAAGTGAGCGCGCAACTCGTTGATCAGCTCAAGTCTATTGCAGAGTGCCGCTCGTGTCTCGTGATGGTGACGATCCGCGAACTGTACTTCAACGGTCGAGAGAAGGATTTTAACGACTTCGTTCCCTTGGGATTTTTGGGTGGCGACGATCTTCGAAAAGTTTACACGCAACACGTGAGCGTTTTCAACGAAGGGCGCGATGTGTTCTCGCCCGAAGTCGTCGAACTGCTGGTGCAGGGGGCTGATGGGCGTGTTGGAATCTTTCTGAAGACCTGCCGTGATCTTTGGCGCTTTCACATCGAAGCGAATGTTCCTATCGGACGTTCGGATCTTGCAGAGTTTCTGAGAGCACAGCTGCGACGCTTCAAAGACGATGCGATTCGACACCTCGTCCCAGAGGTCGAGCGCGTGCTCGCTGGGCACGCCTTTCAAGTGTCTATCACCGAAGACCTTCAAGAGACGCCGCTCCTTTACAGTGTTTTGCTTCCTGTGCCGGGACAGCCCGGAAAATATACTGTCAATCCGATGTGGGTGGACGTGATCGGCGCGGACGCGCAGGCATGACGGCATCATTGTCTCCAGACCTGGTTACGCAAGTACGTACCGACGTCACTGAACTTGTCGGGAAGAGCGGAGATCTCTTCCGAGCGATCGCTAACGTCGCTGAGCAGCCGTCCAGAGAGACTCGCCAGCGACGTGCGTTCGCCGTCGTTCGCCAGACGATCGCGGTTCGGAGCATCGGTGAATTGGCTTCACGTCCGGGCCGCGAACGTGAGGATCTGCTTCTCATCGCCACCAATTCTGTCGAGGAGCGAGAAGTAGTTGAGTCCTTGATTGCCTTGGTCCGCGTTCCTGCAGTCTTCCGTGCGTTCGCTCATGTTCTCCCATTCAGTTTCAGATCCGCATTGTCCGACGCGCTTCGTGAACGTCTGGAGCGGCAGCGCTCAGCGATTCGAGAGCCTGTATGGCCTGACGTGCGCGCATCTCTCGCGGATCTCTTTGTTGCTCAGGGGTGCATTGCTCAGAAGATCCAAACAGGCAAGCCCGCATCTGCACGGCAACGCGACGGTTCGGCCGTTGAAACTGCGCAACCAGTCGGCAACGTGCTCGACGCGATCTCATCGCGACTGCGAAACAAGGATGCCAGTCCGCTTGTCGTCACTGGCGACCCGGGAGCAGGAAAGAGTTCTCTTGCCGCTATGATCGCTGGCGAATTCGCGGAACGCTGGGGATTTTCCGCTGTGCTCTTTCGCGCTTCTGTTCTAGCGCAAGAAGGTCCGCAATTGGAGTTACTCGCAAGCGACGAATCTGTTTCTAAAACAGTGGCGGAGATCGCAATGTCAGGAGATCCGCTAGTGCTTATCGACGGCCTCGATGAACTCCCTAATTTCTCACTCACGCGAGTCGCGCGACAGCTTCGCGAATTGATTCGACGTAGCGTTAGTGATGCACGCTTCATACTCTTTGGCAGGCCTGCAGTCGGCGTTGCTATCGCCATGTCGCTTCCAGGTGAACTTGTTGAATTGCGCCTCCAACCCTTCAATGTGAAGCAAGCTCGCGCATGGGCTGAACGCTGGCAATTGTCCACCGGCCGACGGTTCGATGTTGGAGAATTTATTGACGCTGCTGAGGCGAACGATACCTCGAACACGCAGGATTTAAGCGATCTGGCACGCGTGCCTCTAACGCTGTTTCTCCTCGCTTCGATGGAACGCACGGGATCGGGCCTGCCCAAGCCCAAAACAGCCCGCGGACGCACTGCAATCTTCCGCAGGATCCTTGATAAAACTGCGCCCGACACGTTTACGGACGGCCTCTCCACGGATCGTGATGTGTTGCGCGCAATTGCGGTTTCCATGCGCTTGGTGCTGCCACGCGAGGCGCGTCGGGTGGATGTCGTCGAAGGTGTGGGAGCGATTGCCGGCCATCACGCTGCAGAGCAAGTAATGCGTGTTTCAAGTCAGTTCCCCGTCACTGTCGACGAACGCAACGTTGTTCGTTTCGTTCATGCTTCGATGCGCGACCAACTTGCCGCGGAGCACCTTGCACAGCGCGTGACGTGGCTGCTCAATGCGATTGGAGAAGCGCGGTCACTGCACGAATCACAAGAACGGGCGTTGCTCGCTGGATGGGTCGAGAGTTTCGGCACGTTTCCCATCGACAGCGCTGTCCTGTCGCCCCTGCAACACATGCTCCCCGATTGGCGAGAGTACAAGGACGAGCGCCAGCACAAGGGTAAGCGGAACCGAGGCGAGACCTTACGTCGCCTCCTCGCAATCGTCTATCGGTGGCTTGTCGACGATCAGGCTGCTGAAGCAGTTCTGGGTGTTGCCCGCAGGTTAGCTTGGCGCCCGAGGCGAGTAGCTGCGGTTGCACTTTTGAATGTGTTCGCGCTCGCTCGATGCGCCGAAGCAGGAGGGCACGGCACAGGGGCATGGTTCGCGCCCGAAGAAGTGGTCTCTGACAGCTTTGCGACAGCCTGGCATATCATCGCCGCGGAGATCGATCTGCCTGAACAAGCACGTGATTTCGTCTCTCGGGCAGTCAGCTTGCGAGGGATGCATGGCGGATCGCTTGGTCGACTTCTCGCTGCCCCCTTTCCGATCGATGGGGCCAATCTCACGGGAGCCGACCTGCGTGGACTTCACATTAGGAATGCCACTCTGTTTGATTTGTGCCTCGATGAAGCCAATCTCGCTGGGGCGCAGCTCGAAAACGTGAGCCTTAGTCATGCGTCCCTCCTGCGCGTCAATGCGAGTTCAGCCCGATTCACAAACGTGCTTCTAACAGGAGCAGATCTCCGTCACGCAACACTGCGAGAGGCATTGTTCGTCGGGTGTTCGCTTTTCGGCGCTGACTTGCGCGGCGCCGACCTGACGGGGGCCACTTTCAAAAATACAGTAGTGAGAAGCGCGAGGCTCGAAGGTGCACTGTTTGATGCGAAGCAATTTGAAGATGCACCAGATGACAACGACATTCCCTTCTAGTGCTACGGCGTCAGGCTGAGTTTGGGGCGTCAGGCGTGACGCGCATGGGCTTGTTCAGTCCGCATGCGCAGGTGGGGCACCCATGCAGCCACCACGTGATCGTTCCCCTCGCGAATGCGAATCGCAGCGTCGGGATCGAGTGGCGACGTGTCGCGTCGGCCGCGCGATGCATTGCGCGAGCGAGTGGATCGTCGCTCCATGGCAACTGCGACGAGCACGGCTGACGCGCAGAGCACCAAGCGCATGTGGTGGTTCCAGCCGGGCCAACTTCGACCCTTGTAGTGATCGAAGCCCACCTCGCCCTTCAGGTCGTTGTACATCCGCTCATGGCGTGCTCAGTCGGCGTCCGCCTTTCGCAAACAACACGCACTCCCCCGATTCGCCCTCAAGCCCGGCTGTCAGGCGCCGTTCTTCGCGGAACGTCACCCCGCACGCTGCGCCCCGCGCGCAGAGAAAGACCCCGCCATGGCCCGCTCCGCTGCTGTTGCCTCGGTTCCCCGCGCCTCGCACGACGCGCCCGCCCACGCCCCGCCCGCCAACGACGCGCCCTCGGGACGCACGTATGCGCTGACCGACGCGTTCCGCGACCGCTGCCGCGCTGCGGCGCGTGCGGTGCCCGCCTCGGCGCTCGGCGATGGCTCATTGCCGCCACACCTCGACGCGCGCTTCGACTGGATGGACGCCACGATCAACGCCGCCTGGCGTGATCGCGCGCAACTCAGCCGTGTTGCCCTCGACGGCACCACGATCAGCGAGGCGACGATCGACGAGATCGGCGTGGCGGTGCTCTTCGCCCGTGAGTGTGTGCTCCAGGCCCGCGTCGAGGCGCCTTCGGTGGTGTTCGTCGCACGCGCGCCGGTGGGGCAGCTCTCCGAGGCGCAGCTCTCCGACGAGGCCGCGCGCGCCGCGCAGATCGTGTGCGATGCGCTCGTCGCGCGGGTGAACGTCGGTGGCGTGTCCGAGGAGCGGGTGCGCGTGCAGCGTCCGATCGTGCGGAGCGTCCGTGAGGCGAGGAGCGCGCGGGGCCGTCGCCAGGCCTTCGAGGCGCTCATCGCCTACTGCGCCGAGGGCGACTGCGAAGCGTGGCTCCGCGCCCAGTGCCTCGGTGAAGGTGCGGCCCTCGATCGCCTCCGCGACGCCCAGCGCGAGTGGGGACGACGCGTGCGGACCGGGGCTGCCGACTCGAACTCCGCGCGGCATGAGCTCGCGGTGCGCGCCGTCGCCGTGGCCCAGCAGGGCGTGCAACGGATCGCCGTCAGCGGGCGCTACCTCACGCAGCGCGATCCCGAGCGGCGGGGCGACTACGCGGCCTTCCGCGCGCCCACCGTGCGACGGGCGAAGGCGAAGGCGCCCGTGGGCGATCCGAAGTAGCCCGACGCCGACCGCGCTTCGTCGCAACACCCGCCCGGTCTTCGCGCTTCGTTCGACCACCCCATCGGCCCTCGTGCTCGCGGGTTTCCGTGCTGGGAACCCGCTCCGGGTCGCCCCGAAGTCACACGCCGCCCATCGTCGACCGGCAGGAGTCACATCCTGCTCGCGAGGCTCTCTCGGGAGCACAAAACGCGGTGCGATCGGGCGCGCGTTCGACCTAGGCTCCACGCCATGCGCCGACCGCTGTTGGGAGTGCTCTCGCTTCTCGCCGCCTGCTCGTCGGATCCCGCCACGAACACATCCCACGACGCAGCCGTCGCGGACGCAGCCGTCGCCGATGCGACCATCGCCGACGCGCCCGCGCCCGACGCCACGCCCGCCACCGACGCGCCCACGCCCGACGCCACGCCGGCCACCGACGCGCCCACCACCGACGACGCCCCGGCCTGCGGACGTGCGGGCGCACGCACCGGGCGCTGGTACCAGGACATCCCCTCGCGCGGCGTGGCGCGGCGCTTCTACGTGTCGGTGCCCTCGAACTACGACCCGACGCGGCGATACCCGCTCGTGGTCGGACTGCACGGGCGCGACTACGACGGGATCCGCATGCGCGACTACCTCGCGCTCGAAGCGCAGTCGCCGAACGACTGGGCGCTCTTCGTGTACCCCGATGCGCTGCGACGGGAATGGTCGCCGACCTTCACGGCCATCGGGTGGCAGAACGGTCCCGTCGCGTCGATGACCAGCAGCTACGGCGGCACCGACGACCTCGCGTTCATCGACGACATGCTCGCGTGGATGCGCGCGCAGTACTGCCTCGACGACACGCGCGTGTTCGCCACCGGACAGAGCTGGGGCGGCGACTTCTCCAACGTGGTCGGGTGCTTTCGCGGAGACGTGTTCCGCGCCGTGGCGCCCGTCGCGGCCAATGGAGACTACTACCTTCCGACGCGCTCCGATGCCGCCGCGCCCTGCGTGGGCAACCCCGCCGTGTGGGCCTTTCATGGGATCAACGACGGGAGCATTCCCTTCACCCTCGGCCCCCGCTATCGCGACTTCTGGGTGCGTCGCAACGGCTGTGGAAGCGCCACCACCCCGCTCACCTTCGCCGGGGCCATGGCCGACGATTCCTGCGTCGCCTACGAGGGCTGCGGTCAGCCCGTGCGCTGGTGCGCCTACAACGCGGCGTCGGGCCACCAGATCCCGCGGGCCTACTATCCGCGCGAGGTCGTGGCCTGGCTGCGCTCGTTCTGAGCCCTCCGCCGACGGGACCGCGCGGGGCACATCCCCTCGCCCACACGCCACCGCTCGCGACGGCAACCACAGCGGCCATGGGCCTTCGCCCACACGCGCGTCGCGCGCTGCGAATCGTCTCGCTTGTGTTCCGCCACGTTTCGCCGTGGCATGCGGCGCGCAACTGCTTCGGGGCACAAGGGAGTACCAACGTGATGATGTCTCTTCGTCGTTCGTGGGCGATCGTGGCGATGCTGTGTGTTCCGGCGACGGTGTGCGCCGATGGGCTGGCCGTGGCGAACGCTCGCTTCTCCGCGTCGCCCGCGCGCGATGCCACCGCCGACGAGGCCGCGCTCCGCAGCACCACGCGGGTCTATTACGTGTTCGAAGTGAACAACCCCGGTGACGCCGCGCAGGTGCGCGTCCAGTGGACCTTCGATGGACGCAACCTCCCGCTCCAGACGCTCGACGTCGGCGCGCGCGCCCCCCACTGGCGTCTCTGGAGCGTGCTTCCGCGACGCACGGTCGGTCACCGCATCGACGTGACCGTCACCGACGCCGCGGGCGCCACGCTGCACACCGACCACCTCGCGCTCCAGTGACCGTCGCGGGGGTGCACGGGTGTGTGCTTCCGATCGTGCTCACGTCCCGCGTTCTGGCAGCGGTGAGATCGTGGCAATGGGCACCGCCTGCTCCCGGTGAATGAATTCACCGGCAGCAAGGGGAAAGTCCCTGTCGGGACTCGCTCTTCATTCACCGGAAACACACGGGGCCCAATCGCACGATCGCTCCCGCTGCTCCGCACGCGGGGCCCATGCGCACGATCGGAAACACACCCGGGCCACGCGCGGCGAAGGCGAAGCGGAATCGCGAGTCCCGTGAGGGACTTTCCCTTCCCTGCCGGTGAATTCAGAAGCTGTCTCAGAAAACCGATCGCCGACGCTCCCACCGA
>CAMFHP010000168.1 GCA_945952225.1 uncultured Myxococcaceae bacterium
GTAGTCTCCGCATCGAAGCCATCACGCCGTCAGGTTCACGCTGGGGCAGCACAGAGGTGAAGGAGGGCTTCGATTTCGTGATGTCGAACCCGCCCTTCAACCTCAAGGGTGTCGACAAGGAGCGCATCAAGGATGATCGCGCCCGCTACCCCTGGGGCATGCCCTCGGGCGACAACGCGAACTACCTCTGGATCCAGCGCTTCTACAGCGCGCTCAACGACACGGGGCGCGCGGGCTTCGTCATGGCGAACAGCGCCGGCGACGCGGGCGGTCGCGACATCAATGTGCGCAGGGAGCTCGTGAAGAGCGGCGCTGTCGACGTGATCATCTCGCTCACGTCGAAGCTGTTCTACACGGTGACGCTCCCGGTGACGCTGTGGTTCTTCGACCGCGCGAAGTCGAAGGGCGCCCGCGCCGACGAGGTGCTCTTCATCGACGCGCGCGAGGTCTTCGAGCGGGTCGACCGTGCGCACCGCACGCTCACGCCCGCGCAGGTGGAATTCCTCGCGAACATCGTCCGGCTGTGGCGGGGGAGTGCGCCCGAGGATCACAGCGGCGGTCTCGCGCTCACGACCGAGCGCGTCGGGGTGAGCTACCGCGATGTGGAGGGCCTCTGCAAGTGCGTTTCGCGCGCGGTGATCGCGGAGAACCGCTGGAGTCTGATTCCTAGTTGCTATGTGGGCGTGGGCGCGAAGGTGGGGGCCGAGGAGATCGACTTCGAGGAGCGGCTGATGGAGCTTCAGCAGGAGTTCGAAACGCTCACCGCGGAGGCGCACGGGTTGGAGGAGCGGGTGGCGGAAACGTTGAGCACGCTCGCGGAGACTTCCTCATGACAACGTGGGAGGAGAAGAGGCTCGGCGACTTCCTCGAACTGCAACGCGGTTTTGATCTGCCTTCCTCGACTCGCCGCCCGGGAACGGTACCGATCATTTCCTCTTCTGGAGTAACGGGCACACACGACAAAGCAGCCGTACAAGGACCGGGCGTGGTGACTGGACGATACGGTACGCTCGGCCAGGTCTTCTATGTGAAGCAGGATTTTTGGCCTCTCAATACTTCGCTGTTTGTAAAGAAGTTCAAGGGTGTCGAGCCGCGATTTGCGGCGTATCTGCTTGAGTCTCTGCCGCTTGCTCACAGTGAGGGAGCGGGTGCGGTGCCGGGAGTGAATCGCAATGTGCTGCATCAACTTCCCGTCCGAGTACCCGATCGGGATGGCCAGAGGCGCATCTCGAGTTCCCTTGCTCATTTGGACGACCTCATCGAGAACAACCTCCGCAGGATCGGAGTGTTGGAGGCGATTGGAAGGCATCGTTGGGACCGGCTCAATGCCATGGCGACCTTCGACGAGGCGCCCGTCGCAGAAGTGCTCGAGAACGGAGGAGGCACAACCCCTTCGCGCGCGATAGAGCGCTACTGGACGGATCCCGAGGCTGATGTGGACTGGTATACGCCCACGGATCTGACGAAGAGCGGATTCATGTTTGCGACGCACGCTGCGGAGAGACTCACGGCTTCGACGGTCGAAGAGTGCGGCCTTCGACAGTACCCCGCGCGTTCTGTCATGATGACAAGCCGTGCGACAATCGGCGCCATCGCCATCAACACCGAACAGGCCTGTACGAATCAGGGCTTCATTGTCTGCATTCCAAATGATCGGATTCCGCTCTATGTGCTCTTTCATTGGATGAGATCCAATGTGGAGCGTTTCAAGCAGTTGGCCACGGGATCCACCTTCAAGGAACTCACTCGCGGGACGTTTCGGGCGCTGAAGATTCGGATTCCTGCTCGGGACGACGCCGAGGCGTTTGAGCGCGATGTGGCGCCTGTGTACGATCTTGCGCTCTCTCTTCAGCGAAGAGTGCACGTCCTCCGCAAGCTCCGCGACCTGCTGCTCCCGAAGCTGCTCTCCGGCGAGATCGACGTGTCTCGCCTGCCGCTGCCGCCCGAGGAGCCCGAGGTTGCAGCGCCGCCTCCACCGCCCGATCCGCCGCGTCGGGGGCGTCGCCGTAAGGAGTCGGCATAACCGTCACGAGAGGGGGGAACTCGATGAAAGAGTCGGTGATCGGAGACGCCTTCGCCGAGCAGATGGAGTCGCTCGGGTGGACGCTCGGCGACGGGCTGAAGGAGTCGTTCGGCGCGGTGTCGACCTGGGGGCGGGCGAGCAACGCGGAGCACGTTCTGCGGCGGCGTTTGATGGAGGCGCTGGAGGCGCTCAACCCGACGCTCCCAGAGGCGGCGCGCGTTGCGGCCTTCGAGGAGCTCACACGCGACCGGAGCGCGATGGCGCCCGCGCGCGCGAACCAGGAGGTCTACGCGCTGCTCCGCGACGGCGTTCCCGTGCCCGTGAAGGACGCGGCGGGGGACACGGAGACCGTGCACGTGCGCGTGATCGACTGGGATCACCCGGCGAAGAACAGCTACGTGCTCGTGCGCGAGTTCGAACTCCGCGGCGGCGTGTACACCCGGCGCGCGGACTTCGTGGGCTTCGTCAACGGGCTCCCGCTGCTCTTCGTGGAGCTCAAGGCGGGCGACGTGCCGCTGCGCGTGGCCTTCGACGACAACTTCACGGACTACCGGAGCACGATTCCGCGGCTCTTCGACTGCAACGCGCTCGTGCTCTTTGGCAACGGCCACGACGCGCGCCTCGGCGCCCTCACCAGCGCGTGGGAGCACTTCAAGCCGTGGAAGCGCGTCGCCCGCGAGGACGAGCCCGCCGCGCCGGGCCAGGAGACGCTGCTCCGGGCCGTGTGCGACCCGCCGCGGATGCTCGACCTCATCGAGAACTTCACGCTCTTCGTCGAGGCGTCGGACGGCGTGACGAAGATCATCGCGCAGAACCACCAGTTCCTCGGTGTGAACAACGCCATCGAGGCGCTGCGGCGGTCGCTCACCGAGGCCCCGAAGGCGCGCGCGGATGCTCCCTCGAAGGGCACCGCGCTCGGCGTGTTCTGGCACACGCAGGGCTCGGGCAAGAGCTACTCGATGGTGTTCTTCTCGCAGAAGGCGCTGCGCAAGGTGCCGGGCAACTGGACCTTCGTCGTGGTGACCGACCGCGAGGACCTCGACGACCAGATCTACAAGACCTTCGTGCGGGCGGGCGCGGTGCGTGTTCCCGATGGCAAGCAGGGGCGCAAGGCGCTCGTGCAGGCGCAGGACAGGAAGCACCTGCGCGACCTCCTCACGGCGGACCACCGGCACGTCTTCACGCTCATCCAGAAGTTCTCGACGGAGGTGAGCGGCGCGACGTACCCGACGCTCTCGACGCGCGCCGACGTGGTGGTGATGGCCGACGAGGCGCACCGGTCGCAGTACGACGGCTTCTCGCGCAACCTCCGCAACGCGCTCCCCAACGCGCGCTACATGGCCTTCACGGGCACGCCGCTCATCGACGACGATGGGGGCCGCACCGAGGGCGAGACCAAGAAGACCTTCGGCGACTACGTGTCGATCTATCCCTTCGAGGAGGCGATCGCCGACGACGCGACGGTGCCGCTCTACTACGAGAACCGTCTGCCGCGCATCGAGCTGGCCGACAAGGAGCTTGGCGACCGGGTGCACGCGCTCCTCGAAGAGGCCGACCTCGACGCAGACCAGACGAAGGCGCTGAAGCGCAACCTGGCGAAGCTCTACAGCCTCATCACCGACGACAAGCGCCTCGACGAGGTCGCGCGCGATCTGGTGGCGCACTACACCTCGCGTCCCTCACGGGGAAAGGCGATGGTGGTCTCGATCGACCGCTTCACCGCCGTCGAGATGTTCGTGCGCGTGCAGGGGCACTGGCAGGCGCGCATCGCGGCGCTCGAAGGGGAGCTCGCGGGTCTGCCCGAGGCGTCGGCGCGTCGCGAGGACCTCGCAGAGCTCATCGCGTGGATGCGCGCGACGGAGATGGCCCCGGTGATCTCGGAGTCGCAGGGCGAGGTCGACGATTTCAAGAAGCACAAGGTCACGAAGGAGAACCCGAAGGGCTTTCCGCTCGACATCGGTCCGATTCGCACGCGCATGGCGGCGACGCCCGCGCTCGACGTGTGCTTCAAGGACGCGAAGCACCCGCTGCGCATCGTCTTCGTGTGCGGCATGTGGATGACGGGCTTCGACGTGCCGAGCTGCGACGTCATCTACCTCGACAAGCCCATGCGCGATCACACGCTGATGCAGACGATCGCGCGCGCGAACCGCGTCGACGCGGGCAAGGCGTGCGGGATGATCGTCGACTACGCGGGCGTGTTTCACAACCTCCGCGACGCGCTGAAGACCTACGCCAACCGCCCCGGCGCGGCGTCGGGGGCTGCGCTGCCCGTGCAGCCGAAGGCCGAGCTGGTGCGGGCGATGCGCGTGGCGATCGAGGACGCCGAGTCGATGGTGCGCGCGGCGGGCGTCGACCCCACGGAGCCCGCGGGAGTCACGGTGGCGGCGCGGATCGCGAAGCGCGACGAAGCGAAGGAGGCGCTGCTCTTCCCCGAGGATCGAAGGAAGAACTTCCTCGCGCAGGTGAACCTCGTCGACCGGATCTTCTCGGCGCTGGTGCTCGACGAGGCGGTGGAGCCCTTCGCGCTGCGCCACGGGTTTCTGACCGACGTTGCGGGCTTCATGCGCGCCTCGATCGATCGCCCCGACGTGACCGCGTGGGTCGACAAGGTGCGGGCGATGCTCTCCGAGTCGGTGAAGGTCCACCGGGTCTCGGACCGCTGGACGCCGACCTACGAGCAGGCGCCGCTCGATCTCCGGCGGCTCGACTTCGAGGGGCTCGCGCGGTCCCTCTCGCAGCAGACGCGGAACGCGAAGGCGCTGAGCCTCCAGACGGTGGTGCGCCGCGCCCTCGACTCGCTGATCCGCGCGAACCCGACGCGGGCCGAGCTTCAGCAGCGCTTCGAGGAGCTCGTGTCGCGTTACAACGACGGCCTCGACAACGCCGAGGACTTCTTCAAGAAGGCCGTCGAGTTCCTGGAGACGAAGGCGAAGCCCGAGGCGACGCGCGCGGAGCGCGAAGGTCTCACGGAGGAGGAGCTCACCTTCCGTGATCTGTTGGAGAAGGCCGTCGGCGCGGGGATGACGGAGACGCTCACGGACCTCGCGAGGGCGCTCCCGTCGGAGCTCGCGACGGTGATGGTGCTGGATTGGAAGCTCCATCAGCCCTCGCGGGACCGGGTGCGCGCGAGGGTGAAGCGCATGCTGGAGGAGGCTCTGCCCGAGGAGGTCTCCGACGACGCGTTCCTCGCGGCGGTCCACTCGATCTTTCAGTGGCTCGTCGCGCGCGACACCGGGGCGTGATCGCCGGTCGCCCCCCGTGAGGTTCCGCCGGTCTCGGGGACAGCTTCGTGGTGCGACACGGCGACTTCGCGGTCGTCGCAATTGGAACTCGACGGGCCCCGCGCTCAGCCCCGACCGATCGCGTCGCCGGTCTTCGTGGCCAGGCGGATCGTGTCGGGGATGCCGACGCCCTCGTACGCGCTGCCGATCGCGTGGAGACCCGGGTGCGCCGCGAGGAGCGCGCGGATCGCCGCCACGCGCGCGTGGTGCCCCACCGAGGGGAGCGGCGAGGTCTGGCGGAAGCGGTACACCCGCGTGAAGAGGGGCTCGGCGCGGAAGCGCATGAGCCGTTCGAGGTCGATGCGCGCCTCGGAGACGAGCTCGTCGTCGGGGCGGTCGAGCGCGCCTTCGCGGCCCAGTCCGCCGAGGAATCCGCGGAGCAGCACCGTGCCCTCGGGCGCGCGGTGCGGCCACTTGCTCGACACCCATGTGCCCGCGAGGAGGCGCATTCCTTCGCGCTTCGGCACCACGAAGCCCGTGGCGTCGAGGGGGTGCGCGAGCGCGCGGCGCGGATACGCGAAGAACACCGTCGCCGCCGAGGTGTAGGGCACCGCCGCGAGCGCGTCGGCGAGGGGTGCCGAGGTGGGGCGCACGAGCGTCGCCGCGAGGTGCGTCGAGGCGCCGAGCACCACGTCGTCGGCGTCGAGGTGCGATCCGTCGGCGAGCGTCACGCGCCACCGGGTTTCCGTGCCCGGCGTCACCGAGGCGACGGGAGACCCGAAGCGCACGGAGCCTTCGGGCAGGGCCTTCACCAGCGCGTCGACGAGCGAGCCCACGCCGTCGCGGAGGCTGTGAAAGGCCGAGGGCGGCGCTCCACCCGCGTGACGCTTCGGGGCCGCCGCGCGGGCCGCGTGCATGAGCGAGCGGTCGCGCTTCGCGAACTCGACGAGCTGCGGAAAGGTCGCGCGCGCCGAGAGCGACCACGCGTCGCCGGCGTAGATGCCCGCGAGGAGGGGCTCGACGAAGGCACCGGCAGCCTCGCGTCCGAGCCTGCGCGCCACGAGCTCACCGATGGAGACGTCGCCCTCGGGAACCTCCGTGGGCGGAAGCACCAGGTCGGCCACGAGGCGGGCCTTCGCGCTCCACGACAGCAGCGGCGTGCGAAGCATCGGGCCGAGCTTCGTGGGCACGCCGAGCACTACACCCTCGGGCATCTTCACGAGCCCGCCGCGGTGCGCGAGGTACACCCGGCGGTTCTCGGGAATCGTCTCGATGATCGCATCACCGAGCCCGAGCTCGCGGCAGAGCGCGGTGGCCTCGGGCTTCGCCGCCACCCACGAGTCGGGACCGCCGTCGATGAGAAAGCCCTCGTGGCGCTCGGTCACGAGGTTGCCGCCCGCGCGCGCCGAGGCTTCGAGCACGGTGACCTCGATGGAGGTTCCCTGCGCCCGCGCGGCCTTCACCGCGGCGTACGCGCTCACGAGGCCCGAGAGCCCGGCGCCCACGCACACGAGCCTGCGGGTCATGCGCGCTCCGACACCTGGTGCACGAGGTCGGCGACGAACTGCACGTTCTCGACGGGCGTCTCGGGGAGGATGCCGTGACCGAGGTTGAAGATGTGTCCCTCGCGGCCGCGCACCGAGCCGAGGATGCGGCGCACCTGGGCTTCGAGCACGTCCTTCGGCGCGAAGAGCAGCAGCGGATCCATGTTGCCCTGCACGGCGACGCCGGGGCCGAGGCGATCCCACGCGTTGTCGAGGGGCGTGCGCCAGTCGACGCCGATCACCGAGCCGCCCGCGTCGCGCTGAAGCTCCAGCAGCGACGCCGTGCCCGTGCCGAAGTGGATCACCGGCACCCCGCAGGTCTCGACCTCGCGGAGGATGCGCGCCACGTGGGGCTGCACATACGTGGCGTAGTCCGTGGGGGAGAGCGCGCCGATCCACGAGTCGAAGAGCTGCACGGCCTGGGCGCCGGCCTCGACCTGCGCGACGAGGTACTTCGCCACCACGTTCGAGAGCTTCGCCATGAGGGCGTTCCACGCGTCGGGCTCGCCGTACATGAGCTTCTTGGTTCGCACGTAGTGCGAGCTCTTGCCGCCCTCGACGAGGTAGCTCGCGAGGGTGAAGGGCGCGCCCGCAAAGCCGATGAGCGGGGTCTTTCCATCGAGCTCGCGACGGATGAGACGCACCGCTTCGAGCACGTACCCGAGCCCCTCGTGCGGATCACACTCGCGGAGCGCGTCGATCTGCGCGCGGCTGCGCACGGGCTCGAAGATCACCGGGCCTTCGCCCGCGGCGAAATCGAAGGGCGCGCCCATCGGTTCGAGCGGGAGCAGAATGTCGGCGAAGAGGATCGCCGCATCGACGGGCAGACGATTGATGGGCTGCATCGTCACCTGGAGCGAGAGCTCGGGGGTGCGACACAGTTCGAGCATCGAGTGCTTCGCGCGGAGGGCGCGGTACTCCGCCATGTAGCGTCCGGCCTGGCGCATGAACCAGACGGGCGTGCGGTCGACGGGCTCACGGCGGCAGGCGCGGAGAAAGCGGTCGTTCATGGCGGCCGCGATGCTTCGCGCGCCCCCCACGCGGGGTCAAGCGCGATGTCGCCCGTCGCAGGGAATGCGCGCGTTCACTCGGGGAGGCAGGTGCGCCCGAAGGTCACGCCGAAGCCTGCCGCGGTGCGGTCGCGGGCGATGAAGGTGAGCGCGCGTCCGTTGCCCGCGGTGTAGAGCCGTCCGTCGGCGCCGGGCACCGGGAGCAGATCGCGCGGCGGCGTGCGCGGAATGCCATCGGGCTGCACCACGAGGCCGCGGAGCACGGCGCTGTCGCCCGATCCGCGCACCCATACCACCGAGGCGCCGCCCCACACCTTCGCGACGTTGACCACGGGGCTCCCCGGCGCGGTGTAGCGCTCGACCACGGTGTCGTTGACGAGGGCGCCGTCGGGGTCGACGACGGCCACGTGGATGCTGTGGTTCTGCCCCGAGGGCTCGTCCCACGCGAGCACCACGCCCTCGTCGAAGATGGCCCCGTCGTCGAGGCGCGTCGCATCGAGGTTGCGGGTCACGCGCACGCGGGTGTCGACCACGCCCTCGCGGTCGAAGCGCAGCACGCGCAGCTCCGTCGCCACGCGGAACACCAGGGCCGCACCGTCGGGCGCGGGGAGCATCATCACCGAGTCGGCGTTCACGGGCACGAGCGACGTGAGGTCGACGCCGCGGGCCGACTGCAGCATGCCCGACGCGCTCACGCGCACCACGTTGGGCGCCACGGCGATGAGCCCCGCGTCGTCGCGCGACACGATGCGCGGCGAGACCATCAGCACGTCTCCACCCGGCAGCGCCGCCGCGAAGGGATCGCCGCGGTCTTCGATCACGATGGGCGCACCGGTGACCGTCGCGTTGGCCGTGAGCACCGCGCCGCGCACGCGGGTCGAGAAGCTCGCGGTCATGCCCTGCACGCCCACGTTCTCGCGCCACAGGGCGAGGGGCGAGGCGCCCGCGCGCACGAGCGTCGGAGGAGAGAGGTCCGAGCCCGCGGCGGTGCTGTCGTAGAGCGTGGTGAGCGGAGAGGTCGCGAAGCCCAGCGGAGAGACGGCCATGGCGTCGACGGTGTCGCGACGGGGCGGCGATCCGTCGGGCATCGCGAGCCGCGAGGCGCCCTGACGCACGGCGAAGACGAAGCCCGAGGCGGTCTCGACGAGGCCGCCGGCTTCGATCACGTTCACGCCCGCGGATTGATCCATCACGTGGCGGGTGAAGGCCGCGAGGGCGCACGCGGGGGCGGGTCCCGCGTCGTACGGGGGGCGCGCGGTGTCGGTGGGCGCGGTGGTGTCGGCGGAGGCGTCGGAGGCGCCGTCGGGGCCGAGGTCGCCGACGAAGATCGTGGGCACGTCGGCGGGGGCGGGCGTCGAGGGGGTGCTGCACGCGGCGGTGGCGAGCAGGGTGCTGAAAAGAAGCGTGCGGCGCATGGTGGGCGGCGCGATCCAACCACCGGGGCGGTGCCGCTGTCGACGGCCCCCGTCGCACGGTGCCTATTGCCATCGGTGGAGAAGGGGTTTAGGCACCTCCACCCTGGCGTCGCGCATCTCACGGCCCGACGGCAGCGACACACCCCAACTCAGTGCACGGAGGAATCCGATGGCTCGCGAAGCGAAGAACTACGACCACCTTCTCGGCGGCAAGGCGAAGGGCCTGAGCGACACGCAGCTCAACGCGCACTTCACGCTCTACAAGGGCTACGTCAACAAGCTCAACGAGATCACGACGAAGCTCGCGGCGGCCGACCGCTCGACGCCCAACTACTCGTTCAACGAGTACTCCGAGCTGCGCCGCCGTGAGCCCGTGGCCTTCAACGGCACCGTGCTCCACGAGCTCTACTTCGACTCGCTCGGCGACGGTTCGACGGCCCCCAGCGACGCGGTGAAGGCCGCGATCGCGGGTTCGTTCGGCAGCTTCGACGCGTGGGTCGCCGACGCCAAGGCCGCGCTCATGAGCGCCCACGGCTGGACGCTCCTCACGTTCGACTACGAGTCGCAGAAGCTGCTCACGAACCTCGTTCACAGCGAGCACCACGCGGGCCTCTTCGCGAACGTGCACATCATGGCGGCCTTCGACGCGTGGGAGCACGCGTACTTCTTCGACTACCAGACCGGCAAGGCGAAGTACGTCGAGGCGGTGCTCTCGGGCCTCAACTGGAACTCGATCGAAGCGCGCTTCAAGCAGGCGGGGATCATCAAGGGCTGAGAGGCTGTTGACGTAGAATTCCCCGCAGCTTGCGGCAGATCCACGTCGTCGGCCGTCGTCACGCCACCTTGCGATACCGCCGGGTATCGCTGCGGTGACGTTCCTTGTCCGACTCGCGGCTCTTTGCAATCCGCGGAGTTTCCACGTCAACACCCTCTGACACGGTCTCCGTGTCGGTGCGGCGCCGTCAGCGAACGGCCCGCGGATGCGCCTGGGGGTCCCTCGACGGGATGCCCAGGCGCTTCAACTTTTTCTGGAGCCCGAAGCGCGAGAGCCCGAGCACCTTCGCGGCGCGCGACTGGTTCCATCCCTGCTCGCGGAGGGCGCGTTCGACCATCTCGCGCTCCACGTCTTCGACGGCGTTGCGGAGGTCGAGGCCCGGCTGCGCGCCCTCGCGACGGGCGCCGCGCGCAGGCGATTCGGGGGCCGCGGGGCCGAGGGTGAGGTCCTCTTCGCGGATGATCCCGTCGGCGAGCACGGCGGCGCGCTGGAGCTCGTTCTCAAGCTGCCGCACGTTGCCCGGCCACGGTGCGCCCACGAGCCGCGCCATGGCCCTGCGGTCGATCTGGAGCGCGCCGTGTCCGTGCCGCTGGAGCAGGTGGGCCACGAGGGCGGGAATGTCCTCCCGTCGCTCTCGCAGCGCGGGCACGGGGAGCACCATCACCGCGAGGCGATAGAAGAGGTCTTCGCGAAAGGTTCCGCGGCGCACCATCTCGGGCAGGTCGCGGTGCGTGGCCGCGATCACCCGCACGTCGACCCGTCGCGAACGTTCCCCGCCGACGGGGCGCACCTCGCCCTCCTGGAGCACGCGCAGGAGCTTGGCCTGCATCGCGGGCGACATCTCGCCGACCTCGTCGAGAAAGAGCGTTCCGCCGTCGGCCACTTCGAAGAGCCCCGCGCGGTTGCGGTCGGCGCCGGTGAACGCGCCGCGCACGTGCCCGAACAGCACGCTCTCGAGCAGCGTCTCGGGAATGGCCCCGCAGTTCTCGGCGACGAAGGGACGCGCCGCGCGCGCGCTGTTGGCGTGAATGGCCCGCGCGATGAGCTCCTTGCCCGTGCCCGACTCGCCCTGGAGCAGCACCGACATCGCCGTGGGCGCCACGCGATCGACGAGCCCGAGGAGACGCGCCATCGCGGGACCGCGGCCGATGAGTCCCTCGTAGCGTCCGCGTGCGCTCTCGGCGGCGAGGGTCTGGCGTACGGCGTCGAGCTCCACGCGCTGCGCGTCGACGCGGCGTTCGAGCTCGCCCGAGAGGCGCTCGGCGCGGCGCAGGGCGCGTTGCAGGTCGGCGCGCGCGCGGGCGTTGTGGATGGCCACCGCGGCGGCATCGGCGAAGGCCCGCGCCACCTCGACGGCGTCGTCGTCGAAGGCCCCCACCCGAAAGCGATCGTCGACGTAGACCGTGCCCACGACCTCGCCGTGCACGCGCAGGGGCACCGCGAGGATCGACCGGAGCTGCATCGCCGTCACGCTCGCCGAGGTGTTGAAGCGCCCGTCGGCGCTCGCATCGACGGTCACCAGCGCCTCGCCCTCGTGGGCCACGCGCTCGGCGACGGAGCGCGAGAAGGCCATGTCGTCGCCGTCGAGGTCGCGCTGCCCGAGGTTGCGCGCCGTGCGAATGCGGAGGGCGCCGTCGTCGCCGCGCAGCAGAAGAAAACCCCGCGAGGCGCCGGTGAGCTCGACGATCGCGTCCATCACGAGTTCGAGGAGCGCGCGGAGTCGGGGCTCGTCGTTGAGGCGATGGGTGATGGCGATGAGCCGACGCCAGCGCGCGGCGTCGCGGGCGGCGGTGACGGGGGATTCCTCGCGCGGGCCGTGCTGCGCGGTGAAGCGTGCGCCGAGGTCGGCGGGGAGCGTGGCCGCGAGCGCGTCGACGCGGGCGCGCAGGGCGGCGAGGGCGCGCGTGGCCGCGGACTCGTCACGGGTGGCGCGTGCGCAGGCGGCGTCGAGGCGCAGGGCGATGAGCGCGCTCTCGGCGGCGGCATCGAGGGAGACGGCTCCGGCGGCCTCGCGCTGGAGCGCAGAGAGGTCGGCGGGGGAGGCGTGGCGCGCGAGGGCGAGGGCCACGCGGGCGAGGGCGGGCAGCGCGCCGTGCGGGCCCATCGCGTGCGAAGCGTGGAGGGCCTCGTCGAGCGCACCGCCATCGAGCAGACGGAGCACCGCGCGGGCGCGGGCCTCGTCGGCGCGGGTGTCGTCTCCGGCGTCGGCGAGCGTGCGCGCTGCGTCGAGGAGGGCGTTGCCCGCGGCGCGCGGGTCGTCGAGGGCGTCGGCGGCGACCATCTGCGCGAAGGCTGCGCCGACGGCGTCTCCCACGGCGTGCGCGGCGTCGAGGGCGCGGCGTGCGAGGTCGCGGGCGGTGTCGCGGTCGCCGATCCACGCGTGGAGCGAGGCCACGTTGGCGAGGGCGCGCGCGAGCTCGACGAGGCGACCGAGGGCCGCGAGGGAGCGGGCCGCGCGGGTGAGTGCGCGGAGGGCTTCGCCGAGCGATCCGCAGTCGAGCTCGGCGCCTCCGAGGTTCACCAGGCAGGTGGCCGCGGCGTGCGCGTCGCCCGCTTCGCACGCGAGGGACCAGGCGTCGTGAAAGCACCGCCGCGCGAGGTCGTGGTCGCCCGCGCGCTGCGCCGTCATGCCGAGGAGCGAGCGCGTGCGTGCGCGGGCCGCGAGGTCTCCCGAGGTGCGCGCGAGGGAGTCCGCGCGGTCGAGGCGCTCGCGTGCGCGGTCGACGTCGCCGCGGGTGAGCGCGATGAGCCCGTCGAGTTCGAGGGCGCGCGTGCGCAGGGCGAGGCCGAGGGATTCGTCGTCGGACAGATCGCCGAGGGTCTCGTCGGCGCCGAGGGGATCGCCCTGATCGAGCGCGTCGCGCGCGTCGGCGAGGCGTGCGAGGGCGCGGAGGTCGGGGTGCTCCTCGTCGGCGAGGGCGCGGGCGCGTGCGCGGGCGTCGTCACGGCGTCCGGCGCGGCGGAGCGCGTCGAGTTCGAGGGTGCGCAGCTCGGGCGAGCGCGGCGCGTCGGCGAGGGCTTCGAGGGCGCGCGAGGCTTCGCCCGCGAGGAGGAGCGTGCGGGCCCGTGCGAGGGCGTACGC
>CAMFHP010000169.1 GCA_945952225.1 uncultured Myxococcaceae bacterium
ACCGAGCACGGTCATCGTGGTCCACGCGCTGCCGCCGCCGCCGCCGCCGCTGCCCGCTTCGCCGGGCGATCCCGCGGGCGCGACGTCGGGCACGAAGCCTTCGAGACCCCAGTCGCCGAGGTTGTTCGCGAAGAGACCGTTGCGACCGTTGAGTCCGACGACGCCGTCGCCGCCGTTCTCGCCGCGCTGGCCGTCCATCACGGCGCTGCCCGCACGTCCGCCGCCGCGGGTCGCGTCGGTGCGCGGCGCCGCCGCGCCCGCGGTGCTGCCGGGCAGAACGTCCGCGCGGTCGCCGCCGTTGCCGCCATCGTCCATCGCCGAGCAGCCGCCTCGACCGGCGCCGCCGCCGCGCCCCGAGAGCCCCGCGCGACCGTCTTCACCCACGGGCCCGACGGTGCCGTTCACGCCGTCGCGTCCCGGCGCGCCGTCGCCCGCTTCGATCACGAGGTCGTCGAGCGTGAGCCCGTCGCACCCGAGGGCCGCGACGCCGTACGCGCTGTATCCGTCGCTGGTGCCCATCGCGAGCACGCCGAGGGCCTTGAACCCGCGCAGCGTGACGCCGTTCGCGCGCTGCACCATCACACCGGCGATGGGCGCCTTGACCACCGTCTCACCCGCGGTCGCCGTGCCCCGCAGGATCCACTGCTGCGCGCCGCCCATCGCGAGGTAGCGACCCACGATGGTCACGGGCCGCTGCACGCGCACGAGCTCGACGGTCGCACCGCCCACGCCGACGCTCGAATCGAAGGTGCCCTCCGAGAGCAGGATCACACGGCGCGAAGTGTTCGACTCCTGCAGTCGCAGCGCGAAGGGCAGCGAGCGCGCAGGCGCGTCGGGCGTGAGTCCGCGGCCGTCGCCATCGACGCCGTTCGCATCGACGAAGATCGTCTCGGCGAGCACGCCGTCGACGCGGTCGCAGTTCTGATCGATGCCGTCGCCGACGGGGTCGGCGTTGCCGTTGGCGCCTGCGTCTGCGGGGCACGTCGTGGGCACGTCGGGTGCGCCCGCGTCGCTCACCACACAACGGAGCGGATCGGAGCCGGGCACCGGGTCATTGCCCGGTCGGCATCGGAGGTTCGACGAGGGACATCCGACCAGCGTGAGGGCGAAGGCGATCGGGGCGCAAAGGCGAAGGAGTCGCTCCATGGGCAGCGCGCGCAGCATACCCGAACGGGCGCGCCGTCGCGCATCTTCTTGCAGACCGCGGGATCAGCGGGCGGGGCGCGAGGCGCCGAAGCCGAGGGCCTTCGCGAGTTCGAGCGCGGGCACCGGAAGGAGCGAGAGGCCCACGACGATGAGCCCCTCGCGGAGGCTCCACACGTGGTCGGTGCGGAACACGGGCTGGAGCGCCGGCACCGCGATCGACACCGCGTGGATCGACGCGGAGACCAGCACCGCGCCTACGAGCCAGGGGTTGCTGAACAGCCCGAGGCGCGCGATCGACACGCTCCGCGAGCGACAGTTGAACGCATGCGCGAGCGGCGAGAGCGCGAGCAGCGTGAACACCATCGTGAGCTTCGAGCGCTGCACCTCGTAGGCGGTCTGCGTCGCGTCCCACAGCGGGAGCCAGTAGATCGCCATCGCCGCGGCAGCCATGAGCGCGCCGACGAGCACCACGTCGATCCACGCGCGGCGGTCGAGGATGGGCTCGCGCGGACCGCGCGGCGCCTCGCGCATCTGACCGGGCTCCGGCGGGTCGATGCCGAGGGCGAGCGCGGGGAGACCGTTGGTCACGAGGTTGATCCAGAGGATCTGGAGCGCCGTCAGCGGCGGCACGCGCTCGGGCGAGAAGAAGCCCGCGACGAACACCGCGATGCAGAGCCCCGCGTTCGAACTCAGCAGGAAGAAGATCGACTTCTGGATGTTGCGGTAGATCGCGCGGCCCTCGCGCACGGCCTCGACGATCGTGGCGAAGTTGTCGTCCTGCAGCACCATGTCGGCGGCCTCGCGGGCCACGTCGGTGCCGCCGCGTCCCATGGCGACGCCGATCGCGGCCTGCTTGATCGCGGGCGCGTCGTTCACGCCGTCGCCGGTCATCGCCACGGTCTCGTGGAGCCGCTGCTGGAGCACCTGCACGATGCGAAGCTTGTGCTCGGGATCGACGCGCGCGAACACCCGCACGCGGGGCATCACCTCGGCGAGCTGCGCGTCGGTCATCGACTGGAGCGCCTCGCCCGTGAGCGCCACGGCGTCGTCACTCCACAGCCCGAGCTCGCCCGCGATGGCCCGCGCGGTCACGGGATGGTCGCCGGTGATCATCACCACGCGGATGCCGGCCTCGTGGGCCTGGCGCACGGCCTCGCGCACCTCGGCGCGCGGCGGATCGATCATGCCCACCATGCCCACGAAGACCAGCTCGCGGTCGGTCTCGTCGCGGTCGCGGAGCTCGTCGCCGCCCTCGCGCGTCGCCATCGCGAGCACCCGCAGCGCCCGCGCGGAGTACGCCTCGGCCTTCGCCGCAAGGGTCGCGCGGCGCGCGTCGTCGAGGGGCACCACGCCCTCGTCGGTCATCACGCGCGTGCACAGCGGAAGGAGCACGTCGACGGCGCCCTTCACGTGCGCGGTGAGCGTGCCGTCGCCGTCGCGGGTCACCACGGTCATCCGCTTGCGCGCGCTGTTGAAGGGCACGGTGTAGAGCTCCTCGCGGAGCCCGAGCGCGCTCTGCCGTTCGAGCTTCACCTTCGCGGCGAGCGCGAGGAGCGCGGCCTCCGTCGGATCACCCGTCACCGCGTCGCGCCCCTGCGACTTGGCGATGCGCGCGGTGTTCACCACGGCACCGATGCGGATCACCTCGCGCACGCTCTCCGACGGCTCGTCGACGCGGACGTCGCCCTCGCGGAGCTCACCCTCGCTGCCGTAGCCATCTCCGGTGACCGTGAGGTCGTGGCCGTCGACCGCGATGGCGCGCACGGTCATCTCGTTGCGCGTGAGCGTGCCCGTCTTGTCGGTACACACGACCGTCGCGCAGCCGAGGGTCTCGACCGCCGCGAGCTTGCGCACCACGGCCCCGCGGTGCGCCATGCGCTGCATCCCGAGCGCGAGCGTGATCGACGTGATCGCGGGCAGCCCCTCGGGGATCACCGCCACCGCCACGCTCACCGCCGTGAGCAGCAGCACGTGCCACGCGACGCGGCCCTGCACCGCACCGATGACAAAGAGCGCGACGCTCAGGGCGATGGTGATCCAGAGGATGCGCGTGCCGAAATCTCCGAGGCGCTCTTCGAGGGGCGACTCCTGCTTGGCGACGTCGGCGAGGAGCGTGCCCACGCGGCCCACCTGCGTGTCGCGGCCCGTCGCCACGACCACGCCGCGCGCGTGACCGTTCACCACCGTCGTGCCCGAGAACACCATGGTGATCCGGTCGGCGACGGGCGCCTCGGGTGCCACGGTGGCCTCGGCGTCCTTCTCGACGGGCACGCTCTCGCCCGTGAGCTCGGCCTCCACGGTTTGGAGCTCCGAGGAGGTCACGAGGCGCAGATCGGCGGGCACCTTGTCGCCCGCTTCGAGCAGCACCACGTCGCCGGGCACGAGCTCGCGCGCGTCGACGGTCTCGACCTCCCCGCGGCGCACCACCTTGCAGCGCGCGGCCGACAGCTTCATCAGCGCGTCGAGCGCCTTCTCGGCCTTCTTCTCCTGGTAGAAGCCGATGAGCGCGTTGACCACCACGATCGCGAGGATCGCGATGGCGTCGCTGAAGCGCGCCCACCCGCTGCCGCCTCCGTGCCCCCAGACCGCCACCGCGACGGCGATCGCAGCGGCAGCGAGCAACGTGCCCACGAGCGGGTTCAAGAACTGAGCGAGAAGCTGTCGCAGCGCCGACGGACGCGGCGGCGGTGGCAGCGCGTTGGGCCCCACCCGGGCGCGCACCGCGTCGGCCGCGGTGGCGTCGAGTCCCGTCGACACATCGACCGAGAGCGTGCGAGCGCAGGCGTCGGGCGACGTCGCGTGCCAGGGAGGTGCAGGGTTCGCCATCGTCGCGCGAACCATAGAGCAGTGCCCCGGAGGTCACCAGCCGGAGTCAGCGCGTCCGCGGAGGCCTTCCACGCGTTGCGGCGCGCACCCTCTGCTCGCGTGCGACGCGTGCGTGCGCGGCCTCGTCGCGGAGCTTCTGCCAGCTCGCGTAACGGGCCTCGGAGAGCGTCCCCTGCGCGCGGGCCTCGCGCACGGCGCATCCCGGTTCGGCCCCATGGCCACAATCGCGGAACCGACACTGCGCCGCGAGTGCGGTCACGTCTTCGAAGGCCGCGTCGAGTCCGTGCGAGACCTCCCAGAGCTGGAGCTCACGCATGCCCGGCGTGTCGATGAGCAGCGCGCCCGAGGGCAGCACGAAGAGCTCACGGTGTGTGGTGGTGTGACGCCCGCGCTGGTCGTGCTCGCGCACGTCTCCGATGCGCTGCGCGTCGCGCGCGAGCAGGAGGTTCGCGGCGGTCGCTTTGCCCACCCCCGACGAGCCCATGAACGCCACGGTCGTGCGCGGCGCGAGGAGCGCCTGCACCGCGTCGAAGCCATCGCCCGTTCGCGCGCTCGTCGCGATCACCTGCGCGCGTCCGGCGACCTCGCGGGCCTCGGCGACGCGCGCTGTGAGGTCGTCGGCGAGGTCGCACTTCGTGAGCAGCACCACCGGGGTCGCGCCGCTCTCCCATGCGACGGCGAGGTAGCGCTCGAGCCGTCGCACGTTGAAGTCGCCATCGAGGCCCGCGGTGAGCAGCGCCACGTCGATGTTCGCCGCCACCACCTGCGCGTCATCGCGGAGCCCCGCCGCGCGCCGCGTGAACACCGTCGTGCGCGGCAGCAGCGCGTGCACCATCGCCTCGCCAGGCGCCGTGGCTTCGAGGGCCACCCAGTCACCCACGGCGGGCAGGTCTCCGCGCCCCCGCGCGGCGTTCAAGAAGCGCCCCACACACGACGCGGCGCGCTCTTCACCGTCGCTCCAGAGGCGGTACTCGCCGCGCGCCTCGGAGACGACACGACCGGCGCGGAGGTGCTCGTTCGCGAGGGCATCGAGCGCCGCGCGCTGCGCGGGCGAGAGTCCGAGTTCTTCGTTCGTGGGGATCATCGGAGGGCGGCGCGGAGCATAGAGCACCGAGCACGCGAAGGGCGCGACCTTCAGGGGTGCAGCGCGAGCCCGAGCACCGCGGAGAAGCCGTGCATGGTGCTGTCGCCCACGAGGCCCACGTAGCCCGCGCGCGCTTCGAGGTCGACGAGCGGGAGGATGTGCCATGACAGCCCGCCGCCCACTTCGAACACCGGGCCGCTGTTGAACACGGCCCCCGTGGGCGCGCGCTGATAGCCCACGGAGGCGTAGCCCATGGGGTCGATCGTGGTGCCGGGAATGCCCGGACGCAGCGCCGCGAGGAGCCCGCCGCCCCACCCCGTCTTGCCCTCGCCGCCGCCGTTGAGGCCCTGCGCATAGAGCCCGAGGTGGAGCCACGGAATGAGGCTCACGGTGCCCTCGGCGCGGCCGACGAACATCGTACTCGTGCGGCCTCCGCCGGCGATGCGTTCGAGCCCGAGGTGGGCGCTGACACGCACCTGCGCCTCGGCCTCGCGAGGGCTGTGCAGCGTGGCGAGGACCGCGAGGGCCGCGGCGGCCAGGAGCTTCGGGGCGTGGCGGAGGGTGTGGTGCATGGAGCGCTCTTTCGCAGGAGGTGTGCCGTGCGAGTGGTACGTCGCGCGGCGGCTGCCTTTTCTTCATCGGCGCCGCGAGGTGCCGCCCCCGATGCCCGACGTTGCGAATCCCCCATCTGCGGGACCGCTGTGCGGAGATCGCGCGCTGTACAGGCCTCCGCGCATGACGCTACCGTCGCGCCCGCGTGGAGACCGGACGCGCCAGCTCGCAGCCCGCGGAGGGCACCGAGGTCCTGCGGCGCTACGTGCTGCAGGCGTTGCTCGGGTGTGGCGGTTGTGGCGAGGTGTGGCGCGCGCTCGACACCCTGACGCAACAGCGCGTCGCGGTGAAGCTGCTGCGCGCAGGGGACGACGAGCGGGCCGCGGCGCGCCGCGAGGTGGCCGCCCTGCGCATGCTCCTCACGCCGGGCGTCGCGCGGCTCATCGACGAGGGCCTCGACGCCGTGGGGCCCGTGGTGGTGATGGAGCTCATCGACGGCGCGCCCTTTCCCGGCCCCGACCGCTCGCCCGCGGTGGTGGCCGAGGTGACCGCGCAGCTCCTACGCGTGCTCGCCGACGTGCACGCGCTCGGCGTCGTGCACCGCGACCTCAAGCCCGCCAACGTGCTCGTCACCGCCGACGGACGCCCCGTGGTGCTCGATTTCGGCCTCGCCCTCGGCGGCACGCTCTCCCACGACCCGCGGAGCGAGGGCCTCGTCGGCACGCCCGCGTGGCTCGCCCCCGAGCAGATCGACGGGCGCGCGGTCGACGCCCGCACCGACCTCTACGCCGTGGGCCTCATGCTCTTCGAAGCGCTCACCGGCGCGATGCCCGTGCCCGTCGAGCCCTCGCTCGGACGCGCCCTCGCAGCCCGCGTCGACGAAGACACGCCGCCCGTTCGCACCCGCGCGCCCGCGCTCCCCGACGGCCTCGCGCGGCTCATCGACCGCGTGCTTCAGCGCGACCCCGACGCGCGACCCGCGTCTGCGGCCGATGCCCTCGCGGTGCTCCTCGGCGACGACGACCGACCGCGCGTGGGTCCGCAACTGCCGCGCCTCGGCGACCGCGCACCGCTCGACGCCGCGCTCGACCGCTGCCTCCGCGGCCTCGCCGTCGACGTCGTGGGCCCGCGCGGCAGCGGCCGCACGCGCCTCCTCGAAGACCTCGCCGACGCCCTCGTCGCCCACGGACGCACCGTGCTCCGCGCCGCCCCCGGTCGCCTCCCCTGGGAGAGCCTCGACGCGCTCGCACCGTCACCGCCCGACGCGCGCTCCGACGCCCTGCGCGCGGCCCTCTCGTCGGGCGCAGTGCTCCTCGTCGACGCCGTGTCCCTCGACGCGCAGACCGCGTCCCTCGTCGATGCGTTGCCCGATGTGTTCCCCGTGGTGCGCGTGCGAACGGAGGCCGCGCAGCGCGCGCACGTCGAACTCGCGCCGCTGTCCGTCCACGATCTCCGCGGGCTCATCGTCGGCCCCGAACGTCTGCTGCACATCCCCGGTGACGCCGCCGATGCGCTCCTGCGCGCGACGGGCGGGCTCGCGGGCCGCGTGGTCGACGAGCTCGACGCGTGGGTGCGCGCGGGCCTCGCACGCCGCGTCGACGGCCGCGTGTCGGTCACCGCCGACGACCTCCACACCCTCGCGCTCGGGCTCCGTCCCGCGGTCGCGCGGCGCACCTACGGGCTCCCGGGCTCGCGGGCGCCGCTCCTCGAATGGATCTCCCTCGCGTGGCCGCAGACGCGCATCGACCTCCTCGCGCGCGCCCTCCGCCGATCGCCCGACGAGATCGACCGCGAGGTGCGGATGTTCGAATCGCGCGGCCTCGTGCGCCTGCTCAACGACGGCCGCGTCGAGCCCATCTCCCCCGCGGCCCCGACGGCCCGCGCCCCGTGGATCACCGCGGCCCACATCGCCCTCGCCGACGCCCTGCCGCCCGGCACTCCGGGCCGCCTCTTTCACCTCGTCTCCGCCGCTCGCGGAACGCCCGCGCCGCGCGCCTGCGCCCGCATCGCCGAGGAGGTCTCGACCCTCGCCTCCGAGCGCATGCAGGTGGGCAGCTACGCCGCTGCGGCGGCCGTGATCGCAGCGGGCCTTCGCGCGCTCCGCGACCTCTTCGCCCGCGACGTGTACGCCGACGCCGAGGGAGAGCTCCTCACGCTCTGGGTGAAGGCCGCGTTCGCCGACGTGAGCCCGCGCGCCGTCGACCGCGTGGCCTACGAGCTCTGCCGCGTGAACGCTCCGTCGCCGCGCGTGTCGCAGCTCCTCGCGCTCGTCGAGGCCGCGCTAACGGCCCGCACCGACGGCGCGCGCGCCCTCGACGCCGTCGACCGCATCGCGCCCTTCGAGTGCCCCGAGCTCGAATGGTGGCGCCACGCCGTGCGCATGCTCGCCGCGCGGCGCACCTCGCACGAGCGCGAGGAGGCCGCGCTCGCGTCGGTGGAATCCTGGGCCGCGGCCCGTGACGACGAGCGCGCGCGCCGCGGGGCCCTCGCGTGGCGCGGACGGTTGCTCTACCGCAGCGGGCGCTTCGCCGAGGCCGCGCGCTGCCACGCCGACGCCGCCGCGGGCGAAGGCGACGTCACGCGCAGGCTCGGCGCCCTCACGAGCGCGGCGTCGGGCTGGCTCGAAGCGTTCTGTCTCGACGACGCTGCGCAGGCCGCGCGTGAGGCCCACGAGCTCGCGGCCGGGGTGCGCCACGCGTACTTCGAAGCGCGTGCGGCGTGGCTCCTGCGCGCGGTGGCCTACCGTCGGCGCGAGCGACCGACGGTGGATCGCGAGCTCATCGAGGCCGTGGGGTGGCTCGCCGAGCCCGACGTGCAGGCGCTCGTGAGCGTGACCGAGGCGGCCTTCGCGTGGCGCGCGGGTGACGACGGGCTCGCGCAACACCTCGCCGCGCAGGCCCATCGGCTGTGGCTCCGCGGAGGCATGGGCCCGGCGGCGGACCTCGCGCGCTGCCTGGCCATCGTGGCGGGCGCGCCGTGTGAGTCGCACGAGTTCGTCACGCTGGCGGCCTCGGCCGCGCGATGCCCGCTGCCCCGCGTGGGCGCGCAGTGCCTCGGGCTCCTCGGGCGCGTCGTGCCCGCGGTCGTACGGCCCCACGCGCGCACGCTCGCGGCGGTGGTCGAGGCGACGGCGCCGCAGCACCGCGATGTGCCCCTGGAGGTGATCTCCCTCCACGAAGCGTGGATGGCCGTCGAGCCGCGCGCGATGGCGCATTGACGCCTGCGCGGCGCGTGCGCGACGATGCGATCGCGGGGGCGCCGCGTCTGGACGGCGGCGCATCTTCGCGGAAGTGAGATCGCGGAGGTCAGATCCGCGACGGGACGCACGTCACAGGGGCGGTCGGAGGTCGCGATGGACGCGGCCTCGTCACTCCTGTCGTGAAGAACAGGGAGGGGAATCTCATGGCGAATGGCGAGCGGTTTCTTCGTTTGGCGCGGCCCGGTCAGATCGATCCGGGCTGGGTCGGGTTCTGGAAGCAGTCGAACACCAGCCTCCCCGCCGACGGCGCGGTGTGGACGACCTCGGGCGGCGCCGAGACCTGGTACCTGAACCAGACGCTCTCGACGCTCGCGCAATCGGGCGCCGTGACCACGCTGCTCATCACGAACAAGCAGAGCGCGTACACCCCGCCCGCGGCGCTCACGGGCCGCGCGCACACGATCACCACGCCGGCGGATCCGGGCTTTCTCACCGGCCTCAGCGCGTACTTCTCCATCGCGAACAGCGGCGGCACGACCGTCGCCGTCATCGCGCAGGATCAGGCGGGCAACCCCTGGAAGGAGCACTGGTGGCTCGACAAGAACTGGGTGAACCTCGCGCCCTCGTCGGCCACGACGATCTACATCACCGCGGAGTCGCAGTCGTCGGCCTCGACGAAGCACGCTGCGCTCTCGCAGGTCTCGTACAAGAAGCACACGTTCACGCAGTAGCCGCGACCGCGATCCCTCCGCATGGCCCACCCGAGCGATGCCTGCTCCGACCCGCGGCACACCGCGGTGGTGCAGCTCCCCAACGGGTCGGGCGTCCTCGTCGCGCCGCGCCTGGTGCTCACCGCCGCCCACTGCCTCTCGCACGCGAGCGCCACCACGGTGCGCGCGTGTGACGGGCGCGTGTGGGGTCCGTCGGTGGGCGCCACGGCGCGTGTGCACCCCGCGTTTCACCTCCCGCTCGACGACGACGGACGCATCGCCGCCGACACCGTCGACGCGCTCGGCCCCGACCTCGCCCTCCTCGACCTCGACGACGACCTCACCGTCGACGGCGTGACGGTGCGTCCGCTCGCGCTCCATGCGTTGCCGTTGCGTGCGGGCGATGCGGTGCATCTCGTGGGCTACGGCGACGCGCGCGCGGGCTCGTCACTCGGTCACACACGACGGATCGCCCACGGTCACATCACCGCGGTGTGGCCCTCGGGCTGGTGCTCCGTCGAGGCGCGCGACGGCTTCACCATGACCGTCGGCGACTCCGGGGGACCGCTGCTCGTCGAGGTCGGCGGCGAGGCGCGCGTCGCCGCGGTGGCGAGCGTCTTCGTCGAGGGCGTGTGGTCGCTGTTCTGTGCGGTGGCGGGGCAGCGCGCGTGGCTCGACGCGGCCGTCGACGAGGCGTGGACTCAGGCGCGGCGCACGTCTCGGCGGCGCACCACGTCGCGGTAGTCTTCGCGCGGTCGCACGAGGCGCCAGTCGTCGCCGTCGATCATCACCTCGGCGGGGCGCGCGCGGAGGTTGTAGTGCGAGGCCATCGAGAAGCCGTACGCGCCGGCGTTGCCCACCACCACGAGGTCTCCCTCGTCGGGCACGGGCATGGCGCGCTCCTCGGCGAGCAGGTCGCCGCTCTCGCAGATGGGTCCCGTCACGAAGCACCGCTCGGCGCTGCGCTCCCGCGCAGGAAGGGTCACCACGGGGTGCCACGCCTGGTAGAGCGCCGGACGGATGAGATGGTGCATCCCCGAGTCGGTGCCGATGAACACGCGGTCGCGCGTGCGCTTCACCGTGGTGACGCGCGCCACGAGGAGCCCCGCTTCGCACACGACGTAGCGCCCGGGTTCGAGCATGAGCTTCAGCGGACGGCCGTAGCGACGCGCGGCCACGCGGAAGCGCTCGGTGATCGCCGCGCCCCAGGCCTCCAGGTCGATGGCCTTCTCGTCGGGTCGGTAGGGCACGCCGAAGCCGCCGCCCGCGTCGACGAACTCCAGGTCGGGAAAGTCGACGAGGAGCGCGAGCAGCGGATCGAGCGCTTCGAGAAAGAGCCCCACGTCGAAGATGCCCGAGCCGATGTGCTGGTGCAGACCCACGATGCGCAGGCCGTGCTCCGCGGCGATGGCGCGGGCCTCGGGGAGCTCCTCGGGCGCAAGGCCGAACTTGCTCTCGGGCCCCGCGGTGATGACGTGCGGATGGTGCCCGCCGCCCACGTCGAGGTTCACGCGGAGCGACACCTTCGCGCCCGGTGCGATGCGTCCGAAGCGGCGCAGCGACGAGAGCGCGTCGAGGTTGATCATCACGCCCTCGCGATGCACCGCGCGGAGGTCGTCGTCGCTCGGCATGTTGCCCGAGTAGATGATCTCCTTGCGACGGAAGCCCACCTCGCGCGCGAGGCGCACCTCCCAGGGCGACACCGTGTCGACGCCGAGGCCCGCGCGGCGCACCTCGGCGAGCAGCGCAGGGCACGCGTTGGCCTTCATCGCATAGCGGATCGCAGCGTCGGGAAAGGCCCGCTTCAGCGCCCTCGCCCGCGTGCGGAGCGTGCGTGCGGAGTAGGCGTAGAACGGCGTGCCGAAGCGTTCGGCGAGGGCCGCGGCGCGCTTCGGTCCGAGCCAGATGGGGCCCTTCACGCCGCACCTCCGAAGAGCTCGCGATGCAGCGCGCGCACGGCGTCGTCGCCGCGGGCGCCGGGCACCACCATGCTCACGTTGATCGCGCTCGCGCCCATCGACAGGAGCTCCACCGCGATGCCCTCGCGGCCCAGGGCGGCAAAGATCCGCGGGCACACCTCGGGGTTCACGAAGAGCCCCGCGGCCACCACGCACACCAGCGTGCGGTCGCGCTGCACCGACACCTCGCCGATGCCCGCGAGCTCGCGGAGCGCGCCGTCGAGTCCGTCTTCGCGGTCGACGGTGCAGCTCACGCTCACCTCGCTCGTCGACACGAGGTCGACCACCACGCGGTGTCGCGCGAACACCTCGAAGATGCGCGCGAGAAACCCGTGCGCGAGGAGCATGCGCGTCGACACGACGTTCACCACCGTGACGCCCTTCTTGTGGGCGATCGCGCGCGCGCCGCGGGCCCCGGGGTCGCCCTGCGCAGTGATCACCGTGCCCGGATGCGAGGGCTCGAAGGTGTTCTTCACACGCACGGGAATGCCCTGGCGCACCGCGGGATGGATCGTCTTCGGGTGCAGCACCTTCGCGCCGAAGTACGCGAGCTCCGCGGCCTCGTCGAACGAGAGCACGGGGATCGTGTGCGCCTCGGGCACCACGCGCGGATCGGAGCTCATCACCCCGGGCACGTCGGTCCAGATCTCGATCTCGTCGGAGCCCGCCGCCGCGCCGAGCACCGCCGCGCTGTAGTCGCTCCCGCCGCGGCCGAGGGTGGTGACCCGACCGTCGCGCGTCTTGCCGATGAAGCCCGTGATCACCGGCACCTTCCCCGACGCCACGAGCGCGCCCACGGCCTCGCGCAGCGCGGCCTCGCTCTCGGGCAGGGGCTCGGCGCCGCCGAAGTGGTCGTCGGTGGTCATGCCCACGTCGAACGCGTCGTGGTGCGTGGCGGGAACGCCCTTCGCCGTGAGCACCGCGGCCACGAAGCGCACCGAGATGCGCTCGCCGTACGACGCCACGAGGTCCGTGAGCTCGGTGGTGGCCTCGCGACGCGCGGCGATCTGCGTGAGGGCCGCGGTGAGCCCGTCGAGCTCCGCGGCCACGAGCGCGCGCTCGAACCCGAACGCATGGAGCAGCCCCGTCACCCGCGCCTCGATGGGCGACGCGTCGACCGTGCCCGCCGCCGCGTGGCGCGCCGCCGTGAGGAGCATGTCGGTGACCTTCGAAGCCGCGCTCACCACCACCACGGGCTGGAGCGCGAGGGCGCCTCGCACGATCTCGCACAGGTTCGACACGCGGGCCGGATCGCCCACCGACGTGCCGCCGAACTTCATCAATCGCATGGCGCGCGGGTGTATCAGACTTCGCCGCCGTTGCAGAGGTGCGACGCGCTCAACGACCCGCGTCGAGACCCGCGTCCAGATCGGGCGGCGTGGGCTCGAAGCGCACCACGTCGGCAGCCGTCGCAGGGCGGGTCACGTGCCGCTCGCGGAGCAGGGCCTCGACGCGCGCGCGCTCGGCGTCGACCCGTCGCTGCATCACGATGCGCAGGCGGATCCAGTCGGCCTGCGCGCGGAGCGAGCGCTCCTCGGGGCGCCGTCGCGAGACGAGGTGCACCACGAAGAAGCCCGGCACGTC
>CAMFHP010000170.1 GCA_945952225.1 uncultured Myxococcaceae bacterium
GCACCGACGCCCGTGAGCGCGCCGCGCCCCTCGCCCGTGGCCGCCGTGCCGACGGCGCAGGCCACCGTGGTGTCGCCCGTCGCGCCGCCCCCGCGCGCGCCCTCGATCGACGACGAGCTCACCTTCGAACCGCCGCCGGCCGACAAGCCCGCGGCGCCCGTCGCCCACGCCGAGAAGCCCGCGGCCGATGCGCTCACCGCGACTGTCGCGCACGCCGTCGAGCAGCGCGTGTCGGGCCTCGGACTCACCCCCGCGCAGGTCGAGGCCGTGACGGCGCTCACCCGCGACGTCGTCGAGCGCGTGGTGTGGGAGGTCGTTCCCCAGCTCGCGGAAGTGATGATCCGCGAGGAGCTCAAGCGCCTCACCGCCGACTGATCGCATCCGCCGCCCTCCGCCTCCTCCGCGCGTCCTGCGCCTCGCCTCGTCACCTCCCCGCATGTCCTGATCGACGCCCCTCGCCGCACCCGGCGAAGCGTCCTCGCACGTTCCCGCGTCTGCACCTCGCGTCGGTCGTCGCCCCGCGTGTTCGTCCTGCGGCCGGTGGTGCTACGGGCCGCGACGAGGGCACTCCATCCGTCCATCCACATCGACGGATTGATTTGTGATTCCCGAATGTTGCAGCACACACGACCGTTCACGCTTCAAGGGTGTGGTCCGACCACAAGTTGCCTCGACCCATCGCTCACCGCATCACCTCCCGGGCCCTCTGCGGAAGCGATCTTCGACGCGCCGTGCACCCTTCATGGCGCGCGTCCAAGCTCGAAGGCGCGGCGCACGGTGCGTCGCTTTCTGGCGGCCTGTTCGCCGGTCGGAGTAAGGCCTCGCACGTGGGCGCGATCTACGAGGTGCTGGCTCCCGCGACGGAGCGTGGGGCGCGGGTGGACCTCGGGCTGCAACGGCTCCGCGGCGCGTCGACGGTCACGCGCGCGCACCTCACGGTGGAGCGCGGACGGCCCGGGGTGGTCCGCGAGTTCGAGGCGGCGCCCTCCCCTGCCCTCGATGCGTCGCTGGCCGCGCTCGGGGCCTCGCTCTGCGCCGTCGACGACCCGGTCTTCGCACGCGTGCAGCGCGTGGCGCGCGCGGTCGATGGGCCCACCGTCGCCCTCGTCACGGAGTACATCGACGGACGCCCCGGCAACGCGCCCGACGACCCCACGCTGCGCGTCCGCGCGGTGCGCAACGCGGCGCTCTCGCTGATCGACGGCCTCGCGCGATTGCACGAGCACCACGGGATCACGCACGGCGCGATTCGGCCGCGGGCCCTGCTGCTCCACGCGCTCGATGCCGAGGGGACTCCGCGGTCGGTGCGCGCCTTCGACCTGGGCGTCGGCGCCGTCGCACAACAGCTCGCGGCAGAGCGCATGGACGGCCGCGCTGCGGCGTCGCTCGAAGGCGCGTTCGAAGGGGCCGCGTCGTTGGGATTGCTCCCGACACAGATGCTCTGCACGGCGACCACGTGGGGCGCGCCGGGCTACACCCCCGTCGGACACTTCGCGGCCGCCGTCGCGCCCACGCACGGCACCGACCTCTACGGCGCGCTCGTGTCGTGCTGGGAGCTCCTGTCGAAGCGGGCGCTCATCGAGGTCGGCGCGATCGACGAGACGCTCCCGTGGGCACGACGCGCGATGCACCACGCGCTCGCCTGCGATGCGGCCCTCGCGCGATGGCTCGACGCACACGACCGACGAGATCAACTCCGCGCGGCGCTCACCGAGGCGCTGCCCGGCGCGCACGCAGGCTCGCTGGGCTCGTGGGTGGAGTTCTTCGACGCGTCGCTCGCGCGCGGCGCGGCGGACCCGAACTCCCTTTCTGCACCGGGGATTCGCGCGGGGCTCCTCGCGCTGCCCGATCCGTACGCGACGGCCGCGACGATGCCCGTGCTCTCGATGGAGGGCGAAGACGACGTCGACGTCGCGCTCGATGCGGGCCTGCCGTCGGTGATCGCGCTGGAGCCGGGCCGCGAGTACCGCGCCGAGGTGGTGCTCGACTACTTCAGCGGCGATGAGCCCTCGGGCGCGTCGGTGCGCGCGCTGCGGTTCCGTCACGTCGCGATGCTCGGCGAGGGCGCGATGGGCAGCGTGCACCGCGTCGACATCGTGCGCGCGGGAGAGGCTCCGCTCGCGGCCGCGCTGAAGCTCGCGCTCGACGACTCGGTGCACAACCGCGACGCGCTCCTTCGTGAGGCCCATGTGCTCCGCGCGCAGCGGCTCGACGGGGTGGCGCAGTTCCTCGCGCTGGTGGAGCTGCCGGGGCGCTCGCTCGCGTTGTTGATGTCGTTTCAGCCGGGGCGTCCGCTCGATCGCATTCTCGCGGAGCGACGGCTCACCACGGCGGAGGCCATGGCCCTCGGGCGCAGACTCCTCGGTGTGCTGGTGGCGCTCCACGCCGACGTGAGCCCCGACGACGCCGCCGAGGTGGTGCACGGCGACATCAAGCCGGGCAACGTGATGGTGCCCCTCGACACGCGCGACGTGCCTGATTTCGGCGCCGCGACGCTCATCGACTTCGGCGTGTCACGGCTCCGTCTGCGCATCGCGACGCCGCCTGCGACGACCACCGCACGCGGCGCCGCGCAGGTGCTCGGCGGCACCACGGGCTACATGCCCATCGGCCATCTTTCGGAGGGCGCCACGCCCGCGTCGGACGTGTTCGCCGTGGCCGCGCTGCTCTACGAGTCGCTCACGGGCCGCATGCCGTGGACCGTCGCCAACGCCGACCAGCTCAGCCCCTTCGGCCTCGCCTTCGCGACGGAGCGCGCGATGAAGTCCGAGCCGCCGCGGTCGCTCTCGCTGCGAGACGTTCCTCCGTGGCGACGGAACCTCGGATGGAACCGCTTCTTTCGCACGGCGCTCGCGCACGGTGACCCGACGCGCATTCCTGCGGCCCGCGACGCGCTGCACGCGCTCGATGCGATCCGTCGTGACGTGGCCTTTCCCGTCGCGATGCTCGCGCTGGCGCTCGTCGCAGGGTCGCTCGGCGCGTGGTGGTTCCGCACGGCGTACTGCCCGCAGTCGCAGCAGCGATGCGACGGCGTGTGCGTCGACCTCGCGCAGAACAACCTCCACTGCGGCGCGTGCGGAAACCCCTGCGGCGCCGGCGCGCGCTGCGTCGCGGGCGTGTGCAGCCTGTCGTGCACCGAGGGCCTGAGCCTCTGCGACAGCGCGTGCAGAGACCTCTCCACCGACCGCGCAAACTGCGGCGCCTGCGGTCACGGATGTGCGAGCGGCGAGGTGTGCTCCGCGGGTCGGTGTGCGGTGTCGTGCGGCGGCGGTCTCTCGATCTGCGGCGACGCGTGCCGAGACCTGCGTACCGACCGCGCGAACTGCGGCGCGTGCCGACACGCATGTGCGAGCGGCGAGGTGTGCACCGCGGGTCATTGCGTGACCTCGTGCGCGGGCGGCTTCACCAACTGCGGCGGCGTGTGCCGCGACCTCACGACGGACCGCGCGCACTGCGGCGGCTGCGGGCGCGCGTGCGACGCGGGGCGCGTGTGTTCGAACGGACGCTGCGTGACCTCGTGCACCGAGGGCCTCACCGACTGCGCGGGCTCGTGCCGCGACACGCAGACCGACCGCGCCCACTGCGGCGCGTGCAACACGGCGTGCGGGGCGGGCGAGAACTGCGTCGCGGGACGGTGCCGTCAGGAGTGTCCTCCGGGGCTCGCGCTCTGTGGCGGGCGATGCCGTGACACGAGCGCCGACACCGCGAACTGCGGGGCCTGCGAGGTGCGCTGCGCGGGCGGACAACGGTGCGAGGGCGGACGCTGCGTGGTGACCTGCGCGAGCGGGCTCGGCGCGTGCGGTGACGTGTGCCGCGACCTCTCCAGCGACCGCGCGCACTGCGGCGCGTGCAACAACGCGTGCGGTGCGGGGCTCGTGTGCGAGGGCGGCCGCTGCGCGGTGGTGTGCGCGGGCGGACTCAGCGCGTGCGACGGCGTGTGCCGCGACCTCGCGCGCGACGAGGACCACTGCGGATCGTGCGAGCACCGCTGCGACCGCGGACTCGTGTGCGAGGGCGGACGCTGCGCGCTCGCGTGCGGCGCGGGGCTCAGCGCGTGCGGCGGACGATGCCGCGACACGAGCACCGACGAGGAGCACTGCGGCGCGTGCAACAACCCCTGCGGTCGCGGCGAGGCCTGCGTGGAGTCGGTCTGCAAGCCGCTCCAGCGCGCGCCGGTGTTCGCGCCGCAGCCGGTGGTCGATCCGTCGGTGCGCGGCACGACCGTGCTCACGCCGGTGGGCACGCCCGTGGGCGCGGGGCCGTGACGGTGGCGCGCGAGGGTGCCGTTTCTTTGACGGGCCGCGACGCCGTCTGCGAGAGAGCGTGGGCGATGACCACGGCACGAATCGTCCCCGAGTACACGCGCGTGAGCGACGACGCTGCGATCCTGTGCAGGCGGAAGGACTTTCCCCGCGCGGTGAACGTGCTCCAGCGCCGCGACCCCGACCGCCGTCGTTGGCGCCTCGCGTTTCGCACGGTGGCGTGGTCGGGCGAGCAGGCTGTCGAGGGCGCGCGTCGCAACTGGCTCGAAGGCGCGCTCCGCGAGGTGGTGCAGGGCGTGGGCGACCGCCGTCTGCGCGGCGAGCTCGCGATCGACGCCGCGGAGCTCGACACCACGTGGGATGTGGGCTCCGTGCTTCCCACGTACACCGCGCGCGACCTGTGGGGACTCGCCGACCGCGTCGACCTGCCGATGCAGTACCTCGCGATGGTGACGAAGCTCCCGACGTCGATCACGGCACCGATCCACACGGCCCGCGTCATCGCCGACTGCCGTCGCACCTCGGAGGCGCACCGCACGGTGGCGATCCAGCTCGCGTCGGAGCTCCCGTCGACTGCGATGATCGAAGAGGTTCGCGGCACTCTCGACGCGCGCGTCGCCGAGAAGCTGAACGAGATGCGCGGCCAGCAGGAGGCCGCCCGTCGCTGGCGCGAGCTCGCGCATCAGCTCTTCGGCAGCGGCCAGTAGCGCCGACGCGCACGACGGAGTGGTACGGTACGCGGCCATGAAGCCGACGGCCCCGACCTTCGCCGCAGCGCTCGCTCTCACCCTCGCCGCGTGCGGTCCGAACTTCCGCTACGTGTACGACGGCGAGGCCGCATACGAGCGCTGCTACGCCCTCGACTTCGACGAGAACGCCAGCGCACAGACGCGGCAGCAGTGCTGGGCCGCGTGGCTCCAGTCGTACTCGTTCGGCGCCGGTCCCGACCGCGTGGAGTACGCCCGCGCCCACGCGCAGCCGCAGCCCGCGAACACCGCGCCCACGTTCCCTGCGAGCACCGCATCGTCACCGCCCGCCACGCTTCCGCCCTCGACGGCGCCCGCCGCGCCCGACGTGAACGCGCGCACCGCGTCACTGCCCGCCATGACCCCCGTCACGGTGGCGCCCGATGACAACGGACGCCTCACGACGATGACCCCCGCGGCCTCGGCGTGGCAGCGCGATCAGATCTCCGTGGGCGGCAATCCGGTGGGCGCACCGCCTCCGACGACGCCGCAGATGGCCGCGGAGACCGAGCCTCCGGGGGCCTCGTGCGGACACGACTGCCACGACACCTGGCACGCGTGCGGCGGCCAGTGCGCGTCGGGCCAGGCGGCCTGCGTGGCGCGCTGTGACGACGGCTACCGCGCGTGCATGCGCGGCTGCTTCTGAGCGGGGGTCTCGGGGATCGAGTGGGGGGAGACGGGAGCGCGGGGCACGCGCCGGGCGTCGCACGTGGCGGCACCCGGCGCGGCGGCGCGACGGTCAGGTGCTGCGGAGCAGGTCGTAGAGGTCGACGTCGAGCCAGGGGAGCGCGACGGACGCGTGGTTCACGAGCACCGCGTGGTCGTCGAGGAGGCGTCCGAGCGCCTGCGCGTCGATCACGGTGATGGGCGTCGCGCCGGGCTGCGCGGCCTCGTCGCGGGCGCCGGCGAGCACGTTGCCCGTGGTGATGATCCAGCCCGTAGCCGCGTTGCCGTAGTGGTGCAGCGACCCGCGGAGCTCGATCACGCGCTCGCGACCGACCTCGCCGCCGCGCTTGATGATCACCGCCACCGGGAGCTCTTCGAGCCCGCGGCGCATCATGCCCGAGAGGTGCACCTCGCCCTGGGGGAGCCCGGGGCGGCGCGCGGCCTTGAGCGACGAGATTCCCATGCGCTCGAGGAGCATCACGGAGGCCTCGGTGAAGGCAGTCTGCGGCAGCTCGTTCATGCGGCGCACGACGTAGCGGCGGGCCGTGTCACGGAGCCGTTCGAGGGCCGCGAGGGCCTCGGCTTCGGCGCGCACGAGATCCGCGGGGAGCGTCCAGTCCATGAGCCCCACGCGACCGCCGGTGACACGGAGGCGCGCGCGCTCGCCACGGGATGTGCGGCGGGCGGAGTCCATGCGCGCAGCGGCCGTGAGCGCCGACACATGGAACTGCGCGTCACCGAGCAGACGCCCCGCGCGGATCGCCTCGTCGACGAGGGTGCGCATGGGCACGGGCTGGCGGTCCTCGCGGCGCGTGAGCAGCGACACGAGCAGGTCGGCAGCGTCGCGGCCCGTCTCGTCGTCGCGCGGGGTCTCCTCGCGGTCACGGCGCGGCTCGCGGAACTCCCCGCGGTCACGGTTGCCCTCGCGCTCGCGGAACTCCCCGCGGTCACGGTTGCCCTCGCTGCGGTGGTTCTCCGAACGATTGCCCTCGGCGCGCGGGCTCTCCGGGCGGTTGCCGTCTTCGCGCGCCGGACGGAGCGACTCTCCGCCCTCGGCGCTCTCAGCACCGGGAGCACCCTCGGCGCCCACGGTCTCCTCGCGCCCATCGCCACGGCCGCGGCGACGACGGCGACGACGGCGACGGCCCGCGTCGTTGCGGTCTCCGCTGCCGCCCCCGAGCAGGGGCTCCTCGTCGTCGTCCTCTTCGGGGAACATCTCCGCGGCGGCCGCGAGGCGCTCCTCCCGTTCGAGCTCTTCGGGGTCGCGCGGGGGCTCGTCGTCGTCTTCGGCGACGGCGCGGGCCACCACCGGCGCGGTGACGGGCACCACCGGCGCATGCACCACGGGCGGCGGCACCTCGACGGCCTCGACGGGCGTCGTCTCGACGGTCGCGGGCGCGGCCTCGTCGACCGCAGCTTCCGCGGCCTGCACGGCCTCTTCCGCAGCCTCGACGGCCTCGGTCGGCACCGGCGCAGCGGCCTCGGCGACCACGGTCTCCGCGGTCACGCTCACGGGCGCAGCCTCGACGGCCTCGACGACCGTCGGCGCGATGGACTGCACGGGCTCCACAGGCTCCGCCGCGACGGGCGCGGCCTCGACCACCGGCGCAGCCTCGACCGCGGGCGCAGGCGTCGACGCAGGCGCCGCACTCGGACGCGGCCCGCGATCACGGTCACGATCGCGGTTCCGCTCACGACGCTCGCCGCCCTCGCGGTTGCGCTGCTCGCCGCCCTCGCGGTTGCGCTGCTCGCCACCCTCGCGGTTGCGCTTCTCGCCGCCCTGCTCGCGGTTGCGGTCGCCTTCGCGCTTCTCGCCGCCCTGCTCGCGGTTGCGGTTGCCATCGCGGCGCTCGCCCTGATTGCGGTCGCGCTTCTCGCCGCCCTCGCGCTTCTCGCCGTCGCGCTTCTCGCCGCCCTCGCGCTTGCCCTCGTTGCGGCGGTGGTTGTCGTCGCGGTTGCGGCCCTGCTGACCGCCGTTGTTGCCCTGCTGCTGAGGCGCGCGCGGAGCTTCCGTGGGCTTCGTCTCGGCGGGCTTCGTCTCGGCGGCTTCGTCGTCACCCGCGTCGGCGTCGACGACCACGTTGTTGCCCCACTCGCGGAGGCCGAACACGCCCGGGCGAACGCGGACGATGTTCGTGTCCGGCGAATCCTTCTTGGTGAGCGTGGCGAGACGCGTCGTCATGGTGACTTCGGGCGTCTTGCCGATGTGCGAGAGCAGGTTCTGCTCGATCGCGAGCTGCGTGATCTTCTTGTAGTGCAGCGCCCGCCCCGCCTTGCGGAGCACGGCCTCTGCGGCTTCCGTGAACGTCATCGGTTCCTCGTCGGTGAGGCCGCGGACGGCCGCGCGTGAAGGGACTCCGCGGCGAGTGTCGCCACGCGGTGCGTCTCCTTCGTGCGCCGCCCGATGCCAGTATGAACCACCGCCCCACCCGCAACACCGACCACCCGGGTGCGTTGGAGCGGCGCGACCGTACCACCCGTGTTTTGACGGCGTAAAGCACCACCGCCCCGCGCGCCGCACGATTTCACGCGACCGTCGCCGCGCGCATCGGGCCGTGGAGTTCCCCGCGTCGTTGCTGTACGACTCGCGCGATACGCCCATGAGTGACGAGACGACCCCGCGCGACGAGTCCTCCTCGCGCGACGAGAAGCCGAGCCCCCGCCGCCCCGACCGCTTCAATCTCTACTTCTACACGGCGCTCTTCGTGGCCGCGCTCGCGACCTTCGTCGCGTGGCGACGCGCGCGAAACCCGCTGCGAATGTGGGCCGCCAACGCCGAGACCGCCCACGCCCGCGAGCTCGACACCGCCCTCAACCGCTGCTTCGGAACCACCACCGGCACCGGCGTCCGCGCCCTCGCCCGCCAGGTGCGCGAGGGACACGCGGGCGCGCCCTTCACCCGCTGCCACCACGGACCCGTCGCCGAACTCCTCGTGGCGCCCAACGCGTTCGTGTCGGCGATCCAGAACACGCCGCTGGAGATCTACCGCGTGCGCGAGCGCGAGCGCGTCGCCCTGCAGCGTCTCATGAGCTCGTTCCGCCTGCTCGAACCCGCCGTGAGCGCGGGCGGCGCGAACCCCACCGCCGCGCAGCGCGAGGTGATCGCGAGCAAGCTCGAAGAGCTCGCGCCCGACCTGGACCACGAGCGCCAGGCCTTCGAAGACCTGGTGTCGGTGGCGCGCGATCAGGCCGGGATGTTCTGAGTGTTCGCGAGACGGGCGCCGCTCACTCGACGGTGACGCGGCGCTCGATCCAGGTGAAGCCGCCGCGCGTGTCCTGCGCGCTGAACAGCATGCGAACGGTGCCCGGCGTGCGAGGCGCGCTCCACTTGTTGCGCACGGGCCCGCTCGGTCGCCCGGCCGTGTCGACGTAGAACGTCAGGTCCATCTCGCCGTCGGTGACGAAGTACCCGAACTGCAACCGCTCGGGCTGCACCACGGGGTCGCCCGCGGTGTTGCGCGCGGTGTAGGTCTCGCGGCTGCCGTCGCGCACCGTGAGCTCGATCACGTGCTGCGGGCACTCGTCGCTCGCCGTGCACCGCGGCACGCGCGCGTCGCCCTCGACGGTGAGCGGCACGGGCCGCGTCGTGTCGCCGTTGAGGTAGAGCACCGCGCCGGTGAGCCCGGGGTTGTGGTTGATCGGATCGGTCTCTGCGGTGCGCACCACGAGCGAGCGGGTGATGAGCACGCTCTCGGCGCCGGTGCCCGTGCACGTGGGCTGGCGCGTCGTGGCGTCGAAGCCGACGGTGCCCCCCGCACACGCGAAGGCGAGCGCCTGGAGCCGCGCGCGGCCCTGCGGATCGACGCCGTACGCGCGCATCGGCACGGTGTACGACTGCTCCGCGCCGCCCATGAGGATGTCGGCGGTCGTGGGGTCGAAGCCGATCGTGTTGCCCATGCGCGAGGCCTGCGCGCCGATGATCCACACGACCTGCACGGCGCGCGGCGTGGTCGACGGATCGACGTACGCGAGGGTGAGTGCGACGCGCTCGCCGGGCGAGGCTTCCGTGGCGTCGGGGTTCGCGGGCGTGGCGCCGGCGCGCGAGACGTTGTCGATGCGAACGCCGAAGACGCGGAAGGTCTTGATCTTCCACGCCGGGTCGAGGTCGTTGCCGCATCCGACGGCGGCGAGGGCCGCGAGCGCGAACGGGAGGTGCTTCACGCGGGTCATGGTCAGTACTCCACCCTCACGCCGAGGTTGGGAAAGATCGGGATGCCCGTGACCGTCTGCGACTGCGTGTAGTTGTAGTTGTACTGCACGCCCTCGGGGTTCGAGTTGTTGTAGACGTTGAGCACTTCGAGAAAGAGATTCAGGCTGCCGCGGCTGAAGTTCCACGTCTTGTCGATGCGCACATCGAGCTGGTGGAACGGGTTGTTGCGCGTCGAGAAGGGCACGCCGGGGATCTGTGAGTAGGTGCCCGTGTCGCCGTTGAAGATCGACCCCACGACGGGCGTGGTGGGGTTGCCCGACACGAGGCGGAAGCGCGCGCCGACCTCCCATCCGCGACCGAGCCGCACGCTCGCGATGGCCGTGAGAATGTGCGTCTGGTCGAACTGAAAGATGCGGTAGTCGGCGCCCGGCGAGTCGCGTCGCTCGCTGCGCGAGATGGTGTACGCGAGCCACCCGAAGAAGCGGCTGTTGGGCCGGTGGCGCAGGAGGATCTCGCCGCCGTAGATGCGTCCGCCGCCCTGGTTCAGATAGGGCGTGTTCGCGATGCCCTGCTGCGAGACCACCTGGTCGTCGAGGGTCTTGTAGAAGCCCTCCATCGAGAGGCTCACGTAGCGCGAGAAGTCGTGCTCGAACCCGAGGCTGTACTGGATCGAACGCTGCGTGCGCAGGAACGGGTTGCCCACGGTCTGCGACGGGAAATAGTTGTTCGGCGCGCCCGAGGTCTGGTTGGGCTGCGGCGGCTGGTTGAACTGCCCCACGCCGCCCTTGAGCGTCCACGTGGGGAGGAACTCCCAGCGGAAGGCGAGGCGGGGGTTGATGTTCCACGAGCGGTTGGCGTCGCGCGAGTAGTCGATGCGCACCGCGGGAACGAGGCGCAGGCCGCGCATGGGCGACATCTCGAACTCGGCGTAGGCGCCCGGTCGGTAGAGCGTGTCGGTGGAGTTCGTGGCCACACGCGCGACGTTGCCGGGATCGACCTGCTGGCCCTCCGTGGGAGGACGGATGCCGTTGAACGACGCCGTCGCGGGACCGCCCACGATGTCGATGCCGAAGTTGCCGCGGATGCGCCGCGAGAGCTGCGTCGAGAGCTCGTAGCGCGCGGTGTACTGCAGGAACGTGAGGTCGAGCCCGAAGGCCTCGCCGCCGCCGAAATTGATCGCGTTGCGACCGAGCGAGACCACTGCGCGGCTCGACGTCGTGCTCGAGAACGTGTGCTCCCAGAGGAGCTGCCCGGTGTGGAACCCGATGCCCGTGGAGAACGATCCCGCGAAGCGCGGCGCCATCTCGTTCGGGCGGTTGAGCACCACCGCGAAGGAGTCGTCGCTGCCGAGCATCGCGAGGCGCAGGCGGTCGCGCGTCGTGGGGCGCCACTCGAGCATCGCCTGGTAGTCCCAGTAGACCGGGAGCGAGGTGATGGTCACCGCGTCGATGCCGCTCAGCACCGCGCCGAGCACCGCGTCGATGTAGCTGCGACGGAAGCTCGCCGCGAACGAGAGGTTGCGCGTGATCGCGCCCTCGACGAAGAGGCTCGCGTCGATGAGGTTGACGTTCGCGACGAGGCGCCAGCCCTCGCGGCGCGGCGAGCGCAGGCCCACGTCGACGATGCCGCCCTGGGCGCGTCCGTAGCGGGCGCTGAAGTTGCCCGGGTAGAAATCGATGTGGTCGAGGAGCTCGGAGCTCACCACCGAGCTCAGTCCGCCGAAGTGGTAGACGATCGGGATCAGCGTGCCGTCGGCGAAGATCTGCGTGTCCTGCGCGGTGCTGCCGCGGACGATGAGCAGTCCGTTGATCGCGCGGGCCACGCCGGGGAAGTTCTGCACCGCGCGCAGGGCGTCGCCGCCGGTGCCGGGCATGCGAAGAATCTCGCGGAACTCCAGCGTCTGCCGCGTGACCTCGCGGGCCGGTCGCCGCGCGCGCACCGTGGCCTCTCCCGCTTCGTCTTCGCCGTCGCCGCGCGTCGTCGCGGGCGTGTTCGTGGCCGCGGGCGCGGGCTCCGTCGACACGGCGGAGAGGCGGTAGGTGACGCCCACGTCGTCGCGCTCGCGGAGCGTCTCGGTCACGTCGTAGTCGCGGTATCCCTCGGCGCGCACCGAGACCCGGAACTCACCCGCGGCGTCGAGTTCGAAGCGGAACGCTCCCTGCGCGTCGGTGCGGGCCTCGCGGGGCGCGCCGGTGGCGGGCGTGAGGGTCACGACGGCCGACGCGACGGGGTTCTCCCCGGCGCCGCGCACGGTGCCGTGGAGGGCCGCGCGCACGACGGGCTGCTGCGCCGCACGAGCGGCCGCGAGGCTGAAGCGATAGCGGTAGCGCAGCACCGCGGGCACGGGCTGTCCGTCGCGACGACCGGGCGAGAACACGAAGCGTCGCGCGGCGGCGACGGCGGCCTCGTCGAGCCCGTGGCCGAGGCCCGTGAGCACCTGCGCGTCGGTGACGTGTCCCTCGACGTCGACGGAAAGCTGGAGCAGCACCGCGCCCTCGATGCCCGCTTCGAGGGCCTCGGGGGGATAGTCCGCCTGGACGAACTGGGTGAGCCGCGGGGCCGCCGTCGGCGGTGTCGCGGGCGCCTCCTGCGGGGAGGTCTGCGGAGTGGTCGGCGCGATCTGCGCGAGGCCGTTGCCTGCAGCGAGCACGATCGCGACGGAGAGCGGAACAGCCAGTCGTTCGCGGGGGCGCATCAGGGTCCGCCGCGTAGATGCACCGGACGCTTTCAGGGTTGCAAGCGCGATGCGCGAAGCTTGCACGATCGGTGGCGTGCGCTCGGCGTGCGGCGCCGCGTACGACTTCGAATCAGAGACGCACGGCGAAGGGCGCGGTGTGGAACGCGCACTGCTCCGCGCGGCACACGCCGAAGCGCACGGTGCCCGTCACGCGGGTGCCCGCGCCCGTCGACGTGAGCGGCTGTTCGAAGCGCGCGACGGCCTGCGTGAAGGGGTTGGCGTCGGCGCGGCGCAGCGAGGTCTTGGGCATCGCGCCGTTCTCGACGGAGGCCTCGACGGCGATCGGGTACTGCTCGTTCACGTGGTACTCGCCGTTGCCATGGAGCTCGACGACGAAGCGTCCGGGCGCGCCGGCGTTGGGCGGCTGCACGTTCACCGAGAGCGTGTACTCCTCCTGTCTCTTATACACATCTGACGCTGCCGACGACTCCTTACGTGT
>CAMFHP010000171.1 GCA_945952225.1 uncultured Myxococcaceae bacterium
CCACCGCGCACCGGCTCTACGGAACGCAGGTGCGCAAGGCCATCGAGCGCGTGACCGCGGTGCTCCAGGCGCGCGCCGACGTGGACCCCGCGCTCGCGACGTGGACCCTCGCGGCCGCGCGGCTCCTCGCGACCGGCGCACGCACGCGCAGCCTCGTCGACGGCGCGCTCACGGCCCACGCGCGCGCGCTGCCCGACGAGGCGCGCGCGAACGACACGGCCCTTCGCGCCTGGCTCGACGCGCACCCCGCGCCCTGACACCCCGCACGAAGCATCTGTCCCGGGCGGAACAATCGCGCCGCTAACGCCGTTTGTTCTGCCCGGCAAGTCCCCCGCGATCGTGGCTGTTGATTCCCCGGACGCCTCCGGTATGTTCCGCGCGCCCGTTGGTTAGTTTTCTAACGGGTCGCCTCCCGACCTCTCGGGGATCTGCAAATCAAGCGTGTTGCGCGAGTGGCACTGGCCTTGCTGTGCAGCCTCCCGGAAGGTCCGGAAGACCTTTTTGTACGTGGAGGTTTCTCGATGTCCGGTGATTCAACGAACCGGTGGGACCGGTGGCGGGCGAGCCTGGCCCGTCGGCACGCCCGCGCGGGACGCACGATGGGGCTCATGCTCCTCGGCGCGCTCGCGGTGGGCAACGCCGACTGCGCGCAGGAACGCGACCCGATCAACCGCGTCCAGCCGATGGCCCTCAACAAGCACTTCTTCGTGGGTGCTGACCTCGTCGACGGGACCGACGATCCGCAGTTCTACTCGAACAACTTCGTCGTCGATGCGCCGCCCTCGCAGTCGATGGTGCCCGTGGGCACCTACGACGAGGTCGACCGCATCCACTGGGAGATCACCGAAGACCTGCTCATCGCCCGCAAGGCGTATGACTACGTGACCAACGCGGATGGTCGCGGCGTCGGCGGCCCGACCCCCAACGGTCTCATCGTCGCGGCGTACCGGATCACCGATCAGTTCGACATCCGCAACGACTACAACCCCTCGACCGGCGAGCCCCTGAACGTCGTCAGCGAGAACCGCACGGACCGTCCGGCGTACCTCCGCGAGTTCATGCGCGTCGACTGGTCGCAGAACCTCGTCGACAACCCCGACTGGTCGTGGCTGTTCTTCGGCGCGCTCTTCGGTGAGCTGTCGTTCCAGCCCGCGCGCTGGACGGTGCAGGACCCGCGCTCGCGCTTCGCGCCGAACCTCTGCGAGGCGATGATGCCCGCCGCCGACGTGCCCGAGGCGGGCCGCTCGGTGCTCGGCTCGTCGGAGACCGTGACGGTCAACGGCCAGCAGCGCGCGATGGTGCACGCGCTCTACAACTGGCAGAACGAGTGCCCGGCGCAGTTCCGCGTCAACCAGCAGAGCGCGCGCTACGTCGACGCCGAGAGCGACACCGGCTACTTCGACGTGAGCTCGAAGTGGATCGTCTCGCCGGAGATGAGCGACGCCTTCGGGTTCCCGCTCCCCACCTGCTACATCTACAACCTCTTCACGGGCTCGGACTCGTACGACTGCAACCCGCAGGAGACGACGATCCGCACCTCGTTCCGGCGCGTCACGAACCGTGACTTCCAGCCGCTCGAGAAGACCCGCGTTCCCCACGAGCTCGTGGGCGGCCCGGTGGCCACGCGCAACGGCTTCGACCAGAACTACGGCTCGACCGACGCGAACTTCCACCGCTACGCGATGATCCACAACGTGTGGATGCAGTCGCACTCCAGCGAGACCTGCCAGATCCGTCCCCAGGACGTCGCGGGTCCCGCGAACGAGTGCTCGGCGACGGGCAACGGCTCGTACTGCGACACCGTCGTGGGCCGTTGCACGATCCCGTACGCGCGCCGCAAGGTCCGCCCGATCGTCTACTACGTGAACCCGGAGATGCCGCCGGAGTTCCAGGACCACATGGAGCGCGACGTCAACGGCGTGCTCGAGTACCGCCTCCCGACCGCCGACGAGCGCCGCACGCGCCCCGCGCGCACGGGCAACGGTTCGAACTGGTACTTCGTCACGGGCGCCACCGAGCAGCTCGTGAACACCTGGGACCTCGCCGTGCGCCGCGGCCTCGCGAGCGCCCGTGAGGTCGAGTGCCGTCGCACCGGCGGCGAGCGCGCTGCCTGCCACACGCGCTTCTTCAACAACGACCTGGTCGCGCAGGAAGACGGCGCGTTCCTCGGCGACAGCCCGAAGACGACGCCCGCCAACGCGGAGCCCATCGAGCGCGGCGTGGTCGTGTGCCACAACCCCGTGGCCGCCACCGACAACGCGGCCTGCCGCGAGGTGGGCTACTCGGTGCGCCTCGGCGACATCCGCTACAACCACATCACGTACTGGGCGGGCAACTCGCGCGCGCCCTTCGGCGGCATCGCGCACTGGGGCTTCGATCCGCTCACGGGTGAGGTCATCTCGAACGGCGCCATGAACATGGGCCGCTCGGTGGAGTACGCCGCGGGTCAGCAGCGCGACTTCATCCGCCTCATCATGAACGCGATCGACCCCACCAAGGAGACGCTCACGGTCGAGGAGTACTCGAACAACGCGCCCGGCGCGGTGCTCGCGCAGTACCTCCGCAACCCCGGCACGGCGCGCCTCGGCTCGGTCGATGTGAACGCCCGCCTCACGCCGGAGCAGATCGTCGAACGCGCGAACCAGATCTCGCTCGCGGGTGACGGTCGTCAGCTCTCGCAGGAGATGCCGAACTTCGGCAGCAACCTCCGCGAAGGCATCCGCGCCTACAACCAGATCACGAGCCAGATGGTGCCCGTGGCCCAGGATCCCTCGGGCAACGGCATGCGCTACCACGTGCAGGCCAGCCAGCTCGCGCGTCGGCTCCAGAACACGCAGTACGAGTCCGAGATGCTCGACCCCAACACGCTCCGCCTCATGGGCGCGGCGAACGGGATCACGGGCATCAGCGACCAGGTGCTGAACCAGGCCTCGCCGCTGCGCTTCCTCGACCCCGAGACCATCGGCAACCTCCGCGACGAGCTCATGCGCCGCGCCGAGGCCCGTGGCTTCTGCTTCCAGGATGCCGGCGCCGCCCCCGCGGTGGGCTCGGATGACCTCCAGGGCGTGGCCCGTTGGTTCCTCGAGAAGTACGGCGACCTCACGATGGAAGCGCGCCGCACCCGCATCATGCAGGACCTCCGCATCGATGCGTACAAGGGCATCGCGCTCCACGAGATCGGTCACTCGATCGGCCTCTACCACCTGCCGGTGTCGAGCTACGACTCGATGAACTACAACCCGCAGTACTGGCAGCTGCGCACGAAGAACAACACCGCGCAGAACGCCTGCAGCACCTGCTCGCAGGTGGGCACGCGGATCGTCTGCACGAGCCGCCGCAACGCGGACCGCAACAACGACAACTGCATGGGCCCGCGCTACCTCGATCCCGAGACGGACGAGGAGATGGGCGTGCGTCCCCTCGCGGCGGGCAACCACCACGCGGGTCTGAACTACTTCGGCAACACCTCCACCATGGAGTACCAGTGGGAGCGCTTCGGCGAGACCGTGGGCGCCGGCGCCTACGACTTCTACGCCATGGGCTACCTCTACGGCCGCGTGCTCGAGACGCACGACGCCGCCGCGATGCCGGTCGACGAGCAGCGCCGCTTCTCGCCGCGCCTCCAGTCGCAGCTCTCCGAGCGCGATTCGATCTACTGGAACGACCCGGCCTTCGGCCCGGCCTCGGGTGATCCCACCTTCGGCTCGTCGATCCACTACACCGAGCTCGCGCGTCAGATGCAGATCTTCGATCCGGCGCGCTGCCGCGACGCGACCGAAGAGGAGAAGGCCCGCTACCGCTGGCGCCTCGTCGACGGGAAGATCTGCGCGCACGCGCCCCGCGACCACGCGTTCATCAACGACTTCGAGACCTCGCCGGAGTACTTCCGCGGTGAGGCCCCCGAGTCGACCGGCACCGAAGACGACACGCCCTACTGGCGCGTGCGTGAGAGCGCCCCCGGCGGCGCGGCGGGCAACGTCCGTTGGCGCTACCGCGTGTCCTGGGACCGCGGCGTGGGCTACCCCCACATCCAGTACTTCGACCAGGGCGCGGACATCTACGAAGTCACGCACTCGATCATGCGCAAGTACGACCTCCTCTACCCGGTCTCGTACTTCCGCCGCGGTCAGCGCGAGTGGGCGAGCTGGGGCGTGTCGCAGGGCGTGGCCTCGCGCATGTTCCGCCTCATCCGCGGCTACCACTGGAACGTGTCGCGCGACATCTCGCTCTACAAGGGCTTCTACAACGACGCGACCTTCGCGGCGCTGGCGCAGTCCGAGGGCTTCCTGCAGCCGACGATCGCGGTGCAGCCCGACATGTTCAACTTCTTCGCCGGCGTGATGACGCGTCCCGCGGTGGGCGACTACTCGATCGAGACGAACGCCGAGTTCTTCACGATCAACGGCTCGACCCCCGAGACCCGCGCCGCGAACATCAACGTGTGGAACACCGACGTGGTCCGCGGCACGCCGCGCTTCACCGTCGGCATGGTCAACGGCCGCTACATCGACGACGACTACGACAACCGTCAGGGCGGCTCGCTCGACTACCTGTCGTACCAGCGCCGTGAGGGCAGCGCGCTCGAGAAGACCTACGCGACGATCATGCTCATGGACAGCCGTCCGACGTTCTCGAGCGTCACGCGCCACCTCTACCTCGATGGCCGCGACTTCCTCGTGAACTTCAACACGGACTACCCCGACGCGACCCGTCGCCTGGTCGGCGGCCTCATGGCCGAAGACTGGCCCACGGTGGGCATGTGGGCGGCGAACGCGGCCTCGGGCACCGAGCTCGAAGTCACGCCCCGCCAGACCGACCTGAACGCCGCGACCCTCACGCGTCCGGCCGGCACGACGAACCTGCTGTACCCGAACTTCGGCTACAAGCAGCAGATCACGCTCGGCATCTACGGCATGCTCTTCTCGTCGCTCAACAGCGACAACGAGATCATCAACCTGATGCGCGTGTGGACCGAGGGCGGCGTCGAGCAGGTGGGCGTGCCCGCCGAGCAGCGCGTGACCTTCCAGAACCCCCGCACGGGCATCGTGTACTACGCGCGTCGCTACGGCGTGGACCCGGCCCTCACGGCGCTCCGCGGCGGCACGCCGACGGACGGCGGCATCGCCTCGCGCATGCTCCTCCACGCGAACGAGCTCCTGAAGGACGCGTTCGTGACCGACGGCACCAACGCCGACGGCACGCCGCGCCTCACGCTCGACACCAACGGCCGTCCGCGTGCGCGCAACACCGCGAGCCCGCAGGCCCAGGCGCGCGCCGAGCGTGCGTTCGACTACTACGTCGGACTCATCGACGCGATGCGCAACATCGGCCGCTACCTCGGGTACGGCCAGCTCTGATCCCGAGGTGCTCCGCGGGTCGTCTGGCGTCCTGCCGGCGGCCCGCGAGGGCGCTCCCTCCGCCTCCGACTCCCCCCACAGCCTGAACGCACTGCAACGGTCGTGAGACCGCCGCGCAGGGCCACGCACGCGCCCCCCGCGCGTCGCGCCCTGCGTGTTCGCGGTGGGACCTCTCAGCCGAAGAGTTCGTGCACGATCGATCGCAGCAGCGACGCGGTGAGCGTCACGCCCTGCGACTGTCGCCACGCGACGTGCGCGTCGGGGCGGACGAGCAGCGCACCATCGGGCGCGAGCTGCGCGAAGGTGTGCGCCGCCCCACGGATCGCGGGCGCGAGCGCGTCGTCACCGAGCGACACGATCCGCACGCCGAGCTCTCCCGCGAGCGCGCGGAGCGACGGATCGACGGAGAGCGCCTCGCCCGCCAGGAGCGTCGACGCGCGGTAGTCGAGGAGCGTGTGGCTCGACCGCGTGCGACGTCCATCGAGCCAGAAGTGCGGGAAGCGCGCGCCGGGACGCGTCGAGGGCACGTAGTCGGTCACCGCGTGCTCGCGCTTCACGGGCGCGGTGCCGTCGGGGAGCACGGCGCCGAGGTCGTAGGTGTATCCGAGGTCGAGGCCGATGCGGTCGAAGTGCGGGCGCTGCTCGGCCACGCTGCGGGTCACGCGCGCGCGCACCTCGGAGTCGTCGTTGAACTTCGCGAGCACGCTCTCGCCGTAGCGTTCGAGCTGACGCTGACCCCACGCGCGCAGCGGTGCGGGCAGGGCCGCGAGCGGTCCCGCGTGGAGGCGCTCGTTCACCTCGACGATGTCTTCGACCTTCATGCCGAAGGCCTCGACGATCTCGTACATCCGATCGGAGTTGCGGCGGCTCTCGTCGCAGTTGGTCTGCACCACGGGGCGTCGCTCGGTCTCGTAGGTGTCGAGCAGCCCGTCGGGGCTCTGGCCGCGGAGCACGCGCGCGAGCTTCCACGCGAGGTTGTGCGCATCGCCGATGCCCGAGTTCATGCCGAGGCCTCCCGTGGGGGGAAAGCGATGCGCCGCGTCGCCCACGAGAAAGGCCCGTCCCGCGCGGAAGCGCTCGGCCACCTGCGCGGTCATGCGCCAGGTGCTCGTCGACGTGATCTCGATGGGCACGTCATTGCGACCCACGACGGCGCGGATGCGCGCGGCGAGCATCTCGGGGGTGAAATCCTCGGCGCGCTCCCACGACTCGACGGGCGTGTGGAACACCCATCGCCGCTCGACGTGGTGCGCGATGAGCGCGCTGCCGGGGCAGTGGGGCGAGAAGAGGAAGTAGATCTTTCCCCGCGTGCGCACGACGCGCGAGAGGTCGGCCTGAAAGTACGCGCTGACGACATCGCGGAGGCGCTCGGGGCCCACCATCGCGATGCCCAGCGCGGCGCGCGTTCGACTCGCGGCGCCGTCGGCGCAGAGCACATAGCGGCTCGTCACCGTGAGCGTCTGCCCCGTGGTGCGATCGGTCACGCGGCTCACCACGCGGTCGTCGTGCTGCTCGAACGACTCCCACTGGTGCTGCTCGCGGAGCTCGCTCTCGGCGCACGCGCGGAGCTTCGCGCGCATGAGCTTTTCGAGCTCCACCTGCGAGAGGTTGAGGTAGGGCGCGGGCGAGGCGAGGTGCTCGCGGTACTTCTTCGCGCCGTCTCCGGCGTTGAGGTCGATGACGCCGAACTCCTCGCGCAGCGTGCCGCAGAAGAGGATGCGCCCCGCGTCGGCGGCGGGCGACGCTTCGGCCATGAGCTCGTCGTAGCTGAACCCGAGCCCGTGCAGGATCTCGATGGAGCGCGCGCTCAGCTCGTGGGCCTTCGGGTGCGTCTGGATGCCTTCGCGGCGTTCGAGCACGAGGCTTCGCACGCCGTACTGCGCGAGGCACAGCGCGGCGACCATGCCCGTGGGGCCCGCGCCGATGATGAGCACGTCGGTGGTGAGAGCGGTGGCTTGCATGCGTGGACTCCGTCAGCGGGTGTCGGTGGATGCGCGGGCGCCGCGGCGCGCGAGCGTGTAGCCCGCGGCCAGCAGCGTCGACGACGTGAGAAAGTGCAGCGCGGCGGGCGGGAGGAACCCGAGCAGCACGCGTCCGTCGGCGTCGAAGGCGGCGCCGGCGGCGTTCTTGAAGGCGGCCGCGGTGAAGAAGCCCGCGATGTGAAGTGCGCCGATCGTGGCGCCGAAGCGCGCGCGCTCGAAGGTGCGCGGCGTCGACGTGGCGAAGAGCCAGATGCCGAAGAGCGAGCTGTAGAGGCCCGCTGCGATGAGCCACATGAGGTGCAGCCGCGCGTGCGGAGGCCACTCGGGGTTGCGAAGGTGGTGCGGGTCGAAGATGTCGATGATCGCGGGCAGCACGCCGTAGGTGAGCGCCGCGAAGATCATCAGCGCGCGTCCAGCGGTCCACGCGCGGGGTGGGGTGTGTTCCTCCATGGGAGCGCGATTGGGACGCGTCGCGCGCCACGCGACAATGGCCAACGGTGAGCACCCGGTGAACGGTCTGTGGTCAACGCGCGCCGACCTCGCAGCGGCGCGGGAGCGCGGTCACACCGGGCGTTCCGCGCGGGGTGCGTTCTGCGCTGGAGTTGGCGCGTGGCTTTCGGTAGCGAGGAGGTGCACCGCGGGAACGGGCAACGGGAGGCGTGACGATGGCGCGCGACACGACGAGCACAGACCACATGCTGGCAGGGGCGATCACCGCGGAGGGCGCGCGATGAGGCTCCCGCTCTTTCGCGGAGACGACGGCGCGCTGCCGGGCACGCCCGCGCCGCGCGATGAGGCGTCGCGCGTGGGGATCGCGCCGTATCCGAGCGGGTGGTTCGGCCTGGCGTTCTCCGACGAGATCGCGCCCGGTGCGATGAAGCGCGCGCAGCTCGCGGGGCGCGAGGTGGTGCTCTTTCGCACGGAGTCGGGCGTGGCGGCGGTGTTCGAAGCGCACTGTCCCCACCTCGGCGCGCACTTCGGCCACGGGGGATGTGTCGTGGGCGAGACGCTGCGCTGCCCGATGCACGACTTCCGCTTCGACACGGAGGGCGCGTGTGTGGCGGCGGGCGCGGGGCACACGCACACGCCCTCGGCGAAGGCCGGCGTGGTGCCCGTGCGCGAGATCGACGGGGTGATCCTCGCGTGGAGCCACCCGACGCGCGCGACGCCCTCGTGGGAGCCGCCGTCGCTGGCGGGCGACCTCGCGGGCGGTCCGGTGCGACGCCATCGGCTCACGATCCGGTCGCACGTGCAGGAGCTCGCGGAGAACCTCTTCGACGCCGCGCACCTCACGGCCGTGCACGGGTATCAGTCGCCGGAGATGGACGGGCGTCCGTCGACGGAGGGGCCGGTGATCCGCGGACGCACGCGCATGCGGCACATCACGCAGCTCGGCAGGCACTTCACCCGCGAGGTGAACGTCGACGTGCGGAACACCATGCACGGCCTCGGCATCGTGTGCTTCGACTCGGTGGCCGACCCCGGCGGGCTCGCGTTCCGCGGCGTCTTCACGTGGAACCCGATCGCGCCGGGCCTCGTGGATTTTCGACTGAGCGTGTGGGTGCGCGCCGTCGACGCGGGGCTCGCAGCGATGCCGTTGTTCCGCAGCCTTCCCGACCGCACGCAGCGCGACCTCATGGGGCGCATGCTGGTGTTCAACATGCTGCGCGACATCCGACAGGATCAGGCCGTGCTGGAGCACAAGCGCCATCTCGCGCGTCCGGGGCTCTCCGACGGCGACGCGGCGATTCCCGTGTTCCGCAAGTGGGCGCGGCAGTTCTACGCCGACGCCGAGGGCTGAGCGGCGGTCGCGCGGGTCACTCGGCGACGCGCGCCGAAGGCACCGAGCGTGTGGGCGTCAGGTGTTCGTCGGGAACGCCTGTCGGAGCCGGTCGGCGAAGGGTGCGAAACCCTCGGGGCACGCCTCTGCGAGCTTCGAAGGGTCGGTGCGCTGCGCGACGTCGACGCGGAACTCACGGTCGCTCTCGCGGTGCCCCAACGCAGCGATGCGTGTGAGCGCCTCTTTGGGTCGGTGCTCCGCGTGGCCGCTGCTCTCGACGAGCGCTTCGATGTGCTTCGGCGGAAGCAATGCGCGCACGCGACGAACGTCGACGGCGAGCACCTCGGCCATCGCGTCAGGAACTCCGAGGGTCCACGCTTCGATGGACTCCACCGCGACACCCCATGCGACGGGGATGGGCGTGGCGAGTGACTCCGCCGCGATGCGGAGGTCGTGCGCGCGGCGATCGTCACGGTCGCGATCGACGACGCACACCAGCCCGTCGCATCCCAACGTGTGCGTTGCCCTCAACGCGGCGGCCTTCATCTTCGCGCCGAACCCCCGCCGTGTGCGGTCGGGGTGAAAGCGCGGGATGTCCTTCCACTGCATGGAGGGGGAGTCTTCGGCGAGCTGGGGGCAGACCCGTCGCGCGAGCGTCTGCACCACGCCGGGGAGCGGGCGTGCACCGGGCGTTGAGGTGTCGTGGCCGATGTCGTGTGGGCCTTCGCCGACGAAGAGCACCTTCACGGCTGCGCCTTCGCGAAGAGGCCCTCTTCGCCCAGCGTGTACCAGAGCTCGCCGATGCCGAACTCCTCCAGCAGCTTCGAGAGCTCGGGCACTTCGCTCATCGGGCGCACCGTCGTTCCCGTCTCCAGGTCGCGACGCACGACGCGGACCTCGTCGGCCCGCGCGTAGTTGAGCAGCAGCGGGCTGTGCGTGGTCACGATCACCTGCCGCGGACGGTTGCCGACTTCGCCGGTGGAGATCTTTCGCAGCAGGTCGATCACCATTCCGAGACGCGACGGGTGCAGTCCGTTCTCGGGCTCCTCGATGAGGAGCACGTCGGGCGTGTCGCCATGTGCAAGCGCGAGAAAGGCCGTGAGGAGCAGCGCGCCCTCGGAGGCCTGCGCGGCGGGGATCGTCACACGCGACGATCCTCCCGCGAGCGTGAACTCCAACGCCTTGCCGAGTCGGTCGTTGTCGATCTTCACCGTGCGCAGCGCGACGCCGCGGAGCGTGGGAACCGCACGCTGAAGGTCGCGTTCGAGCGCCACGATGGCGTCGCGGTCGGGGCCGCTGATGATCGCGTCGAGCACCGCCGCGAGGTTCGCGCCGTCGGGCGCCATCTCCACAGAGAGCGTGGGCTCCGAGGGACGCCGCAACGCCGCCGGATCGAAGCGGAACTTGCGCGGCGCCGTGAACGATCGCAGCAGCGCGCGCCCTGCCTCTGTCGCGAGAGCAGGGAGTGCGTAGAGATGTGCGCTGTTGACGTCGCTCGCGTAGCCAGAAGCGTCACGGAGCCAGGTCGTGCCGAACGCCAGACGATACCCACTGCGACTGAACTCGAGGACAGGGCTTCCCTCAACCGACCAGCGTTCTTGCGTGGGGTTGCCCAACACCGGCAGCGCGAGTTCGTACGTCCACTCGCGCGCGCCGAAGTGGCCCGCGAGCTTCCAGGTCATCGTGCGGTCGGACTCGGCGCGCCACACGAGCGAGGCGCGTGACACGCTGCCTTCGGACATCGACGATGACGGGCGTCCGACGGTGGCGAGCGCGTCGAGCACGCTGCTCTTGCCACTGTCGTTGGGACCGATGAGCACCGTGAACGGCGAGAGCGTCAGCGTAACGTCACGGAGGCACTTGTAGTTCTGGATCGTGACCTGCTCGATCATCACGTCGGACGCTATCACGGGTGCCACACATCACTTCGCAGGCTGCGGTCTCGCGAGCCTCCGACGCCCCCTCCGCGGTCCCGCGAATCAGTCGGCGATGAGTTCGAAGGCCGCGAGGTACGCGACGGTGCCGCGCTCGATCGCCACGTCGACGAAGAGCGTTCCCCATGCGTCGGGACGCGCGCCGCGCACCTCGGCCACGTCGTCGTCGTTCGTGGTGGCGCCGTTGCGTCCTGCGCCGGGCCCCGAGGTCTGGAGCGTCGCCGTCGCCACGCCTGCGCCCTGCACGGTGTAGCGCGTGACGCGCACCTCGGACGCATCGCGCGCCGCGAAGAAGCGAAGGGTGTACGTGCGCGACGGATCGAGGCCGCGGAGCGAGAGCGCGCCGGGCGCGTCGGCGTCCTGTGTGACGTAGAAGTAGTCGCCCGTTGCGCTGCCCACGGCGAAGGATCCGAGGAGCGCGCGGTCGGGCCAGAGCAGTCCGCCGTTGCGGCGTCCGTTCGCGAGAAAGCCTCCCGCGATCACGAGCTCGACGCCCGTCGATGCGCCCGTCGTCGTGACGAGGTTCGCGAGGCGCTCTCCCGCGAGCGCGTCGCCCGGTGCGGGGAGCGCGTGCCAGTTGTTCCAGTGCTGGCCGAGGTAGTCGGGCGAGGGAGTTCGCTCGCCGTCTTCGGGGTTGCTCGGGCCGAGGTCGACGAGCACACGCGTGCCCGGTGCGACCGCGGGAGACGGTGCGACGGCGTGCGGGCGCGGTGCGACGACGGACTCCAACGCGGCGCGAATCGGCGCGCGGAAGAGGGCGTAGCCGCGCTCGGTGAGGTGCAGCCCGTCGGACACGAAGAGCGAGGCGTCGGGCGGTGATCCCGTGGCGAGAAAGGGCGCGGACACGTCGACGTAGGTGAGGCCCGGATCGTCGACGGCGAGCGCGGCGACGGAGGCGTTGAACGCACGCGCGGTCTCCCACGCGGCCCAGCGCGCGGGCGTCGGGAGCACGCCGACGAAGAGCACCGGGGTGGTCCATCCGAGCGCGTCGCCGAGGCGGTGACGAAGGCATCGGAAGCGCTCGAACACGATGGACGCCGACACGTTCGCCGCGAGGTCGTTGGAGCCCGCGTACACCACAACCGCGCGCGGCGCGTGTCGCACGATGAGCTCGCGCGTGAAGCCCGCGACCTCGCCGAGCTGCGTTCCTCCGACACCGCGCTGGATCGGCGCGTAGTCGGCGAAGTCGCGCGAGAGGCCCTCCCAGCGGCGCATCGTGGAGCTGCCGACGAACACCACAGAGCCCGGTGGCCAGGGAGCGAGCGTGTCCTGCGCGGTCCATCGTGCGACCTGCGCGCCGAAGAGCGGAACGAAGCGGTCGACCTCGGCACAGGGCGCAGGGCCGGCGTCCCACGCGCGCGCATCGGGGGACGCGGTCGCATCGAGTACGTCGGGGGATGCGGGCGCATCGAGAGCCGTGGGCGCATCGGAGGCAGTGGACGTCTCGGACGATGCGGGCACATCGAGTGCGGTGGACGCCTCGGGCGATGCGGTCGCATCGAGTGCGGTGGATGCATCGGGCGACGCGGTCGGAGGGGGCGATGCGGTGCACGCGAGCGCGAGCGTGCTGGCTGCGAAGGGCGTCGCGAGCGGATGCGGGAGGCGCGTGCGCGGGGCCATCGCGTGCGAGGCTACCGCATGGCGCGTGCGACGGAGCGTTCGCGGAACCCAACGGGGATGGGTGCGAACGAGCCGCGAAGGTCTCGCAGCATCGGGGCCTCGGTGAACGAACGCAGCCCGTCATCGCCGTACCCGCGTACGTCTCCCGCGTGTCGCCGCCGTACCCGCGTACGTCTCCCGCGTGTCGTCGCCGTACCCGCATC
>CAMFHP010000172.1 GCA_945952225.1 uncultured Myxococcaceae bacterium
CGACATCGCTTCTCCTCCTATCGCGTGTCCAAGGGAACTGGGTGCAGATCAAGCGTTCGTCGGGCGCACCGCCCGGGAATCCGAGCGTACGAAGGAGCGCCAGGTCGTGGTTGCCGAGGATGGGGATGAAGCGATCGCCGCGGGTGCGCGAGATCGCGATCAGCCGATCGAGGAGCGCGGGCACCTCGGGCCCGTTGTCGACGTAGTCGCCGAGCGTGCACAGCCGATACGAGTCGCCGAGCGTGCGATCGAGATACGAAACGAGCGCGTCGAAGCGCGCGAGGTGTCCGTGCAGGTCGGCGACGGCAACCCAGGTCTCACACGCATCGTCGAATTGCGGCGACGGCGGCTGATCAGGACTGTGGGCGACACGGAACGTCACGCCCCGATGGTGCCCCAACGCTCGCGTGAAGTGAGCACCGAGCGTGCCTCGCGAGGGCAGAGGTTGACGCTGGTCCATCGCGGTCACAGACGAACTCGCTGTTGAAATTGTCCTTCGGAACAACACCGCACAAGATGTGAGGCAGCTTCCTGGTGACCGCCGGTCGGGAGTGTAGAGCAGTCAGAATGCGGGCCTTCAATCGGTCACCGCTGGATCGAGCATCACGTTCTCGACGCTCGTGCCTTGGCCCATCCCAAACGCCCCGCACTGTGCTCCCCGCCGAGACGAGTCGGGATGAACGACCGGGTAAGCCTCGGAATCGCGAAACACCTTGTTTTGTAGCGGTTCGCAACCTCGCAAAGCGCCCCTCCCTGTGATGCCCCAAGCTGAACGTCGCCGGTTCGATCCCGGTCGCCCGCTCCCAGAAATCCTCTGCGCAACAAGGCCCTTCGTGAGCGCCGCTCCGAGGGGCCTTCGTCATTTCCCCCGCAGCGCATCCGCTCGCCCGACCCACACACCCCTCCCACCGCGCGTACCCTCGCGCGCCGTGCCCACCCCGAAGCGTACGCTCCCCGTTCGCGCCATCGACCCGCGCGCCCTGCTCGGTGACCTCGCGCTCAACCGCACGCACACGCACCTCAGCGGGTTCGCCTTCGACGACGGTCCGCGCCTCGTCTCCATCGCGCACGATGCCTCCGCGCCCGCGCTGGTGATCTCCGCGCACGCGTCCCCTCCCCTCACGCACCTCGCGTGCGACGACGCGCTCCTCGTCGCCGCCACCGAGCGCCGCATCGTGCGCATCGACACGCGCACCGGCGCGCTCACCACGCTCGTCGACACGCCCGCGGCGATGACCACCTCGCTCCTCCTCGACGACGCGATCTACGGAACCGTCATCGGCCCCGAAGGCGGCGTCTTTCGCGCGCCGCGCGAGGGCGGATCCCTCCACTGGCTCCATCGCGGAAGGGCCACCTCGCTCGCGGTCTCGCACGGACGCATCGTGTTCTGTGACGGTGCACGGTTGCTGTGCCTCGACCCGCACTCCGACGCGCCCCGCGTGCTCGTCGATCCCGCCATCGCCCACACGATAGTCTTCGTCGACGACACGCTCATCTGGACCGAGTTCACCGCCGAAGGATCACTCCGCGCCCTCGACCTCACGACCGGCGACGTGCGCCCCCTCGCGTCGGCGCCCTTCGCCTCGGGACTCGTCGCGCTCGGCGAACACCTCTACTGGGCGCAGGCATCCCGTCGCAAGACCGACCCGTGGCTCTGGCGTGTGCGACGCGACGGGCGATCGGCGCCGCAGCCGCTCCTCAAGGGCGGATGCAAGCGCGCCGTGCTCGCGGGACACGGCCACACCCTCGCGTGGTGCGGCGGCAACGACGGCGGCGCGTTCACCCTCGACGTGACCGCACTCACACCGCGCGAATGACCCGCGATAGCGTCGCGCGATGCACGATCCGCCCGACGCGTTTCCGCCGCCGACGCCGCACGGCGTGGATCCCACCATCCCCACGACCGGCAGCGCCTCGAAGACCGCACCGACACGCCAGGGCGGACTCGACGTGCTCGACGTCGTGCTGTTCTTCACGGGCTTCTTCGCGGGCGTGAGCCTGTGCGTCGCCGTGCCGCGTGTGCCCGCAGAGGTCGGCTACGTGACCGCCTTCGGACTCGTGGGCGTGCGTCGCCTCGTGGCCCCACCGGCACCGCGGGAGCCGCGTCCGCACACGGCGATCGTCGGTGTGCTCGTGGGGCTCGCGTCCGTGGCGGCCGTGCTGCTCCTCGGCTTCGCGGGACTCGGGTTCGTGCGACTCGCGAACCGTGAGCCCGACTGGCAGGTGCGTCGCGCCGAGCGCCTCGCGGACATTCGCGCGCACTCCATCGCGCGCACCATGCCCATCTTCGGCGACCCCTCGTCGTTCGAGGCGGACTACGCGCGCATCGCCGACGACGAGATCACCCGCGAGAAACAGGAGCACGCCGAGCACCGTCGCAACACGCTCGGCACCTCCGTGAAGCTCACCGCGACCGGCGCCCTGCTGCTCACACTCGCGTACTTCATCGAGCGCGCACGGACCCGTCCCATCACGCACGAAACGTGACCGTCTGCGTCACGAAGCGCGCGCTTGCGGGCGGCGGTCCTTCAGGTCTAAAGGATCGACCGTGCTCCCTCTGCAAGACCGTGTCGCCGTCGTCACCGGGGCCTCGCGCGGCATCGGTGAAGCCATCGCCCGACGCCTCGCGCGCGACGGCGCCCGCCTCGCCCTCGTCGCCCGCAGCGAGTCCGACCTCCGTCGTGTGGCCGCGGATCTCGACGCGCTCCCCCTCGTCGAAGACGTGACCGCGCCCGGCGCTGCGGAGCGCATCCTCGCCGCCGCGTCGTCGCTCGGCCCGGTGGAGATCGTCGTGCCCAACGCGGGCGCCGAGGCCTCCCACAAGCTCGAAGCGATCACCGACGAGATCTGGGAGCAGACCTTCGCGCTCAACACCACCGCGGTGTTCCGTCTGCTGCGCGCGGCGCTTCCGCCGATGGTCGCGCGCAAGCGCGGGCGCGTCGTCGTCGTGGCCTCGAACGCCGGCCTCGCGGGCTACCCCTACACCGCCGCGTACTGCGCCGCGAAGCACGCCGTCGTGGGCCTCGTGCGCGCGCTCGCCGTCGAGGTCGCGAAGAGCGGGGTGACCGTCAACGCCGTGTGCCCCGGCTTCGTCGACACCTCCATGGCCGACCGCGCCATCGACCGCATCGTCGAGAAGACCGGACGTGGCGCCGCCGACGCGCGCGCAGCCCTCGAAGCGCTCTCGCCGCAGCGACGACTCATCACGCCCGACGAGGTCGCCCACGCGGTGGCCATGCTCGCCGTCGACGAGGCGCGCGGCATCCACGGACAGGCCCTCGCCATCGACGGAGGACAGACCCATGGCTGACACGCACGACGCCTCCGTCGCACCCGTCGACGTGGCCGAATGGCCGCGTCCGAAGGGCTACGTGAACGGCATGGTCTCCGCCGGGCGCGGCGAGCGCATCGTCTTCATCGCCGGGCAGATCGGGTGGAACCCCGCCACCGCGAAGATCGAGACCGACGACTTCGTGGCGCAGTTCTCCGTCGCGCTCGACAACGTGCTCGCGGTGCTCCGCGCGGCCGGCGGAGAGCCCTCGTCGATCGCGCGCATGACCGTGTACGTCACCGACCTCGACGCGTACCGCGCGTCGACCCGCGAGATCGGCAGGGCGTGGCGCGCGCGACTCGGCACGCACTTTCCCGCGATGGCGCTCGTGGGCGTGGCAGGGCTCGTCGAGCACGGTGCGAAGGTCGAGATCGAAGCGACCGCGGTGCTCCCCGCAGACCACACCCCATGAGCCGTCGCAGCGCCGTCACCGATGCGCCGAAGGGAGGCGTCGCGACCTCCATCGTCGTGCGCCTCTTCGCGAGCCACAACCTGCTCCTCGCGGCGCTCCGTCGCGGTCTCGGTCCGTCGCTCACGCTCGCGCGCTTCGACCTTCTCGCACAGCTCGCACGCGAAGACGGCGTGGCCCTCGCGACGCTCTCGCGGCGCATGCTCGTCACCGCGGGCAACCTCACGGGGCTCGTCGACCGCGCCGAGCGCGACGGGCTCGTGAAGCGACGCCCCGATGCGAACGACGGACGCGTCACGCGAGTCTTTCTCACCGCGCGCGGACAGCGCCTCGCCGACGAGGCCGTGCGTCAGCACAACGCGCTCACCGAGTCGCTCCTCGGCGGGCTCGACGCCGACACCCAACGCACCCTGCGCGATGCGCTCGGACAGCTACGCACCGCGCTCGAAGCGCAGGGCGCGGTCGGCGACACCTGATCCACATCACCGCCACACGACAGCACCACACGCACCCATCGAAGGAGAGGGAGTCGGGGATATGAGCTCGCCCAGGTCGTTCCGGTTCACGCTCGAAGACGGCGTCGGCGTCATCACGCTCGACCGCCCGAAGACGCTCAACTCGCTGACCTTCGAGGTCTATGGCGAGCTGCGCGATTTTCTCCCCACGCTCAGCGAGCGACGCGACGTGCGCGCGCTCGTGCTCACCGGCGAAGGCAGGGCCTTCTGCAGCGGCGGCGACCGCGAGGCCATCATCGCCGAACTCTTCGGCCGCGATGCGCAGGGGCTGCTGGAGTTCACGCGCATGACCGGCGCGCTCATTCGCAACCTCCGTCGCGTGCGGCGTCCCGTGGTGGCCGCGGTGCACGGCGTGGCCGTCGGTGCCGGTGCGGTGATCGCCCTCGCCAGCGACGTGCGCATCGTGGCGCAGTCGGCGCGCTTCGGATTCATCTTTCCCCAGGTCGGTCTCTGCGGCGCCGACATGGGCGCGGCGTACCTGCTCCCGCGCGTCGTGGGACTCGGTCGCGCGAGCGAGCTGCTCTTCACCGGCGAGCTCATCGGCGCCGACGAGGCCTACCGCATCGGACTCGCCAACAAGGTCGTGCCCGACGGCGAGGCGCTCTCTGCCGCGATGGCCTTCGCGCGCAGGCTCGCGCAGGGCCCCGCCTTCGCCCACGCGATGACCAAGCAGATGATCGAAGACGAGCACGACATGACGCTCGACTCGGCCATCGAGGCCGAGGCGCAGGCGCAGGCGATCTGCATGATGCATCCCGATTTCAAGGCCGCGTACGAGGCCGCCGTCGCGAAGCGTCCGCCCCGCTTCGAAGGGGCGCCGGAGCCGAAGCCATGAGCGCCACCACCCGCGCCAGCGACGTCGAGACGCGCCCCGTCGGGCTCTCCACCGACGACCTCCCGTTCCTCTTCGACGACCACCACCGCGCGCTCGCCGACACCGTGCGCGCTGCGGTGCGCGATGTGGTCGCCCTCGAAGCGAAGGGCCACGGCAACGACACCGACCGCGCGATCGTCGCCTCCCTCGGCGCCCACACGCTGCTCCACGGATTCGCGCCCACCGCGGGCTCCGTCGACCTGCGCGCGATCTGTCTCGTGCGCGAAGGGCTCGGCTGGGCCAGCGGAAACGCCGACTCGCTCTTCGCCGTGCAGGGCCTCGGCACGTACCCCATCCACGCGTTTGGCAACGACGCGCAGCGCGACCGCTGGCTCGCCACCGCCCGCGACGGAACGCACGTCGCCGCCTTCGCGCTCACCGAACCCGAGGCGGGCACCGACGTGGCCTCGCTGCGCACGCGCGCGGAACGTGTGGGCGACCGCTGGTCGATCACCGGCGAGAAGGTGTTCATCTCGAACGCGCCCATCGCCGATCGCTTCGTGCTCTTCGCCAACGCCGATCCGAGCCGCGGGCGACGGGGCATCACGGCCTTCGTGGTTCCACGCGACACCGCGGGGCTCACCGTCGAGGGACCGACCGCCCTCGTCGCAGACCACTCGATCGGCGCGCTCCACCTCGACGGGTGCGTGGTCGACGACGACTGTCGACTCGGCGCCGTAGGCGACGGCTTCAAGATCGCGATGGCGACGCTCGACACCTTTCGCGTGAGCGTGGGCGCCGCGGCCGTGGGCATGGCCCGTCGCGCGCTCGACGAAGCCACACACCGTGCCGTGGCCCGCGCGCAGTTCGGCAGGAGCATCGGCGAGCAGCAGCAGATCCAGGCCTACCTCGCGGACATGGTCACCGAGCTCGACGCCGCACGGCTGCTCGTGCTCCGCGCTGCGCGTCTGCGTGACGAGGGCGCAGCGTCGATCACGCAGGAGGCCGCCATCGCCAAGATGTTCGCCACCGAGGCCGCGCAGCGGATCATCGACCGCGCGTTGCAGATTCACGGCGGCAGCGGCGTGATGCGCGGTGTGGCCGTCGAGCGCCTGTATCGCGAGGTGCGTGCGCTGCGCATCTACGAGGGCACGACGGAGATCCAGAAGGTGGTCATCGCGTCGCGTCTGCTGGAGCGCGAGCGCGCGCGGCTCCCCTCGACCTGAGCGCACACCGCGATGTGGACGCCGCCCGAGAAGATCCGTCACGCGCTGCCCGTGCTCCGTGTGCCGACGCGCGACGAGGCACACGCGTCACGGCTGTTCGCGCCGCTCACCGTCGGGCGACTCTCGCTCACGGAGCGCACGTGGGTGCCCGCGATGGTGCCGTGGCGCGCGACGGAGGAGGGCGAGACCACCGAGGCTGTGTGCGCGTGGTACGAGCGCTTCGCGCGCGGTGAGCCCGGCGCCCTCGTGGTCGAAGCGACGGGCATTCGCGACGTGCCGAGCGGACCGCTGCTGCGCGCCTCCCACGACCGCTACCTCGCGGGGCTCGCGGAGATTCCGCGGCGGGTGCGCGCGGCGAGCGGCGGACGCACGCGACTCTTCGTGCAGCTCATCGACTTCCTGCGCATCCGTCGTCGACCGCAGCCCGAACGCTACCTGCGCGAGCACCTTGTGCTCCGTGACGAGCACGCGGCGCGATGGGCCGAGGTGCTCGGGGAGGCGCCGCCCGCAGACCTCCGCGAGGCGCTCGTTCAGCTCGATGCGCAACACCCCGAGCGCGTCGACCGGGTGCTCGATGCACGCGAGCGCGAGGCCCTTCGCATGGGCGCCCGCGAGCGCGTCACCGATGTGGAACGCGCCGAGATTCGCGACCTGCCCCGCACGCTCCCTGCCCTCTTCGCCGAGGCTGCCGCGCGGGCCGAGACCGCGGGCTTCGATGGCGTCGAGCTCCACTACGCGCACGCCTACACCATGGCCTCGTTCCTCTCGGCGCGGAACGACCGTCGCGATGGCTACGGCGCCTCGCGCGAAGGGCGCGTCCGTCTCGCGCGCGAGGTCTTCGCCGCGGTGCGCGCACGCGTGGGACGCGCCTTCGTGGTGGGCTGTCGACTGCTCTGCGACGAGGTGATCGACGGCGGAAGCACCGTCGACGACGCGGCGTGGTTCGCCACCGAGCTCGCACGCGACGGCGTCGATTTTGTGTCGCTCTCCACCGGCGGAAAGTTCGAGGACGCGAAGCAGCCCGCCATCGGCAGCGCGGCCTATCCGGACACGGGACGCAGCGGCTACGAGTGCATGCCCACGACCTTCTCCGACGCGCGCGGACCCTTCGCGCGCAACGTCGCGAAGATGGCGCAGGTGCGTGCGGCCATTCGCGCGGCAGGACTCGAAACGCCCACGGTGGTGGCCGGTGGCATCTACGATTTCGCGCAGGCCGAGGCGATCCTCGCGCGCGGTGAGGGCGACGTGATCGCAGCGGCGCGGCAGTCGCTCGCGGACCCCGACTGGTTTCGCAAGCTGCGCACGGGGCACGGCGATGCGATCCGTCGGTGTCGGTTCACGAACTACTGCGAGGCCCTCGATCAACGGCACCTCGCGGTGACCTGCCAGCGATGGGATCGCGAGGGACTCGACGATCCGACCGTCGCGCGCACGCCCGATGGAAGGCGACGGCTCACCGCGCCGCCCTGGGACGAACCCCGCTGAACGACTCCGACGACGCAACCGGGAGATGATGTGATGGACGTGCGCTTCCCCGATCGGTTCAACCTCGCCGACTACTTCCTCTTCGACCGTCTCGCCGAGGGCCTCGGCGATCACGTCGCCGTGCGCTTCGGCGACCGCGCGTGGACCTACGCCGACGTCGCCGACCGCAGCGCCCGCGTGGCCTCGGCGCTCGCCGCGAACGTGCGCGCAGGCGAGCGCGTGCTCGTCGTGCTGCCCGACGTTCCGCCCTTCGTGTGGTCGATCTTCGGCACGCTGCGCGCGGGTGCGGTGCTCGCCATGGGCAACCCCGAAGCGCCCCTCGGCGACCTCGCCTACCTCATCGAGTACACCGGCGCCGCCGCGCTCATCACCGTGCCCCGTGTGGCCGAAGGGCTGCGCGACGCCATCGCCCACGCCGCGCACCTCCGCGCCGTGTGGATCGTGCCCGAAGCGTCTTCGAACGACGATCCCGAGGCCGCGCTCGATGTGTCGGCGAGCCTCTCCGATGCGCGCGCCGCCGCGCTCGCGAACATCATCACCGAGACCGCGCCGGGACCGGCCGTGCCCACGCACCGCGACGACGTGGCGATCTGGCTGTTCACCTCGGGCTCCACGGGAAAGTCGAAGGCGGCCATTCACACGCACCGCGATTTCGCCTTCAACACCGAGGTCTACGCGAAGCGCACCGTGGGCTATCGCCGCGGTGATGTGAGCGTGTCGGTGCCGCGGCTCTACTTCGGGTATGCGACGGGCACGAACCTGTTCTTTCCCTTCGCCGTCGGCGGAACGTGCTGTCTCTTCTCCGAGCGCCCCACGCCCGACACGCTCGCTGGCGCCATCGCGCGGCATCGGCCCACGGTGGTGACCAACGTGCCCACGATGCTCGGCAAGCTCCTCGAACACGACGAGGCGCTGCGCGCGCGCGGTGACGAAGGGCTCGATTTCTCCTCCGTGCGCTTCTCGCTGTCGGCCGGGGAGGCGCTCCCGCCGCCGCTCCTCGACCGATGGAACGCGCGCTTCGGACCGGGCAGCCCGCGCGGTGGCGGCGAGGTCTACGACGGCATCGGCTCCGCGGAGATGTTTCACATCTACGTCTCGAACCGACCGGGTGATGTGAAGCCCGGCGCGCTCGGTCGTCTCGTCGAGGGCTACGAGGCGAAGATCCTCTCGCGCGACGCCGAAGGACCGGGCGCGCCGGAGCTTCCGCGCGGCGAGTTCGGCGTGCTGTGGGTGCGCGGGGATTCCGTCGCGATGGCGTACCACCGTGACCGCGACAAGAGCTGGTCGACCTTTCACGGCCGCTGGTGCTGCACCGGCGATCTCTTTCGCGTCGACGACGAGGGGTACTTCTGGTTCGGCGGACGCGCCGACGAGCTCCTCAAGGTGAGCGGTCAGTGGGTCTCGCCCGTCGAGGTCGAGGAGTGCCTCATGCGCCACGCCGACGTCGCACTCGCCGCGGTGATCGGCGCCGACGACGAGGGACTGCTCAAGCCCAAGGCCTTCGTGGTGCTCCGTGAGAGCGCGCGGCACAAGCCCGCCGACGCGGTGTGCGCCGACCTTCAGGCGTGGGTGAAGGCGAGCCTCACGAAGCACAAGTACCCGCGCTGGATCGAGCTCGTCGACGACCTCCCGAAGAACGACCGCGGCAAGGTCGACAAGAAGGCCCTGCGCGCGGGCACGACCCCCGGAGCGGGCGCGTGAGCCATCGACTCGCCGAGCTCACCACCGAGGCCCTCGCAGCACGCCTCGCGCGGGGATCGGTCGTCGCGCTCGTTCCCATCGGGAGCACGGAGCCGCACGGGCCGCACCTCCCGCTCGCGACGGATGCGATCCTCTCCGACGAGGCCTGCGACCGCGCGGCGAAGGCCCTCGCGGCGCGCGCGATCGACGCCCTCGTGGCCCCGTGCATCGCCTACGGCGTCACCCGCTACGCAAGGGATTTTCGCGGCGCCATCGGCGTCTCGGCCGCGACGCTCGAAGCGCTCCTCGGTGACGTGGCGAACGCGCTCCTCGCCGATGGATTTCGCGAGGTGGTCTTCGTGAACAACCACCTCGAACCCGCGCACGTGCACGCCATCGCCCGCGCCACGGCGACGCTCGTCGAGACGCACGGACCTTCGCGTGTGCTCTTCGCGAACCACCTCGACCGACGGTGGGGACGCACGCTCACCGAGGAGTTCAAGCGCGGCGACTGTCACGCGGGTTGTTACGAGACCTCGCTGATGCTCGCGGCGCGTCCTGCGCTGGTCGACCGTGCGGCGGCGCAGGCGCTGCCCGCGGTTCCCATCTCGCTCGCGAAGGCCATTCGCGACGCGACGGCGGCGGGGCAGCACGACGTGACCTTCGCGGGCATCGGCATGGACCGCGCGTACACCGGCACCCCCGCAGCGGGCACGGCAGACGAGGGCGACGCGAGCTACGCGCGCCTCGTCGAGATGATCGTCACCGAGATCGAAGAGCGGCGCACGGCCGCGAAGGAGCCCACGCAGTCATGAAGGTCGTCTCCCTCGGCGGAGGCCCCGCGGGGCTCTACTTCGCCATTCTTCTCAAGCGCGCGAACGCCTCGCACCAGGTCGTCGTGTACGAGCGCAACCGACCGGGCGACACCTTCGGCTTCGGCGTGGTGTTCTCCGACGCGACGCTCGGCAACCTCGAAGCCGCCGACGCAGCGAGCATCGCCGCCATTCGCGCGAGCTTCGCCCACTGGGACGACATCGAGACCCACGCGCCCCGCCCCGATGGCACCGGCGACGAGGCCATCACCTCGACGGGCCACGGCTTCAGCGGACTCTCACGCCGCAAGCTGCTGGAGATCCTCACGGCCCGCGCGCGCGAGCTCGGCGTCGAGATCGTGCACGACCACGACGTCGTGTGGCCTGCCGATGACGCGCTCCCCGCGGAGCTCGCCGACGCCGACCTCGTGCTCGCCGCCGACGGCGTGAACAGCGCGACGCGAACGCGCTTCGCCGACCGCTTTCAGCCCTCCATCGACGTGCGCCCGAACCGCTTCGTGTGGCTCGGCACGACGCGCCCCTTCCCCGCGTTCACGTTCTACTTTCAGCAGAGCGAGCATGGGCTCTTTCGTGTGCACGCGTACCAGTTCTGCCAGACGCCCGACGAGCCCGGCGGCGCCATCTCGACCTTCATCGTCGAGTGCACCGACGAGACCTTTCAACGCGCGGGTCTCGCCCACGCCAGCGAGGCCGACACGCTCGCGTACTTCGACGCCCTCTTCGCCGAGCGCCTCGTCGTCGAGGGAACGCGCCATCGGCTCATCGCGAACCGCTCGATCTGGCGACAGTTCCCGAGCGTGTCGAACCGCCACTGGTGGTTCCGTCACGCGGGAGGTCCGCATGTGGTGTTGATGGGCGACGCGGCCCACACGGCGCACTTCTCCATCGGCTCGGGCACCAAGCTCGCGATGGAAGACGCCATCGACCTCTGCACGGCTGTCACCCACCACACGGACCTCGGCGCGGCGATGGCGGCGTACGAGTCCGCGCGTCGTCCGGGCGTCGATGCGGTGCAACGCGCGGCGGCGCCGAGCCTGCGGTGGTTCGAAGACACCGAGCGCTGGGCCGGTCGTCAGGATCCGCTCACGTTCACGTTCAACATGCTGACGCGCTCGCTGCGCATCCATCACGCGAACCTGAAGCTCCGCGACCCCGCGCTCGTGACGCGCCTCGATCGCGCCTTCGCCGAGCGCGCTGCGGTGCAGTCGGGGGTCTCCGTCGCGAAGGACGCGCCGCCGATGTTCACCCCGCTGCGCGTGCGCGACCTCGTGATCGAGAACCGCGTGGTGGTGTCGCCGATGTGCATGTACTCGGCGACCGACGGAATGCCCGACGACTTTCACCTCGTGCACTACGGAAGCCGCGCGATGGGTGGCGCCGGGCTCGTGATGACCGAGATGACCGACGTGGCCCCCGACGCGCGCATCACCCCCGGATGCACCGGCCTCTGGAGCGATGCGCACGTGGTGGCGTGGAAGCGCATCGTCGACTTCGTGCACGCGCAGTCGTCGTCGAAGATCGGCGTGCAGCTCGCCCACGCAGGCCGCAAGGGCGCGACGCGCCGCATGTGGGAGGGCATCGATCAGCCGCTCACCGAAGGCGCGTGGCCGCTCATCGCGCCGTCGGCGATTCCGTATCACCCGCACAGCCAGGTTCCACGCGCGATGACCCGCGACGACATGGACCGCGTGCGCGACGAATTCGTCGCTGCGACGAGACACGCCGAGACCGCAGGCTTCGACCTGCTCGAACTGCACATGGCCCACGGCTATCTGCTCGCGAGCTTTCTCTCGCCGCTCACCAACCACCGCGACGACGCGTACGGCGGCGACCTCGCGGGGCGCATGCGCTATCCGCTCGAAGTGTTCCGTGCGGTGCGCGCGGTGTGGCCTGCGCACAGGCCCATGTCGGTGCGCATCTCGGCGACAGACTGGGTCGACGGCGGTGCCGATGCGGGCGATGCGGTCGAGATCGCGCGCGCCCTCAAGCGCGAGGGGTGTGACCTGATCGATGTGTCGTCGGGACAGACCACGCCCGCGAGCCGTCCCGTGTATGGGCGGCTCTACCAGACGCCGCTCGCGGATCGTGTGCGCAACGAGGCCGACATCCTCACGATGACCGTGGGCAACGTGTCGAGCTGGGGCGATGTGAACGCGATCCTCGCCGCAGGACGCGCGGACCTGTGCCTCCTCGCGCGCGGCCACCTGTACGACCCGTACTGGACGCGCCACGCCGCAGCCGAACAGGGCTTTGCGATGCCGTGGCCGAAGCCGTATGGCCCCGCCGCTTCGTTCACGCCGCGCGGGTCGTGAGCGCGGGTGTGCCCGTCGGGTGGTGACTGCGGGGAACCCGCTGTGCGCGATGCGTCCGGGGTTCCCGGTGGAGATCCCGGGCTGATGTGTGCGGTCGCGTGGGATTGGCCTCCGACGCTGCGTGACCTCGGCCCGCTGCGCCCGGGGTTCCCGAGGGTCACCCCGGGCTGGTGTGTGCGGTCGCGTCGGAGTCGCCTCCGACGCTGCAT
>CAMFHP010000173.1 GCA_945952225.1 uncultured Myxococcaceae bacterium
CTCGACGAGGCCGTCACCGCCACGCACGTCGACGCGCTGTTCCGCGGCTGAGTCGACCTGCCCGAGGTTGTGCACCACGTCGCTGCGCCGATATCGTGGCGCGATGAAGCGATGGATGCTCTGGATGAGTGTGGTTGCGGGCTGCGCCTCCTCGGTGCGTGGACCCGACCCTGACGCGGCAGTCGACGGATCCACCCCCGAGGTTGCGGTCGATGCCGTCACGCGCGATGCGACGGCACTACCCGGGCGCATCGAGTGTGGGGGCACGATGCGTGACGCGCTCCATGACCCGCTCCACTGCGGCGCGTGCGGGAACACGTGCGCCGAGAACGCCGTGTGCGCCCTCGGCGTGTGTCGCATCGTCGCGCCGTCACTGCTGTCGCTGGGCTACGCCACGCAGTGCGCGCTTGATGGCGATCGCGCGGTGCGGTGCTGGGGATCATTCCGGCCGGGAGAACTCGGAATGCCCAACCTCGACGACGAACCGCGGTGCCTCACGGCGTCCATTCCGACGCCGCGCGCGTTGTCGTCTCAAGGGACCGCGCACTGCGCCGTCGATGCGAGCGGTGTCGCGACGTGCTGGGGCGTCATCCCGCTGCCGGGCTACGACGTCCCGTACTTCGTGCCGCTGCCGCAGACGCAACATCACCTGCCCTTCGCCCTCGACGTCTCCGTCGGAACGTCTGGCGCCTGCGTGGTCTCGTCTGCCAATGCGGTGTCGTGCTGGGGCGTCGACAACGACGGCGCGTTCGGTCGATGGAACCCCTCCGAACCCTACGAGCCCCGAGAGCCGGTCGTGCTGCCAGACGTCAACGACGTGGCGCAGGTGTCCATCGGTTTCCACAACGCCTGTGCGCTGCGACGCGACAGCACGGTGTGGTGTTGGGGCACGCGAGGCAGCGGCGTGATCCCAGGCTTCGGCGTGGACACGGCGCGCACACCGGTGTCCATCGCGGGGGCCCAGAACATCGTGTCGATTGCCACAGGAATCCTTCATGCGTGCGCTGCGGATGCTTCTGGCAACGCGTATTGCTGGGGGAACAACAGCCGGGGCCAGCTCGGGAGCCGTTTCGGATCTGCACTCCAGGCCTCGCGTGTCGACGGGCTCTCCGACGTGGTGCAGGTGGCGGTGGGGTACCTGCACTCCTGCGCGCGCGTGTCCTCGGGGACGGTGTGGTGCTGGGGCGACAACGCACGCGGGCAGCTCGGCGACGGAACAGCCATCGGTCGCATGACGCCGCGTCCGGTCTCGGGCCTCGCGGATGCTGTCGAACTCACAAGTCATGCTGACTTCTCCTGCGCACGGCGACGCACCGGCGCGGTCGTGTGCTGGGGCCAGACGGTCACGCGCAATGCCTGGGGCCCGGTGCTCACCACGCCCACGCCGACGACGTGCATCCGCGGCTGCCCCGACGGAACGACCTGGTGCGCGGGCGAGTGCACCGCGGGCCGCTGCCTGCGCTGACGCACGCAGCCTCCGCGCATCCCCCGTTCGGGTGATTCCCGCTCGGCCCGGGTTCGGGATCCACTCCGCCTCCGCACATGGAGGGCTTCGACGTCGGCGCCAGGGTCGGACCGTACGTGATCGAGTCGGTGCTCGGTCGCGGCGGCATGGGCGCCGTCTACCGCGCGCGCCATCACGGAACGGGTCACCTGCGCGCGCTCAAGGTGCTGCTCTCCGACACCGTGAAGAAGCACCCCGAGGCCACCGCGCGCTTTCTCCGCGAGGCCGCGCTCGCCGCCTCCGTCGAGCACTCCAACGTCGCGCGCGTGTTCGATGCGTTCGAGCACGAGGGCGCGTGGGTCATCCCCATGGAGTTCATCGCCGGAGAGACCCTCGACCACCACCTTCGCGGCCCCGGCAAGACGCGTCGCGCGCTGCCCGAGCCCGAGGTCGTCGCGCTCATGCAGGGGATCTGTGCGGGCGTCGAGGCGATCCACGCGCGCGGTGTCGTGCACCGTGATCTCAAGCCCCAGAACATCATGCTCGTGAAGAGCGCCGAGGGCGCCGCCGCACCGCGCATCGTCGACTTCGGCACCGCGAAGCACGCTGACAACCCCGAGGAGCTCACCGGCGCCAACATCTTCCTCGGCACGCCCGCCTACGCGTCGCCCGAGCAGACCGAGGCGCGCCGCGACCTCGACGCGCGCGCCGACGTGTGGTCCCTCGGCGTGATCGCGTACCAGATGCTCACCGCGCGGCGTCCCTATGAGGGCAGCGGCGACCTCTCCATCGCCAGGAAGGTGATCCGTCACGATCCCTTCACGCCGCCGCGCGCGCACGTCGCGACGCTCTCCGCGCCCATCGAGCGGGCGGTGCTCCACGCGCTCACCGTCGACCGCGCGCAGCGCACGCCCTCGGCCCGCGCCTTCGCCGACGCGCTCACCCTCGCGTGTGTGCCCGAGGGGGCGTCGACCCGCGTGGGCGTCGAGCGTCCCGCACCCGCGCCGCGCCCCGATCGCAGGCCCTTCATCGCGATCGCCATCGCGCTCGTCGTGGCGCTCGTGCCCGTCCTCGTCGCGCTCTCCCACAGGACTGCGCCGTCGGCGACGCACGCTGCCTCCGCGCCCGTCGATGCCTCGATCGCGGAGCCACCCCCCGCACCGATCGTCGTGTCCGAGACGCCCGTGGCGATGCCCGTGACGCAGCCGCTCCTGCCCGCGGTGGCCCCCGCGGAGGTCGACGCGGGCCCTGCGCCGACCGCGTCACGTCCGCGGGTCCGTCGCCGTCGTTGTCGCCCGCGTCCGGGCATCGTGTGTCCGCCGGAGGGACTCTGAGATGCGCACATCACGCTCCGTTCTCTTCATCGTGGGTGCGCTCGGTGTGGCGAGCGCCGCGTCGGCGCAGACGCTCCGTTGTGAGGGCCGCGACACCGCACGCGGCGAGATGCTCTCCTCCCGCGCGGTCGACCTCTTCGTGCGCGCCACCGCGCATCGCGACCGCATCGACCTGCTCGACCTGCAACGTGCGCTCGCCGACGCCACCGCGGCCTGCGACGCAGGAAGTGTCCGCTCGCTGTTGATCCGCGCGCTCGTGCTCCACGCGTTGTCGCGCGACGCCGAGGCCACCGAGGCGCTCGATGCGTTTCGTCTCGCCGTGCCCGACGCGCAACGAACGCCCGCGCAGCGCGAGACCATGATCCGCCTCGAAGCCGCACTCCCCGCACGGAACCCCACGGCGCTCGCTGCGCCTCCGTCCGCGCCCGTCGTGACGACGCCAACGCCTGCGCCCGCGACGACACCCGCGCCTCTCGAATCACCCGCTCCGCTGCGTCCCACCGCGGAACATCCGTGGCGCACCTGGGCCATCGTGGCGAGCTCGGCGACGGGCCTGGCGCTCGTGGGTGCGCTCGGCGCGACGGCGTGGCGCGAGACGCGCTCGTCGCACTACAGCGACCTACGATGCGGCGCCACGAACGGCAGCGACGTGTGCTTGCAGGCGTGGGGATCGTTCCAGAGCGTCGACACGCTGAGCACGGTCGCGTGGGTGACGACGGGCGCGCTCGCGCTCACGACGGCGGCGCTGTGGTGGCTCGATCTGCGCGCGCCCACCCGTCACGCATCGACCACGCGCGGGTGTGTGGCGATGCCCGGCGCGGTGCGCTGCGTGTGGTGAGCGTGCACGTCGGATCTCACCCGCTCGGGTGATGGAAACGTCGATGCGCTCCGTGATTCTCTCCGCTCCGAAGTGATGAGATCGCGTCGTCGCCCGATGGGGGGAGGCGTCGCGATCGAGGGGAGGTCTATGTCTTCACGAAGACACAGGGGAGCGGTGTGTGCGGCGCTCGTCGTCGCACTGACCGCATGCAGCAGTCCCGATCCGCCCGGCGCGGCGGCGGACGCGAGCGCGACGCCCGACGCACAGGCGACACCGGACGCGGGGATGCCCGACGTGATGGCGCCGCCCGACGTGATGGCGCCGCCCGACGCGGTGGTGGTGCCCGACGCGATGGTTCCGCCCGATGCGATGGCACCACCCGACGCCGCCGCGGACAGCCCGGAGCTCAACCCGACGGACACCGGTCCCGATGTGGTGATGCCCGATGTGGTGATGCCCGATGTGGCAACGCCCGACGTGGTGATGCTCGACGTGGTGACGCCCGACGCAGCGATGCCCGACGTGGCAACGCCCGATGCAGCGACGCCCGATGCAGCGACGCCCGATGCGGGTGTGGCGACGGTGCTGCGTCCCGGGCGTTTCAGCACCCTCGGCGTGCGCGCGTGGGCGACGGGCGCGGTGCGTGTGGTCGACGACGAACTGGAGGCGAACGGACCGCTGTGCAGCGGCACCGGCGCGACGAGCGTGTGTGTGACGGGAGGGTTCCTTCGATGATGAGCGAGAAGCAGTTCATGCGCGGCGCCATGGTGGCGCTCGCGGTGTGTGTCGGCGCCCTCGGGTACAACCAGACGCGGGCGCGGGCCGATGGGATTCCCGCGATGCGTCCGCTCACCTACGCGGGCACGCTCGAAGAGGGAGCCGCGCCGGTGAACGGCACGCGCAACCTGCGGCTCACCGTGTGGGACGACGCGACGAGCACCGAGTCCGCACGCAACCGCTGCATCACGAGCGCGCCGGGCACCACCGTGACCAACGGACGCTTCCAGGTGGTGCTCGATGCGGCCTGCGCGGCAGCGGTGCGCGCGACGCCTGACCTGTGGCTGGAGATCGAGGTGAACGGCACGTCGCTCGGTCGCACGAAGCTCAGCGCGGTTCCCTTCGCGATCGAGGCCAACCGCGCCAACGAGCTCACGCCCGCCGCTTCGAACGCGCTCGTGCCCACGGGCACCGTCGTGGCCTTTGCGGGAACGCCCGCCCGCGTGCCCGCAGGATGGCTCCTCTGCGACGGTCGTTCGGTGACGCGCGCGATGTATCCCGCGCTCTTCGACGCCATCGGCACCGCGCATGGCGGTGACGGCACGAACTTCAACCTCCCCGATCTTCGCGGCCGTACGGTCGTCGGTGCGGGACAGGGCACGGGCCTCACGATGCGCACGCTCGGACAGAACTTCGGCGCCGAGACGCAGACGCTGACCGTGGCGCAGATGCCGGCCCACTCACACAACGGCCAGACCGGCGACGTCAACCAGTTCGCCCAATCGCAGGATGCCCACTTCGACTACTCGGGTACGGGGGCTGCGGTCGTCGGGATCCAGCTCCTTCGCACCGCGGGCGGAAGCAATCCGTTCAACCGTCACCAGCACTCCGTGACGACCGAGAGCGTCGGCGGAGGCATGCCACACAACATCGTGCAGCCCTCCAGCGCGCTGAACTTCATCATCAAGCTCTGACCCATTCACGCAACCGCGGTCGGCGCGCGCGACACGCTCTCTCGTCGCGCCGCCGATCGGGCACACTCGCTCGCCATGGACGTCTCCGCCCGCATCGTCGTGAGCCTGCTCGAAACCGCAGAGGCCGTCGGCTTCGACCCGACGCCCGCGCTGCAGGGACTCCCCTTCACCCGCGACGACCTCTCCGACTGGTCCCGTCGCGTCTACTGGAACGACTACATCGAGCTCTTCGAACGCGTCGTCGCGATGATGGGACGCGACAACATCTTTCGCGGCATCGACATGTACGAGCAGCAGGTGCCCGAGGTCATGGCGCTCGCCAGCGTGGTGATCACACCCGCGCAGTACGCGCGGCTCCATTGCATCCTCAGCGCGCGCTCGTTCCCGGTCGTGCGCGGCACCTACGATGTGACCGACGAGCGCGTGATCCTCGATGGCTCGGTGTCGACGGCGCTGCGCGGCTGCGAGTTCTTCTGGGAGGCGGGTGCGCGCCAGGCCGCGATGATCCCGCGCGTGCTCGGCTACCCGAAGCCCGAGATCGAAGCGCGATGGACCTCGCACAGCCTGTGGGTGAAGGTCCCGCTCCCGCCCTCGCGCACGCTCCCCGCGCGCGGACGCGAGGCGGTGACCCGCTACTCCGAGAACGCGTTGCGATGGCTCTCCGTGATCCTCGCCGACTTCGCCGTCGGCTCATCGGTCACCGTCGATCCCAACGTGACCACGGCCTCCGAGCGCGACCTCGAAATGGCCCGCCGCTGGGGGCTCACCCCGCAGGAGTCGCGCACGCTCAAGCTCCTCGTCGACGGACGCTCCAACAAAGAGATCGCCGCGACCCTCGGATGCTCCGTGCGCACCGCCGAATCCCACGTCGCGAAGGTCATCGCCCGCTCGGGATGCGCCTCGCGCGCCGAGGTCATCGCCGCCTACTGGCAGGCACGCTGAAGCGTCTGTCGAGCCGCCGTGCGTCCGTAGTTCTACGTATGGATGCCCCGACGGCCTCTGCGATACCCCTCTTCGCGGGGGGTCTGGATGGGGTTGGAACGACAGATCGTCAGGGTGTTGCTCGGGGGCTCGCTGGTCGCGGGGTGCGTGGGTGGTGGCGACGTGGTGGGCGGCCGCGCGGCGGCCGACGATGTGCGCGCGTCGCGTCGCGCGTGTGCCGCGGGCGAGACCGACGTGGCGTGCTGTCCGACGGGATGGCTCCCGGCGCAGACCGGAGGCTGCGCGCCGCCGCGGGTCGTGTGCACCGGCGTGATGGCCGCGAGCGCAGCGTGTGTGCGCGCGCTGACCGCACCGCGCGACGAGACCGAACGCTTCTGGCAGTGGGACGCACGACGCAGCGAACACCCGTGGTTCCAGGGCTGGACGTGCCCCACCGGATGGACCCCGCTCCCCGACGGATCATGCCGCTCGGCGACGAACACGCGGTGTCCCGTCGGTGAGCTTCCGCTGCCCGATGGAACGTGCACCGAGACCGGCGAGCGCGTGTGCGGGGCCGCGGAGTTTCCCGACGCACCCGCCGACGCGACGCGCGTGGTGTACGTGCGCGACGGTGCACCCGACACCGCCGCAGGCACCCGCGACGCGCCCGTGGGAAGCCTCGCGCGCGCCCTCGACCTCGCGGGCGAGGGGGGCGCCGTGCTCGTCACCGACGGCACCTACACCCTCACGCGCACCTTCACGGGACGCGCCTCCATCGTGGGCCGCTGCCCCGCGCGCGTGACGATCCATCGCGCGGCGGAATCGATGTTCGAGCCCATCGTGCGGGCCACGGGTGAGGGGGCGCGGGTGTACGTCGAGGGCGTCACGCTCGACACCTACGAGCGAACGCTGGAGGCCTACGACGGCGCTGAACTCACGGTGCATCGGGTGATCGCAAAGGCCTTCGGCATCGGGGTGCTCGCGATGCGACGCGGACGCGTGCGCGGCGATCACGTCATCGTGCAGAACATCGATCTGAGAATGACGCTCGACCGTCCTTCGAACATCGTGATGGCGGGCGGGAGCGTCACCCTCGACCATGCCGTAATCGGCATGGGCGGGCGCGCGTTCGTCGACGAGGGACCGGCCAACAACCTCGTGCTGCGCCACGTCTCCGTCGTCGGCACCCGGGGATCCTCGTGGCTCGAAGGCAACGTGCTCCTCGAAGACGTGCGGATGGAGGCGCCCGACGAGACGGTCGGCATGCAGTTGAATGGCCCCGTCGCCATCGACGGACTGCACTTCTACTGCGACGACTGCACCACGGGCTGGCACGAGAGTGGCGCCCTCCGCTTGTTCGACGGCACCCACGCGACGCTTCGGCGTGTGCGCTTCGACGGGTGGCGCGGCATCGCGATCCAGACGCAGCTGGCGGACCTCGACCTCGAAGACATCGCCCTCGACGGAACGCCGTCGACCGGCGTGCATGGCGGCATCGAGCTGGCGAGCTCCACGCTCATCGGCCGACGCATCCAGATGCGCGGCATCAAGGGGCAGGGCCTCATCGGCGTCTCGTTCAGCCGCGTCGACGTGCGCGACCTGCGCATGCGCGAGCAGCGCCCGCCCGAGCCCGGGGATTACAGCGTCGGCGTCGCCCACGCCGTCGGGGGAACGATGACCATCACGCGCGCCGCCCTCGACGACATGCCCATGGCCGCCATCGCGGCGGCGAGCCTCCCACGGCAGATCCTCGTCGACGATCCCGCGGTGGTGGCGCGTCTCGATCCGCAGATCCGCGCGCGCGCCGCGCTGCTCTCGGCGCAGTCCACGAACGTGAGCTTCACCGACGTGTTGACCTCGATGGTGCGGTCGCCGCCCGACGTGGCCAACGCCGCCGTGCTCTCCGCCTCGAACGCGAACCTCTCGCTCCAGCGCGCGGCGCTCTACGACTCCTACGGCGTCGGGCTCCTCACGACCAGCGTCGCCGTGGAACGCTACTACGCGGTCCGCGCGCTGGTGATCGGCACGAGCCTCCTCGCGATGTACGAACAGCTCTCGCGCACGCTTCTCGATGCGGTGCGGCCCGAGATCACCGGCCCGGCCTCCCTCGACGTCGACGGGCTCTACCTCGGCCCCGTGCACCGAGGCGGCGCGCTCACGGGTGCGAGCGTGCGGCCGTCTCCGCTCTCCGAAGGACAGTCGTGGGCGGCCTTCGCAGGCGAAGAGTGCGCCATGCGCCTCCACGACGCGCTCGTGCAGGGCGGACCCGAGTCCGAGCTCGGCGTCGTGAGCGGCGGCGCGGTCACGATCCAGCGGAGCATCGTGCGCGACTTTCCCTCGTGCCCGACCGCCATCGTACGCGCCGCGCCGAACGCCACGTTGCGCGTGGAGAACTCGCGCGTCGAAGGCCCCACCTGCTCCACGAACCGCACGCTGGGCTTCCTGCTCTCGCTCCCCACCAACTGACCCCGACGCTGCCACGCATGGCCCCTCGCTCCCTGCTCCGATGTCTCGCGCTCGCCGCGATGGGCGCGCTCTCCGCGTGCACCGAGACCGTGACGATCGCCCCTGCCGACGCCGCGGCCCCCGACGACGCGCCGCCGATCCTCGCGCTGCCGTCGCCGCTTCGCACCTGCACCTCGCCCGATGAGATCGCGGTGCGCACGGGCACCTCCGTCGAGGGCATCGAGTGCGTCGACCTCTCGCCGCGCGCGCTGCCCGACGACGACGGATGGCCCGATGCGACGGGCGCCACCGAGCCCATCGTGTACGTCGATCCCAATGCGGACCGTGGCGGCGATGGCACGCGCGCTCGACCGTTTCAGACCCTCGCGCAGGCGTGGGCCGTGACACCCGTTCGACTCTCGACGGTCATGCTCCGACGCGGCATCCATCGTGTCGCGGCGGGCTCCCTTGGTGGCACCACTCGCAGGCTGCGCGGCGTGGGCTGCGGACGCACCGTGATCTGGCTTCCCCGCGGCGAGGTCGGCTTCGGGATGAGCGTGGCCGGCGACACCGACGTGACCGGTGTGGAGTTCACCTACGACCCTGCGACACCGCCCACGCCCGTCGACCTCCCCGTGGCGGTCGACCACGTGACGCTGAATCTCCGCGACGTGTGCATCGACGGCGGCACCATCGCGCTCTCGTCGTCGAGCAGCGGCGTGCGCATGGAGCGCGTGCGCATCACGAACTCGCGCACGGCGGACTACACCATCCTCCGCGGTCGCGCGACGATGATCGATTGTGTGTTCCGCGATGGCGGCGGCGAGGGCCTTCGCGCGCTTGAGGCGTCGTTCACGATGCGGCGCGTTCGCATCGCCTCGCACGCGCGACAGGGCGTGATCTTCGGACGGAGCACCGAAGGATGGGCCCGCTGCGATGGCAGCTCCGACTCCGGAACACGGTCGTGCCTCGACACCGTGGAGGTGGCCGACAACGGCCTCGCAGGCCTTCAGGTGCAGTCGAGCAGCGTCGCCGAGATGCGCCGTCTCTACGTGCACGGCACGCGGCTCGTGACGCTCCCGCGCGGCGCTGCGGGCGACGGCCTCGTGGTCAACGGCGCGACCGTGGAACTCGACGCCGACATCACCGATCCCGCGCAGCGCGGCTTCGCGAGCGCCTTCGTGAACAACGGACGCGCGGGCGTGCTCGTGCAGGGTGGCGGCTCGCGTCTCTCGCTGCGCGGCGCGCTCATCGACAGCAACGGCGCGGGCGGCGTGTTCGTCTCCACGGGCGGGGCGCTCGACCTGCTCGGCGAGAGCCTGCTCGTGCGCAACATCGTCGGCGGGCTCGTGGTCACGCCCGGCGCGCAGGCGGGCATCGTGCAGTGCAACGGCATCGCCGAGACCGTGCGCGGCACGGTGAACACCACCTCGGGCCCCATCACCCTCGGCGACGCGATGCACCTCAACGGCTCCCGCGGCGACCTCACTGTGCGCGACAACGTCGTCGAGCGGAACGCGGGCTTCGGACTCCTCGCCAACGGCGCCACCGCGACCCTCGAAGGCAACCGCGGCGCGAACAACCGCTACGGCGTCGCCACCTACGCGGGCGCCGTGGTGACCGGAAACGTGGGCAGCATCCGCGGACGCGAGTCTCCGCCCGATGCGCCGCCGGCCCTTGCCGAGGCGCTGCAATAGACCGCCACCCGCTGTTCCGCGCAGACCCCGGCTGCGCACACCCGCAGCCACCCGCTGTTCCGCGCAGACCCCGATTGCAGACACCCGCAGCCACCCCCTGCACGGAGCAGAACGCGGTTGCAGACACCCGCAGCCACCCCCTGCGCGGAGCAGACCCCGGTTGCAGACACCCGCAGCCACCCTCTGCCCGGAACAGACCCCGCGTGCAGACACCCGCAGCCACCCCCTGCGCGGAACAGACGCGCGAAACGCCCTTGAAATAAGCCGTTTTGCGCCTCTGCACCCCACCCGACGGAGCGCCGCTTCGCGCATCGTCTCGCGTTTCACCGCGGCCCTCTGGTACGGTCGCGGCATGCGTTCCGCGCCTCTGCACACCCTCCTCGCCGCGCTCTTCGTGGCGGCCTGTAGCGACAACAGCTCGACGCCTGCGACGCCCGACGCGCCCGCGGACACGGCCGTCGTCGACACGCCCGTCGTCGACACGCCGGTGGTGACCGACCGCGGCGCCGTCGATGCGCCCGTCGACACGGGACCGCTCCCGCTCTTCTCGCCGTGCACCTCGCGGGTGCAGTGCGGCTCCGGGCGCGTGTGCTCGTCGATCGCCGACGGCTACCCCGGCGGATCGTGCACGAAGGCCTGCACCCGCGACGCGGACTGTGGCGCCGAAGGAATCTGCTGGCCCTTCGTCGGCGGCGGAAGCCGTTGCATCCCGCGCTGCGACACCGTCGCCGACTGCCGTGAGGGCTACCAGTGCCTCGGCATCTCGGGACGCGAAGACCGCGCGTGCTTTCCCTTCTGCACCGCCGACAGCCAGTGCGCGCCCATGGCCTGCAACCAGTGGACGCGCACCTGCGGAACCACCGACAGCACCCGCGCCGAGAACGGCGCCGCGTGCGCCGCGAGCGCCGACTGCCGCAGCGGTCGTTGCACCCGCGAGGTGAACACCGACGGCGCGCCCACGGGCTCCCTCGGCGGCATCTGTTACAGCCTCTGCACCGTGCCCCCGAACACGGCCTACAACGGCACGACGATCCCGCGCGCCGACTGTCCCATGGGCAGCGTGTGTCCGCGCGACTCGACCACCACCGCGGGCGGCGTGGGCCTCTGCCGCGTGGAGTGCACCACGAACGACCAGTGCCGTCCGGGCTTCATCTGCGTGCATCCGTCGCGTCCCGGCGCCGACGCGGGCACCTACACCAACGGCTACTGCGCGGCGATGAACTGCCGCTACATGACCCAGATGTGCCCCTCGTTCGCGACGTGCCAGACCACGCGCACCGACGACGCGGGCGTGGCCACCTCGGGCATCTGCGTACGCAACGACCCCGACGCCTCCGACGCGCCCACCGACGCCACCGCCGACGCCGCGGGCGACCTCGGCGCCACCGACGGGAGCGCGTCCGACGCGGGCGCTTCCGACGCGTCCGCTGCCGACGCGCCCACGGGCTGACCGCGACGCCATCGCCTCCCCCTCCACGAAGTTGTCACGGCCCCATCGCGGGGCGCACGATCGCCACGACCATGGGCGCTGCCACCGACTCGCAGGACGGTTCCAACTCTTCGCGCGCGCCGCGCTGGGCGCCCGCGGTGCTCGCGATCGTGGCGCTCGTGGGGCTCTCGGTGTGGGTCACCTCGCGGGCGGCCGAGCGCGAGCCCGAGTCCGAGCGCGACCCCCTCGAACTCAGCGACCCCACGGAGCTTCGCCAGGTGGTGCAGGCCATCTCCGCGGTGATCCAGCAGACCGACGGCGCGCGCGAAGACGAGGCCCTCACCGCGCTCGCCGCGTTGCGTCCGCAGAGCCCCGGCGCTGCCGACCTCCGCGAGTCGTGCCTGAGCACCTACCGCGCGCCCCGCGAGGCCGACCGACTGCTGCGCGAGGGCGCACGGCTCCTTCCGCCCGACGGAGGCGCCGCACCGCCCGAGGCCACGGCGCGCCTCGAAGAAATCTCGCAGCGCGCGCGCACGCTCATCATCGAAGCCCGCGAGAGCCTCGACCGCTGCAACGCGCTCTACCAGTCGGGCGCGCACCGGCTCCACCTCGAACCCGCCCGTCGTCCGTCGTCGCGCTGAGAGGGTGTTGACGTGGAAACTCCGCGGATTGCAAAGAGCCGCGAGTCGGACAAGGAAGGTCACCGCAGCGATACCCGGCGGTATCGCAAGGTGGCGTGACGGTGTGACTGGCATGGGTGACGCAATCGGAGGTGGAAGTCCTGTCCCGGAGCCC
>CAMFHP010000174.1 GCA_945952225.1 uncultured Myxococcaceae bacterium
CATCACCCGCTCCGCACGCTTCTGGGAACCGACGGCCCGCTGCCCACGACACCGCGCGCGGCGCCCCATGCGCCCGCCTCTGGGAACTCCGACCCGCTCTCGCTCCCCCCGCTCTCGCCGTGCGCGCGGTCACCGGCACCGGGCACTCGCGTGACCACGGTCAGCCCTGTTTTCACAGCGTTATCTCGCGCTCCCGCGGTGTGCTTCGCTGGACGCCGCGCCGCCCGTCCCCGACGATGCGCCCCATGGACGGACTGCTCCCTCGCCGCGGCGCCTTCGGGCTGGTCGTGGCCGTCGCGCTCACCGCGGGATGCTTCGCGAACACCGACGTCGACAACGACGACTGGGACGAGAACGCCCCCGCGCAGGCCATCTCCGAGGTGGCCATCGCGGGCCGCTGGACCATGCCCGCCTCGGTGCGCGCCGCGGCCGCACGGCAGCGCGTGGGCTACGACGACGCCCCGGCCTGGAACGGCGGACGCAACTGCGGCGGGACGTTCTTTCCGGGCACGCGCGAGCTGGGGGACTACCTCCGTCGCACCTTCCGTCAGGTGCGGTCGTACGGCGGCTATTCGTGTCGACCCAACACCGCGAACACGAGCCAGACCTCGGTGCACGGCACGGGGCGCGCGATCGACGTGTTCATTCCCACGTACCGCGGCGCGGCGGACAACACCCTCGGCGACCCCGTCGCCCACTGGCTCGTCGAACACGCGCAGGAGATCGGCGTCCAGCTCGTGATCTGGGACCGCTCCATCTGGTCTCCGCACCGCAGCCCCGACGCGCGCGCCTACACGGGACCGCACCCGCACCACGACCACCTCCACGTCGAGCTCACCATCGCGGGCTCGCAACGACGCACCCCCTGGTTCACCAACCGCGCCTCCGACGCCGACGGCGACGGCGTCGCCGACGCCCGCGACAACTGCCGCACCACGAGCAACAGCACCCAGCGCGACACCGACCGCGACGGCCGCGGCGACGCGTGTGACAACTGCGACACCCGCTCGAACCGCGACCAGCGCGACGGCGACAACGACGGCCTCGGCGACGCCTGCGACAACTGCGACACCCGCACGAACCGCGACCAGCGCGACACCGACGGCGACGGCGTGGGCGACGCCTGCGACAACTGCCCGCGCGCCGACAACGCCAACCAGCGCGACACCGACCGCGACGGCCTCGGCGACACGTGTGACAACTGCCCCTCCGTCGCCAACCGCGGCCAGGCCGACCAGGACGAAGACCGCCGCGGCGACGTGTGCGACGACGACCGCGACGGCGACTCCGTGGCCAACGGCACGGACAACTGCCCCGTCGTCGCCAACCGCGACCAGGCTGACACCGACCGCGACGGACACGGCAACGCCTGCGACAACGACGACGACGGCGACTCCATCGCCGACGCGCGCGACAACTGCCCCCGCGAGCCCAACCGCGGTCAGGCCGACCTCGACGGCGACGGACGCGGCGACGCCTGCGACGACAGCGACGGCGACCGCACCAACGACGACGACGACAACTGCCCGCGCGTCGCCAACGCCGACCAGGCCGACCTCGACGGCGACAACGTGGGTGACGTGTGCGACGTCGACCGCGACAACGACGGCGCCCCCGACGCGCGCGACAACTGCCCCGGCGCCGCCAACGCCGACCAGGCCGACCTCGACGGCGACGGACAGGGCGACCCCTGCGACACGGACCGCGACGGCGACGGAACCCCCGACTCCCTCGACACCTGCGCCGAGGTGGCCACCGGCGATCTCACCGACACCGACGGCGATGGCGCGGGCGACGCGTGCGATCCCGACGGCGACAACGACGGCGTGCCCAACACCGACGACAACTGCCCCTTCCGCGCGAACACCGACCAGACGGACACGGACCGCGACGGCTTCGGCGACGTGTGCGACGGAACCCCCACCGGCGGCGGCGCGGGCACGGGCGACGGCGGCGTGGGCGACGGATCCGTCGGCGATGGCGGTGTGGGCGATGGCGGCGCGAGCGATCCGCCCGAGGGAGAGACCGATCCCACGGACGACGACGGTCCGCCCGACGACGGCCCGCTCGCACCGGGGGAAGACCCGACCTACCTCGCGCCCCTCGACTCGGGCTGCCGCACGACGCCGGGCGCAGGAACGCCCGCGGGCGCCGCGCTCGTGGCCGCCGCGATGGCCCTCGGCGCGATGCGCCGCCGTCGTCGTCGCTGACCCTCGCTCAGACCGCGCGCGGCTCGCCGGTGATCCCGTGGCGGGCCGCGTAGTTCACCACGTCGAGCAGCGACCGCGCGTTGAGCTTCGCGCGAATGGACTTCAGGTGCGTGCTCACCGTGCTGGGCGCCATCTGGAGATCCCAGGAGACCTCCTGCGGCGTGCGTCCGCGGGCGACGGCGAAGAACACCTCGGTCTCGCGCGCCGAGAGCCGCTCGTGGGGCAACCGCACGTGGCCCGTGGAGACGGGCGCGGGCGCCGTTCCGAGGAGCGCGTCGCGGAGCACCGAGAGCGACTCGCTCTTCGACACGTACGCACTCGCGCCCGACGCGAGCGCCCAGGCCGCATAGTCGCTCGCGGGATACATCGAATAGACCACCACACGCATCGCCGGACGCAGCGCGCGCAGCTCGCGCAACAGCTCGGTGCCCGAGCGACCAGGGAGCGAGAGGTCGAGCACGACGACGTCCCAGGGCTCGTCGACGGCCCGTTGCAGGAGCACCTGCCAGTCGCCGGTGGAGCCCGCCCATTCGAGTCCGGGCACGGTCTCGCACCAGCGCCGCAGCCCGTCACACACGATCTCGTGGTCATCGGCCACGAACACCCTGGTCATCCGATCGTCTCCTCGTCGTCGGCGACCTCGTCGCGACGGTGCGGAATGGTGGCTTCGACCGCCGTGCCCCGTCCGGGCTCCGCGGTCACCGTGAGCGTGCCTCGCAGGGCGATCGCGCGCTCGCGCATCCCCACGAGCCCGCTGCGCGCGGTCGCGTTGTCGTACGCCCCGCGTCCGTTGTCGCGCACACAGAGGGTGAGCGCCTCGCCGTCGTCGTGGAGGGTGATCTCCACGCGCGTCGCGTCTCCGCGGCGGGCCACCTGGGCGAGGGCCTCCTGCACGATGCGAAAGACCCCGAGCCCCACGGGTTCGAGCGGGTCTCCGTCGAGGGTCACGGTGGCGTCGCAGCGCAGCCCCGTACGCGCCCGAAACTGCGCCGCGAGCCAGTGCACGGCGGCGTCGAGGCCCTCGTCGTCGAGCACCCGCGCGCGCAGCGATTCGAGCATCCTGCGCACGCCGTGGTGCGCCCGGTCGACGGCCCCGGCGGCGCGCACGACACCCTCGACCACCGCGGGGTCGCGCGTCTGAAAGCGCAGCGTTTCGAGCTCGATGCGCAGGGTGGTGAGCTCCTGCCCGAGGTCGTCGTGGAGCTCGCTCGCCATCCGTCGCCGCTCGGTTTCGAGCACGTCGTCGATGCGCGCGGCCAGCTCTTCGAGCTCACGGGTTCGCTCGGCCACCTTGCGCTCCAGCGTGGCGTTGAGCTCTTCGAGCTCGCGTCCCTTGCGGTCGAGCGCGCGCCGCAGACGCCACGCCTCGGCGGTCTGTCGGTAGAGCTCATGGCCGCCGTGCATCGCGAAGGCCCCCGACACGCAGAGCAGCCCCACCGCGTGCACCACGTAGCTCGTCGAGAGGGCCCCGCGGAACATCACCGCGAAGCCCGCGAGCGCCGCCGCGATCGACACGGCGATGAAGCGCCCGCGCTGCACCAGCGGCACGAGCAGCACCGAGCTCGCCACGGGCAGGAGCTGCAGGGCCATGAACCACGCGTGGTCCGAGCGCGCGGTGACGCCCATGGCGCCGCCGACGACCGCGCACGCCGCGAGAAAGGGCCACATCACCGCCCAGAGGTTCATCGCGCCGGGCCGCGCCCTGCGCACCCCCGCGAGGAACACCAGGCACAGCACCACCACGATCACGCGCATCACGAGCAGCGCGCGCGCGGCCTCCTCGTACTGCCGCGCATACACGAGGTCGTAGGGCGCGAGGGCCACGCTGAGCACCGCGCCCGCCGCGGCCACACGCTGCGCGACCTTGAGCATCTGCGCGTCGGCCACGACCGCGAAGCGATCGGGATCGCGCGCGTCGGTGGTGTCGAGGGGCGTGGGTTCGTGGTCCTGAAGCACGGGGTGTGGTCCCTGCGGGGTGCGTGGAGAGCGACGCAACGCCAGCGATGCCCCACACGACGCCGCGCGAGAAGGTCGAATTTGTTCGACGTGTCCCGACGATGGCCCCTTCTCGGCCCGCGGGGCCGTTGGGTACCGTCGCGCCCGTGCGCCTCGCCGCCGCCGTCGTGCTCTCGCTCTGCGCCCTGCCCTCGCCCGCCGAGGCGCAGTCGCTCGACCTCGCGTGGCGCGCACCGTCGCCCTGCCCCGACGCCTCCGCGGTGCGCCGCGCCGTCGACGCCGCCCGCGCCGACGACCGCCCCGCACGGCCGCTGCGCGCCGACGTCGACGTGACCCGCGCGGGCTCGCGGTGGAGGGCCACGATCGTCACCGCCCTCGACGGCCGCGAGGGTCGCCGCACGCTCGAAGCGCGCGCGTGTCCGAGGCTCACCGAGGCCGTGGCCCTCGTGCTCGCGATGGCGCTCGATGAGTCTGCGGAGGACGCGCCGACGGTCATCGCACCCGCGACCGCACGCAACGAGACGCCGCTGTTCATCGAGGACGGAGAGCTTCCCCCGGTGCTGCGACGACGACGCGCGGCACCCGTTCGCACCCCCGACGAGGGATGGCGCGTGGGACTCTCCGCGCGCGGGGGCTTCGACGTGGGAACGCTCCCGGGGCTCTCCCCGACCTTCGCCCTCGGACTGCGCCTCGACCGCGGCGTCTTCGAAGCGCGGGTGGAGTTCGGACTCCTCGCCGCACGCGACGCGGCGGGCTCGCGACCGGGATCGTTCGCGCGCTTCGAGGGATGGACCGTCGACGCGCTGGCGTGCCTTCGCGCGGGCCGTCGGGTGGAGGCGGGCGCGTGCGCGGGCGTCGAGGCGCTGGCGCTCACGGCGACGGCGACGGGCTTCGCGCAGAACCGCGACGACACCTCGCTCACCTGGGGCGCCGAGCTCCGCGTGTGGGCGGGCGTCTCGCTCGGACGCGCGCTCACGGTGGCGGTGGAGCCCGGGCTGATGGTTCCGCTCACGCGCTTTCGCTACGAGGTGGCGGGCGTCGGGTCGCTGCACGCCGTCGCGCCGGTGGTGCTCCGCGGGGCGCTGACGGCCACCGTGCGATGGCCGTGACGGATGCGTCGGGTGCCGGCCACTCCCCCCGTGCGATGCCCCCGGCCGTGAGCACCCACGACTTCGATGCGCTCTACGAGGCGCACTTCGATTTTGTGTGGCGCAGCCTGCGGCGTCTGGGGGTCGCGCCCTCGCAGCTCGACGACGCCGCGCAGGAGGTCTTCGTCGTGGTGCACCGCCGCCTCGGCGACTTCGAGGGACGCTCCTCGGCGAAGACCTGGCTCTTCGGCATCGCGCTCCGCGTGGCCAAAGACGTGCGCCGCTGGAACTTCCGCAAGAACCGCCACGAGCCCCTGCCCGACGAACCGCTCGCCGACGCGTCGTCGCCCGATCCGCACACGCTCGCCGAACGCCGCGAGGCCGCCCGCGCGCTCGACCGCTGCCTCGCGGCCATCGCCGACGACCGCCGCCCCGTCTTCGTGCTCATGGAGCTCGAAGGCATGACCGCGCCCGAGGTCTCCGAGGCCACGGGCGTCCCCCTGAACACCGTGTACTCCCGGCTCCGCCTCGCGCGGGCCGAGTTCGAACGCGAGGTCGCTCGCCTCCGGAGCCAGCACCCATGACCGAGCTCTCCCCCGACGCCCGCTCCCTCCTCGACGCAGGCCGCCACGCCCACGACCCGCCGCCGTCGGCCCGTCACCGTGTGCGCGCCCGCGTGCTCGCCGAGGTCGCCGCACCGCCGCGCCCGTCGCTCCCGCGCCCCCTCGCGCTCGTGGCCCTCGCGGTGGTCGTGGCGCTCCTCGCGGCCCTCGCGCTGCGCCGCACGCCCGCGCCGACGTCTGCGCCTCCGGTGACGCCCGCGCCGACCCTTGCGCCCCCGCAACGCACGGACGCTCCCCCTGCGCCCGTTCCCACGGTTTCGCCCGCGATCACGGCCGTGCCCACCGTCGCGCCCGCGCCCGTCGTTGCGCCCCCGCAACGCCCCGCGCGCCCTGCGCCCGACCGCACCGACACCCTCGCCGCCGAGCTCCGACTGCTCCGCGAGGCCCGTGCGCAGCTCGCGTCGCACGATGTGTCCGGCGCCCTCGCGACGCTCGACCAGCACGCGCGACGCTTCGCGCACGGACAGCTCACCGAGGAGCGCGAGGCCGTGCGCTCCCTCGCCCGCTGCGCCACGCGCCCCGATCCGTCGGAGGCCGACCGCTTCGCCCGCGCGTGGCCCGCGTCGCCGTCGATCGCCCGCGTGCGCCGCGCCTGCACGGACGCGCCGTGATGCGACACGCCCCGCTGCTGCTGATGGTGCTCACGAGCGCGTGCACCGAGGTGATCTCCCTCGGCAGCGACTTCGCCGTGGTGGTGCCCGACGCCGCCCTCGATGGGGCCGTCGATGGGAGCGCCGAAGCCGCCGTCGATGTGGTCGTGGACCGTCCGACCTTCGACGTGCCCGTCGACCGCGCCGACGCTGCGACGCTTGATGGCACCGCCGATGGGCCCGTCGATGTGCCCGCGCGTCCCTCGGGCTCGCTCGTCGCGCTCGCCCTGGGCGACGGCCACACCTGCGCCCTCTGGAGCGACGGACGCCTCTGGTGCTGGGGACGCAACGACCGCGGACAGCTCGGCCTCGGCGACACGACGGACCGCGACCGCCCCGCGCGCGTCGAGGGGCTCACCGACGTGCGCGCCGTGGCCGCCGGACGCACGCACACCTGCGCGATCACCGCCGACGCCGCGCTCTGGTGCTGGGGACGCAACGACCGCGGACAGCTCTCCCTCGACGCGGGCGACGACGTCCGCGCGCCCACGCGCACCGCACACCTCGCCGACGCGGTGACCGCGGGCGCCTCGCACACGTGCTTCGTACACATGGGACGCGTGCGCTGCGCGGGAGACGACGGCGGCGACGTGGCGCTCCCGCGAAGTGCGACGGCGATCACGGCGGCCGACGACGCGACCTGCGCGACCCTCGACGACGGCGCGCTCTGGTGCTGGGGGCGCAACGTCGACGGCGAGCTCGGACGCGGCACCACGAGCGCGCGCGAAGCGCCGGGGCCTGCGATGGTGAGCGGCGTCACGGGCGTGCGGGCCGGTGCGCGACACGTCTGCGCGACGGTGAGCGACGCGGTGCGCTGCTGGGGCGATCGACGCGACGGCGCGCTCGGTGACGGTGTGGTGGGCGACGCGCTCTCAACGCCCGCAGACATCGCGACGTGGCGGGGTACGGAGGTCGCGGCGGGCGACGGGTTCACCTGCGCGCTGGGCCTCGCCCACGTGGTGTGCGTGGGGCGCAACGACGGCGGACAGCTCGGCGACGGCATGGACACCGCGCGCCGCGCCACGCCCGACGGTCAGGTGGTGGGCTTCTCGCGGGCGCCGCCCGGTGTGCTGGTCGCAGGCGCGCGGCACGTGTGCGCGATCGAGCGTCCCGAGCGCGTGTGGTGCTGGGGCGACGGAACGCGCGGGGCGCTGGGTGACGGCAACCGTTCGATCGCGCGGTTGCGGGTGCTCGTGGCGTTCTGAAGGGCGCGGAAGGCCTTGCGCGCGCGGGGCCTTCGCAGCGATACAACCGCCCACCCCCATGGCCATCGAAACGATCGCGCTGCTCAAGCTCCCGAAGTCTGTGTTCACCGCGCTGCCCGAGGCGCGCACCGCCGACGATCCCTCGCGCATGACCGCGAAGGCCGAGTCGGGCGTCACCTTCGCACTGCGCCTGCTCGACGACGGCGCGCTCGTGCACACGGGCGTGGACTTCGGCAGCGACGACGAGGCCGTGATCGACGCCCTCTTCGACCGCCTCGGCGACGCCTTCGCCGACCACGACGACGACCGCGGACTCTTCGTGGTGCCCTCGGTGGCGCGCGTGGGCGCGGGCTCGTACGAGGCCGTGCTCGCCGAGGTGGGCGAGGCCGGCGAGTGGGTGATCCTCGACGAGGAGGAAGAGGGCGACGACGAGGCCGCCGCGGGTGAGCTCGTCGACGACGGCGACGACGCGGGCGCCATGCCCGGCATGCCCGGCATGCCCGCGGACGGAGACTTCATGGCGATGATGGCGAACATCACCAACTCGCTGGGCGCCGACACGCTGATGAGCCTCCAGCAGGCGATGATGTCGGGCGACGCGCGGGCCTTCGAGCGCGCGCAGAACGCGGTGGCCGCGAAGCTCTCGCAGCGCGCCGACCTCGTGGATCAGCTCCAGGGGCTCATGGGGTCGATTCCGCCCGAGCTCCGCGACATGGCGATGAACAGCTCGCCGGAGCAGATCATGAACCAGATGCGGGGGCAGGTTCCGCCCGACGCGATGGACGCGATGCGCCGCCTCTCCGACGAGAAGGGCCGCAAGCGGTGAGCCTCGCGCCGCTCGCCCCCGGCGCCTGGATCATCACCGGCGCAGCGAGCGGCTTCGGCCGCGAGTTCGCCGTGCGCCTCACCCGCCGCGGACACGCGGTGGCCCTCTTCGACCGCGACGCCGACGGGCTCGACGCCACGCGCTCGCTCCTGCCCGGCGCGACGGTGTTCACGAAGCCCGTCGACCTCACCGACGACCGCGCCATCTTCGAAGCCGTCACCGAGGCGCGCGCCGCGCTCGGCCCGCTCTCGCACTGTGTGAACAGCGCGGGTGTGCTCTCGTTCGGTCCTCTCGCCGACGTGCCCATCGCCGAGGTGCGCAGGCTCGTCGAGGTGAACTACCTGGGCTCGGTGAAGGTCGCGCAGGCGGCGCTCCCGGGGCTCCGTGAAGCGCCCGCGGGCACGCGCGCCGTGATGCTCTTCGTGGCGAGCATCGCGGGACTCCGCGCGGCCCCCGAGGTGGGCGCGTACTCCGCTTCGAAGTACGCCGTGGTGGGCGCGGCGCGGGCGCTCCGTGACGAGCTCCGCGGCACCGCCGTCGACGTGCGCGCGCTGTGTCCGCCCGCGGGCGACACCCCGATGCTGCGCGCGTACAGCACGCTCCCGCCGATCTACAAGGCCTCGGCCACGCTGCCCGCGCAGACGATCGTGGGCCGCGCCCTCGACGCGCTCGATCGCCCTGATTTCGAGCTCCTCGTCGATGCGCAGAGCCGCGCGCTCCTCGCCGTCGACCGCCTCGCGCCGCGCCTCGCCGAGTGGATCGTCGGACGCATCACGGCCTCGCGGTGACCGCCCGCACGGCGCTCATTCCCGGGGGCACGCACGGCATCGGACGCGCGGTCGCCACCACCCTCGCCGCCGCGGGATGGCGCGTGGTCGTGTGCCACCGCGGACGCACGCCCGCCGCGCCCTTCGATCGCACCGCGGGCGAGGTGCACACGCTCGTGTGCGACGTGACCGAAGGCCCGCAACGCGACGTGCTCGTGCGAGCGACCCTTGCGCGCGTGGGATCCGTCGATGCGCTCGTGCACGCGGTGGGACCGTTCTCACGGGGCCCCTGGGAGTCGCACGGCGTGGACGCCTGGCGCGCGGCCTTCGAGGGCAACGTGACGCCGCTCGTCGACCTCTGCGACCGCCTCGTGCCCGCGATGCGCGCGCGTCGCTTCGGCCGCGTGGTGAGCTTCGCGATGGCGGGTGTGGAGCACCTCGCGCCGCGTCCGACGGTGGCCCCGTACAGCGCCGCGAAGGCTGCGGTGCTGGCCTTCACGCGAGCCCTCGCGCAGACGTGTGCGGGCGATGGCGTGACGGCGAACTGCGTGTCGCCGGGGGTGATCGACACGGGCGGGCTCGATGCGGCGCTCGTGGCGAGACTGGTCGCGCAGGTGCCTGCGGGGCGCGCCGGAACGTCCGACGAGGCCGCGGCGGTGGTGCGCTTCCTCCTCGGCGACGAGGCGGCGTATGTGAACGGCGCGAACGTGCCCGTGGCAGGCGCGTGGGGAATGGGTTCGCGATGAGGCTCGCCCGCACGATCGACGACACGCTGCGCGACCTCGGAACGCCCGAGCGGGCCGAGTCGGAGAAGCGCTACCTCAAGAGCGCGCTCACGCACTACGGCGTGGCGGTTCCGTGGATCCGGCGCACGGTGAAAGAAGCCCTCCGCGAAGATCCCGTCGACGACCGACGGACGCTCTGGCGCGAGGTGCACGCGCTGTGGTCTGTGCCCGTGCACGAGCGACGCATGGCCGCGGTGGAGCTGCTCGTGGCGAAGCGCGCGCTGCTCGAAGGCGACGACGACGGCGCGCTCGAAGCGCTGCTCCGCGAGGCGAAGACCTGGGCCCTCGTCGATCCCCTCGCGGTGCACGTGATGGGACCGCTCGTGACCCGCGATCCGACGCGCACGACCACGCTCGACCGATGGTCCACGGACGGAGACTTCTGGCTCCGTCGCGCGTCGATGCTCGCGCTGCTGCTCGACCTGCGGCGCGGCGGCGGAGACTTCGAGCGCTTCGGCCGCTACGCCGACGCCATGCTCGGCGAGCGCGAGTTCTTCATTCGCAAGTGCATCGGGTGGGTGCTGCGCGAGGTGGCGAACCGGCGTCCCGCGCTGGTGGTGCGGTGGCTCCGTCCGCGGGTGATGCGCGCGTCGGCGCTCACGTTCCGCGAGGCCACGCGCAACCTGCCCGACCGCGACCGCGAGGCGCTCACCGCGTTGCGCGCGAAGCACCTCGGCTGAGTCTCAACCCGGGTACGCGTAGCCGAGGAGCGACTCCATCACCTGGCCCTCGCACGCGGCGTCGGGCGAGACGAAGTGGTCCGTGCCTGCGCCCACGCGGCAGCGGTAGAGCGGAACCGTTCCCGCGGCGCGCGACGTGTGGATGTACCCGACGGGACCGAGCGGTCGCTGGCCCTCGCCGTTGGGGTCGGGCGTGAGGAGGTTGTGCGTTCCGACACGGCACTCCCAGAGCATCTGCGTGCCCGGCTGCGGGTCGTGCCAGAGGCGCCACGACGACTCGGCGGTGAAGCCCGCGGGCGCGATGCGCGACGAGACCCAGTGGCCGCGCGTGCGGTTGAAGCTGCGACGCAGGCGCGTGTAGGGGAGCTCTTCGAATCCGCACGAGAGCATCGGCGGCGTGAGGTCGTTGCGGTTCGCGAGGGCCCACACGCTCCACGCGGGCTTGGCGCTGCCGTCGGGGTTGCGCAGGCCGAGGCCGAGACCGTCGGCGAGCTCCACGGGGTGGTCGCTCATGCGGTGGTAGACGTAGTTGTCGATGCCCGGCGTGCCGAGCACGTTGCGGAACGAGTCGCACACGCCCGCCGCCTGCGCGGTGGGGTTCGAGTTGGGCGCGACGGAGTTCACGCCGCTCTCGGTGAGCTCCACCTCCCAGGCCGAGGGCGTCGAGGGAAAGGTCGCGCGGAGCCACCCCACGAGCACGCCGAGGGAGCCGTAGGTCACCTGCGGATCGTCGTCGGCCGAGAAGGTCGGACGCAGCAGATCGGGCGGATACGGATGGTACGCGACGCGCCACGCGCGGGCCCCGACACGCGCCGCAAAGCCCCGCAGAAAGGTCTCGCCCGAGAGCAGCGGATTCGTCGCGGCGGGGCGGTCGTAGGTGGTGCCGAAGTGGTGTTCGAGGGAGATGAGCACACGCGCCGACGGCTGCTCCGCGGTGATGCCGTCGTAGGCGGCGTTCCAGAGCGTGGCGTAGGTGCTGATCCAAGTGTTGGTGTCGCAGGCGCCCGCGGATTGACCGCAGCCGATGTCGAACCAGTCGTTGGCGTTCACCTCGTTCTGGATGACAAAATCCGCGATGCGTCCGTTGCCGCGGCGGCCGTCGTAGCGCTGCGCGATCATGCGGGCGAAGCGCGCGAAGTCGGCGGGGTCGTCGGGCGCGCAGAAGCGCTCGTAGCCCGGCGCAACGGGGGTGCAGCGGCGCGCGGCGCGGGCCCACGCGGGCGTGCCGTAGACCACGGCGGTGACGACGAGTCCGCGGCGCGTCCACTCGCGGATGGCGTTGTCGACGGCGCGGTCGAGGGTGAAGCAGTGGCCGTCGAAGGCGAGATCGTTCGCACCCGAACAATCGCCAGAGCGACGAGCGGGCTCCCAGAGATCCCACACGAGGTTCATCGCGACGCCGCCGGTGTTGTTGCCCGCGACCTCGTCGTACGAAGGCCAGAAGTCGGGCTGCAACGACTTGATCCGGTACGCGCTGCGCGTGGGGTACGGCAGCGGCGGCGGGAGCACGTCGACGGGCGCGACGTCCATCACGGGTGCGACGTCCATGGTGGGCGCGACGTCCATCGCGGGTGCGACGTCCATCACGGGTGCGACGTCCATCGTGGGCGCGACGTCCATGGAGGGCCTCACATCCATCACGGGTGCAACGTCGGGCATCGGCGCGACGTCGATCGCG
>CAMFHP010000175.1 GCA_945952225.1 uncultured Myxococcaceae bacterium
GAGCGCCCCCGATGTGAGCGCCCCCGATGTGAGCGCCCCCGATGCGAGCGCCTCCGATGTGAGCGCCCCCGATGTGAGCGCCCCCGATGCGAGCGCCTCCGATGCGGGTGTGGTCGATGCCGCGGTGCGGCTGACCGGCGTGCAGGTCGACGGCGTGCGCGACGGGGAGACGCTCACGAGCGCAGCGTGGAACGTCGACGTGCGTGCAGAGCCGAGCGGTGCGGAGGCCGCGTGGCGCTTCGTCGTCGACGGCGTCGAGGTCGAGCGGGCGACGGGCGCCACGGCGAGACACGGGATCACCGGACTCGTCGCGGGCGAGCACACGCTCCGCGTCGAGGCGCGGGGAACGGGCGGCGGCGAGGTGGCGGTGGTGCGTACGTTCCGGGTGGACCTGCTCGCCCCGCGGGTGGCCGTGCGCGCGCCGCGCGAAGACACGGTGGTCGCCGCGAGGAGCGTGCTCATCGATGCGCAGGCCCTCGACGACCTCGGCCCCGTCGCCGTGACCGCGCGATGGAACGACGGCCCCGCCGAGTCCCTCGAACCCGATCGCGACGGCACGCTGCGGTTCACCCGCACGCCGTCGCCGGGACGCAACGTGCTGCGCGTCGACGTGCGCGACGGGGCGGGGCGCGTCACCACGGTCGAGCGCGCGGTGCACTACGGATTTCGGCTCTCGGGAGGCAACTCGCAGGCGGGCATGATCCGCAGCGGGCGCGTGTGGATGTGGGGGCGCAACGAGAACGGGCAGATCGGCGACGGCACGACCACCACCGTGACGCAGATGCGCGCCCTCGACGGCGTGCGCGACGTGGTCTCGCTGGTGACCCGGCAGACGTTCACGCTCGCGCTCACGACCGCGGGGCACGTGTACGCGTGGGGCGACAACGCCAACGGACAGCTCGGGCTGGGGACTCCCCCCACCGCGGAGGCTCCCGCAGTGCCCGACACGACCGTGCGGCGCGTGCCGACGCGCGTGCCCGGTCTCGACGGTGTGGTGGCCATCGCGGCGGGCTTCGATCACGCCCTGCTGTTGAAGTCCGACGGCTCCGTGCTCTCGATGGGCGACAACGCGGCGGGACAGCTCGGTGACGGATCCACCGCGGATCGGAGCTGGCCGGCGCCCGTGCAGGGGCTTCGGGATGTGATCCAGGTGGCCGCGGGCTCGGCGCACTCGCTCGCGCTGCGACGTGATGGGCGCGTGCTCGCGTGGGGGCGCAATCAGTACGGAAACCTCGGCGCGGGCGCGTCCGACACCATGCCGCACACGTCGCCGCAGGAGGTTCCCGGTGTCGAACGGGTGATCGCCCTCGCGAGCGGAAGGGACCACACCCTCGCGCTGCGCGACGACGGCACCGTGCTGGCCTGGGGGCTCAACGCGACGGGACAGGTGGGCAGCGGCACCTCCGGCGGCAACGTGCTCACGCCCACCGTGGTGCTGCGCGCCGGTGATCCCGCGGGGGCGCTCTCGGGGGTCGAGCAGGTCGCCGCCGACGGCAACCTGAGCTTCGCGGTGATGCGCGACGGTCGGGTCTTCGCGTGGGGCCAGGGCGCGCTCGGACAGCTCGGGATGGGCGCCCTCGAATCGGGCGACCGCGACCTCACGAACCGTGCTTCGGCCAGCGAGGTGCGGATCGCCGAGGCCGACCGCGCGCACTTCAACGTGGTCGAACTGGAGCCCAGCGCGGGCGGCGGTGTGTTCGCCTACACCACCGAGCAGCGCCTCTTCGCGTGGGGATGGAGCTTCTCGGGCTCCTTCGGCGATCCCGCGATGATGGACCGATGGGCCTACGCCTCGCCGATTCCGGTGACGCTGCCGTGAGGTTCTGGGGCGTCGCCGCGGTGTGTGCGGGCCTCCTCGCGTGCGAGCGAGCGGGTGTTGAAGACGCGCCCGACGGTGCGGCCGCGGATGCGGATGCCGGTGCGCCCGACAGCGCAACCGCGGATGCCGGTGCGCCCGACGGCGCAACCGCGGATGCCGGTGCGCTCGACGGCGCAACCGCGGATGCCGGTGCGCCCGATGGCGGATCTGGAGCGCCGCCCGAGGATCCGTCGGAGCGTCTGCCCGGCGGTGCGACGACGACGCGGGTGGTGGGGCTCGGCGCGTACGTGCAGCCTGTGGCGAACCTCTCGCTCGGGCGGCGCGCGGTGTTCGAAAACGGTCGGGCGTTCTTCGAGACCGACTGGGTTCCCGGTGCGACCGCGACGGCGGATCGGGATGGGCTCGGGCCGACGTACAACGCCACGTCGTGTGTGGCGTGCCACGTGCGGAATGGGCGCGGGCTGCCCCAGGCCGACCCCGACGACCGTCGTCCGGGGGTGCTGCTGCGCATCGGCGACGGTGACGGCGCGGTGGATCCGATCTACGGCGGACAGGTGCAACCGTTGGCCATCGCGGGCGTGCCTCCCGAGGCGCGCGTGCGGCGCATCGAGCAGATCGTGGAGCACACGCTCGTCGCGGGCACGGTCGAGAGGCTTCAGCGTCCGCAGTACGAGCTCACGACGCTCGCCCACGGCCCCCTCGCGCGCGGCATGGCGCTCTCGCCGCGCATTGCGAACGCGATCGCGGGCGACGGCCTGCTCGACGCGGTGCCCGCCGACGCGATCCGCGCCCTTGAGGATCCCGAAGACCGCGACGGTGACGGCGTGTCGGGGCGCGTGGCCTGGCTCACCGTCGGCGGCGCGCGCGCCCTCGGACGCTTCGGATGGAAGGCCGCGCAGCCCGACGTGCGGCACCAGTGTGCGGCGGCGTTTCTCGGAGACATCGGGATCACCACCGGGGTGTTCCCCGAAGAAAACTGCCCGCCGACGCAGGCCGCGTGTGTGGCCGCTCCCAACGGAGGGCGCCCCGAGATGAACGACGCCCGCCTCGATGCCGTCGCGGCGTACGTGCGACTCCTCGGCGTGCCTCCCCGTCGTGGTGTCGACGACGCCGAGGTGGGCGCGGGGCGCACGGCCTTCTACGCCGTGGGCTGCGCGGCGTGTCACCGTCCCTCGTTCGTGACCGCAGGCGCGTGGGAGTCGGAGCTCGATGGTCAGACGATCTGGCCCTACACCGACCTCCTGCTCCACGACATGGGCGAGGGGCTCGGGGACGGCGTGACCGAAGGCGCTGCGCAGGGACGCGAATGGCGAACCGCGCCGCTGTGGGGCCTCGGGCTCCTCGCGACGGTTCACGGTGCCGTGGCCCTGCTCCACGACGGGCGCGCGCGGAGCGTTCGCGAGGCGATCCTGTGGCACGACGGTGAGGGACGCGGTGCGCGTCGACGCTTCGAATCGCTGTCGAACGCGCAGCAGGCGGCGTTGTTGCGCTTCGTCGAGTCCCTGTAGGCGAGGCGCTGCGGAGGGGCCCCGATCCGCGGGGGCGGAGGGGCCCTCCCGTGGTCTCAGTGGCGCTCTTCTTCGTGGGGGAACACCACGGCGATCGCGCGGAACAGCTTGCCGCGATCGTGGCCCGCGAGCTCCTCGCACGAACGGTCGCTGGAGGCGTTCGCGAAGCCCGCGGCGCGCAGGTCGGCGACGAGGGCGTCGGCGTCGCGTCCGACGAGGGGTGCGAGCTGTCGGAGGGGCGCGCGCGACACGCGCATCATCGTGTCTCGCATCGCGCGCTCGGGGCCCCGACGCTCTCCGATCGGCACCACCGCGACGACCAGCAGCGTGGTGAAGAGCGCCACGGCGCCGCGCACGCGCGGCTTCTTCCAGTGGATGGCGACGGGGCCGCGGTTGGCGACGAGGTGCAGCACGATGGCCGCCACGAAGAGCCAGCCGAGCCACTCGTGCACGACGTGGCCGATGGCCGTGCCGACGTGGAAGAACAGCGCGATTCCGGTGCCCGCGATGAGGAGGAAGACGCCGCCGCTCAGGGGCGTGACCCAGCGGTTGTTCACCGCGCGGAGGGCGTCGTCACGCATGGGGGATTCCCTCGCGCACGTAGAGGGGGATGGCGACGCGATCGGCGCGCGCAACGGGGGGCTTCGGTGACATCGGAGACCTCTCGGGATCGGGGGGGGCGGTGCGCGGGATGCGCTTCCGCGTGATCGGGCGATGGATGGCGACGCACGGTCGGGGCTCGCGTGAAAAATCCTTCGTCGCCGACCGCCGTCACCGCGCCGGGGGCTCAGAGCGAGCGGCTGTAGAACTCGACGATGAGTCGCGTGTCGAGCTGCACGCTCGCCGTGTCGGCGGTGGGGAGCGCCTGCACCGCGGCCTCGCGCGCGCCCTCGTCGAACGCGAGCCACGGAGGACGGAGACGCGCGCCGTCGGCCAGTGACGCGAGGGCCATCGCGTGCTCGCGGCTCCGCGCGTGGAGGGTGATGCGGTCGCCCACGTCGACGCGGAACGAGGGGCGGTCGACGCGCGTGCCGTTCACGGTGATGTGTCCGTGCGAGACGAGCTGACGGGCCGCGGGGATCGTCGGCGCGAAGCCCGCGCGGAACACCACGGAGTCGAGGCGGCGCTCGGCGAGCTCCAGCAGGCGGTCGCCGGTGACGGCCCTGGCGCGGAGGGCTTCGTCCATGAGGCGGCGCACCTGCGACTCGGTGAGTCCGTAGTTGAAGCGGAACTTCTGCTTCTCGATCAGTCGCACGCCGAAGTCCGAGAGCTTGCGGCGGCGCTCGGGGCCGTGCTGTCCGGGCGCGTGCGGTCGGCGCTCGATCGACTTGCGAGAGAGCCCCGGCAGGTCGGTGCCGAGGGCGCGCATCTTCTTGAGACGGGGGCCGGTGTAGCGAGACATGGTGGTCGATTGCGCTCGGTGGGTTGGAGGGTCAGTTGTCGTCGGGCGAAGCGGGCGCGCGGTCGGCGCGGTCGAGGCGCTGGAGCGCGTCGCCGAGCAGCGCGTGGAGCTGCACGATCGCCTGGAGCGGGACCTTGAAGGTCACCGCGCCGAGCGAGAGGTGGGCGGTGCCGCACGCGCAGAGCTCGACGCGTCCGTGGGCGTCGGCGGCGAGCACCACGCGCGAGGGTTCCGTCGGCGCGCGTTCGAATCCGCGGAGCACGCGGGGCAGCAGGGATGCGTTCGGGTCGTGTCGATGGGCCATGGTGAAGTCTCCGTGGTCGGTCACTCGCGCGTGGGGGCTTCGGGGGTGCGGCGCAGCGGTCCGCCTTCGCGCAGCAGCACGGCGCGGGCGGCGCTCGGGTGGCGCACGCGCGTCGTCTCGATCTGGTCGTCGCGGAGCGCGCGCACGGCGGGCTCGGGCTCGGGTTGCGTGCGGGTGTTCACGGCGTGCCTCCGAGCTGCGCCCACTCGAAGCGCACGAAGCCCGCGGTGCCCGCGCTGTCGTAGTAGCCCGTGAAGCGAAGTCGGTACGCGCGCCCCGCCGTGCTGCGCACCACGTAGACCACCGCGCGCGGCGCGAGCTGATGCGACGCGGGGTCGTACGCGTACCAGCCGCCGCCCTGCGCGAAGGCGAGGCCCGTTCCCGCGTCGCCCTCCGAGGCGGCGTCGCGGGTCCATCCCGCGGTGGGGGCGGTGGTGACGTCTTCGAAGCGTGCGCCGTCGAGCAGGGCCACTTCGACGTTGCCCGCGCCGTTCGCGCCGCCGTTGGTCTTCACCTTGAAGCGCTGGAACGCGAGGTCCCAGCCCGCCGCGTCGGCGCTGGAGGCGGCGCCGGTGTCGAGGTCGAGATACGTCCATGCGTCGGCGCGCGTGGCGTCGACCGTGGTGCGCGCGAGGGAGCCTTCGCGCACGGTCACCACCGACGACGACACCGCCGCATCGGTGGCCGTCGTGGCGTCGGGAGCGTCGTTGCGAAGGTCGTCGGCGCAGCCCGCCGTGGCGAGCGTGAGGAGCATCATCGGGAGTGCGTGTCGCATCGGGGTTCGGATCTCCGGTGAGCGGTGGTGTGTGGTGTGTGGGTGGGCGGTGGCGGCGCTCAGCGACGCAGCGTGAGGCCTGCGTAGAAGGTCCGCGGGGGCAGTCGGAGCACCTGCGCGTCGCCCGCATCGAGGGCGTTGTCGCAGCCGACAAAGAGGGTGAGCGTGCGCTGCCACGTCCACGCGGCGCGCGCGTCGACGGAGGCGTAGGGCGGCGCCTCGGAGACGCCGGGCACGCTGTAGAACGGACGCGCTCCGACGAACGCGGCGCGGGTCGTGAGTTCGAGCCCGGTGTGCGCGTGACGGAGCTGCACGCCGACGGTTCCGCGGTGCAGCGCGCGGCCTTCGAGGGGGCGCTGGTTCGCGAGGTCGCGCGTGGCGGTGAGGGTGTATCCGAGGTCGATCACCACGCCCTCGACGGGGCGCAGCCGCGCGGAGAGCTCGGCGCCCATCGTCCATGCGCGCGCGACGTTCTGGTAGCGGTAGCGCGTGCTCTCGCCGGGCGCCGAGGGCGCGACGACCACCGTGTCGATGAGGTCGTCGATGTCGTTGCGGTAGAGGTTGGTCGAGAGCCAGAGCGTGCGCGACGCGCGCCACTCGACGCTCGCGTTCACCGCGCGCGAGGTCTCGGAACGGAGCGCCGTGTTGCCCTCCACGAGGTAGCCCGCGCTGGGGTTCTCGAAGAGCAGCAGAAGCTCCTGAAACGACGGCGCGCGAAAGCCCCACCCGTAGCTCACACGCAGCGCGAGTCCGGGCCGCGGATCGAGGCGTAGCTGAAGCTTCGGCGTGGGCGCCGCGCCGAACTGCGAGTCCACGTCGAGGCGAACCCCCGGCACGAGGGTCACGGGCACAGCGCCGTCGAGGAGCGTCCACTGGTCCTGCGCGTAGAGGGCGGCGCGCACGCGGCGTCCGGTGCCGTTGCGCAGCCGGTCGGCGTCGAGCTGTTCGAAGAAGCCTTCGAGGCCCACGGTCACGCGGTGCCGCGCGTGCGGCGACGCATCGAGCTGGAGCGACGCGTTCGCCACGCGGTCGACGGTCTGCTGGTACTGATCGAGCGCGTCGGAGCCCCGCTGGTCGCGGAGGAACTGATCGCGGTACTGCGAGAACCACAGCCCGAGCCGGAGCTGCGCGTCGTCGCCGAGACGCAGCGTGGGCGTGAGCGAGGCCGAGGCCGTCTCGGTGAGGTTCCTGCGGTCGTAGACGGCGCCGCCGGGGCCGTCGTCGATGGCGCGCTGGTCGCGTCGCAACCACGCCGCGGTGCCCACGAGCGAGAGCCGTTCGTTCACGCGCCACGCGGCTCTCGTGGAGGCGTCGGTGGTGACGAACGCGCCGCCGTCGGTGGCGGGGGTCTCGGGCGCGAGGTCGAAGGCGTCGCGGCGGTGGTGTCCCGCGGTGAGCGAGAGGTTGAGCGGTCCTCGCTGGAGGGCCGCGCGTCCGTGGGCGTCGAGGGTGCCGAGGGTGCCACCGCGGGCGTGGGCTTCGAGCTCCAGCGGGCGCGCGGCGCGGCGGGTGATGAGGTTGATCACGCCGCCGAGGGCGTCGGCGCCGTAGAGGGCCGAGCTCGGTCCGCGCACGATCTCGATGCGCTGCACGTCGTCGAGGGGAATGCGCGTGAGGTCGATCGCGCCGTTCACGCGCCCCGCGAGGCGCTCGCCGTCGACGAGGATCAGCACGTACTGCGGGTCGAGCCCCTGAATGCGCACGTTCGCGCCCGACGCGTTGGCGCGGTTCACGTCGAGGCCCGGGTGCTCTTCGAGCGCGCCCGCGACGGACTCGGCCCCCGAGGCTTCGAGGTCGGCGCGGGTGATGACCTCCGTGGCCACGGGGCTGTCGGCGAGGCGTCGCTCGCTGCGCGTGCCGGTCACCACGGTCTCGCCCACGAGGGATTCGTCCTGCGCGTGGGCTCCCTTCGCGTGGAGCGCCGCGGCCATCGCGAGGGCCGCCGTCGACGACGCAGAGACCCTCCGTCGATCGGGGAACCGAAGGGCCCGGGAGCCTCGCCGCGCAACCGCTTGCATGGCTTGAATCAATAGTGATAATCATTCTCATGGTCAAAATGAAAACGCACGATACGCACGAAACGGCTTCTTTCCAGGGGGATTTCGCGAACACGACGCGCCGTGGGGCGCTCTCGGTGCTGCTCACGGGCGCGCTGGGAGGGCTCGCCGCCGCGTGCCGCGGGCGTTCGGAGGCGTCGGGAAGGCGCGACGCGCGGGTGGTCACCGCCGGGGCGGCGCTCACGGAGATCGTGTTCGCGCTCGGGGCGGGCTCGAAGGTGGTGGGCGTCGACGCATCGAGCCGCTGGCCCGTCGAGGCGCAGCGATGCGCGCAGGTGGGCTACGCGCGGCAGCTCTCGGCGGAGGGAATGCTCGCGCTGCGTCCGACGCTGGTGCTGGCCTCACACGAAGCGGGACCGCCCGCGGTGCTGCGACAGGTGCGTGCGGCGGGCGTCGCGGTGGTGCAGGTCGAGAGCTCGTACGGCGTGGCGGGCGCGAAGGCGCGCATCGCGGCGGTGGGCTCGGTGCTCGGACGCACGCAGGAGGCGCAGTCGGTGATCGCGCAGATCGACCGCGACCTGGCCACGGTGGGGCCGCGCCCCGCGAGGCCCGTGCGGGTGCTGTTCCTCTACGCGCGCGGACCGGGCACGCCGCAGGTGGCAGGGGCCAACACCGCCGCGCACGCGATGATCGAGCACGCGGGCGGAACCAACGTCGCCGACTGGGAGGCGTACCGACCGATGACCGCGGAGTCGGTGGTGGCCGCCGCGCCCGAGGTGATCCTGCTCACGACGGCGGGGCTCCAGGGCTTCGGCGGCACCGGGGGACTGCTCGCAAACCCCGCACTCGCCGCGACGCCCGCGGGCCGCGCGCGTCGTGTCGTCGCGATGGACGACCAGCTCCTGCTGGCCTTCGGTCCCCGCGTGGGCATCGCGCTGCGCGAGCTCACGGCGCACCTGCGCGAGGCCGCGACGTGAGGGCCTCTCGCGCGCACCTCGTGTGGCTCGCGGCGTCGATGGTGCTCACGGCGCTCGTGGCCCTGCGCGTGGGCGCGGTGGTGGTGCCGTGGCGCGCGATGCTCCGTGTGTGGAGCGGATCGGGCGACGATGCGCGCGCGGCGTCGCTCGTGGCGTTGCGCGTGCCGCGGGTGCTCCTCGCGCTGACCGTGGGCGCGGCGCTGTCGACGTCGGGCGCGGCGCTCCAGGGGGTGTTTCGCAACGCGCTCGCAGACCCCGCGCTGCTGGGCGTGTCGAGCGGCGCGGCCCTCGCGGCGGCGGCGTACCAGGTGTTTGGCAACGCCTCGCTCGATGGCGCGGGGCTGTGGGCGCTTCCGCTCGTGGCCTTCGTGGGTGGTGCGCTCGCGTCGGCGGCGGTGTGGTCTCTCGGCGGCGCGACGCGCGGTGCGAGCGCAGGGAGGCTCGTGCTCGCAGGCGTGGCGATCAACGCGCTCTGCGGCGCGGCGACGGGGGTGGTGACCTTCGTCGCGACCGACGCGCAGCTTCGAAGCATCACGTTCTGGTCGATGGGGAGTGTCGGCGCTGCGACCTGGCCCGTGCTCCTCGCGACGGCGGTGCCGACCGCCCTCGCCATGGCGTTGCTCGCACGGCACGCGGATCACCTCGACGCGCTCGCGCTCGGCGACGACGACGCCGCGCTGCTGGGCGTCTCCGTGGCGAGGGTGCGACGTGCGGCGGTGCTCGCGGCCGCGCTCGCGGTGGGCGCGACGGTGGCCTTCGCGGGGGTGGTGGGCTTCGTGGGCCTCGCGGTGCCGCACCTCGCGCGACGGATCGTGGGCGTGCGCCACGGGGTGTTGCTCCCCGGTGCGGCGCTGCTCGGTGCGGCGCTGCTCACGGCGGCCGACGCGGTCGCGCGCACGGCGGTGGCGCCCGCGGAGCTCCCGCTCGGCGTGGTGTGCGCGTGCGGTGGCGCGCCGTTCATGGCGTGGCTGCTCGCGCGACGCTCGGACGCGGAGGTGACGGCGTGATGGTCGCGCACTCGCTCGGTGTGTCGTCGCGCGCTCGGTGGAGGCTCCGTGGTGTGTCGGTCACGCTGCGACCGGGGGAGGTGCTCGCGGTGGTGGGGCCCAACGGCGCGGGCAAGAGCACGCTGCTGCGCTGCTTCGCGGGCGCGCTCCCGCCCGACGAGGGCGCGGTCACCCTCGACGGAATCGCCCTGAAACAATGGGCGCCCGACGCGCTCGCCCGCCGTCGTGCGGTGCTCTCGCAGCACAGCGCGACGCCCCCCGGATGGACCTGCGCCGACGTGGTCTCCCTCGGTCGCACGCCCCACGGCGACGCACGTGCAAGCACCGGAACCGACGCCGTGATGCGCGCCCTCGACCGCGTGGACCTCCACGGATGCGCCGCCCGCACGCTCTCGACGCTCTCGGGCGGACAGCAGCAGCGCGTGCACCTCGCGCGGCTCCTCGCGCAGCTCGACGGACCTCGCGGCGTCACCCGCTTTGCGCTCCTCGATGAGCCCTCGACGCACCTCGATGTGGCCCAGCAGCACCGCACGATGCGCCTCGCGCGCGACCTCGCCCACGAGGGCGTCGGCGTGCTCGCGGTGCTCCACGAACTCCCGCTCGCGGCCCGCTACGCCGACCGCGTGCTGCTGCTCTCGCAGGGGACGTTCGAAGCCCTCGGACGCCCCCGCGACGTGCTCGATGCTCCGCGCCTCTCGCGGGTGTGGGGCGTTCGCTTTGTGGTCCCCTGGCTCGCGGGCGCGGCCCATCCTGTGGCGCTCCCGCACGACGAAGAAGAAGGCACTCTGTGATGACGACCCGACACCCCCTGCGCGACGCGCTGCGCGCGCTTCGTGAGACCACTCCCAACCTCCGCACCCGTGACGCCGCGCAGCGCCTCGGCGTGGGTGAAGCCGCGCTCGTGGCCCTCGACAGCGGCGGCTCCGCGACCCGTCTCCGCGCCGACTGCGCGACCGTTCTCGAAGCACTCCCGACCCTCGGACGGGTGATGGCCCTCACGCGCAACGAAGCCATCGTGAGCGAGGTCGACGGCACCTACGCGCCGCCGCACTTCGAGGGCCACGCGGGGCAGGTGGTGGGCGAGGGCATCGACCTGCGGGTGTTTCCGCGCGTGTGGCGCCACGCCTGGGCGGTGCGCACCGAGACCCCGCGCGGCACGCTGCGCTCGGTGCAGGTGTTCGATGCGTCGGGCGACGCGGTGCACAAGGTCTACCTCCGCGGCGACGAGTCCGTGGGGCGCTTCGAAGACCTCGCCGCGCGCCTCGCCCACGAAGACCAGGGGCCCGACGAGACCTTCGCCGCCGCGCCGTCGCGCACGCCCGAACGACCCGACGAGGCCATCGACCGCGCGGGGCTCCTCGAGGCGTGGCGCGCGCTCCGTGACACGCACGACTTCCACCCGATGCTCGGACGCTTCGGCGTCTCGCGCACGCAGGCCCTCCGCCTCGCCGAAGGACACTTCGCTGAGCGCCTCCCCGCCGACAGTCTCCGCGCGCTGCTCGACGGCGCGGCGTCGTCGCAGACGGCGATCATGGTGTTCGTGGGCAACCCCGGCGTGATCCAGATCCGCAGCGGTGCGGTGAAGCGTGTGGTCGACCTCGACGGGTGGCTCAACGTGCTCGACCGGGGCTTCAACCTCCACGTGCACACGGCCTCGGTGGTCGACGCGTGGCGCGTGCGCAAGCCCTCGCACGGCCGCACGGTCACGAGCCTCGAACTCTTCGACGCGCAGGGCACCAACGTGGCCCTCGTCTTCGGTCAGCGCGAAGACGGCGCGTGGGATCCGCCCGCGTGGCGCGCGCTCATCGACGGCCTCCCTTCGCGCGCAGCCCCCGTCGCCGCGGGGTGAGACGCCGCGCGCACACACGCCCGTTGACGGCGCTTCCGCGGGCGCTGTGACGATGCGTGCGTGTGGCCGCGTTCGCCCCACAGCGCCGAAGCCCGTCGTCGACCTGCACGCAGGCGCGGTGATCGACCGCGGAGAGACGCGCCTCCGATGCGACGCCCGTCGACATGTCCTCCCGTTGGGGGGGGAAGCCGCACCTCCGCGGGCACATTGCCCGTGAAGGACAGAACCTCTGGGGCGGCGCGCCGGGTGAGACGTCTGGCCACAGGGGGCCGATGTCCACCTTGAGATCTCGTCGGGAATCAACTGCAAAGCTCCATTGCAGCTTCAACAACGACCGGTGTCCGGGGTACGGTCACGCCGCACGGGTCACACGGGGGTGCGGTCGAAGTGACCCCCAAAAGGAGCGGCATTTTCATGGAGCGAGTCAGGCACTCGCGGACCATGCGAACACTGGCGGGCCTCGTGGCCGTGCTGGCATTCGCATCGGCCTGCGGAAACAGCGCCCAGTCCATCGTCGGCGGTGGCGGGCAGGTCGACGT
>CAMFHP010000176.1 GCA_945952225.1 uncultured Myxococcaceae bacterium
GGGGGGCGGACGGCGCGCGACCACGGCGGCGGCGAGGGCGCCGAGCGTGAGCAGCGCGGCGGCGGCGGCGAGGATCCACGGCAGGCGCTTCGGGCGCAGCGGAACGACCTTCGCGACGGGGGGCGCGAGGGGCGCGGCGGTGAGCGCGTCGAGGGCGCCGTCGACGAGGCGGTCGAGGGCGGCGGCGTCGGCGGTGACGGCGGAGAGGTCGCGCGACAGGTCGTGCTCGAATTGACACACGCGACAATTGGCGCGGTGGTTGTCAAGCGCGTCGCGGTCGTCGGGCGACGACGACGCGCGGCGCAGATGGTCGAGGTGCTCGGTGCTCATCGCGGACCCTCCAGCAGGTCGGCGTACCGGGGGTTGCGTTCGAGCTGCTCGCGGAGGGCCTCGCGCGCGAGACGGACGCGGCTGCGGATGGTGTTGACGGGCGCACCGGTGGCGTCGGCGATCTCGTCGAGGGTGTAGTCGAGCACGACGCGCATCAGCAGGGCCTCGGCCTGGGCCTCGGGGAGCGTCGCGAGGAGGCGCGTCCAGAGGGCGCTGCGACGCGCGCGGGCGGCGTCGGTGTCGGGGCGCGGGGCGTCGCCGTCGTCGGGGGCGTGGGCGCCGTCGTCGTGTTCGGTGAGGGGCGCGTCGAGGCGTCGGCGACGGGCGCGGGCCTCGCGGGCGATGCGCACGGCGATGCGGGCGGCGTAGTGGCGCACGCGGCACTCTCCGCGGAACGACGCGAGCGCGCGCACCACGGCGACGAGGCACTCCTGCGCGACGTCGTCGAGGTCGCGGTGACCGTGACCGAGTGTGCCCGCCGCGACCTGGCGCACCGTGGGGGCGAGGGCGTCGAGGAGCCTCCGCGTGGCCGCGCGATCGCCCGCGCGCACCCCGTCGACGAGGGCGAGCAGGGGGTCGATGGCGTCGGGCGCGTTCACGGCGGCCGGAGCTTCGAGCGCGGTGACGGCGGGTTGCAAGAACACGTCGCCGACCCCTGTGGGTCACGGCGGCTCCGAGCGATCACACAAAACGCACGGGGGGGTGTGTTACGGCGCGGCGACGCAGCGGCCGAGGGCGCAGCGCAGCGGGGCGCAGCAGTCGTCGTCGGCGCGGCAGGCGGCGCAGCGTCCGTCGAGGCACGCGAGGCCCGGACACTCGCGGCACGAGGCGCACGACGTTGGGGCGGCGCATCCTCCGCCGGGGTCGAGGGCGGCCTCGTCGAAGTGCATCGCGACGGCGCCCGCGTTCGAGACCGCGCGGGCGAGCACGGCGCCGTAGAGCGTGGCGTTGCCTGCGAGGCGGAGCTCCACGTCGGGGGCGTACACGGCGCCTGCGAGCACGGCGTCGCCGTCGAGGGAGATGCCGCCGATGCCCGCCACGTAGAGCCGCACGCGCGAGGGCGCGGAAGGGTCTCCGAGCGTGAGCCCGCGGGTCACGTTGAGGTTGCCCTTGAGGTACAGATCGAGCTCGGCGCCGGGGGCGAGGGTGACGGTCAGCGTCTGCACGTTGAGGTCGCCGTCGAGGTAGAGCGCGACGCGTCCGTCGATGCGGAGCGCGAGCGTCTGCGCGGTGCCCGTGGGCTGGAACCAGTAGCGTCCGCAGGGGAGCGTGAGCGAGGAGCGTCCGTCGAGGGCGGCGGCGGTGAGGCCCGCGCGGGCGTTGTCGTTGTCGCTGCGGTGCGCATCGACGCGCGCGGCCACGGGAATGCGCGCGGCGGGATCACAATCGCACGGCGGCGCGACGGGCACGTCGGCGCGTCGCACGGTGGGCGCATCGAGGGTCTCGTCGGCGGTGACGGTGTGGCCTTCGGGGAGCGTGAGCGTGCCCGTGACCCGCAGCACGCGCGCCCGCACGTCGCCGCGAAAGCTCGCGTCGGCGAAGGTGGCGAGGGCCGTTCCTGCGAGGGAGCCCGCGCTGCGAAGGCGTCCGCGCACGGTGAACACGTCGAGGGCGTTGAGCGCCGTGGAGCCTCCGACGGTGAGGTCGCCGCCCACGTCGAGCGTGCCCGAGAGCGCGAGCGTTCCGTTGAGCCCCACGGCGCCGCCGAGGCGTGCGGGCGTGCGGTACGGGCCGCGCGCGCTGTCGAAGCTGTCGGTCACGAGCGTGCCGCTGAAGGCCTGCGTCGCGCAGGTGCAGAGCGCGTGGCGAAAGGCCGTCGCTTCGAGCGCGCCACGACACGCCGCACCCGCACGCATCGGCGCGCAGAACGGGTCTGCGTCGGTCACGTCGGATGCATCGGGCACATCGCGCGCATCACTCGCGTCGCTCCCGTCGCGCGCATCGGTGACGTCGGACGCGTCGGGCACATCCGCGCGCCACACGGCGACGGTGTGCGGCGTGGGCGAGCACGCGGCGAGGAGCAGGAGCGCGGAGAGCCCGCGAAGCATCGCGGCGACCATGCGTCGGCGCGCGCGCGAACGCGACGGGCAAAAACACACGCGGTCAAGTTCGCGGCGCAGGGAGCTCCGGGTACACCCGTTTTTCGACGCTCCGTGGCCGTGTGGGATACGGTCCTACCCGTCACCTTCCACCCCGCAACGGACCCGCCGATGGCAGACGCGAAGCACAGCCCGAACGACGCTCCGGTGAACGCGCCCCGCCGCGCGGTGCGCACGATCGGCCGCTATCAGCTCGTGAAGCTCCTGGGCGAGGGCGCCATGGGGCGCGTGTACCTCGCGACGGACCCCGAGCTCGGTCGCGACGTGGCCATCAAGGTGCTGCGCCTCGACCAGGCGGGCAACGCGCGGGAGGCCTACATCGCGCGCTTCCGCAACGAGGCCCGCGCGGCGGCGCGGTTCAACCACCCCAACGTGGTCTCGGTGCACGACGCGGGCGTCGACGCGACGCTCGGGCCGTACCTCATCTACGAGTACATTCCGGGCCTCACGCTGCGCGCCACGCTCGACCGCGCGAAGCTCGACGCGGCGGGGCTCGTGCGGGTGGTGCGCGGTGTGGCGGCGGCGCTCGACGCGCTCCACGCGGCGCGGATCGTTCACCGTGACGTGAAGCCCGACAACATCCTGCTCGCGCCCGACGGCCGCGTGAAGCTCACGGACTTCGGCATCGCCCGCGTGCCCGACGTGACCCTCACCCGCGACGGACAGTTTCTCGGAACGCCCGCCTACGCGGCCCCCGAGGCCATCGCGAAGGGCGAGTACAGCCACCGCGGCGACCTCTTCTCGCTCGCGGCGGTCACGTACGAGGCGCTCACGGGCACGCGACCGTTCCCGGGCGAAGACGCGGTGACGGTCTCGTACGCGGTGGTGAACGACACGCCGAAGCGCGTGAGCGAGCACATGCCCGAGCTCTCGCCCGAGGCCGACGCGGTGTTCATCCGCGGGCTCTCGAAGCCCATCGAGGCGCGCTTCAACACCGCGAAGGAGTTCGCCGAGGCCCTCGCGACCGCGCTGCTCGCTCCCACGGAAGCGCCGCGCCCCGTGGCCGCGCCGACGCCCACGGTGGTGCTCCGTTCGACGGTTCCGTCGGTGGCGCCCGCGCCGGTGCGTCGCACGTCGGGTCTGCGTCCCGCGTCGCGCACGCAGCAGGGCTACGCGCCAGTGCTCGTGGCCGCCCTCGCGCTCGTGGGCGCCATCGTGTATGCCGCGCGCACCCTCGGCGGATCGGGCGAGTCCGCGAACACGGTGGCCGTCGCGCAGCCCGCGAGTTCGAACGGACAGCTCGCAGCGCGTCCCCTGGTGCGTGCGCGGGTGCGTCGTGTGGCGGTGCCGTCGGTGTCGCCCGTGGCCGTGCGCGACGCGCAGGCGCCCCGTCGCTGAGCCCGACACCTGTCGCCAGAGACGACGGGCGAGCACCTCGCGCGATGCCCATGAAACAAGGCGTTTTGCGAGAGTGTGTGCGTGGCACGCGCGCTGCGATGGGGCGGTGACGTCCCCCTCAGGAGTGAAGTCACCATGAAGCATCTCGCCCTCGCCTTCGCCCTCACGCTCGGAGTCGCCGCCCCCGCCTGGGCGCAGACCGCACCGCAGGCCGCACCGACGATCGCGGGTGCGCCGCAGGGTGCTCCGATGCGCGCGGCGCCGACGCCCGTGACGGCCTCGGGCAACCTCGCGCGCATGATGATCGGACCCGGCGGACACGTGCGCGGACTCGTGCTCGACAACGGCACGGTGGTGATGCTCCACGGCCCCGGCGGCGATGAGCTCGCGACGCGCGTTCGTGTGGGGCAGCCCCTGCGCATCGAGGGCTTCACGCGTCCCGGCTCCGCGGGCTTCATCGGCCGCGCGACCGTGCGCAGCGCCGACGGCACCGTGCTCCACGCGCCGCCCGCAGGACCGATGGGCCCCGGTGCGATGGGCCACGGCGGCATGGACCACGACGGGATGGAGCACGACGGCATGGGGCCCGGTGCGATGGGTCAGGGCGGCATGGGCCGCGGGCATCACGGCATGGGCCGCGGGTGGATGCGCGGCGGCGGCATGATGGGCCAGGGCGGTCCCGGCGCGATGGGCCAGGGCCGCGGTGGAATGCACGGCGGAATGCGCGGCGGCATGATGGGCGCGCGGCTCGCGTCGCTGCCCGCGCAGGCCGTGAACGGCGCGGTGCAGCAGGTGATCGCGGGGCCGCGGGGCCACGTGCGCGCGCTGCTCTTCGCGAACAACGTGACGGTGTACCTGCCGCGTCCCATCGCGTTTCAGCTCCAGCAGCGCGGGGTGCGCGTGGGCGAGAGCGTGCGGGCCTCGGGGCACGGAACCTCCACGCCGCAGGGCACGGGCTTCGTCGCCGACCAGCTCACCTTCGCCGACGGCGCGCGCTTCGAAGCCCCCGCGCAGCCCGCGATGAACGCGCCGCCCGCCGCGCCCACGGACCGTCGCTGACGCCATGAACACGCCGTCGCTGCGCAGTCGTCTCGTCGCGGTGCTCGTGCTCGCGGTGATCGCCTGCGCGGCGTCGCTCCTCGCGGTGTTGCACCTCTCGCGCACGGGGGAGCAGCAGCGCCTCGAACGCGCCGAAGACCTGGTGGAGCGCGAGGTCGAACGTGTGCGCGACGATCCGCCCGGCCCGCATTTTCGCGACGGTCGACGGCCCCGCGTGCTCACGGGAACGCTCTCCGCAGACTTTTTCTCGCGCGACCCGCGACCGTATCCGCAGGCCTTCGTGGATGCGCGCCGCGACGCCGCCGTGGCCGCCTCGCGCAGCGGTCGCATCGAGATCCGCGCGGTCGAAGCGATGCGCCGCGGACTCGCCCGTCGCCGCGCGATGGAGGGCGACGACCCCGATCCCATGAGCACCGTGGTGGTGGCCGTGATGCCCCGGACCGACGGCTACGCGTGGGCCGCGACGTGGGTGCTCCGTCCGCCCGGTGAGCGCGTGTGGCGCGCGGGGGCGTTGATCCTCGCGCTGGCGACGCTGGGCCTCGTGGCGGTGGCGCTGCACACGCTCTTCGCGTTGCGCCGCGGCGCGCATCAGCTCGACGCCTCGCTGCGCACCCTCGCGCGTGACCTCGGGGCGCCGATGGAGCGTCCGTCGGTGCCCGAGCTCGCGATGGTGTCGGACGGCATCGCCTCGCTCGCGCAGGCGCTGCAACGTTCGAACGACGAGGGCGTGCGTCTGCAACGCGAGCTCGCGGGCCGTGAGCGCCTCGCCTCGCTGGGACGTGTCGCAGCGGGCATCGCCCACGAGGTGCGCAACCCCATGGCCTCGATCAAGCTGCGCGTCGACCTCTCGAAGCAGTCGGTGCTGCGCCCCGGCGCCGACCTCGCGGGCATCGCCGCCGACCTCTCGGAGGTGGGCGACGAGATCGCGCGCCTCGACCGCCTCGTGGCCGACCTGCTCGTGATCTCGGGACGCCGTCTCGGCACCGTGCGCGACACCGACCTCCGCGCGCTCGCGGAGCAGCGGGTGGCCCTCCTCGACGCGATGGCCGCAGACCGTCGGGTGGCGGTCACCGTCGCGGGAGACGCGCGCGCCGAGGTCGATCCCGACGGGGTGACGCGCGTGCTCGACAACCTCCTGCGCAACGCGATCGAAGCCTCGCCCGAAGGAGGCGCCGTGCAGGTGCGTCTCGCCGACGAGGGCGCGCGGGTGTTCGTGCGCGTGTGCGATGGTGGCGAGGGTGTTCCTGCGGGGCGCGAGCGCGAGCTCTTCGAACCGTTCTTCACCACGAAGGGCGAGGGCACGGGGCTCGGGCTCGCCCTCTCGCGCGCGGTGGCCGAGGCGCATGGGGGAGGGCTGCGATACCGTCGCGAGGGCGCGGTGACGGTGTTCGAAGCGGAGCTTCCGCGGCGCGCGAAGAAGGAGAGCTGAACGTGGCGACGGTGCTGGTGGTCGAAGACGAGCGCGGCGTGCGCGAGGGGCTCTGCCGCGCGGTCGCGTCGGCGGGACACACGGCGGTGCCCGCGGCGGGTCTGGCCGAGGCGCGGGCCGAGCTCGCGAATGGAACGCCCGCGTGCATCCTGCTCGACGTGCGGCTCAAAGACGGCGACGGCCTGGTCTTTCTGGGCGAGCTGCGCGCCACGCTCGCGCCCGACGTGCCCGTCATCATGGCGACGGCCTACGGCGACTCGGAGCGCACCATCGGGGCGATGAAGGCGGGCGCGTTCGACTACGTGACCAAGCCCTTCGACCTGCCCGCGCTGCTCGCGAGCGTCGAGCGCGCGGTGCGTCAGCGCGAGCTCTCGAAGGCCGTTCCGTCGGCGGCGTCGGTGTCGGAGGTGAAGTCGCCCGAGGGCACGCTCGTGGGCACCAGCGCGGCCATGCTCGCGGTGTGGAAGGTCATCGGCCGCGCCGCGTCGAGCGATGTTCCGGTGCTGCTCACGGGCGAGACGGGCACGGGCAAGGAGCTCGTGGCGCGGGCGATCCATCAGCACTCGTCGCGCGCGAACGGGCCCTTCGTGGCGGTGAACCTCTCGGCGCTCCCCGCGACGCTCATCGAGAGCGAGCTCTTCGGCCACGAGAAGGGCGCGTTCACGGGGGCCGTGCAGCGCAGGCCCGGACGCATCGAGCTCGCCGCGGGGGGCACGCTCTTTCTCGACGAGATCGGCGACCTCGACCTCGCGCTCCAGACCCGCCTGCTGCGCGTGCTTCAAGACGGACGCTACGAGCGCGTGGGCGGCGCCGACGTGCTCACGAGCCGCGCGCGGGTGATCGCCGCGACGAACAAACCCGTGAAGCCCGGCGACAAGGGCGCCACGCTCCGCGAAGACCTCTACTACCGCCTCGCCGTCATCGAGGTGGAACTCCCTCCGCTGCGCGCGCGACGCAGTGACATTCCGCAGCTCGTGGCCCACGCGCTCGCGTCGTCGCCCGCGCGGGCCGTGAGCGAAGAGGCCCTCGCGGTGCTGCAGAACTACGCGTGGCCGGGCAACGTGCGCGAGCTCGTTCACGTGGTGCAGCGCGCGGCGGTGATGTGCGGCGCCGAGGTGATCGACGCGTCGGACCTCCCCGAGACCCTGCGCGCGCCGGGGGCCTCGTACGCGGGCGTGAACGACGGCGACGGACCGGGCGCGGCCTACGCGAACCTGCCGCTCCGCGACGCCCTCGCGCTGCTCGAAAAACGCATGATCGAGATGGCCCTCGCGAAGGCCGGCGGCAACCGCGCCGAGGCCGCGCGCATCCTGGGCATCGCGCGTCCGCAGCTCTACACGAAGATGGACGAGCACGGCCTCGCGGGCCGCGCGCGCGAGTGACGGCTACATCATCTGCGCGAGGAGCACGCCCACGCCGAAGAGGGCGAAGATCACCACGAGCACCATGGCGCCGAGCATCACGAAGGGGCGGCGGTCGATGACGTGCGAGGTCTCGGTGCCCATGCGCTTCATCATCGTGGCGGGACACTCCACGGGGCAGTGGCCGTCTTCGATGCGCTGGAGCCGGTCGAGCATCTCGGTGACCGAGCGGTAGCGCTCGTTGGGGTTCTTCGAAACGCCGTGGCGCACGAAGTGGGCGAGGTCGGCGGGCACCATGGGCTGGTGCGGCGAGCGCGCGTCGGCGGCGAAGGGAACCTCGTCGCGCAGCACGCCCGCGATGGCCTCGGTGAGCGTGTCCTTCGTGGCGAGGTAGTGCTCCAGCGTGAGGAGCTCGTGGAGCATCACGCACAGCGAGTAGATGTCGCTGCGCTCGTCGAGGCGGTCGTGGTCGCCGCGGGCCTGCTCGGGTGACATGTACGCGGGCGTGCCGAGCAGCGAGCCCACCACCGTGCGCATGCGGGCCTCGCGCGCGCCCCCCGCGGTGCCGCCCTGCGTGCCCGTTCCGAGCGGCGCCGAGAGCGTCTTCGCGGTGTCGGTCACCGGGAACTTCACCTCGTCGCGATGGATGCGTCGCGCGAGTCCCCAGTCCATCACGAGCACCTCGCCGTAGCGTCCGACCATCACGTTGGCGGGCTTGATGTCGCGGTGAAGGATGCCGCGCGCGTGGGCGTACTGCACCCCGCGGAGCACCTGACGAAAGATCTCGACGCGGCGCTCGAAGGTGAAGCGCTGGTGGTAGTCGCGATCGCCCGCGATGAGCTTCTCGAGGATCGATTCGAGGGTCTCGCCCTCGACGTATTTCATCACGTAGTAGAAGCGCCCGTCGGGGTCGACGCCCACGTCGTGGATGGGGACGATGTTCGGGTGATCGAGGCTCCCGTGCACGCGGATCTCATCGACGAAGCGCGCCACCACGCCGGGGTCGTCGAACTCGGGGAGCAGACGCTTCACGGCCACGGCGCGGTCGATGTCGTTGTCGCGCGCGAGGATCACCTCGCCGACGCCGCCGCGCCCGAGCACCTCGGCGGTTTCGAAGCGCTCGCGGGCCTGCACCACGAGGGTCGCGCGGTCGCCTTCGAACGCCACGCGCGGGAGCACGGTGGTGCGCAGCGGGCTCGTCGAGTCGCGCAGGGGCGCAGTCGTGGCGGGCTGCACGGCGTTGTGTGCGGGCGCGGCCACGGTGTCGGCGGTGCGCCGGGGGTCGAGGAGGGTGGCGTCGTTCACGGCGGTCTCTGCGCAGCGATGGGGGAGGAGGGCGAGGGGGCGGGGTGCGGCGCTGTCAGCCGCCGGCGTGCATCGTGATGTCGGTGGCGGCCATGAAGGCCATGCGGTGGGCCTCGTCCCAGTCGGGGTGGCGCACGAGCACGTGGCCGTCGGAGAGGAGGGTCTGCTTCCAGTCGCGGCGGTGCGTGCCGGGGCGCAGGAGCTGCTCTTCGACCACCCACGGACCGCACGCGCGGAGCCACGCGCCGAGGCCGTCGATGCGGGTGATGCGGCCCTGACCGAGCGCGCGCTTGAACACGATCGCGGCGTTGTACTTCCGCTCCGTCGAGGCTTCGAAGCGACCGTGCACGGCCACGCGGGCCCACTCGCGGAAGAGGTCGATGTCGCCCGTGTAGTTCATCTGGTCGACGAGGTGCGCGCCGCCGGGACGGCACCCGATCTCGCCGAACACCGCCTCGCCCTTCGGCGTGAGGAACCACTCCATGTGCGTGAACCCGTCGCCCATGTGGAGCGCCGTGAGCACGTTGCGCGCGAGCTCGACGCCGGGCTTCAGCCGCGCCTGGTACATGTCGCGCACCGTGATGATCACGGGCGAGATCCACTCGTTGCTGCGCGCTTCGAGGGGCTTCGGCAGGTACGACGCGATGTTCTCGTACGCGGGGCGTCCGTTGATGCACACCGTGTCGAAGGTGAACTCCTCGCCGGTGATGTACTCCTCGCAGCTCGCCTCGGTGACGCCGCGCATCTTCGCGAGGGCGGTGTCGAGTTCGGCCATGCTCTCGACGCGGTAGGTGTCGGCGCTGCCCGCGCCCGCGATGGGCTTGATGACCAGCGGAAACCCGATGCGCTCGGCCGCGGCGCGCGCCTCGTGGTCGTTGCGCACGCGCTCGGAGCGGGGCACGCGAAGACCTGCGGCCTTCACGCGCTCCTTCATGAGCTGCTTGTCGCGAAAGCCGCGCACGGTGTCGACGCTCATGCCCGGCACGCCCCAGCGCTCGCGGAGCTTCGCCGCGAGGATCACCAGGGGCTCCCAGTTCGCGAGCACGCGGTCGATCTCGCGGCCGCGGAGCCAGTGCGAGACGCGCTCGATGACGTCGGCTTCGTCCATGAGCCGCGGCACCTGGAGCCAGTCCTTGAGGTGGCCGCGGAGCGAGCGCGGGAGCGACGACGCGGGCTGGTCTCCGACGCCGTAGACCTCGGCCCCGACCTCGGCGAGTCCGCGGGTGTACTGCTGCATCTCGGGGGGATACGACGGAGACAGAAAGACGACGCGCATAGGGTCCGCGACGCTAACACATCCGCCGTTGACGGATGGATCGGCCTTCTACGAAGCTGCTTCGCAACACCCCGATGCCCAGGAACATCCTCTTCGTCGCGCCCTTTCCGCTCGAAACCACGCTCCGCTTCGTGCGCGCCGTCGCGAAGCTCGACGACGTGCGCCTGCTGGGCATCGTGCACGAGGCGCCGCAGGGCGACGACGCGCGGCTCTTTCACGACCTCGTGCGCGTGAGCGATCCCCTCTCGGCGTCGGACATCGCCGAAGGGGTCGACGTGCTGCGCCGCCGTCACGGCGCGCCGTTCCGTCTGTTGAGCATCCTCGAAGCGATCCAGGTGCAGGTGGCCGAGGCCCGCGCGCGCTTTCAGATCGAGGGGACGTCGCCGCGCGTGGCGGATCTCTTTCGTGACAAGTCACGCATGAAGGCCGCGCTCACGGCGGCGGGTCTCCCGGTGGCGCGCAACCGACTGCTCACGTCGCGGCACGACGGCGAGCGTTTCGCGGCGGAGGTGGGCTTTCCCATGGTGCTCAAGCCCCCGGCGGGCATGGGCGCGAAGGCGACCTTCCGCGTGACCGACGGCGCCTCGCTGGCGCGCGCGCTCGACGGGCTGCGCGTGGGGCCGCAGAGCCCGGTGCTGGCCGAGGAGTTTCTGCGCGGCGAGGAGTTCAGCTTCGAGACCATGACCGTCGGCGGGAGCGTGCGCGCGCACTCGATCAGCGAGTACCTGCCGCCGTGCCTCGAAGTGCTTGAAAACCCGTGGATCCAGTGGACGTGTGTGCTCCCGCGCGAGATCGACACGCCGCGCTTCGAAGACGCGCGGGCCATGGGATACCGCGCCGTCGAGGCCCTCGGGCTCGACACCGGAATGACCCACATGGAGTGGTTCCGCCGCGCCGATGGGAGCCTCGCGATCGGCGAGATCGCGCAGCGTCCGCCGGGGGCCAACATCACGCGCATGACGGGCCTCGCGCACGACGTGGATCCGTACCGCGCGTGGGCCCGCGCCGTGGTCGACGGCGCCTTCGAGGGCCCGTGGAAGCGCCAGTACGCCGTGGGCTGCGCGTACCTCCGCGGCATGGGCCAGGGCCGCGTGGCGGGTGTCACGGGCGTGCGCGAGACGCACGAGGCCATCGGGCGCTACGTGGTCGAGGCGAAGCTCCCGACGATCGGCGCGCCGAAGAGCGACAGCTACGAGGGCGATGGCTACGTGATCGTGCGCGACGGTCGCACGGAGACCGTGCGCGGCGTGTTGCAGAAGGTCATCGAGACGGTGCGCGTGCACTACGCCTGACGCGCGGCGACGCGGGTCAGCGCGCGTCGGGATCGGCGAGCCAGCGGGTGAGGTCGTCGGGCGCGAGGTCGAGCACCTCGCCGAGCCGATCGGGACCGAGGCCTTCGAAGCGGGCGGCGAGCGTGTCGCGCTCCGCGGTGGTGAGTGTGCGTCCGAGGTGGCGCTCGCAGAGCCGCGCGGCGAGGGCCACACCGAGCGCGATGCCCTCGGTGCGTCCGAGCGCGATGCCTTCGTTGCGTCCGAGCGCGATGCCCTCGTTGCGCCCGAGCGCGATGCCCTGGTTGAGCGTGTCGGCGAGGATCTTCTCGGCTTCGCTGAGGTCGATCACGGGGTCCTCCTGAAGGGGCTGTCCGCGGCGTCGCGCGGCGACGAAGCGTTGTACCACGGTCACGTAGAGCGTCCGTCCGCGGGGGAGGGCGCCGTAGCGCACGCGCAGGTCGGCGAGCGCCGCGCGAAGGGTCGCGCCCGCGCCCATGAGCCGCAGCGCGAGCGTGTCGTCGTCGGTGGGGAGCTCGGCGAGCACCACGAGCCGTAGCGGGAGCGCCGGGGCGAGCGCGTAGAAGCCGCGGGGCCAGTGCGCCGAGGGGCGCGCTTCGAGGCGGGCGAGCGCGTCGTCGGGACGGCCTGCGCAGAGCAGCCACATCTGCGTGTCTCCCTCGGTGTGCGCGGCGTTCAACAGCT
>CAMFHP010000177.1 GCA_945952225.1 uncultured Myxococcaceae bacterium
GGCGTGGGCTCGGCGCGGGCCGCCTGCGTGGGCGCCGCGCGCGTGGGCTCGGGCGCCACGACGGGGCGCGCCGAGGGCTCGGGCGGCGGCGTGAGGTTGCAGGCCGAGAGGAGCGAGAGGGCGATCACGGAGGCGCGGGCGTTCATGCGTGGTCGGTCCGGGTGATGGGGTTGAGGGTGTGGTTCGAGGGGCGCCGCGGAGGCGACGGGGCGTGCGATCAATCGAGCGCGGGGCCCACGCCGATGAGCTCGACGCGGTCATTGGCGTTGACGTTGTGGCGACGGCACCAGCCGCCGTTGACTTCGAGCACGTACTGCGAGTCGCCGGGCACGGAGCGCGGGTCGTCGGTCTCCGGCGTCGCGCTGTGCACGATGCCCAGCACCGTGCGGTCGGCGCGGAGGAACAACATGTCGAGGGGGATCAGCGTGTTGTGCATCCAGAACGTGTTGTGCGTCGGATCGCGGAACACAAAGATCATCCCGTGATCGTCGGCCATGTCGCGGCGGAACATGAGCCCGCGCATGCGCGTGGCGTCGTTGCGGGCGACCTCGACCTGCACGACGTGGCGCTGTCCCGAGGCCGTGGTGATCACCACCGCGGGGCCGTCGACGGCGGGGCGGTCGTCACGCGGGGCCGTGCGCGACGCGGGTTCGGTGGGCGCGCCCTGACGGCACGCGGTGAGGGCGAGGAGCGCGAGCAGGGCAACGGAGCGACGCACGGTCGCGCCACGTAGCGGACGCGCACGGCGACTGTCAACTCGACGTGTGCGGGCGCCGCGCATAGAGTCCCGCGCCGTGCCTCCGCAGGTTTCGTTGATCGGCGTCGGACCCGGTGATCCAGGGCTCCTCACGCTGCGCGCCGCACGCGCCATCGCCGCCGCCGACACGGTGCTCTACGACGCGCTCCTGCACCCCGCGGTGCTCCGTCACGCGCGTCCCGACGCCGAGATGCTCTTCGCGGGCAAGCGCCGTGGCGCCGACTCGGCCTCGCAAGATGAGATCAACCACATGCTTCTCTACCGCGCGCGGCAGGGGAAGCGCGTGGCGCGGCTCAAGGGCGGCGACCCGATGGTCTTCGGCCGCGGCGCCGAGGAGTGCGAGTTTCTCGCGGCGCATGGGGTGAGCTTCGAGATCGTGCCCGGCGTGACCGCGGCGCTCGGCGCGACGGCCTACGCGGGCATTCCGTTGAGCCACCGCGCGCTCTCGTCGTCGATCGCGTTCGTCACGTCGACGGAGCGTCCCGACAAGCCCCGCAGCGCCCACGACTGGCAGGGCCTCGCGACGGCCACGCAGACCATGGTGCTCTACATGGGCCTCCATCGCCTCGCCGACGACATGCGGGCTCTCGTCGAACACGGACGCGACGGCGACACGCCGGTGGCGGTGATCCAGTCGGGCACGCATCCCGAGCAGCGCGTGGTCGTGGGCACCGTGCGCACCATCGCCGACGAGGTGGCGACGGCGCGACTCGGATCGCCCGCGCTCGTGGTGGTCGGTGAGGTGGTCTCGTTGCGCGAGACGCTGCGCTGGTACGACGCGCGTCCCCTCTTCGCGAAGCGCGTGCTCGTGACGCGCGCGAAGGAGCAGGCCGGGGGCTTCGTCGAGCGGCTCCTCGACGAGGGCGCGGCGCCGGTGGAGTTCCCCGTGCTGCGCTTCGAAGCGCCGACGGATGGGTCACGGGTCGTGCGCGCGGTGGGAGCGCTTTCCGAGGGCGCCTACGCGGCGGTGGCCTTCACGAGCGCCAACGGTGTGGAGCGCTTCTTTCTCGCGCTCGATGCGCAGGGCCTCGACGCGCGGGCCTTCGGTCGCGCGAAGGTCGTCGCGATCGGTCCTGCCACCGCGGCCTCGCTCGTCGCGCGCGGCGTGAAGCCCGACGCGACCGCGAAGGAGTTCATCGGCGAGGCCGTGGCCGACGCGATCGGCGCGCTGCTCGGCGAGCGCGTGAAGGGCGCGCGTGTGCTGATCGCGCGGGCCGAGGTGGCGCGCGATGCGTTGCCCGTGCAGCTCACGGCGATGGGTGCGTCCGTCGACGTGGTGCCCGTGTACCGCACGGAGCCCGCGGCCTCGTCGGAGGTCGACACGCTGCGCGAGGCCCTGCGCGAAGGGCGCATCGACGCGGTGACCTTCACGTCGTCGTCGACGGTCACGCACCTCTGCGACGCGCTCGGCGACGAAGCCGTGACGTTGCTCTCCCGCGTGACGCTGGCCTCCATCGGCCCCATCACCACGAAGACCGCCCGCGACCGCGGGCTCACGGTCGCCGTCGAGGCGCGGGTGTTCACCACCGCGGGCCTCGTCGACGCCCTCCGCGACCACTACGCCCACGCATCGGAGTCCCCTCGCCCATGACCTTTCCCGTGCAACGCCCCCGTCGACTGCGCCGCAACGGCGCGATCCGCGCGCTCGTGCGCGAGACCACGCTGCGTCCCGAGCAGCTCGTGGCGCCGCTGTTCATCACGCCTGGCGCCGGTCGCCGCAAGCCCATCCACTCCATGCCCGGTCACGCGCAGCTCTCCGTCGACCTCGCGCTCGACGAGGTGAAGGCGCTGTGGTCGCTCGGCGTGCGGAGCTTTCTGCTCTTCGGGCTCCCCGAGGTGAAGGACGACGAGGGCTCGGGCGCGTGGGATCCGTCGGGCCCCGTGCCCACGGCGACGAAGGCCATCAAAGATGCGCTCCCCGAGGCGGTCATCATGGCCGACGTGTGCGTCGACGAGTACACGTCGCACGGGCACTGCGGCGTGCTCCACACGCGCCACGACGGAACGGTCGACGTCGACAACGACGCGACGGTCGAGCGCCTCGCGCGCATCTCGCTCGTGTACGCGAACGCGGGCGCCGACGTGATCGCCCCCAGCGACATGATGGACGGGCGCATCGGCGCGATTCGCAAGGCCCTCGACGCGAACGGCCACGAGGAGGTGATCCTCATGTCGTACGCGGTGAAGTACGCGAGCGCCTTCTACGGACCGTTTCGCGAGGCCGCGGAGTGCGCGCCGAAGTTCGGCGACCGCGCGAGCTACCAGATGGACCCCGCAAACGCGCGCGAGGCGATGCGCGAGGTGGCGCTCGACCTCGAAGAGGGCGCCGACATCGTGATGGTGAAGCCCGCGCTCGCGTACCTCGACGTGATCGCGAAGGTGAAGGCCGCGGTGAACGTGCCCGTGGCGGCCTACAACGTGTCGGGCGAGTACGCGATGCTCCACGCGGCGGCGCAGAACGGGTGGCTCGACCTCACGCGCACCGTGAAGGAGACGCTGCTCTCGATGCGCCGCGCGGGCGCCGACATTCTCATCACGTACCACGCGCGCGACATCGCCGAGCACCTCTGAGATGCGCCGCGCTCTCACTCTCTTCGCCGCGATCACGCTCGCCTCGTGCGGCACGCCCCCCGAGCAGAACGCCTGCGCGAACATCGTCGCCGTGACCAACGCGGGCATGCGCGACGCCTCGGGCCGCTGGGTCGTCGGAGGGCTCAACGGCGACCGCGTGCGCTTCGCGCCCTTCACCACGTACCGCATTCCCCACGGGCTCGGACGCGTGCCCACCGACGTGCAGTGCTACCTGTCGTTCAGCGTCGACGGGGCGCTCGCGCAGCAGATCGGTTCCGCGTGCCTGCTCATTCCGCGTTGTGCGGGCGGCGCGGCCGACGGCGGCGACGTCGTGTGGACCGACTCCGAGGTCATCGTGCGCAACTCGGGCTCGCAGGATTTCTGGGCCCGCTTCATCATCCAGTGATGCGGTGACACGCGCGGGCCGCGGGGTACGATCGTGCCCCCGATGCGTCGCCCGCTCCTCGTCGCGCTCCTCGCCACGCTCTCTGCGTGCCGCCGTCCCGCTCCGCCCGCGGACCGCCCCCTGCCCGCGCGCGACGCCACCGTCGACCGCGCCGACGTCACGGCCTCCGATGTGACCGAGCTCCACGACGCGTTCCTCCTCGCGTTCGGTGATGTGCCGCGCGCGCTGCCCGTCACGACCCGCGATGGCGCCACGCCGGGGCCCGTGCAGGGCGGGCCGCGACCGCACACGACCGCACCGCGCCGCAACCGCGCGAGCGCCGTGCTCACGCGCGCCAACGGCGGCCTCGTGTGGGTGCGCGCCGTGCCCGGCGCGGAGGGTGTGCGACTGGTCGCGCAGGGCCTCGGTCCCGACGGTGCGCGGCGTGACGAGCCGCGGGTGCTGGCCACGGTGCACGGTCGCGTCGCGTCACTCTCCGCGCACGCCACGGGCGGCCATCTCTGGGTCGCGTGGATCGCGGAAACGCCTTCGCCACAGGGCGTTTCGCGCTACGAGGTGTCGGCGTATCACGGCCACGTCGACCTGCGCAGCGGTGACCCGGTGCGCGCGCTGGAGTCGTTCGAAGTGACGAACCCCGCGACGTGGTGGGCCGAGGCCACGGTGCGTGCGGTGTCGCGCGAAGACGGCGGCGCGCTCGTGGTGGCGACGGGTGCGCCGGTGCGCTGCACGTACACCAACGATCCGCACGGGCAGCACACGGAGCTCGAGACCTGCGCCACGGTGCGCGAACACCGCGTCGGACGCGACGGCGCGCTGGTCACCACGACGCGGCACATGTTCCAGCCGTGGAGCGCGCCGGGGCCCTTCGTGGAGGTTCCCTTCGGGCTGTTCTACACGGCGATGAGCGACCGCGAGGTGCGCGCCACGCAGGACCTCGAAGCGCCGCTCGTGCAGGCCGTCGACGGCGCGCAGCCGCGGGTCGACGAGAGCGCGTGGTTCCAACGCGTCGACGCGCTCGCGTGGACGGGCGCCGGACTCGCCGCGAAGGGCGCGCTCTCCGATCCGCTCGACGACGCGCCCGCGGACCGCGACGGCTTCGCGATGTTCGACGCGCGCGGCACGGTCCGAACGCCGCTGCGCCGCACGCCGCACGGTCAGGTGCTCTGGGCGCCGTACCGCACGGAGCCGCTCCGTTGTCAGGGCGGCCGTCCGATCACGGTGGTGCGTGCGGGCGCGACGGTGCTCACGCTCGATCCCGGCAACGCGCAGCAACACTTCGCGATGATCGAGTGGGCCGACGCTTCGTCGCTGCCGCGCACGGCCGTCGGCGATGCGGGTGTGCCCGACGGAGGCGTTCCCACGGGCGCGCTCGACGACCTCGCGTGGACGGGCTCCACCCTCGTCGGCGTCGCGGGAGACACCGCGCTGCGATGGACCTGCACGCCGCTTGGACCGCTCGAACTCGTGGGCTTCTAGACCGATCGAACGCGCGCGATCACCGCGGGAATCACCGCACACGCGCGGTCGAGATCCGCGTCGGTGGTCTCGGGTCCGAAGGACACGCGCAACGCCGACGAGGCCCGCGCACGGTCGTTCGCGTAGAGGCGCAGGAGCGACTCCGAGGGCTCGGCCTTGCCGCTCGAACACGCGGCGCCCGACGACACCTCGATGCCTTCGAGGTCGAGGGCCGCGACGAGCTCGTGGCCGTGCACACCGCCCACGGAGACGTGGGTCACCGTCGCGACGCGCGGGCCTTCGTCGCCGTTGACGGTCACACCATCGAGCGCGCGCAGGGTGGCTTCGAGACGGTCGCGAAGCGCTGCGATGCGGGGCTGCTGCGCGCGACGCCAGGGCACCGTGCGCGCCGCCGCGCCGAACGCGAGGGCCCCGAGGAGGTTCTCCGAGCCCGCGCGCACCCCGCGCTCCTGCCCGCCGCCGGTCTGCCGCTGCACGACACGCTCGCCGGGACCGAGCCACACCGCGCCCACGCCCGCGGGGCCGCCGATCTTGTGCGACGAGACGGTCACCGCGGCGGCGCCGAGGCGCGTGACATCGAGGGCGACGCGTCCGAAGGCCTGCGCCGCGTCGAGCACCCACACCGCGCGCGCGGCCACCACGGCGGACTGCACGGCGGCCAGGTCGGTGATCGCGCCGGTCTCGTGCTGCACGGCGCTCACGGCCACGAACGCGCCCGCGGTGAGCTGGGTCGTGAGTGCGTCGGGGTCGAGGCGTCCGTCGCGCGGAGTGATCCACACGAAGGGCACGCCGTGACGCGCGGCGAGCTGCTCGGACGCCGCGCGGAGGCACGGGTGCGCGCCGGGATCGCAGAGCACCCTCGTGGGCTTCAACGCATCGCCCACGCCCCCCACGGCGAGGTGCACGGACTCGGTGCCGCCCGACGTGAACACCACCTCGCGCGGTGAGGCTTCGAGCGCGGAGGCCACGTGGGCGCGCGCGTCTTCGAGGAGCCTGCGCGCGAGGCGTCCCGCGGTGTGCACGCTCGACGGATTGCCATGCACGCCCGCGTCGAGGGCCGCGCGCAGGGCGTCGCGGGCTTCGGGCGCGAGGGGCGTCGTCGCGTGGTGATCGAGGTAGAGGCGCACCGCGGTCACTCGCGCGGGCGGGGGTTTCGCGCGATCTGCATGCGCACGAGCAGCCCGTTGAGTCGTTGACCGGCCACCACGAAGCGCGTCGCGCTCTCGGCCACGGCGCCACCGTCGTGGGACTCGGAGACGCCGCGCACCACGGCGAGTCCGACGCCCGCGCCGCCGTGCTGACGCGTGGGTGATCCGTCGGCCTGCACAAAGGGATCGAAGATGCGCGCGAGCCACTCGGGGCTCACGCCGGGTCCGCTGTCGGCGACGAGCACCTCGCAGTGCGTCGCGCTGGAGCGCACCTCGACGGCGATGGTGCCGCCCGCGGGCGTGAACTTCTGCGCGTTGTCGAGCAGGTGCGCGATGGCGCGTCCGATGCGGTCGGCATCCCCCGACGCGTGGAGGGGCAGCGACGGGAGGTCGGCTTCGAAGCGCTGGTTCTTGCGGGCGAAGGACGCGCGTCGCGACTCGATCACCCTGCGCGCGAGCGACGAGAAATCGTAGGGCGCGAAGACGAAGCGCATGCGCCCGGTCTCCATCTGCGTGACGTCGAGGAGCGAGTCGATGGTGCCGCGGAGGCGCGCGAGGGCGTCTTCCATCGCGGTGAGCGACTTGCGCTGCGCGGGGGTCACGGGGCCGAGCTCGCCGCGCGAGAGGAGCCCGAGGTAGCCCACGAGGGGCGTGAGGGGCGTCGCGAGCTCGTGGGAGACGTTGCGGTAGAACTCCTTGCGGAGGCGGTCGGCTTCGACGAGGCGCGCGTTCGCGTCGGTGAGCTCGTGCACCTTCGATTCGAGGTGCGCGGCGATGCGCTGGCCCTGCGCGCGGAGCATCTCGGCGTCGTCGTGCTCACGCGTCGCGGGGGCGTCGTCACGCTGGCCCTTGAGAAAGCCCTCGACGGTGCGCGCGAAGGTTCGCACGTCGATGGGCTTGGCCACGAAGCCGTTGAAGCCCACGGCGCGCGAGGTGCCGCGGTCGCCCTCGGCGGTGATGGCGACGAGCGGTGTGGTGGGCATGCGTCCGCGGAGGAGCAGCGCCACCTCGTAGCCGTCGAGGTCGGGGATGTTGATGTCGAGGAGCACGAGGTCGGGGCGCTGCTCCTGCGCGAGGCGCGCGCCTTCGATGCCCGAGGAGCACTCGACGACCCGGTGCCCGGCGGCCTGCAGGAGCTTGCGCACGAGCAGCAGGCTCTGCGGGTCGTCTTCGATGTGGAGGATCGTAGCCACGGTGTCGCCGAATCGGTTATCCGTTGGCCCGCTCGCGGACGCAACAACCCCGCGACGCCCACGACCATCGCCATGGCAGACCACGATTGGAAGCGCGCCGCGGAGGCGTGGCGCACGCAGCAGCTCGAACCGCTGAAGGCCCAGGGCGCACGACCGCGCAAGGGATTGCTCGCGGGGGGACGCGACGCGCACGACCTCTACACCCCCGACGACCTCGAAGGCATCGACCTCGCGGAGGACGTGGGCTTCCCGGGGCAGCCGCCGTTCACCCGCGGCGTGCAGGCGAACATGTACCGCGGGCGCCTGTGGACCATGCGCCAGTACGCGGGCTTCGGCAGCGCGAAGGCCACGAACGAGCGCTTCCGTCTGCTGCTCGAACGCGGGCAGACGGGTCTCTCGGTGGCCTTCGATCTGCCCACGCAGATGGGCCGTGACAGCGACCACCCGATGTCGCTCGGCGAGGTGGGCAAGGTCGGCGTGGCCATCGACACCATCGACGACATGGAGACGCTGCTCGACGCGATTCCCCTCGGCGACGTGTCAACGTCGATGACCATCAACTCGACGGCGGGCATTCTGCTCGCGCTCTACGTGGCCGTCGCGAAGCGCCGTGGCATCGCCGCGAACCGCCTCCGCGGCACCATCCAGAACGACCTGCTCAAGGAATACGTGGCGCGCGGCACGTACATCCATCCGCCGCGTCCGTCGCTGAAGGTGATCGGCGACATCTTCTCGTGGGCCTCGCGCGAAGTGCCCAAATGGAACGTGATCTCGGTCTCGGGCTACCACATGCGCGAGGCGGGTTGTGACGCCGCGCAGGAGATCGCCTTCACCCTCGCCGACGGCATCGCCTACGTCGAAACGGCGCTCGCGGCGGGCCTCGACGCCGAGCGCTTCGCGTCGCAGCTCTCGTTCTTCTTCAACGTGCACAACAACCTGCTCGAAGAGGTCGCGAAGTTCCGCGCTGCGCGAAAGCTCTGGAGCGACATCATGGCGACGCGCTTCGGGGTCACGAGCGCGCGCGGTCGTGCGCTGAAGTTCCACTGCCAGACGGCGGGCGCGACGCTCACCGCGCAACAGCCCCACAACAACGTGGTGCGCGTGACGATCCAGGCCCTCGCGGCGGTGCTCGGCGGCGCCCAGTCGCTGCACACCAACAGCTTCGACGAGGCCCTCGCGCTGCCCACCGCGCAGAGCGCCACGCTGGCCCTGCGCACGCAGCAGATCATCGCCACGGAGTCGGGCGTGGCCGACGTGGTCGATCCCTTCGGCGGCTCGTGGGCGGTGGAGCGCATGACCCGCGACCTCGAAGACGCCGCGAAGCAGTACCTCGCCCGCGTCGACCAGCTCGGCGGCATGGTGGCCGCCATCGAGCAGGGCTACGTGCAGCGCGAGATTCAAGACGCGAGCTACCGCTACCAGATGGAGATCGAGCGCGGCGACCGCCCCATCGTGGGCGTGAACGTGTACCGCGACGCGCACGACGAGCCCGTGCCCCTGCAGCACGTCGACCCCGCGCTCGAACGCGAGCAGGTGGAGCGCCTCGCCGCGTTTCGTCGTGACCGCGATGGATCCGCCGCGCAGTCTGCGATCGAGGCCGTGGAGCGCGTGGCCCGCGAGGGTGGCAACGTGATGCCGCCCATCGTGACGGCCGTCGAAGCGCGGGCCACCGTGGGCGAGATCGCCGACGCGCTCCGCCGCGTGTACGGCGAGCACGTCGAGATCCGCACGCTCTGACCGACGGGGCGCGGCTCAGCGCAGGCGCGTCACCACAAAGCCCGCCGCCAGCAGCAGCAGCACCGAGCCCACCAGCAACACCGCCCAGAGACCGCGACGAGAGCCCCCGGCGTTCACCGGCTGCGAGGGCGCTGCGGGCGGCTGCGAGAGCACGGGCTGCATCGAGACCGGCGGATACGGCGGCTGCGACGTGAGCGCGGCCGCGAGGGGCTGGGGCTGTCCTTGCGGCTGCGCGGGCGTGTGCATCGCGGGCGGGAGCACCGGCGTCTGCTGCGCCTGCTGCGCGGCCTGCACCTGCTGCATCACGTGCTGCGGCAGCTCGGAGACCATGGTCTGCTGGTAGCTCGCCGCGGGGTTCGCAGGCGGGTGCATCGAGGGCGTGCGCGCGGGGCCGTAGGGGTCGCTCGCCACGCGCGTGCGCTCGCCCACGGGCTGCGCGACCGGGGCCGGCGGCGTGAGCGAGGCGATGGCCGCGCGGGCCTGTTCCGCAAGGGGAATGGTGGCCGCCGAGTCGGAGTCGACGAGCGTCGCGTTGGCCTGCGCGATGGAGGCCGGGGCCGATCCGCGGGCCTTGGGGGCGGCCTGCGTGGCGACGCGCGGGGGACGGCTCGACACCACGAGGGTGCGCGACTCCGAGGGGTCGTTCGCGTCGCCCATCGGCGCGCGGTACGTGGCGAGCTCACGCACGACGAGCTCGGTCTTCGCGCGGTAGCGGTTGGGGTCGAGGGTGCGCGCGAGCTCGCCGAGACGCGGTGCCACTTCGGGCTCGCCCGCGGTCTGCACGAAGGCGCGCAACGCACGCTCCACGGCGCCCGCACTCTGAAAGCGATGCGCGGGATCGGCCTGGAGCATCCCCATGAGGATCTCTTCGAAGCTCGCGGGGAAGTTCGGGTCGATGGAGCGCGGCGCGGGGACGTTGTGCTGAATGATGTTCCGCACGGTCTCGGCGTCAGAGCGGCCGCCGAAGAGGCGTCGGCCGAGGGCGACCTCGTAGATCACCACGCCGAGCGAGTACACGTCGGAGCGACGGTCCACGGCCTTTCCGTAGGCCTGCTCCGGGGCCATGTAGGCGAGCTTGCCCTTGATCTCCCCGGGCTGCGTGCGCTGGAGGCGCCCGACGGCCTTCGCGACGCCGAAGTCCGTGAGCTTCACGCGGCCGTCGTAGCGCACGATCACGTTCTGCGGAGACACGTCGCGGTGCACGAGTTCGAGGAGTTCCCCGCGCTCGCCCGTGAGCTCGTGGGCCGCGTGGAGCGCGCCCGCCACGTCGGCGCCGATGGACGCCGCCATCGCGGGAGACATGCGACCGCCGCGGGTCATCACGCCCTTGAGCAGCGTCGAGAGCGACTCGCCCGCGACGTACTCCATCGCGATGAAGTTGGTGCTCGCGTCTTCGCCGAGGCGGCACTCGCGGATCTGCACCACGTTGGGGTGATTGAGCTTCGATGCGATGCGCGCCTCGTCGATGAGCATCGCCACGAAATCAGGGTCGTGGGCGAGGTGCGCGTGGATCTGCTTGAGCGCCGCGAGGTCGGGAGACTCCTCGACGAGTTGCGCGATGCGCAGGGCGTCGTCGTCGTAGCGTCCGCGTTGCGCGATCTCCAGGAGCTCCCGGCTCACGCCCTGCTGGCGGGGCTCGCGCATCGCGAGAAAGACCGCCGCCATGCCGCCCCGCGCGAGCTCGGCGAGCACGCGGTATGCGCCGAGACGGGCGACGTCCTGCGGTTCCTTCCACGCGGTCTGGTCAGCCATCGGAGACAGTCGATCCGTTCAGGGGCAGATGGGTGGGGGAGTGCGTGCGCCGCGGCACCACGCGCAGAAGCGACGCCACGCCGACGGCGCGGGCATCCTATCGCGCCGCGACGAGGCGGGTGCAAGCGTCGGACGACGGCGCCGCCCCGCGCTTCTTGTGATTCTTGACACGCGATTGCGCGACAACCTAGAAACGTGGGGTTTCACAGCGTTTTTGCGTGTGGAGCGTACGGTCGCGACGCCCTTCGGGATCGCGGCCCCCGAGGAGGATCGGTCGTGCCCAATACGTTGTTCGTGGTCGACGACAGCGCCACCATGCGCAGGGTCTTCGAGCTGACGTTCGCAGGCGAAGACGTGACGGTGGTCACCCACGACGGCGCAGACGGCGTGGTCGCCAAGGTGAAGGAAGCGCGGCCCCAGGCGGTCATCGTCGACGTCGCGCTCGGCGGCCAGAAGGCGGGCTACGACGTGGTGCGCACGCTGCGGAGCGAAGCGGGCCTCGGCGCGGCGCCGATCTACCTCCTCTACTCCGAGCACTCGCCCCTCGACGAGACCGCGGCGCGCGCGTGCGGCGCCGTCGGCGCGATCGTGAAGCCCTTCGAGACCCAGGTGCTCATCGACAAGGTGCGCCAGGCGCTCGCGGCCGGCGCGCGGGGCACGGTCACCGCCACGACGGGCAACGTCACCGCGCCCTTCGGCAACCCCCAGGCGACGCCCGCCCCCATCGGCGCGATTCCCCCTGCGCCCGCGCGGCCCGCGGAGACCGCAGCGTTCACTGCGCCGCGTCCCGGTGGGCTCCTCGGCACCACGCCCGCGAAGGCCCCCACGGCGCCGACGCCCGTCGCGCGCCCTGCCACGCCCCTGTCTCTTATACACATCTGACGCTGCCGACGACTCCTTACGTGTAG
>CAMFHP010000178.1 GCA_945952225.1 uncultured Myxococcaceae bacterium
GCGCCCGCGCGTCCTGCGGCGGCGGCTGCGCCTGCGGCGGGCGGTGGTGGCGCTGCGCCCGCGGCCCGCTCCGTCGACGACCTGATGAACCGCGTGGCCGGTGGCAACAACGCGCCTGCCGCCGCGGCCCCTGCGGCCGACGCGGAGCTCCCGGAGCGTCCCACGCGCTCGCAGATCACGTCGGTGCTCTCGGGGCTCAACGGCGCGGTGCGCTCGTGCACGAACGGCCAGACGGGCACGGCCCCGGTGAGCCTCGTGATCATGAACGACGGCACGGTCTCGCAGGCCAACGTGAGCGGTCAGTTCGCGGGAAGCGCCGCGGGCGAGTGCATCTCGGGCGTCGTGCGCCGGGCCCACTTCCCGCGGTTCCGCGCGAACCAGGTGTCGCTGACCTATCCGTACGTGATCCTTCCGCCCCGCTGAACGCGGCGCTACCGCGGGCGTTGACGCCGCGCAAAGCGGCAGATACTTTCCGCGCCCCCGTCCGACCCACGACGCGGTTGAACCCCGCATCTCGCACAGGAGTTGTTCCGATGGTTTCGCTTACCCAGAAGACCCAGCGCATCCGCCGCCGCAAGCAGTCGACCAACGGCAAGGTGAACAAGCGCGAGCGCCGCCTCAACGCGACGCCTGCCTTCCCGATCCACCTCGACGCGTCGGCCACCGACGCGAAGTGACGGGTCCCCGCGGCGCGCGGCGTGACGGAGACGATCCGTCCGCCGCGCGTTGCCATTTCGAAGGCCCGCGTCGGGGGGATGCGCGCCGCGCTCAGTCGCGTTCGAGCCAGTCGATGACGTGGGCGAACACCTCGTCGGGGGCCTTCGTGCCCATGATGAGATCGAGGTGGTCGTAGTGGGCGTGGGCGCCCGTCGCGGTGCCCACTTCGAGAAAGCGCTTCTCCGCGGAGCCCGCGAGCGCGTGGGCCTCCTTCACGCACGGCGGCAGCGCGAGGCGGTCGCGATCACCCGCGATCACCAGCAGCGGAACGGTGATGCGCGCGATGCCCGCGCGGTAGTCCACCCGACCGTCGGCGCTCGCGAACGAATCGTCGTGCACCCACCGCGCGAAGCTCTTCATCACGCCCGCGGGCACGTCGCTGAACGCGGCCCCGAGCACGCGTCGAAGGGCCACGGCGTCGTAGTGGTGCGGCCGCAGTCCGCGCGTGAGCTTCACGGGCAGCCACGGTCCCGCGAGCGGCGCGGCGCCCGTCGCGAGCCATCCGAGGGGCGTGGTGACGTTCAGGCCGAAGGGCGTGAACACGTAGGGCGCGGCGACCATCGCGCGCGTCGCGGGATAGCCCGTGAAGCGCACCGGCGAGCCGATGGTGACGAGCCGTCGCACGCCCTCCCCGCGCATCGCGCCGAGGTGCGCGTACGCGAGCATCCCGCCCATGCTGAAGCCCACCCAGTCGACCACGTCGGCGTCGGTGGCCGCGCGCACGGTGGCGAGCGCCGTGGGCACGTCGTGTTCGAGGTACGTGTCGAAGGTGGCCGCGCGCGCTGCGCCGCGAACGCCCGTCGGTGAAGCGCCGCGGAGCTCCACGAGCCAGCAGTCGCGGCCCCGCGCGGCGAGGGCGCGGGCGAGGCTGCGCTCGGGGTCGAGGGCGAGGGCGTGACGGTTCATCGCGAGGCCGTGGCAGAGCACCACGGGCGGTCGTCGCGAGGGCTCTCCGCGCGGGCGGATGCGCGTGAGCACCACCGTGGCGCCGTCGCGGGTGCGCGTCTCGATCACCTCGTCGAAGCCCCCGTCGGGGGAGAGACGTCGGCGCCAGAAGCGCACCCACAGCACCGCCGCCACGGCTGCGAGAACCCCCAGCACCGCGAGGGCCGCGAGGCCGAGCGCGATCCAGGGGAGCAGACGGTCGAAGGTCATGGGCAGGAATGTAGAGCAACGGCCCCGCGGAGGGAGCAGTGCACGCGCAGGGATTGGTGTACGGTCCGCGCCCTCGCACGGCACCCGCACGATGGATGACAAGCTTCTCGCGATCGCCCAGCGCCTCGGTCACACCTTCCGCGACGAGCGGCTCCTCGAGCGCGCGCTCACCCACCGCTCGGCGGCGTTCGAAGCCGCGCCCACACGACGCGGACGCCCCGCGGGCGACAACGAGCGCCTGGAGTTTCTCGGCGACGCGGTGCTCTCCATGGCCGTGAGCGACGCGCTCTGGCACCGATGCCCCGAGGCCTCGGAGGGCGAGCTCACCCGCATGCGCGCGGCCATCGTGAACGAGGCGCGACTCGCGGAAGTGGCCGTCGCCGTGGGCGTCGGCGATGCGCTGAAGCTCGGTCGCGGCGAAGAACGCACGGGCGGAAGGGCCAAGCCTTCGCTGCTCGCCGACGCGCTCGAAGCGACCTTCGCGGCGGTGTACCTCGACGCGGGCATCGAGCGGGCGAGGGAGGTCGTGCTCGCGTGCATGGCCCCCGTGGTCGACCGCGTGGCCTCGACGGTGAGCGCCAACCGCGACGAGAAGAGCGTGCTGCAGGAGCTCATCCAGGCGAAGCACGCGGTGACCCCGCGCTACGAGGTCGTCGACACCGCGGGGCCCGACCACGACCGCGTGTGGCACGTCGAGGTGCGCGTCGGGGAGTTCCTCCGCGCACGGGGCAGCGGACGGTCGAAGAAGGCCGCCGAACAGGAAGCCGCCCGCAACGCCCTCCGCGCGCTCGAAACCCCCGCTCCGTCGACGCCGCCGTCGCCGCCCTCGACGCCGCCCGCAGCGCCCGCCGTGCCCTCCGATCCGCCCCCGCCGGGAGACCTCTGATGGAGCTCCAGATCCTTCGCCTCGACCACGCGCACGACCTCCCGCTGCCCGCCTACGCCACCGACGGCGCCGCGGGCCTCGACCTCTGCGCGGCCGTCTCCGAGGGGCGCCCCACGGTGCTCCAGCCCGGCGAGCGCGCGGCGATTCCCACGGGCCTCGTGATGGCCATTCCCGCGGGCCACGAGGGCCAGGTGCGCGCCCGCTCGGGACGCGCGCTGCGCGAGGGCCTCGCCGTGCTCAACGCGCCGGGCACCGTCGACAGCGACTACCGCGGCGAGGTGAAGGTGCTGCTCGTGAACCTCGGCGACCGCGCCATCACCATCGCCCGCGGCGAGCGCATCGCGCAGCTCGTGATCGCGCCCGTGGCCCGCGTCGCCGTGCGCGCTGTGGAGAGCCTCGACGAGACCGCCCGCGCGGCTGGCGGATTCGGCTCCACCGGGCGCTGAGTCGCGGGTCACCGCACACGAACGAATCCGTCACGGCGAGGCGTGTTACCGTCGCCGCGGAGCGAACGTGGCCGACCTCCTCGCATGCCCTGTGTGCAACGCGCGGGTGGCGCCCGGCGCCGCGCGCTGCGTGGTGTGCCGGAGCAGCCTCACCGGCTTGGCGCGCCCCGCGACCGTGGCCATGACCCCGCCCGTGTACGCACAGCCCGCGGCCTCGTCCGACGACGACGACGAGCTCGCCACCGCCGACGACACCACGCACCAGCGCGAGCGCTTCGAGCCCGGACTCAAGATCCGCAACCGCTACCTCCTGCGCCGCGCGATGGGCGACGGTGTGCTCGGCACCGCGTGGGAGGCGCGCGACCAGCACCACGGCGCCGAGGTGGTGCTCAAGGTCGTGGCCGACATGCTCGTGACCAACGAGCGCGAGCGCATCGACCTCGTGGGCAAGCTCGAAATGTTCGCGGGACGCTCGCTCCCCGGCGTGGTGATGCCCCGCGAGGTGTTCGCCGTTCCCGGTGCGGTGGTGGTGGTCTATCCGCGCGTCGAAGCGGCCTCGTTGCGCGCGGTGATCGACGCCCGTCGCACACGCGGCGAGCGCTTCACCCCCGAGGAGTGCCTGCGCGTGGTGCAGTCGCTCGTGACGGCGATTCAGGCGATGCACTCGGCCTCGCCGCACGGCGCGCTGTGGCCCCAGAACGTGCTGCTCACGGCGCGCGGGGCGCTGCTCGTCGATGGATTCCTCGCGGTGTCGGTGGCCCCCGAACGCCTCGCGGCGCGCATCGGGCACCACCCGCGGTCGTCGCCCTTCGCGGCCCCCGAGCTGCTCGCCGCACGGAGGCCCACGGCCAGCGCCGACCTCTACGCACTCGGCGCCATCGTGGCCGACCTCGCGGGCGGCGCACCACCCGGTGAGGGACCGGACCTGGCCTCCATCTCCCGAGAGCTCCATCGCGCGGCGGCCTCGCTCCTCGACCGCGAACCGGGACGTCGCCCCGCCGGTGTGCGCGCCCTCCTCGACGCGCTCACCGTCGCCGCGGGGCTCGCGCAACGTCCCGCCGACCCGTTGCCTCCATCGCCCGACGACGTGCTCGCCCACGGCGCGCTGCCGTCGCCCGTCGACGACCGTCCGCCCCTCGATCCGCCCACGTTGCCCGCCCCCGAATCACCGCGCGCGATGGCCCGCCCTGCGCCGGTGATGCCCGTTGCGCCGCCGTCGCCCGCTGCGCCCTCGCGCCTGCCCGTCACCGACCGTCCGCCCGCGGGACCCATGCAGCGCGTGGCTCCGCCCGTGTCGTCGCCTCCTGCGCCCGCGATGGCCCGTCCTGCGCCCTCGTCGCGTCCGCCTGCGCCGATGGTCACGCAGTGCCCCGCGCCGCCTCCCGCCGATCCCCTCGACGCGCCGCCCGGACGTCTCCGCGGCCCCACGGCGACCATTCCCGCGAACGCCCCGCGCGCTTCGAACGGCGTCACCTCGGGCCCGCCGCCCTCCATGGCCGTCAAGTCGGGACCGCCCCCTGCGCAGCGCCCGCCCGCGCCCATCGCGCCGACGCCCGCGCCGCCCCCTGCGGCCTCCGTCGCGCCCGTCTCCGCGTCTCCCGCGTCGGCACCGCCCGACGCCCGTGTGGTGCCCAAGACGCTGCCCTCGATCAACGACGCGATGCTCGCCGCGCACCCGCAACGCGCGCCGGTTTCGCCGTCACGGTTGCCGATGCCGCCGCGTCCGTCGCCCGCGTCGCCGCCAGTGCCGCCGCGTCCGTCGGTGTCTGCGCGTCCTCCGCCTGCGCCGCCGGTGCCCTCGCGTCCGTCGCCGCCCATCGCCACGGCGCGTCCGCCGATGCCGCCGTCGCCCTCGCGGCTCCCGCTTCCGTCGTCACCCGCGCGTCCTCCGGTGCCGTCGGCGCCGTCGCGGCCGCCATCGCCGATGGTCTCGTCGCCGCCGCCGCGCCGTGCGCCTGCGCCGGTGGAGCGGTCCATGTCCGACGACGACGGCATCGATCCGAAGCTCCTTCGCGCCGCGCAGCTGCTCGACGACGAGCGTCGACGGGACCGCTGACCTCACCGTATCGTCGCGCCGTGTTCACCCTCGACGTCGCCCACGGTGTGGCGCCCACGCGCGTGCGATCCGTGCAGCTCACCCGAGACGCGAGCCACGCATGCCCGCAGGCTCAATCGTGGTGCGTGACCTCGCCCATCGCCCCGCCGCGGCTCTGGAGCATGGTCTCCGAGGCGGTGACCTCGGCGTGGGAGAAATCCCTCGGCGACGCGCGCGGTGGAGAGCCCGCCCTGCAACGTGCGCTCGGCGCCGGTGCGCAGGCCATCGCGCGCTTGCAGAGCGTGCTCGTCGAACCCGCGCTTCCCCTCGATGCGCAGTTCGCGGGCTTCGTCTCGCAGGGAGACGCGGCGCTGCTCACGGTGTCGTCGGGCATGCGGATCTACCGCGCGCGCGGCGTCGAACCGAAGCGCCTCCTCGCGGGATCACAGCGCACGCCGGGACTCTCGAGCGGCGGCATGGCCGTGGCGACGGAGCGCCTCTCGCGCGGAGACCTCTTCGTGTTCGGCAGCCGTGACGCCTTCGGCATGCGCACCATCGGAACGCTCGCGGCGCTCCTCGCGCAGCGGGTCGACGCATCGGCAGCGGAGGTGTGCGAGGCAGGCCTCGGCCCGGCGCGCACTGCGGCGACGGGCGTGGCACTGGTGGTGATTCGGGTGCGGTAGAGGGTCGGTCAGCGCGTGCACTCGCCGGTGGCGAGGTTGCAGCGCGTGCCCGCGAAGACCATCGAGCAGAACGCGTTGCCGCCGAGCAGGTCGCAGCGCGGCGCACACACGCGGAACGTCGTGCTCCAGCACGCGTTCGAGGGGAAGGGCGCGCCCGTTCCGACGCCCGCGCACTGGGCTGCCGTCTCGCACGCGCAGGCGAACTCGTCGACGAGGGAGTTCCCGTTGTCGTCGCGTCCGTTGCAGCACTCGCCGCCGCCCATGCGCGAGGGCTGGCAGTCCGAGTCGGCGCAGTCGGCGACGCCGTCGCAGTCGTTGTCGAGGCCGTCGGTGCACGCGGCCACGCCGAACTCGCGCGGCGCCGTCGGGCGGCAGCACACCGCGAGCGAGGCGCAGCCCGTGTCGGCGCAATCCGTGGCGCCGTCGCAGTCGTTGTCGCGCCCATCCGCGCACGTCGCCGCGGTGCTCTCCGCGCCCGTGGGAACGCATCGGCACGACGGGTCGAGCGCGCAGTCCGAGTCGGCGCAGTCGGTGGAGCCGTCGCCGTCGTCGTCGACGCCGTTGGTGCAGACCTCGGCGGGAGCGCCGGTGACGTTCAGCACGAAGTCTCCGCGCGAGTCTGCGCTGAAGCCGTCGACGAAGACGTAGTAGGTGCCCGGCGTCGCATCGAAGGTGACCGACGACGACGAGGCCGGCAGCGTGTCGTCGTTGCACGCGGTCTGCGTCCCCATCTCGCAGGTGCCGCGACGGACGTAGAGCACCGTGTCGAAGTCGCTCCCGTTGGTGTCGATCGTGAGGCGACCCGCGCGGGTGACCGTGAGCGCGTAGACCACCTCGCCGCCGCTGCCGCCGCTGCATCCCGCGGCCGCCGTGGGGCGGTACTGATCGAGCGCGCCGATCGTGGTGCCCGTCACCGTCGAAGGAACCGTGAGCGGCAACGGACGCGCGCACGTGTCGTTCACGGGCACCGGCGCGCAGCCCTGCACCCGCGCGCACAGCGGATCCGCGCAGTCGCGGAGCCCGTTGCAGTCGTTGTCCCTTCCGTCGCTGCACGCGGCGGGCGTCGACTCCGTGCCCGTGGGCACACACATCGCGCACGTGGGCACCCTCGCGCACGACGGATCGGCGCAGTCGAGGAGCCCGTTGCAGTCGTTGTCGCGTCCATCGCTGCAGGCCGCGTCGGTGTTCTCGCGCGCCGTGGGGCGGCAGCACGCGGGCACCATCGAGCAGGCCATGTCGGCGCAGTCGGTGAGCCCGTTGCAGTCGTTGTCGCGTCCGTCACCGCACGTCGCCGCGGTGCTCTCGGGACCCGTGGGAACGCACCGGCACGACGGATCCATCGCACAATCCGTGTCGGCGCAGTCGGCGAGTCCATCGCCGTCGTCGTCGAGTCCGTTGGCGCACTGCTCCGCGGGCGTGGAGACGTTGAGCACGAAGCTCCCCGCGTTGCGCTGCCATCCCTCGACCACGACGTAGTACGTGCCCGGCGCCGCGGCGCTGAGGGTGATCTGCGAGGCCGTGCCCATGCGCGCGCCGTCGTCGTCGCACTGCACGAAGCGCATCGGATCACACGCCCCGCGGTACACCGCGAGCACGGTGTCGTAGCTGCTTCCGATCGTGTCGAGCACCACGGTCTGCGGGCGCGTGAGCGTGAACGTGTAGGCCACGTCGTTCGAATCGCTCGACCCGCATCCCGGCGCGTAGTCGTTGCGCGCCGACGCCGTGCTCCCCATCACCCGCGACGGAATCACCAGCGGAATCGCCCCTTCGCACAGGTCGTTGGGCACGGTCACACACGCGGGCACCGTCGCGCAGGCGGTGTCGGCGCAGTCGACGCGTCCGTCGCAGTTGTTGTCGCGCATGTCGCCGCACACTTCGGCGGCGCGCGGATTCACCGCGGGGTTCGTGTCGTCGCAGTCGGTTCCGCCCGCGCACGAGAGCGGCGAGAACCCGTCGCCATCCGTGTCGATGGGAATGCTCCGGCACATCCGCGAGGCCTCGTTGCACGAGTCCGTGGTGCAGGCGTTGCCGTCGTCGCAGGGCGTGGTGCCCGCGCGGCATCCGACACCCGCGACGCAGACCTCGACGCCGTTGCAGAACGCGCGGTCGTCGCAGCGCGTGTTGTCGGGCGTCGCGACGCATCCGCGGCCCGCGAGGCAGGTGTCCGTGGTGCACGCCACGCCGTCGTCGCACACGAGGGCGGTGCCGCGCTCGCAGCGTCCGGTGACGCAGCGCTCACGGCCGTCGCAGGGGTCGCCGTCGTCGCACTGTGCGTCCGAGGTGCACCCGGGCATCGCGATGCAGCCGGTCATCGGCGAGCACATCGCCATCGGACCACAGCGCGCGTCGACGGGACGGTGCTCACAGCGTTGCGTGTCGACGCAGCGATCGTCGGTGCACGCGATGCCATCGTCGCACTGCGTGTCGAGCGTGCAGAAGGGCACGTCGGGCCCATCGGGCACATCGGGCACGTCGGGTACATCGGGGACGTCGGGCACGTCGGGCCCATCGGGGACATCCATCACGTCGGGGACGTCCGTCACGTCGGGCCCATCGGGCGCGTCCGGCGCGTCCGTCACGTCGATCACATCGGGTACGTCGGGCGTGTCCGAGACGTCGGGTGCGTCTGGCACATCCTGCCCATCGGGCGTGTCGGCGCGGTCGTCGATCGGGGGAACGTCGTCGAACTCGACCTCAAGCTCCGAGCGGCCGCACGCAGCGGTCAACAGGCACAACACGACGGTCCAGGCGGGAAGTCTGCGCATGACACCTCCGTTGCCCCGGGGTGCGGGGCTCCGACGTGGGAATCCCATGTTCCGTGCCACGCGCGCGCCCGATGCCCGCACCGTCGACGGAGGAACCCACGTGCGCTGTTGTCCGCGACGGGCGCGATTCGTCGAAGAAAACGCCGACGAATGCGCGGCGGTGACTACAGCTCGTGCTTGCGGATGAGGCGGTAGATGTACGAGCGGTCGAGGCCCGCGGCCTGCGAGATCGCGCCCGTGTCGCGGTTGTACCGGGTGAGCATCGCGCGGAGGTACTCGCGCTCCAGGTGGTCGAGCCAGCGGTCGCGAATGGACTTGAAGGTCTCTTCGACCGAGACGGGCGGGAGCACCTCGCGACCTGCGCCCGCGGCCATCGCAGCGGGCGGAGGCGACGGTGACTGCGCCGGGGTCGGAGGAATCGATGGGGTCGCGGGCGCGGACTGCGGGCGCTGTCCCATGGCGAGGGCTTCGCGGGCGCCGAGGGCCGCCGCGCGTTCGAGAAAGTTGCGCAGCTCGCGCACGTTGCCGGGCCAGTTGCGTCCCGCGAGCTCGCGCAGAAGCTCCGGGCTCAACCGACTGTGCGCGTTCGGTGGCATGAGCGTGTCGGCCAGCAGGGGAATGTCTTCGCGCCGCTCGCGCAGCGGAGGAACCTGCACCGGCAACACCGCCAGGCGGAAGAAGAGATCCTCGCGGAAGCTCCCTGCGTTCACCATCGCGGCCAGGTCGCGGTGCGTCGCCGCGAGGAAGCGCACGTTCACCTTCCGGTGCTCGTTCTCGCCCACACGCCGCACCATGTGTCCCTCGATCGCGCGAAGGAGCTTCGGCTGCATCGCGAGGGGCATCTCCCCGATCTCGTCGAGAAAGACCGTGCCTCCCTCGGCGGCTTCGATGGCGCCCACCCGCGCCGTCGCTGCGCCCGTGAAGGCGCCGCGCGCGTGGCCGAAGAGCTCGGCCTCCAGCAGCGACTCGGAGAGGGCCCCGCAGTCGACCACGATGAACGGCCGCGCGAACCGCGGTGACGCCGCGTGGATGGCGCGCGCCACGAGCTCCTTGCCCGTGCCCGTCTCGCCGAGAATGAGCACCGTCGCGTCGCCCATCGCCACACGATGGAGCCGCGCGAAGAGCTCGCGCATCACCCGACTGCGCCCCACGAGCGGGCCGAAGCTCTCCGTCGGCCACAGCGGGATGTCGGTGGTCACCTGGTCGTAGTGGAGCGACAGACGCATCGAGCCGAGAAACAGCGTGGCCCCATCGGGAATGCGCGCCTCGAGGATGCGAATGCCGTCGATGTACGTGCCGTTGCGGCTCCCGAGGTCGCGCACCCAGACGCCGTCGTCGCGGAGGTCGAGGCTCGCGTGCAGACGTGACACGCCGTCGCCGCGCACCACCACGTCGGCGCTCTCGGCCGAACCTGCCACCACGCGGCGAACCATCGCGTAGCTGTGCGAGCCCGCGCTGTCGGTCCAGCGGATCTGGGGCTGGAGCACGGGCACGGTCTCGGTGAAGCCGAAGTCGCCGACGCGCATCATGGTCTGCGTCATCGGATCGCCGAGGTCCGAGTCGTCGAACGACGGAACCCCCTCGCGCTCGCCCTCGCCTCGAATGATCCGGTTGCTCATCGATGCCTCGCCGCCGTGGATTGGAGCGGAGTCCAACAGAGAATTGGACGAGAGTCCAAACGTTGGTCTGCAGTCCGTCCGACGGCGATCCCCGAGAGAGCGCATCGGTCGACGCGACGCGGAGTGAACATCACGGATCTCCGCGGAAAACACAACGTTCGAGCGGCGGTCGGGCGACAGAATCGCCAGGGGACGGGGGCTCCACGCCGACGGCACACGGGATGCTCAAGGCTCCGGCGCTTCGGTGAGGGGATCCTCCGACGCGGCAGTGCTCCACTTCTGGGGGCGGCGTCGAGACGGGTCACAGGGCCTCACCGCGTCACAAGGCAGACGACGATGGCGGAGACGGTACACCTCTATCTCAAGGCGAACGGCGCGGACATCCAGGGCGAGAGCACGCAGCGCAGCCTCGGTCGTGAGAACTCGATCGAGTGCGTGTACTACGAGCAGGAAGTCATGACGGCCCGCGAGGCGGGCTCGGGCATGGCGACCGGTCGTCGTCAGTACAAGCCCCTGACGATCCGCAAGCGCATCGACAAGAGCACCCCCCTCATCGCGAAGGCGCTCGTCGAGAACGCGAAGATCGACGCGAAGTTCAAGTTCTTCCGTCCGAACCCCACGGGTGACGGCACGACCGAGCAGTTCTACACGGTCGAGATCAAGCAGGGCCGCGTGGCGCACCAGAAGCAGTTCGTGCCCGACACCATCGTCCCCGCCACCGCGACCGACCCGGCTCTCGAGGAAGTCTCGTTCGTGTTCCACACCATCTCGTGGACCTACACGAACGGCGGCGTGACCCACGAGGACACCTGGGATCAGAACCGCTGATCAGCCCCACAGGCTGACCGGCGACCACCTCCCGGTCGCTCCCGCACGAGGCCCGAGGCTCCCGCACTCCGCGGTGGTCTTCGGGCCTCGCGCCATTTCTCCTCCCGCCTTCCGACGCCTCGTCGGGCCTCCCGTTGGGGATTGGACCGCCGTCCAACGATTGGCGTGCAGTCCGTTCGAGATTGGACGCAATGCCGTTCGGGAGAACCCGGGAGGTGCATCGAATCCCGCGAATTTCCTCGCATCCCTCACGGTCGGGTGCCCCGACGATGCGACCTGCGCCCCGATGGATCCATGGCACATGGAGTGCTCAAGAGATCTGCGCTGCGGTGAGGGGATCCTCCGGCGCTGCCTCCTCCACTTCGGGAGGGTGGCGCAGAGAGCGATCACAAGACTTCACCGCCCCACAAGGCAGATCACAATGGCCGAGACCGTACACCTCTATCTCAAGTCGAACGGTACTGACATCCAGGGCGAGAGCACGCAGCACAGCCTCGGCCGCCAGAACTCGATCGAGTGCGTGTACTACGAGCAGGA
>CAMFHP010000179.1 GCA_945952225.1 uncultured Myxococcaceae bacterium
TCTGGGAGCGCCGGGCAACGCCCGGTGCGATTCGCACACCAGCCCGGTGGTGACCGAAGGGAACCCCGGCGCTGTCCCGTGCGGGAGCGCGGGCGATCGGGCGCGGCGAGCGCGGGCACAAGCGCGGGCGATCGGGCGCGGCGAGCGGGGGCACGGTGGCGCCGCGTGGCGCCCGGGGTTCCCGTCGGTCACCCCGGGCTGTGGCGAGCGGTCGCGTCGGAGTCGCCTCCGACGCTGCATGGACTTCGCCCGCTCCGCGCGCTTCTGGGAGCGCCGGGCAGCGCCCGGTGCGATTCGCACACCAGCCCGGTGGTGACCAACGGGAACCCCGGCGCCCTCCTGCATGGACTTCGCCCGCTCCGCGCGCTTCTGGGAGCGCCGGGCAACGCCCGGTGCGATTCGCACACCAGCCCGGTGGTGACCAACGGGAACCCCGGCCACGCTGCTGCGTCCGCCGCTCACGCGAGCCCCACCGCTCCGCGCGCTTCTGGGAGCGCCGGGCAACGCCCGGTGCGATGCGCACACCAGCCCCCCGGCGCCCTCCTGCACGATCTCCGCCCGCCTCGCGCGCTTCAGGAAACCGACGGCGCCGTCCTCGCCCGCTTCGCGCCCCGCTTCCGCCCGCTTCGCGCGCTCCACACCGCGCACGCGATCAGCCACCCCACCGCACCTGCGCCCGATGCGCCCGATGCGCGACACCCGCATCCGCCCGCGCCCGCTGCGCCCGATGCGTCCACGTCGCGCGCCGCGCCCGCATCGCGCGCCGCGCCCACCTCCGCGCGCTCGCACGCGCCCGCCACGCACCGCTCGCCCGCGCCGCATTGCGCGCCCTCGCACGCATCGACGCACGCGCCCGCCACGCACGCCGTCCCGCTCGGACACGTCACCGCCGCGCACACCTCGGACACGCAGCGCCCATCGGGCAGGCACACTTCGCCCGCGGGACACGGGTTGCACGCGCATCCCGGCACGCACGCGCCGAGCGCAGGATCGCAGCGCCACCCGATCGCGCAGCGCACGCCCTCGCAGCGGTCGACGCAGCGGCCCTCGACGCACGCGCCTCCACCCGGACACCGCACGCCCTCGCACGCATCGACGCACGCGCCCGCCACGCACACCCGCGACGACGCGCAGCGCACACCGTCACACGCGCGTCCGCAGTTGGCGTCTTCGTCGACGAGTCCGTCGCAGTCGTCGTCGACGCCGTTGCATCGCTCGTCGTCGCCCTGAAAGAGCGCGCGACACACCGTGCGGACGTCTTCGCACGCGCCCACGCCGCGCGCGCAGAGCCCCATCGCGCCGGGCACGGTGCAGGGCGTTCCCGCGCCCGCGCAGCTCGCGAGAATCGCGCCGCCGCGGATCTGGAAGCGCCACAGCCCCGGCGGCCCGTCGGGCACGTTGCTCTCGTCGCACACCCGCGCGATGGCCGCGCTGCGCGACCAGGGGAGCGAGACGTAGTTGCGTCCGTCGCCCGCATCGAGGCCCACGAGGGCGTGCGTGGCCCCTTCGCGCTGCGCGACCGTCCACCCGCAGCGCGCGTAGCGGAACTCCACGTCGAGGCCCGTCGAGAAGCACCCCGACACCCGCGTGAGCACCATCTGGAACGCGTCGAGGCGGTCGGTGCGCGCGTCGCCGTAGCCCACGTCGTTCCACGTCACCACGAAGCGTCCGGGCTCGGTGTGGAAGCACACCTCGTTGCGCAACGGAGCCCCGCCGGGACGCGTGTCGACGTCGGCCCACCACGGCGCCACCATCGCCCTTCCCCGCACAGGAAGGGCCACGGAAACGCCCATCGCGAAGGGCTCCGCGAAGGTCACGTTGCCGTTGGTGTTCACCCAGGCGCGCGTCCATCGGGTGCCGAAGAAGTCCATCCCCGTGGGGGCGAACACCGTGAGGTCCACGGGCTGCGGCGTGGCGCGCTCATCGGGCTCGGCGCCCGCCCACGATCCGTCGTCGTTGGGGCGCAGACAGTGGTCCGGTGTGCCGAAGCCCGACGCGCCGCCGAAGCCGCGCAGCAGCGGAACCGCGCGCGCGCCGCGTCCCCAGAGCATCGCCGTGACGGCCAGCGCCGCCATGCTCCATCCCGCTCGCCCTCGTCCGCGCATCACGTCAGGCCACCCATTGTCCGCCGTCGCCCGCGTTCGTCTCGCCATCGCGGCGATGCGCTGCGAAGACCGCGACCGCGCAGGACTTTTCTTTCCCCACAGGAACCCCGACACTGCGCCCTGACGCGGCCCGCACTGTTCTTCACGGCCGCGCGGGAGTTCTTGCGATGAAACACCTATGGACCGGCGCCCTCGTCGCGCTCGCCCTCGCGGCGTGTGTGACCGGGTGCACCGACACGCGCGCGGTGGTGGGCGGCACCGTCGACGCGTCAACCACCGACGTCTCCACCGACCGCACCGACGCCACCGCCGACGCGCCCGACAGCCGCGAGGTCCGCTGCGGAAGCTCGCAGCAGAACTGCCTCGGCGTGTGCGTCGACCTCGCCTCCGATCGCACCAACTGCGGCGCGTGCGGGCTCGCCTGCGGCGCCCGCCAGGTCTGCGTCGCCGGAAGCTGTCAGGACTCGTGTCCGCCCGGTCAGACCACCTGCAACGGCACCTGCGTCGACACGCGCACCAACCGCGAGAGCTGCGGCTCCTGTGGCAACCAGTGCCCCGCGTCGAGCGTGTGCGCCGACGGACGCTGCGTCGCCGACTGCAACAGCACCGCCTCCGATGCGGGCGTCGACGGATCCGCCGATGGCGGCGTGCGCACCATGCTGGCCGAGTGTCGCCCGGTGGAAGGCGTGCGCCTCTGCGCCGACCTCTCCAGCGACCGCGAGAACTGCGGCGCGTGCAACGTCCGCTGCCCGCTGGGCCAGACCTGCTACGCGGGACGCTGCTCCGTGCTCTGCCCCGCGGGCCAGACCTTCTGCGTCGACCGCTGCGTCGACGTGAACGCCGACAGCCGCAACTGCGGCGCGTGCGGCAACGCCTGCCCCGGCGGCCAGGTGTGCTCCATGGGCGCGTGCACGACGGTGTGCCCGACGGGCTTCACCAACTGCGCGGGCGTGTGCCGCGACATGCAGAACGACAGCGCCAACTGCGGCGCGTGCGGCACCGTGTGTCCCTCGGGCCAGCTCTGCCAGATGGGAACGTGCCGCCTCTCGTGCCCCACGGGACAGACCGGGTGCAGCGGCGCGTGCGTGAACACGCAGACCGACCGCGCCAACTGCGGCGCGTGCGGCAACGCGTGTCCCACGGGCCAGGTGTGCTCCATGGGCGCGTGCGCGGTGGAGTGCGCGTCGCCGCTTCAGGTGTGCGAGACCGACGGCGTGCGACGCTGCGTGGCCACGCAGAGCGACAGCGCGAACTGCGGCATGTGCGGCCGCGCGTGCGCCGCGGGCCAGGTGTGCCGCGAGGGCGCGTGCGTCACCACCTGCGTGACCGGACAGACCAACTGCGCGGGCGTGTGCCGTGACCTCACGGGCGATCCCGCGAACTGCGGCGCGTGCGGAAACGCCTGCCCCGCCGGGCAGATCTGCGCCGAGGGCGCGTGCCGCTTCTCGTGCCCGAGCGGACAGACCGTCTGCGGCGGAACGTGTGTCTCGCTCCAGACCGACCGCGCCAACTGCGGCGCGTGCGGCGTGGCGTGCCCCGCGGGCAACGTGTGCTCCATGGGCGCGTGCACCGTGAGCTGCGCGTCGCCGCTCCTTCTGTGCGGCAGCGGGAGCGCCGCGGGCTGCGTCGATCCGCGCGTCGACAGTTCGAACTGCGGCGCGTGCGGAACGGTGTGTCCCGCGGGCCAGGTGTGCGTCGCGGGCGCGTGCACGGTGACCTGTCCGCCGGGCCAGACCCTCTGCGGAACGGTGTGCCGCGACCTCCAGGGCGACACCTCGAACTGCGGCGCGTGCGGCAACGTGTGTGCGTCGGGCCAGGTGTGCACCGCGGGCGTCTGCACGCTCTCGTGCCCCGTGGGCCAGACCGTGTGCGCGGGACGTTGTGTGTCCATCGCCACCGACGCCGCGAACTGCGGCGCGTGCGGGCGCGTGTGCCCCGCGGGCAACCTGTGCTCCATGGGCGCGTGCGCGCTGAGCTGCGCGTCGCCGCTCACGCTCTGCGGCAGCGGCGCGACGGCCACCTGCGCCGACACGCGCCTCGATCCCTCGAACTGCGGCGCGTGCGGAACGGCCTGCGGCGCGGGCCAGTCGTGCCGCGAGGGGCGCTGCACCATCACCTGCCCCGTGGGTCAGACCAACTGCGGTGGAACGTGCCGCGACCTCGACACCGACAGCGCCAACTGCGGCGGCTGCGGCCTCGCGTGCCCCGCGGGCCAGCTCTGCGCCGCGGGAACGTGCCGCGTGAGCTGCCCGCCGGGACAGACCAACTGCGCGGGCGTGTGCCGCGACCTCACGAGCGACGCTTCGAACTGCGGCGCGTGCGGAACGGTGTGTCCGTCGGGTCAGCTCTGCGGCGCGGGAACGTGCCGTCTGTCGTGTCCTGCGGGTCAGACGGCGTGCGGGTCGCGCTGCGTCTCGACGGCGACGGACCGTGACAACTGCGGCGCGTGCGGCAACGCGTGCCCGCCGGGCAACGTGTGCTCGTCGGGGTCGTGCGTGATCGAGTGCGCGTCGCCCCTCACCGCGTGCGGCACGGGCGCGAGCGCGCGCTGCGCCGACACGCGCATCGACCCGTCGAACTGCGGATCGTGCGGAACGGTCTGCGCCGCGGGCCAGGTGTGCCGCAGCGGCGCGTGCGTGCTGTCGTGTCCGACGGGACAGACCGTGTGCTCGGGCGTGTGCCGCGACACGGCGGTCGACAGCTCGAACTGCGGCGCGTGCGGAACGGTCTGCGGCGCCGGGCGCGTGTGCGTCGCGGGCGTGTGCACGACGGCCTGCGCGGCGGGCACCACGGCGTGCAGCGGGAGCTGCGTCGACCTCACCACCGATGCGACGAACTGCGGCGCGTGCGGCAACGCCTGCGGCTCCGGTCGCACGTGCGTGGCGGGCGCGTGCAGGCTCTTCGCGAGCTGCAACGCGTTGCGGACGGCGTTCCCGTCGCTGCCGTCGGGCGAGTACGACCTGCAGCCCGTGGCGGGCGATTCGACCACGGTGCGCGTCTACTGCGAGATGACCCTCCACGAGGGCGGCTGGACCCTCGTCGGCAGCTTCGTGAACGGCGTGGCCCGCACGTGGACCACCCTCGACGTGCTCCGCAACACGAGCACCTTCGGCACCATCGCCTCGCGCACGACGGCGAACTTCAAGTCCGCGGCCTGGTCGTCGGTGACGGGCGCCGACCTCATGGTGCAGACCGACGACTACTCCTTCGGCTTCCGCTCGCTGCTCGGCGCGCGGAGCTTCGGGGGCTACATCGCCGCCAACTGGCCCGCGACCTGCCAGCGCACCTGGACCCGCTCCGGCGCCGACTTCGCCGGCGGCCTCACCCCGCAGCAGCAGCGCCTCTTCAACTTCGCGCTGCGCGCCCTCGACGACAACTGCGACTGCTGGCCCGGCTGCAACGAGAACGTCGCCATCGCCTTCAACGCCGCCGAGTGCTGCTGGGTCAACGGCCTGAGCAACACGCCGGGCGGCCAGGCCTCGTGGCTCACGCACGAACTCTCGCTCCTGCGCGTGGGCCGCATCACCCCCGTGGCCTGCACCGCGGGCGTGTATCCCTGCAACGCCAACGGGCTCACGCTGAGCTCCGGCGGCGAGTGCTACGAAGACAACGCGAGCTGCAAGTCGCGCTACGCGCTCATCTTCGTGCGCTGACCCGCACGCCCCCCATCGGCTGCGCGCGATCCTCACGGCGCGCAGCCGCCTCTCCCGTCGCACAACGCGCGAGCCCGCATGGCGCGCGGCTCCATCCACCGCACGGCGCGCGAGACCCATCCACCGCACGGCGACGCGCGCGAGACCATCAACCGCAACGCGCGCGAGACCCACCGCACGGCGCGCGAGACCCACCGCGCCGCGACGCGCGAGACCATCAACCGCAACGCGCGCGAGACCATCGACCGCAACGCGCGCGAGACCATCAACCGCAACGCGCGCGAGCCCCACCGCGCCGCGTTGCGCCCGGGGTTCCCGTCGGTCACCCCGGGCTGGTGTGTGCGGTCGCGTCGGAGTCGCCTCCGACGCTGCATGATTTCCTCCCGCTTCGCGCGCTTCTGGGAGCGCCGGGCAGCGCCCGGTGCGATTCGCACACCAGCCCGGGGTGACTCCGGGAACCCCGGCCACGCTGCTGCGCCCGCCGCTCACGCACGCTGCTGCGCCCGCCGCTCACGCACGCTGCTGCGCCCGCCGCTCACGCGAGACCCACCGCGCCGCGTTGCGCCCGGGGTTCCCGTCGGTCACCCCGGGCTGGTGTGTGCGGTCGCGTCGGAGTCGCCTCCGACGCTGCATGATTTCCTCCCGCTCCGCGCGCGTCTGGGAACCCCACCGCGCCGCGATGCGCCCTCCCGCGCGGCGCCAGCTCCCTCTCGCAGCAGTCCCTCACCGTGCGCGCAGTAGCACCCGCGGCGGCAACTTCCTGACACCGATGCCGCACGGCTGCGGCTAGACTCCGCATTCGCAGCGCGACCCGGTGGCACCGCGGCTGCTCACGCACTGGCCTCGGTGCCCCGACGGCGCTCCACAAGGGGGAACGACCTTCTCCATGGCCGGTGCGTCGTGCGGTCTCGCCGCGTCGTCACCCATCACGGTCGCGGACCTTGAACGGCCGCGAGGAGGATCCGTTGAAGAAGCCCCGAAGCAGCACCGCCCGCCTGCTCTGGTGGGTCGGCGCGCTGGCCGCGCTGGCCGGCCCGACCGCGCCGGGATGCGCCAGCGAGCGCACGCCCATCAACCGCGTGCAGCCCGACTACGTGCGCAAGTCCGACCTCATCCCGTCGCAGTACGGCGCGCTGCTCCGCGCCCCCGCGAATGGAACCGTCGCCACGCCGCCCACGCTGACCCCCGCGGTCATTCGCGACGAGGCCCAGTGGTACCACCAGATCACCGTGCTCGATAAGCCCGCCACCACGGGCTCCGCGGGCGTGAGCTCGTACACCCAGGTCGAGCGCATCTACTGGGAGGTCACCGAGAACATGCTCGTGGCCCGTCAGGCCTGGGAGCGCCTGCAAGACGGCCAGGAGGGCGCCAGCGCGGGCCAGGGCGTGCGCCAGGGCGAGATCATCGCCGCGTACCGCATCGACAGCCACTTCGACATTCGCAGCGACTACAACACCCAGACCGGCGAGCCGCTGAACATCCAGGTCGAGAACACCACCGACCGGCCCTGGTACCTCCGCGAGTTCATGCGCGTCGACTGGTCGCGCAACCTCGTGGGCACGTTCACCCCGCTGAACTCCGTCGCGTGGGGAACCATGCAGGCCGAGGCGCAGGCGTACATCAACACCCCCGACGACCCGAACCGCCCGGTCTTCGACTACGGCCCCTTCAACGGCGCGGCCCGCTCGCTGCGGTACTTCGACGTCACGAACCGCATGATCCTGCACCCCGAGACGGCCTCCATCGAGGGCCTCGGATCGGTGCCCGCGTGCCTCCTCTACGACCGCATCACCGAGTCGTGCGAGCCCGCCGACGTGCTGATGCGCGTGTCGTTCCGTCGCGTGGATCCGTCGCGCGACTACAGCCCCACGCTCCTCGACGGCCACCGCATGGAGCGCTTCGGCTTCTTCGAAGACACGCGCAACGGCTTCAACCGCGCCGCGGGCACGCCGGGCCAGGCCGAGCGCCGCCACTACGCCAACCGCCACAACCTCTGGAACCAGCACCACATCGCCACCACCGCGGGCTCCCTCGACCACAAGCCCGGCGACCTCGCGTGCGCCTCCGACGCCGACTGCCGAACGGTCTCGGGCACCGCGCGCTGCGACACCTCGTCGGGCCCCGGACGCGGCACCTGCGGCGAGGTCTTCGTGCGCTGCGCGCCCTCGTCACGCGCGGGCGATGAAGCCACCCGCGTGCGCGACGCCAACGCCGTGTGCGAGGCGCTTCCGGGCATGGGCGCGGGCTCGGGCGCGCGCTGCGACCTCGACGTGGCCAGCACGCGCGGCGACCGCCTCGGGCTGTGCCTGCTGCCCTACCGCCAGCGCACGGTGCGCCCCATCGCGTACCACCTGTCGCCCAACTACCCCGAGCGCATGATGCCCGTGACCAACGCGATCATGGGCGAGTGGCGCAGGGTGTTCAACGACGCCGTGCGACAGGCGCGCTACCGCGAGTGCCTCCTCGATCCGCGCGGCGGCGGCGAGGCGCAGTGCGCGAAGTGGAGAGACGACAACGCCCCCGAGACCCGCGACGCGCGCGCCGTCTGGACCGCGTGCCACAACCCCGTGTGGGGCACCGACGCGACGAAGCCCGGCGCCCACTCGCAGGCCGAGGTCGACGCCGCGCGCGCCGCGGGATGGGACACCGACGCGTGCGGTCCGCAGGGCACGAGCGCGCGCCTCGGCGACACGCGGTACAGCATGCTCGCGTCGATCAACGAGTACGACGCGCAGGGGCCGTGGGGCCTCGCGATGATCACGGGCGATCCCACGACGGGCGAGGTGCTCTCGGGCCGCGGCGCCGTGTGGCTCACGGTGACCGACGCGCAGGCGACCTTCGCCACCGACATGATGCGCATTCTCAACCGCGAGGAGACGCCCGAGCGCTTCGCCCTCGGCACCGCCCTCTTCGACGCGTACGACTACGTGCGCTCGCTCGGCGGACGTGAAGAGCGCACGCACGGCAACGCCGTCTCGCCGCGGCCCGTGTTTCGCGACTACCAGGGTGCCTACGAGATCGCGACGGTGCTCCAGCAGACGTCGCTCGCGCACCTCAACACCATCGCGCCCGAGGATGCGCCGCGCTTCGATGCAGAGACCTGGCGCGCGCTCAGCACCGACGCGACGACGGGGCGCTCCAACGATCGCATCCTGCTGCGGAACCTCTCGTCGCAGTACGCGGAGATGCTCCCGCGCACGAGCGCCGAGGACGCGTCGGCCCGCATGGCGCGGCTCCAGAACACCGCGCTGGAGTCGATGGTCACCGACCGCGAGATGCTCCTCGGGCAGGAGCGCGACCCGTCGATCCGCTCGACGGATGCCATCGCCGCGGCCTCGCCGTTTCGCAACAACAACATGGCCTTCCGCCAGGCGCAGGAGGCCTTCCGTCGCACGATGCAGGAGCACGAGTGCCGCGCGGAAGCGGCCTTCAGCGACGACGTGATCACCACGCTGCTCCGTCGCTTTCGTCGCAACGAGGTGCCCGCCGACGTGCGCTTCGGACGCACGTGGAACTTCCACGCCCAGGGCGCGCCCGCGGTGTGCCCCGACACGGCCGACGTCGACGCCGAGGGGCGGAGCAACTGCCCGCTCAACTACGACGAGATCAAGAACTACCTCACGCAGTACATCCACTACGGCGTGACGCTCCACGAGCTCGGTCACTCCGTGGGCGAGCGCCACAACTTCTCGGGCTCCGCCGACCCGTGGAACTACCCCGACCGCTACTGGTCGCTGCGTCGCACGGCGGGCACGCGCGAAGGCGAGGCCGCGCCGAGCGCGCTGGAACTCCGTCCGCGCTGGGAGCACCAGGCGCGCGGGCTGCCGTACTACTCGCCCACCGAGGAGAACGAAGGCGTCGAGGAGTACGCGTACTCCACCGTGATGGACTACGTGGGCTGGAACCAGGACGCCCACGGCCTCGGCCGCTACGACCGCGCGTTCGTGCTCCACGGCTACGTCGACATGGTCGAGGCCTTCGATCAGGTCGAAGACCCCGACGAGATGCGCAACGCCTTCGAGATGTGGTCGGGCGGCTACCAGAGCGCGTTCCGTCCGCTGTTCCAGGGCGAGGCGGCGAACCCCACGGTGGTGACCCATCACTACACGGAGATCCCGTCGCTCGTGGGCGTCGACGCGCAGGGCAACCCCCGGCTCACCGACGCGAACCGCTACCCGGTGTTCCTCCACGAGACGCAGCGGGAGAACTACGGCGCCTTCTCGCAGGTGCCCGACCACACGAACGTCACCGACCGCGGCCGCGACGGACGCATGGGCGAGACGCACGCGCTCGTGCCCTACAGCTTTGGCACCGACGACTGGGCCAACAACCTCTGGAACACGCAGCGCTACGACGCCGGTCCCGACATGTACGAGTCCATGCGGTACGTGGCGCAGCACTACCTGGACTACTACTTCGCCAACGCCTTCGCGCGAAACCGCGCGACGTTCACCCGCAACAGCTACCGCGCGCGCATGACCGGTCGGTACCTCGACCAGATGTACTACTCGATGCGCAACTTCGTGTACCTGCTCGGGCTCTACCAGAACTTCTACGGCAACATCCCGACCTTCGCGGCGCTCTTCGATCCGAACTCCACGGCGCCGTCGTCGCGCTCGATCCAGTCGGGACGCCTCGGCGCCGCGCTCGTCACCGACACGCTGACGAACTCGATCCTCATGCCGCAGGCCTCGGCCCTTCAGGAGAACGGCGGCGTGCACTGCGCCCGCACGCGCACCGACGGGACCTCGATCTTCGAGCGCGCCAACGGGACGCAGTGCGTGAACATTCCCCTCGGCGCGGGCCGTGACTTCGGCACGCAGTACGACTTCTCGTCGGGCTTCTTCTGGCGCGACCGGATGTTCTCCGTCGGCAGCTACCACGACAAGCAGATGGGCCTGGAGTACCTCACCGACACCTTCCAGTGGGTGCCGGGGCGGTACCTCGTCGAGTTCAGCGACGTGCACCAGCTCCAGATCAACTTCTACACGCTGTACCCCGGCGCGACGCTGCGCTTCTTCGGCTCGCTGCTCTCGCGCGACTACGACGACGTGGGCGTGCAGGCGCAGGCGCGCGCGGGCGGCGCCGAGCCCGAGATCTTCCGCACGCAGTACGCGCGGCTGAACCTTCCGTACGGCAGCGGCGCGGGCACCAACGGCCGCGACCACGGCGCGACGGCGCGCGCGGTGAACCCGAACCTCGGCTTCACGCTGGAGCTCGACGCGCTCGCGTACCTCCGCGGCCAGCTCGAACTCACCTTCGACCGCACGGCCCGCGTGTCGGCGCTCCTGTGGCGCGAGAACGACCACTGGGCGCTGCCCGACAACGACGCGCGCGACCTCGTGAGCTTCCGCAACCCGTACACGGGCGTGACCTATTACGCCGTGCACCTCGGCGGCGCCGCGGGTGAGCCCGGCGTGGGCACGGGCCTCTCGCGTCGCGACACCGCGCTCAACGAGACGGGCATCGCCGCGCGCATGCTCCAGTACGCCAACCGCCTGCTCGCCGCGCGCGACCGTGCGACGGGTGCCACGCGCACCTCGATCGACAACGAGCTCCACGGGTACGTCGACCTGCTCGACGCCCTGCGCGACATCGCCCACCAGTACAACTGACGCTCCTCCACGACGCGCGCGGCTGCGTGGCTGTGTGGCTGTGTGGCCGGGGTTGGCTGTGTGGCTGCGAGGCCGGGGTTCCCGGTGGTCACCCCGGGCTACGGCGTGAATCGCACCGGGCGCTGCCCGGCGCTCCCAGAAGCGCGCGAAGCGGGAGGAGATCATGCAGCGTCGGAGCCGGGGTTCCCGGTGGTCACCCCGGGCTACGGCGTGAATCGCACCGGGCGCTGC
>CAMFHP010000180.1 GCA_945952225.1 uncultured Myxococcaceae bacterium
CCCCGTCGGTGCCCGCGGGCCCTGCGTTTTCGACCCCCGCGCCCCTCGCGCCGCTCACGCCGCCGGCCCCCGCGACCCCCGCGTTCTCGGCGCCGCCCGTGGCTGCGTTCAGCGCCGCGCAGCCCTTCGTGAGCGCCTCGCAGCCGCCGCCTCCGCCCGCGCAGCCCGTGTCGCCGAGCGCGTGGGACTCGGGGGCCAACCCCGGGGATGCGTGGGCCACGCTCAAGCCCGCAGGACAGTCGCAGGCCCGCGCCGCGCTCGCCTCGGCGTGGGATGCGCCCGCGCCCGTTCCCGCGCCGCCCGTCGCCCCGCAGGGCCCGTGGAACGCCGGTGCCGCCCATCCGTCGTGGGAGCCCGGCGCGTTCAGCGCAGCGGCCCTCGGTACGCCTCCCGCGCGCACTGCACCCGTCGCGGGCACGCACGACAGCGACGACTGGGAAGACGAGACCAACGCCTCGGCCTCGCACCCGTTGAAGGGAAAGATCCCGCTGGCCATCGCGCCCGGCGCGTCCGACGTGCACGCGCAGTACGGCGCCCTCGATCGGCAGGAGTCGACGATGGCGCTCGACCTCGACTCGCTCACCGCGGCCGGTGCGCTGCCGGGGTTTGCGCCCGCGCCCGTCGCGCCGAAGCCCTCGACCGCGCGTCCCTCGAACCCCGGCGACGACGACTGGAAGGACTCCGTCGTGGTGCTCGACACGTCGCGCGGCGCGCCTCCGCCCGACGACGACGACATCGACGTGCCCGAGCCCGGGAGCCGCACGCACGTGGCCTCCGCGGCGCCGATCTTCGACGCCCCGGTGCAGCCCCTCGAATCGCTCGAAACGCTGCGTCCCATGCAGCGCCCCGCGGGCATCGAGCCGTTCATGCCGCGGTCGGTGACGGGGGCCATTCCCGCCGACGCCGAGGCGACCTTCGTGGCCACGGGGCTCGCCGATGCGGTGCCGATGCGTCCTGCGACGGTGGCGCCCGTGGGAACGCCCGCGATGGCTCCCATGGTGCCCGCGCCGCCGGTCTCCGAGCGCACGATGGCCCTCGACCTCGATGGTGTGGTGCTCCCCGGTGCGCCGCTCCCCGGAGCGCCCATGATGGGATCGCCCATGCACGGTGGACCGATGGCCCCCATGGGCTCGCCCGCGATGCAGCCCATCGCCCAGACCGTGCAGGCCCCCATGGGCATGGTGCCTGGCGCGCCGCGTCCGCCCGCGCCCCTCGCGCCTCCCCCCGAAGCGCCGCCCTCGAAGATGCCCATCGTGATCGCGGTGATCGTCGCGTTGCTGCTCATCGGCGGCGCGGTGGCCGTCGTGCTCACGCGGCGATGAAGCACCTTTCACTGTGCGGAAGGGTCACAGCTCCCTAGCGTCGTAGCCATGACCCGTCGAACGCTGGCACTGGTGGTCTCGCTCGCGGTCGCAGCGTGCCGCACGTCGCCCGAGCCCGTGCTCCGCGAAGACCCCGCGCCGCCCCGCGCGGCCTCGCCCGACACCGCACCGCAGGGCGCGCACACCGTGGCCCTTCCCGCAGCGCTGGAGCGCGACGGACGCATCGTGAGCGAGCCCGCGCGTCGGGCCGCGGTGCGCGACGAGGTGACGGCCCCGTGCGAGGTGGTCCCCTCCGTCGATGGAACCGCCGACGTGGCCACCACAGTGCTCGCACGCGTGGTCGCATGGCACGCGGCGCCCGGTGATGTGGTGCGCGCGGGGGCTCCGCTGGTGACCCTCGACGCGCCCCTCGTGGCGCAGCACCGCACGGAGCTCGAACGCGCGCAGCTCGACCTCCACGACGCCACGTCGCGGGCGCGCGAAGAGACGGCGATGATGGCCCAGGGCGCCACGAGCGCGCGGGCGTTGCGCGAGTCGCAGACGGCGACGGCGAGGGCGCGCGAGGCGGCGGTGGCGGCGCGGCGTGCGCTCGCGGTCTCGCAGGCCGGCGCGAGCGGTGACAGCGGACTCTTCACCCTGCGCGCGCCCCTCGGTGGAACGCTCACGGCCCGCAACGCCGTGCGCGGCGCGGTGGTCGAGCCGCCGACGGTGCTCGCGACGATCGTGGATCTCAGCACCCTGCGCGTGGCCGCGAACCTGCCCGAGCAGGCCTCCGATGTGACCGTGGGCGCGACGGCGACGGTGACCCTGCGCGGCCACGCGGGCACGTTCCGCGGGCGTGTGGTGTGGCGCGAGCCGGTGATGCAGACGGCGACGCGCACGCGGGTGGTGCACCTCGCGCTGGAGGGCGCGCCCACGCTCGCACCGGGCGAGACGGGCTCGGTGCGCATCGAGCGCGGTGACGGAGACGGCGTGGTGGTGCCCGCGTCGGCGGTGTGGCGCGAGGGCTCGCGGGCGCAGGTGTTCGTGCGCACCGGCGACGGACGCTACGAGGCGCGCGAGGTGGTCACCGGACGCGAGTCTGCGGGCCTCGTCGAGGTGGTGTCGGGCGTCACCGCGGGAGCGCCCGTGGTGGTGCGCGGAACCTTCCTCGTGGCGGCCGAGAGCGCCCGCGCGGCGGAGTGAGCGCGTGAGCACGCAGCACAACGGGCAGGGCCTCTCGGCGCGGCTCGCGGCCTTCGGCGTCGATCACCCCAACCTGGTGTTGTTGCTGGTCGTGGTGATGGCGCTCCTCGGCGCGGTGTCGGCCCTCGACGTGCCCGTCGACGCGGTGCCCGACATCACCAACACGCAGGTGGCCGTGCTCACCGGCGCGCCGGGCCTCGGCCCCGTGCAGGTCGAGGAGCTCGTCACGCACCCGGTCGAGATCGGACTCGCGGGCATTCCGGGCCTGCGCGAGGTGCGCTCCACGTCGCGCGCGGGCATCTCGTCGGTGACCGCGGTGTTCGCCGAGGGGACCGACACCATGACCGCGCGGCTCCTCGTGTCGCAGCGCATGCCCGCGATCCGCGAGGATCTTCCCTCCATCGCCACGACCCCCGAGATCGGCCCGTTCACCACGGGGCTCGGCGAGGTCTACCACTTCACCGTGCGCTGGCCCGGACACACCGCCGTCGAGACGCACACCGTCGTCGACTGGGAGATCGCCCATCCGCTGCGCCACGTTCCCGGCGTCGTCGAGGTGAACCTCTGGGGCGGCGAGGTGCGGCAGTTCCAGGTGGTGCTCGACGCGCAGCGCATGGCCGCGCGGGGTGTGACGCTCGCGCAGGTGGGCGAGGCGCTCGAACGCTCGAACCACAGCGTGGGCGCGGGCGCCATCGAGCGCGACGCCGTGGGGCTCGTGGTGCGCGGCGAGGCGCTGCTCCGCGACGAGCGCGAGATCGGCGACGTGGCCGTCGAGACCGTGCGGGGCGTTCCCGTGCTCGTGCGCGACGTGGCCGAGGTGCGCATCGGCGGCGGTCCGCGGCTCGGTGCGGCCACGGCCGACGGTCAGGGCGAAGTGGTCTACGTGATGGTGCAGATGCTCGCGGGCGCCAACGCGCGCACCACCGTCCGCGACGTGCGCGAGCGGCTCGCGGAGCTCGTGCGCGAGCTCCCCCCCGGCGTGCGCGTCGAGGCCTTCTACGACCGCGCGGACTTCGTGGGCCGCGTGCTCGACACCGTGTCGCACAACCTCGCCGAGGGCGCCGCGCTCGTGTGCCTCGTGCTGCTCCTCGCGCTTGGCAACCTTCGCGCGGGGCTGCTCGTGGCCTCGCTCATTCCGCTGTCGGCGCTGGGCGCGGCGGTGTTCGTGAAGCGCCTCGGCGTCACTGGAAACCTCATGTCGCTGGGCGCGGTGGACTTCGGCCTCCTCGTCGACGGCGCCGTGGTGGTGGTCGAGCACGCGATGGTGCGGGCGGCCCTCGAACGCACCCGCGACGCCCGCGACGTGGCCCGCGACGCCGCGCAGGAGGTCGCGCGCCCCGTGGCCTTCGGCGTGGCGATCATCGCGCTGGTGTACGTGCCCGTGCTGGCCCTCGAAGGCGTCGAGGGACGCATGTTCCGCCCCATGGCGATGGTGGTGCTCTCGGCGCTCGCCACGGCCCTCGTGCTGTCGCTGACCTTCGTGCCCGCGATGGCCCCCTCGCTCGTGCGCATCGCGCAGCGCGCCCACGACGGCGACCACGACCCCCTCGTCGTGCGCCTCGCGAAGCGCGTGTACGAGCCCCTGCTCGATCGGGTGATGGCGCGTCCCCTCGCGTCGACGATCGCCGTGCTCGCGGTGGTGGCGCTCTCCGCGGTGCTCGCCGCGCGGCAGGGCGGAGAGTTCATGCCGCGCCTCGACGAGGGCTCCATCGCGTTGGAGCTCACGCGTCCGCCGGCGACCTCGCTCGAAGAGGGCGTGCGCGGAACGCTCGCCGTCGAGAACTGCCTGCGCGCCGTGCCCGAGGTGTCGCGCGTCGTGTCGCGCACGGGCTCGCCCGCCGTGGCCACCGACCTCATGGGGCCCGAGCAGAGCGACGTGTTCGTGATGCTCCATCCGCCCGCGACGTGGCGGCATCCGTACGACCGCGAGGCCCTCGTCGCGGACATGGAAGCGCGTCTTCGCGTGGCGCTCCCCGGCACCGAGTTCGCGTTCACGCAGCCCATCGAGATGCGCATGGCCGAACTGCTCGCGGGCATCCGCTCCGACGTGGGCGTGCGCGTCTTCGGCAGCGACCTCGGCGAGCTCAAGCGCCTCGGTGATCGCGTGGCCGAGGTGCTCCGCACGACGCCCGGCGGCCAGGACGTGCGCGCCGAACAGATCGACGGACTCCCCGCGATGGCCGTGCGTCCCGACCGCGCCGCCCTCGCGCGCGCCGGGCTCCGCGCCGACGACGTGATGGCCTACGTGCAGGGCTTTCGCGCAGGCATCCCCGTGGGGCGCATCTACGAGGGCGAGCGGCGCTTCGACATGGTGCTCCGCGTGGGCGCGCCTGCGATGTTGCGACCCGACGCGCTCGGAGACCTCCCGGTGGTGACCTCGGGCGGCGCGGTCTCGCTCGGCAGCGTGGCGACGGTGACCGAAGAGTTCGGCCCCGCGCAGGTGTCGCACGAAGAGGGACGGCGCCGACTCGTGGTCGAGGCCAACGTGCGCGGCCGCGACCTCGCGTCGTACGTGGGCGAGGTGCAGCGACGCCTCGCGCGCATGGAGCGTCCGCGCGGCTACGAGATCCGCGTGGGCGGGCAGTACCAGAACCTCGCGCGCGCCTCGGAGCGCCTCGCGATCGTGGGCCCGATGGTGCTCGTGGCCATTCTCGTGATGCTCCGCGCGAGCCTCGGGCGATGGCGCTCGGCGCTGCTGGTGTTCATGAACGTGCCCGTGGCCGTGAGCGGCGGCGTCATCGCCCTCGCCGCGCGGGGGATGCCCCTCTCGATCACCGCGGGCGTGGGCTTCATCGCGCTCGCGGGCATCGCGGTGCTCAACGGGCTCGTGCTCGGCACCGAGATCGACCACCAGCGCGCGAAGGGCTGGGAAGACTTCGACGCCGCCCGCGAGGCCGCGCGCTCGCGACTGCGCCCGGTGCTCACCACGGCCACCGTCGCGGCCCTCGGGTTTGTGCCCATGGCCGTCGCGAAGGGAACGGGTGCCGAGGTGCAGCGTCCCCTCGCGACGGTGATCATCGGCGGCCTCGTGACGGCCACCGCGGCCACGCTGCTGCTGCTCCCCGCGGTGTCGGGCTGGCGTCGCGCGAAGCCCGCGGCGTAGGTCGAATCGTTACGCGAGAAACTGCGGCGGGAGCTCACCCAGCACGAGGCGCACGAGCTCGGCCTGGCGCGTGATCGAGGCCTTCTCGAAGATGCGCTTGAGGTGCGTGCGCACGGTCTCGACGGAGCATCCGAGCGTCTGCGCGGCCTGCGCGGGAGACTGTCCGTCGGCGATGGCGAGCGCGAGGCGGGCCTCGGCCGCGGTGAGCTTGAACAGCTCGCGGAGCAGCTCCTCGGTGTGCGCGCCCTGCTGCGTCGGGTCGCGCACGAGCAGGGTGTACACGGTGCTTCCCCAGGCTTCGCGCGCGGGCAATCGCGAGAGGAGCATCAGCAGCGGACGTCGCCCGCTCGTGCGCGCCGCCACCACCGCGCGCGTGTCGTCGTCGCCCGCGCGGAGCTCGGCGCGCGCCTTCGCGAAGGCCAGCTCGCTCGCGTCGCGCGTGCAGCGCACCACACCGCCCGCGTCGGTGAGGCCGTCGTTGCGCGCGAGGAGCATCCGCGCCGCGAGGTTGCTGCGCAGCAGGCGTCCGTCGTGGTCGATCACGAGCGTGGCGACGTCGAGGCTGTCGAGCAGGGCCGTGTCGACCGCGGCCAGCGCGCGCGTGCGACGGAGCCGCGCGTACACCCGCACCGCGCGGCGAAGGGCGGGGAGCAGGGCGCGCATCCGGGCGTCGGCGTCGTCGCGCCACGCGGGCGATCCGCGGCGCGCGAGGAGGTGCAGCGAGCCCACGAAGGTCGCGTCGGCGGTGATCACCGCGCTGAGCCCGCGCACGGTGCCGCTCTCGTCGAGCCAGGTGCGCGCGAGGGTGGTGCGCGCGAGCTCGTCGGGCGGGGCGAAGCGCTCGCTCGGACCCACAAATCCCTCGGGATGCGCGCGGTCGAGGGAGAACAACGGATGGCGCCCGTCGCGGTCGAAGAACACCGGGCGCTCGTCGTCGGGCTCGGCGCTGTGGAGCATCCAGCCGTGCGGGCTGCGGTCGTCGGTGAACGTGAGCGCCGCGAGGGCGCGCGTTCCATCGCCTGCAACGTGCGAGGCCACCGCCCGCAGCGCCATCGACCACGCCCGCGGGTCGAGCGAGGCCTCGTGGAGCATCTCGTCGAGCGCGACCGTCACCGTGCCGTCGTCTGCCATCGCGGCGATGCTCCACGCGCTCGCCGTCGCGGGTCAATCACGGAGCACCCGACGGAGCCTCCACGAGCCAGCGCCGTTCGAGCCCCCGTCGTCGCACCGCGCGCTCGGCGCCGTCGCGGGTGTGCGCCAACGTCTGCGCGAGGGCCGATTCGTAGCGTGCGCGGTCGTGGTCTCGCGCATCCACCGCCACGAGGGCCGCGAGCAGCTCTGCGGCGTGGAGCGGCGTTGCTGCGAGCGCATCGACCAGCGTGCGCGCGCGTTGCACACGGTCCTCGTGGCGCTCGCCGAGCCGCGCATCGGCGCGCAGCACGCTCGCGAGGGCCGGGGCCGTCGCCGCCGCGTCTCCATCGCCCGCGAGGATCTGGAGCACGGGCTCGCGCCGCGCGCGCAGCGTGGCGTCGTCGTCACCGCGGGCGAGGGAGAGGTACAGGCGCTCGATGTGGGCCGCGTCGGCGAGGCGCGCGTGACCGAGCGCGGCGGCGCGTTCGAGCGACTGGGCGAGGTCGTCGTCGGCGTCTTCGTGATCGCCGAGGGCGCGTCGTACGGCGCCGCGGTTTTCGAAGCACACGGCCACCGTGCGGAGGTTGCCCACGGCCTTCGCGCGGTCGAGCGCGAGGTCGAGCACGTCGAGGGCCTCGGCGAAGCGACCGAGGAGCGCCAGCGTCGCGGCGCGGTTCACGAGGGTGATGGCCTCGCGGCGGAGGTCACCGGCGAGACGGTATCCGTCGCCCGCCTCGGCGTAGCGCGCGAGCCCGTCGGCGAGGTCGTCGCCCTGCTCCACGGTCACGTACGCCAGCGCGTGAAGCGCCCGCGCCCGCACCCACACGTCGTCGCACGGAATCTCCGCTGCGCGCGCCGCGAGCGCCCGCGCGTCGGCCGTGCGCCCATGGTCCGCTTCGAGAAACGCCAGCTCTCCGAGGGCCGCCACACGCCACCGGGCCGCACCCGCGAGCGCGCCTTCGACGAGCGCCGCCGCGGCCTCGCGGGCCATCGCCGCGTCGCCCACCATGCGGGCGTGGTGCACCGTGCGCCACGCGAGCTCGGCCCGCGCGTCGTCACCGAGCTCTGCCGCGAGCGCGCGCATCGCCTCGATGCCCTCACGCTGGAGCGCGCGGTCTCCTGCGAGCTGAAGCGCGTCGTCGCGGGCGCCGAGCACGCGCCATCGGGTGCGCGCGTCGAGGTCGTAGCGCAGGGCCTCCGCGGCTGCGCGCACGGCGCTCTCGGCCACGCCGCACGCCGCCCGCTGCACCGCCGCGCGCACGGCGTGATGGGCCGCGCGGGTGCGGTTGTCTGCGGCCGACCAGTGCGCTGCGATCTCTTCGGGCAACGCATCGGGCAGGGCTTCGAGCCACACGGCGGCGCGCGCGTGCAGGTCGCGCAGGGCCTCCGGGGTGAGCAGCGCCCGCGCGGCCTCGGCGGCCACCGCGCGACGAAACTCGTACTCCCCTTCGCACGCGAGGCGCGGATGCGGACGCGGCGCGATCCACCCGAGCCGTTCGAGCACCGCGGTCTCGTCGACGGCCCCGAGCGCGACGAGGCCCTCGCGCCAGAACACACGGCCGAACACCGCGGCGCGCTTGAGGGCGTCGCGCGTGGGCGTCGCGAGGCGGTCGAGCTGCGCGCGCACGGCGGCTTCGACATCGAGCGGGAGCACATCGTCGCCGGGCGCGAGCGCGAGGGCTTCGAGCGTGGCGGGCATCCCCTCGGCGCGGTCGAGCACCGAGGTGAGGCGCGCGTCGTCGGTCACGCCCAGCGCGCGCACGAGGGCCGTCGCGTCGTGCGTCGAGAGGCGCGGAATCTCCCGTCGCAGACAGCGCGCGTGCACCCGCGCGACGCTCTCTTCATGGCCGCGCGTCGCGACGAGCCAGAGGGCGATGGGCGCACGGGGAGACGCATCGAAGACCGAGCGCAGCACCGCGCGCGACGTGGGGTCGAGCCACTGCGCGTCGTCGAGGGCGAGCACCAGCGGACCGTCGTAGACGAGCGTTTCGAGCACCGCGCCCACGTGGGCCCGCACGCGGTCAAGCGCGCCCTGCGGATCGCTCCCGCGCGACGGCGTCTGGAGCGCGTCGACCACGCGCGCAGGCAGGTGCGTGCCGAGCAGCGTGCGGAGCCCCGAGAGCGGCGTGTCGGCCGTGGCGCCGTCGCATCGAACGTGGAGCGTGCGCACCTCGGGCACGCGCTCGGCGACCGCGCGGAGTGCTTCGGAGAGCATCCGTGAGCGCCCCACGCCGGGCGGGCCGTAGAGCGCGCGGGCCTGCGGCGTCTCGCTGCGCACGGCTTCGTCGAGCGACGCGAGGAGCCACGCGAGCTCGTCGCGGCGACCCACGAACGGAAGGGCGGTCACATCGCGCGCAGGGGCGGTGTCGAGCAGCGGAACCGTGCGATGTCCGCGCGGCGTGAGGCTGACGACACATCGGTCGCGGAGCAGCGAGGCGCATCCCGCGTCGACGCCGATGCCGCGCGGAGGCATCACGGCGAGGGCTGCTTCGACGAGCGACGGGGGCAGCGGTCCGTCGCGCTCGACGCGGGCGGCGACCATCGAGACGGCGGCGGACGCGGGGGCCACGGTGCGCGCGAAGGCGAGGGCGTCGTCGGGCACGCGCTCGCTCCAACGGGTGCGGCCGAAGAGGGCGAGGGCGCCCTGCGGGAGCGTGAACGACTCGGCGCGCGCGTCGTCGACGAGCTGCTGCCACAGCGCGGGATCGCGCGGATCACGCACCAACACGGCCACCACGAGGCGCAGCTCGCGGGCGTCGTCGACGACGGCGTCTCCGCGGTCGACGGTGCGCGCGCGGAGCCCTTCCACACGCAGCGCGCGGAGGGCGTCGCCGAGCGCGCGGGCGTCGGCGGGACGGTCTTCCGCGCGGTTCGCGAGGCACGCGCGCACGAGCGCCACGAGGTCTTCGGGCGCGTCGCGCAGCCGTCGCTCCAGCGGAACGGGCGCCCCGTACGCCGCCTGGAACATCACCCCCAGCGGGCTCTCGGCCACGAAGGGAAGCGCCCCCGTGAGGCACTCGTAGAGCGTGACGCCGAGGCCCCACACGTCGGCGCGGGGATCGACGTCGCGGCGTCCCGTGAGGCGCTCCGGGGCCATGTAGGCAGGCGTCCCGAGCAGGTCGCCGGTGCGGGTGAGGGCGGCGGCGTCGACGGCGGTGGCGAGTCCGAAGTCGAGCACGCGCGCGTCGAGCGTTCCGTCGGAGCGCGCGACGAGAAAGAGGTTCGCGGGCTTGAGGTCGCGGTGCACGACGCCCTTCGCGTGGGCGTGCGCGACGGCGTCGCAGACCTGCGCGAGCACGGCGACGGACTCCTCGGGCGCGAGGGCTCCGCGCGTGAGGCGCGACGCGAGGGTCTCGCCGTCGAGGAGGTCCATCGTGAGGTAGAGCCCCTCGTCGGGCGCGAGTCCGTGGTCGCGCACGCGCACGAGCCCCGGGTGATCGAGCGTGCGCGCGATGGCCACCTCACGGAGCGCGCGGTCGCGGTCCACACCGCGGAGCCGCGCGAGCACCTTCAACGCGACGCGCTCGCCGGTGTCGCCATGCGTGGCGGCGTAGACGTCGGCGCTCCCACCCGACGCGAGAAAACGCTCGATGCGATAGCGGGCGACGAGGGCTCCAGGGCGCAGGGGCATCGGCGGTCGCGGAGCATCGCATCGCCCCCACGATTCGCACCACGGGAACGTGTCTCCCTTGTGATCCGTCGCGCCCCTGTCGCACGATGACGGCCATGAAGCGGGTGTGGCGCAGGGCCCTTCGCGCGCTGGTGTGCGCGGCGATGGCGTACGGTCTCTCGGGCTGCGCGACGGCGTGGTTGCACGGCACCGCGGGTCCCGTGGTGGGCACGTCGGGCGCGGTGGGCGCGGCGGTCGACGTGGGCTACGGCCAGGGCGCGTTCGGCTTCGGCTACGACGTGCGCGTGCGGACCAAGTTCACGAATCGCGTGCAGTCTGGCGCGCTGAGCCTCGGCGGGTTCTTCGCCGGCGGCGGAATGCTCGGCGCGCCCTTCGTGTGGGGCCACACGGGCGTTCACCTCGCGCAGTTCGATCTGATCGACGGTGCGACGGGCTTCGGCCTCGGGTCTCCGTGGCTCGCGGGCGGCCTCGGCTGGGTCGTGGGCAACGACCAGGGAACCGAACGCACGGTGCTCACCGCAGGACTGCTCGCCGAGTACGACGTGCGCTTCGGACGCGACAACGAAGCCTTCTTCGCGCTGCTCGTGGGCATCGGTCGCCACCACCAGGAGCGTCCGTTCTGACGGCGGTCGTGTCGTTGTCGCCGCGGGCGCCGCGACGCTACGATGCGCCGCGATGACGCCGCCACGCACCGGTTCCACCCCGATGATCCTCGCGCCGGGTGCTTCGTCGCACGGTGCCTACGCGCCCGCGAAGGGGCAGTCGCTCCCGCACGTCGACGAGCGCCTGGTGGCGCCGGAAGCGCACGCGGAGATCATCGACGGACGCGTGTACCGCACGATGGGGGCGAACCCTCCCCATGCGACGCAGCACTTTCACGCGACGGCGGTCTTCGCGGGGGTTCTGGCCGACGGGTACACGGGCGCGGTCGACATGCTCACGCGCGCCGACGCGGAGACCGACGCGGCACCCGACGTGAGCATCTTTCCGAGCGCGCCCGACCCGGAGACGGGCGAGCGTCGCATCGAAGAGATCGCCTTCGAGGTGCTCGACACCGAGCGCCTCTCGCACACGACGAAGAAGGTCGAGA
>CAMFHP010000181.1 GCA_945952225.1 uncultured Myxococcaceae bacterium
CGCAGGGCGGCTTCGGTCAGCCGCAGCAGGGCTTCGGTCAGCAGCCCGCGCAGGGTGGTTTCGGCGCGCAGCCGCAGCAGGGCTTCGGACAGCAGCCCGCGCAGGGTGGCTTCGGCGCGCAGCCGCAGCAGGGCTTCGGCGCGCAGCCGCAGCAGGGCTTCGGTCAGCAGCCCGCGCAGGGTGGCTTCGGCGCGCAGCCGCAGCAGGGCGGCTTCGGCGCGCAGCCCGCGCAGGGCGGCTTCGGTCAGCCCGCGCAGGGTGGCTTCGGCGCGCAGCCGCAGCAGGGCTACGGTCAGCCGCAGCCGGGCGGCTTCGGGCAGTCGCAGCAGGGCGGCTTCGGCGGCGCGGCGGGCAACCAGCTCGCGGCGCTCGGCGCGCAGGTCGGCGGCGAGGACATCTCGTACCAGCCCGGTCTCAAGACCAAGACCGCGGGCCTCGATCACAACCTCGCGGGACTCCTCGCGTTCATCACGCCCGCGTGCCTCGTGTGGATCTTCGCGGAAGAGAAGACCCCGCAGAACCGCTGGCTGCGCTTCATGTCGTTCCAGGCCCTCTTCGCCGCGATCGCGTTCTCGGTGCTGAGCACGGTGCTGGGCATCCTGGGCAGCATCCTCGGGTCGATCGTGGGCGTGCTCGCGACGATCATGGGTCTCGTCTCGACCCTGCTCTCGCTCGGCTACCTGGTGTTCATGGTGCTGACCGCGATCAAGGCCAACAAGGGCGAGACCCCGCGTCTGCCCGTCGTGTCGAAGTTCGCGGCGAAGTACGCCTGAACCGATCACGCAACGCTGCGCCTGCGGCCCCGTCGATGCGAGATGCGTCGGTGGGGCCGTCGGCCATTTGGAGGAACGGTGTGACGGCACATTGTGGTCGGTGTCGACGCAACGGGTGATACCGTCGCGCGCCCGATGCCGACGCCGCGCCGACGCACGCACGACGACCAGGATCTCCCCGAGCTTCCGCCCCTCGATGGCGACGAGCGCGACGAGGCCGACGGGCCCGAGGCGCTCGCCGAAGAGCTTCCCGATGAGTCTCCCGTGGGGCTCGACGACGAGGCCGCCGACGACCTCGCCGACGACGCGCTCGACCTGCCCGAAGACCTCGACGGCGACGACGAGGGAGACGGTCCTGCACGCGACTCCGACGACGACCGCGACCTCGATCTCGACGAGCGCGAACGCTGGACCGGCGATGACGCGCCCCTCGCCGACGACGACAGCGACCTCGACGACGGATCTCCCGACGTCGACGACGACCGTGGCGCCGACGGGCCCGAAGGAGAGGCCGACGAGAGCCTCGAAGAGCTTCCCCCCCTCGACGACGACGTCGACGGAGACCGCACCGAGGGCGACGACGCGCAGGGCCTCACCGACTTCGGCGCCTTCGCGCTTCCGCTCGAACAGGGCGCGCGCGCGAGGCTCCTCGTGGCGGGCGTCGGCGCGCTCCAGGCGACGGTCTCCACGGCCTTCGGCGTCGACGTCGGACAGGACCGCCTCTACGCCGTGGGCGATGCGCTGGTGATGCTTCCGCTGCGCGCCATCGACGACCCGTCGGAGCGCTTCGAAGCCGTCGCCGAGGTCGACGTCGATGAGCTCTTCTCGTCGGTGGTCGAAGACGTTACGGGCGCGCTCTGGCTCGGCGCGATGTCGGGCTCCGTGTGGCGCCGCACGCGCGACGGATGGCACCGCGTGACCGAGCTCTCCGACGGCCGCTCGACGGGCGCGGTGGAACTCTCGCGCGATGGCGCGCGGCTCTGGGCGCACACGGCCCTCGGGTCACTGCACTGCTGCGAAGACGGTCGCCGCTTCGAATCCACGCTCGTCGACGAGGGCGTGCGCGCGCTCGCCGTCGACGTGCACGGGGGCGTGATCGCGGCCCTCGCAGGACGCCGTGTGGACGCGCTCCGTGTTTCGCGCGACGGCGGACGTTCATGGCTCCGTCGCGACCTTCCCGAGGCCCTCGCGGTGGGCGCCGTGGCGTGCGCGGGCGACCGTGTGGCCGTGGCCCAGGCGCAGGGTCACGGCGACGGCTACGTCTCCCTCGACGGCGGAGGCTCATGGCGCGCGTGGCCCGTGCTCGCGGGCGCGTCGGCGCTGTGTGTGGTCGAAGCCGACGACGGCGACGGGCGCGTGTTCTTCACCACCTGGGACGACGCCTCGGATCGCGCCGTGCTCGCCACCGCGCGCATCGGCGCCGACGGAGCCCCCGAGCGCGCGTGCACGCTCGTCGATCTGGAGTCGGTGCTTCCGCGCAGCGACCACGACGACGACGAGGGCTCGCATCGTGTGCTGCGCGTGGTGCCGGTGGATCGTGCGGGGCGTCGGCTGTGCCTCGTGACGGCGCGCGGCGCGGTGGTGCTCGTGAGCGTGCGCGGCTGAGCGGGTCAGCGGGCGCGCGTGTCGAGGCGGTGCTGAATCTCGCTGAGAGACTCCAGCGACCACTCGAACTGCGGCGCGAACGAGGGCAGCAGCGCGTGGTAGTTGTGAAACTCGCCGGGCATCAGAAAGAAGCCCTCCCACACGCGCCAGCAGTGGCCCGGACCTGGTCGCCAGTCGGCGCGCTGACAGCGTTCGAAGCGCGGTTCGCCGGGCTCGGGAAACACCCCCGCGCGGGCGAGCAGCCGGTACCACTCCCAGGTGCGCGCGTAGTGGTCGTCTTTGTCGCCGATGGAGAAGCGCATCGCGAGGAGCCCGTCGCGACGGCGCTCGCCGAGCGTGCGAAAGAGCCGATCGCGCTGTGGAACGGTGCCCATCGTGCTGTCGAGCGCGATGCCGTCGGGGTGCACGAAGGGGCTCCAGAACCCGATGACGTGAAAGACCGCGGGGTCGAGCTTGAGCGCGCGCGCGACCTCGACGGCGCCTGACGAGATGCTCCCCACGCCGAGCGCCACGGTGTCGCGCGAGTGGCCCGGGAGGTACGTCGCGAAGAGGTGCTCGGGGAGCTCGCGCGCGAGGTACATCCACATGCCGTTGGGAAACTGCGCGCTCGATCCGTCGAGGCCGATCACGATGGGCGGCGTCGCGTCGGGATGCGCGGCGATCCACTGGTCCATGCGTGTGCGCACCGAGAGCCCGCCGGTGCCCGGCACCACGCCGCGGTCGCTCGACGGCGTGAGGAACCATCGCGTGCGGTTGCCGTTTCCACCCGACACGAGCATCAACACGGGGCGCGGCCGCTCGGGGTGATCGAGGTAGTCCGCGGGCAGATAGATCGCGTACGTGGCCGTGCGCAGCGGGCGGTCTGCGCGCGACGTGTCGGCGACGGGCAGCGTGCAATCCATCACATGGCTCACGCGCGGAAACGACTGCCACGTGAGCAATCGCTGCTGGTCTTCGAAGGTCGGCGGCTCCTCGCCCGTGGCGCGCGGGAGATAGCGGTCCGTGAGCCAGAGCGGATCACCGGGCGGCGCGTGTCCGTGAAAGAGCGGCGCCCACTTGAGCAGGTACTCCGTGGTGCCCAGACGGTCGGCGAGGCACCAGCGGCGCGCGTGGTCCATGAAGGGCCAGCGTCGCGCGTCGGCGGGCTCCGTGGGCACCGATCCGTCGGAAGAAGTCGACGCGTCGGAAGAAGTCGACGCATCGCGCGCGGGCGTCGCGGGCGCGGCGGCATCGTGGGCGGTGCGCGGACGTTGCGGCGGTGGGGAAGCGGGCGAGGCGGGCCGACACGCCACGAGGGCGAGCGCGAGGCTCAAACAGGTGAAGCGAAGCATTGCGGAGGAGGGAGTGTGGGGCGCGAGCTCAGTGGCGCGAGGCCACGGCGCCGCTGCGTCGATGGACCTGCGTAGGGCGACCCACGACGTGCTGCTCGGGGTCGAGGCGCGTGCCGTTGCGCGACACGATGAAGTGAACGTGGCAGCCGTGCGCGTCGCCCGTGTCGCCCACTTCGGCGATGGGCTGTCCGCGGCGTACGAGCGAGCCTGCGGCCACGAGCGTGCGACGGGTGTGACCGTAGGCCGTGACCCATCCGCCGGGGTGCACGATCGCGAGGAGGTTGCCCGAGTTGCCGTGCGCGCCGGAGAACCCGACGATGCCGCTGTAGCCCGCGCGGATGGGCGTTCCGCAGGGGGCGCCGATGTCGAGGGCCTGGTGGCGGCCTTCCTGTGCGGTGAAGCCCTGCGTGGCGATGCCATTGAGCACGGGCCAGAGAAAGCGTCGCGTGGGCCTTCCGCGTGCGGCGGCGACCCAGTTCGCAGCGGGGCGATCGTGGAGGAGCGTCTCGATCGCGGTGCGCGTGCCGAGCCCCAGTCGACGGGCGCGGTTGCGCTCCGCGGGGCGGGCCACGGCGATGACGGGCGGCGGTTGGTTGCGCGGCCTGCGTTGCGCGTCGGCCTCCGCGGGCCATGCCAGCGCGGGAACGAGCGTCAACGTGAGCAGGGCCGTGCGCACGCGGGAGTCGTCGCACCGCGGGCGGCGCGCTGTCAACCGACGGTCGGTCACCAGCGGGGCGCGACGCGGGGGTCGGCGGCGAGGTGGTCGGGCAGGGGAACGGTGGCGTAGCGACGCGCGCCCTCACAGCGCTGCGCATCGACGACGACGGACACACGACGCGGGAGCTCACGGGCCGACGCGAGGTGCTCGTACGCGCCGCGCGAGGGCACGAAGAGGTCGATGTGGTGACCGCGAATGGCGCCGCCTGCGTCGACGGCGACGAAGCATCCGTCGTGGCGCGTTCCGTCGGGGAGGGGCATGCCGCGAAGCTCGGGGAGCTCGACGACGTGGCCCACGGGAATGTACCGGCTGTCGACCGCGAGCGAGCGGAAGGGCACGAGCGCGTAGCCCTGCACGCCCGCGCCCCAGGGGTACTGCGCGGCGTCGACTTCGACGAAGCACGCGCGTCCGTGTTCGCGCGAGGCCCAGTTGAGCAGGCGGCCGTCCCAGGTGCGTCCGGTGCCCTCCATCGTGAGCGACGAGACGAAGCGCTGACACGCCCACGCGACCGTCGCGCCGTGCGGATCGATCACCTGCACGATGCGCTCGTCGGCGTCGTCGGTGACCTCTTCGGCGACCCAGTACTGCGTGAGCTGAAAGCGTCCGGGCATCACGCGCTCGGCGTCGGCCGCGGTCGGCGCGAGGGCGAGCGTGAGGGCGAGCGCGGCGCGCAATCGGGAGGGGCCCATGGCGCGGCGAGCATAGGCCAGAGCACTTCGCCGTGAGAAGCGTGTGACGGTGCGCGCGATGTGCTTCGATCGCGCGCCCGATGCCCCGATGGACCCGCACCCGCGACGGACGCACCGAGCGCTGGACCCTCGACGAGACGCACGACGCGCTCGTCGAGACCTGGGGCGACGACGACGGTCCAATGCGCGCACGCACGCAGACCGTTCCCCATGACGGCACGCGCGCGGCGATCGCCCATCGCATGATCGCGCAACGTGAGGCGCAGGGCTTCGTGCGCAGCGACGGAGTTCCGCCACCGACCTTCGCGCTCGACGGGTTCGACGCGGCGCATGCGGCGTCGCTGGTGCGCGCGATGCGACGGGTCGAGCGCGGCGATGCGTACGCCTACCGTGCGTCCCTCGCGGAGGCGGGCGTCGCGTACGACGACGTGGGGCGCGCGGCGTGGTCCTTCGCGAAGGCCCTTCCCGAGGAGGCCGCGCGGAGGCCGGGGCTCTGGGCGCTCCTCGCGAGCGAGGTGGAGCGCGGTGAGGTCGAAACGGTGTGCGCGGTGGTGGCCGCGGTGCCTGCGGGGCGCGCGTTCGAAACGCTCGTTCCGCAAGGGTGTTCCGTGTGGTTCACCGCGGGTGGAGAACCGTCGCTCGACGCGCTCGTGGCGTGGGCGTGGCGTGCGGAGGGTGACCGTGTGCGAGCTGCGTCGTCGAGGTGGAGTCCCGCGATGCAGACGCTCCTCGCGTTCGTGCAGCGGCGCTTCGGCGAGCCCATCGCGCGACCCGTGCAGACCGCGATCCGACGGCACGCCGCGCGGGTTCACCTCGCCACGGGGCTCGCGTCGCATCAGACGACCGACACCGACGACGGCCCCCTGCGCCTCGACGAGCCCGGCGTGGTCGCGCTCATGGCGCGCTTCGACGGAGAGGACGCGTGGTGGGCGGAGCTCCTGCGCGCCGCACGCGCTGCGAAGACGCTCTCGCTGTGGCGCATCGGTCCGTGGCTCGGGCGCTGCGTGCCCGCCGACGTCGCGTCGATGCTCGTGAAGTGCGGATCGTGGGGCACCGACGAAGCCCTCGCGCAGGTGCTCACCACGCTCGACGCGTCGACGCACGCGCCGTGGGTGTGGCTCGCCGCCGCGCGCTCCATCGACGCGCAGACCTCACACGCGCGGGCCGTCGTCGAGCTCTGCGCGATGCGCGCCGCCGTGGGCTACGCATCCGTGTGCGAGCCCGTGCCCGAGGCCCTCGACGCGATGTTCACCTTCGCGTTCGTGTCGACGGTGTACCGATCGAGCCTCTCGCTCGCGGCGCGCGCGTGGCAGGCGCTCCCACGCGAGCGAGCCCTCGCTCTCGCGCGCCAACGCCTCGCCGAGCCCTGGTCGTGGCACGACGGACTCGCGGTGCTCACGGCCGTCGACGACGACGCGCTCCTCGCCGCGTACCTCGAACGCGATCGCTCGTCGCCGTGCCTCGACCCGATGCTCCTCGCGCACTTCGGCCCGCGCGCCCTGCGACCGCTCGTCGCCCTCTGGAACGACACGCCCCGCGCGGCGCGTGCGATGCGCCACCGACAGATTCTTCATGTGCTCGCGGCGCTCGGCGATGCAGGCGCGGTGGTCGACGAAGACTGTGACCGCTTCGTGCGCTTCGACGTCGAGGGACACGATCCGCTCGACTACTGGGATGGCGCGCGCGCCTCGCTGCGACGTCGTGCGCTGCGGGCGATGCCCGTGGCGCGGCGGGTGATGGTGCTCCTTCGTGCGGTCACGGAGCGACACGCGGAGCGCGCGGTGGCGGCCTGCGAGGCGCTCGACGACGAGGGCGTGGCGCGCGTGGTGTCGGCGTACGTGGCGCGGCGCGCGGAGGGCGAGGCCGTGGCGTTCGGCGAGGCGCTGCGCTCGCTCGGCGTGCGGGGTGTTGCGGCGATGCGCGCGTGTCGCGCGGCGTGGGAACACGATGCGGCCTGGGTGGCCGCGATGGGCGCGTCGATGGAGCCGTCGCAACGGCGCGCCCTGCTCCGCGGGTGAGCGCGCTACCAGTTGCCGAGGGTCACGCGGTCGACCTTCGTCCACTCGACCTGCGGGGGCAGCGCGCGCACGCCGACGAGGCGCGCGAGGTCGTCGACGGGGGTCGCGGTGAGGGCCCAGGCCCAGCCTTCGGAGACCTTCCACGCGGCGGCGTTCACAGTGAACATGAACTCGCCGTCGTCGTAGCCATCGTCGGGAGGAAAGCCCACGAGAGACGCGACGACGAAGTGGTCACGCTCGACGACGTACTCACCGCGGGCCCACGTTCCACGGCCCTTGCGGCACAGCGCGGGGAGGTCGCAGAGCTGCTCCGCGAAGTACGCGAACTTCGTCACGTCGGGCTTCTCCGTGCCCAGGTACACCGCGGGCCACGGAACCGCCGTGCGCGCGCCCCAGTCTTCCGTCGCGCCCTTCGGGTTGAAGCTCGCGTACTCGTGACGGTTCGACGACGTCTGCCCGCGGTGCAGCGAGGGGGGCTTCTTGCTGCGCGTCTTGCCCGTGAGCGCCATCGCCTCGAAGGTGCGCACCACGTCCTCGAAGCTGCGCACGGTGAAGGTCATCGGAAGCTCCACCGCCGGCGTCTCCGGCGCCGGGGCCTCGACCTTCGCGGCCTTCTTCTTCGTCGCCTTCACGGGCTCCGGCGGCACTTCGTCGCCGAACACGAAGGGCGCTGCGTCACGCCACGGCGCGACGGCGTCTCCCTTCATCGTCGCGAGCGCATCGGCGGCGAGCTTCGACCACGGCGCCACGTCGAGCCGCGCCACGAGGGCCAGCGCGTGCGCCGCCGCGGGAGACTTCTGCCCGGCCACCTCGGCGTATCCCTGCGGCGCGTCGGGGTTCATCAGCAGCGCGCCCGCGGCCTCGGCCTCGCGCACCGTGGCCTTCGCGTGCACCGTGAACGACGTGATGCGCGCGCCGTCACCCTCGGCGCTGAGCTCCACGGGCGCGACCACCGCGGGCACCTTCGTGAAGGGGCCGTGCACCATCGCGCCGCCGATGCCCACGTACATGCCATCGCGCGCGGTCTCGACCGCGAGGCGCAGCGGACGATGCGCGTCGAGGGGAGGCGTCACCCCGCTCGCGCCGCTCGCACCCTTCGGGAGCGTGACCTTCCACGTGCGCGCGGCCACGTCGACGGTGAGCACACACTCGCCGCGGAGTCGCAGCGTGACCTGCGTCGCGCCCTCGACGGTGGCGTGCACCCAGAGGTTCGCGTCGTCGGGCGTGAGCGAGGCCTTCGCCGCGGGCGTCGCGAGCGAGGCCACGAGGCGCGGCGGCCCCTGCCACACGGTCGACGCGATGTTCGCGTTGAGGAACCACAGCAGCGCCTCGATCGACGGCAACCACGCGGGCCGTTCGGACCGCACCGGACGCGCGAAATGCCGGTCCAGATAGCCGATCCAGTGGTTCGCGCCGAGCTCGGTGTGGCGCGCGATGGCGTGGCGGTAGACCGACTCGTCGGCCCCGGCCCAGAGCAACGCCCACCCGTAGCCCCAGTCGCTCTGCGGGTAGTGCGTGGTGATGTGTCCGCTCCACGAGAGCTCGTCGACGGCGGCGGCGAGCGCGCGCGGGTCGTTGCCGTGACCGAGGCGACCGAGGCGCAGCGCGGTGGCGTGCGCCGCGCGGAGATCGCTGAACCACGGGTCGATCGTCGCGATCTGGAGCAGGTCGGCCCATCCCGTCGCGGGGAGCAGGTCGCGCGCGGGCTTCTCCTTCACGGCCGCTTCGAGCGCTTCGACGGGCGTGGGCGAATGGGTGGGCGTCGCGGGCCACGCGGCGTCGTCGCGGAGGTCGTCGGCGGGCGTGCGTCCGAAGCGCGTGAAGCCGTACCACTCGCCATCCCAGAGCGACGCGTCGGGCTTCGGCAGCGAGGTGAGGGCCGCGGCGTGTCGACGCGCCGCCGCGCTCGCGAGGGGCCCCTGCGCGACGCGGTACTCGACGGCGGTCACACCGCGCGCACCCATGAGCGCGAGGGCCATGGCGGCGCGCGCGCCGAGCTTCTTGTGGTCGAGCACCTCGGCCAGCGCGAGGGCGCCATGCGCGAAGCCCTGCGCGGCGATGAGCCCGATGAGACGCTCCTGCGCGGCGATGTTCTTCGACGGACCACGGAGCGCGGCCACGAGGCCTTCGGTGCTCGCGAGGCGCGTGTAGGCGAAGAGCCAGTTGGCCTCGCGCTTCGGCAGCGACGACACGATCGCGGCGAGCGCACGGTCGTAGCCCTGCATCAGTTCGACGGTGAGGTCTTCGGTGTGTTCGAGCTGGCGACCGAGCTCGCGGAACTCGTGCACGATCACCTTGTCGCCCGCCAGCGCGAGAAAGCGCGCGCGTGTCGCGTCGTCGGCGAACTTGAGCATCCCGTCGACGCCCGAGTCGGCGTGGCGCGCCTTGCGGTCGGCGAGCGCGACGGCGAGCGCGACGCCCGCGTAGCGAGCGCGGCGCGCGTCCCAGGGGTCGGTCTGCGCAGAGGGCACGAGGTCGGCGACGGCCTCGGGGTACACCTCGCGCGCGAGGTCGATCGCATCGCGCCACGAGGGCTCACGGGGATCGCGCGGGTCGAGCAGCGAGGTCAGCAGCAGCACCGCCGCGTGGGGCGGCCGCGTCGCGAGCCACGCGCCGAGGGCCTCGCGCGTGACCGGCACGTCGACGTCGCGCGCGGTGACCGTCGACCAGCGCAGGGCGCCGTTGGGCTCCACGTCGTCGGGGCGCACGCTCAACACGATGCGCACGAGGCCGTTCCAGTGCTGCGCGCGGTGCTGGCGCCACTGCTGGATCAGCCCGAGCGGCCCGTGCTGCTGGAGGAGTTCAGCGAAGGTCTGCGGTTCACTCATCGTGCGGCCGACGGTACCCGCGCCGTGCGCAGCCGCTCACCATTTCTGCACGACGACCGGGTGCTGGTAGAACCGTGCGCGAGGCGGTGTGGTGTTGGTCTCTTCGAAGCGATGGCTCCCTGCGATGCTGTGCGCGCTCACGATGTCGGCGGGCGCCTCGGCGCAGACGATCACGACCCGTCGCGAGTCGACCCCGTGGCCCGGCGTGCGCGTGATCGACGGTCGCACGAGCGGCCCCGCGACGGACTTTCACGCCGCCCTCATCTCGCTCTGCAACGACTACGTGCACGTCACCGCGACGCGCGCGCCCACGGCCCTGCAACGCACGAGCGCGTGGGCCAACGGCGCGGGCGTGCAGCTCGCGGTGAACGGTGACTTCTTCGTCGCGGGTCCGCGCGTCTACGGCTACGCGATCGGCGGCGGCGTCGCGTGGCCCGTGCGTCAGACGGGCGTCGACCCGGCGGTGTCGGGCGAGTGGTACTACCGCCGCTACGGGTGGATCGGCTTCGGCCCGCGCGCCGTGGAGTTCTCGCACACGGAGTACGTGAAGGAGCGCGCGGCCTCGCTCGGCGTGCGCGAAGGGTGGATGCCCACGGCGGTCACGACGGCCGTTCCGCGCGGGCTCACGGCGCTCGTGAGCGGGTTTCCCGAGCTCATCACCGAGGGCCGACGGGTGACCTGCGCGGCGCCGACGGCGGCGACGTGCTTCCCCGATCGCACCGACATGCGGGCCCGCAATCCGCGGACGGCGATGGGCCTCACGCGCGACCGTCGCACGCTCATTCTGCTGACCGTCGACGGGCGGTCGTCGACGAGCGCGGGGATGTACGGCACCGAAGAGGCGCGGCTCATGGAGCTGCTCGGCGCGTGGCAGGCGTTCAACCTCGATGGCGGCGGATCGACGACCTTCTGGCAGCGCGGACGGGCCGTGGTGAACCGTCCGAGCGATGCCGCGGGCGAGCGCGCCGTCGCGAACCACTGGGGCATCTTCGCGGGCAGCGCGAGCGGCCGTCCCCGCACGCCGGGGAGCTGCTGGACCGCGCCCGTGCTCGATGCGGGCGTCGATGGCGGCGCGCGCGATGCGAGTGCCGACGTCGCGATGGACCGCGCGCTGACCGATGTGGTGGGCGATCGCGCGCTGACCGATGTGGTGGGCGATCGCGCGCTGACCGATGTGGTGGGCGATC
>CAMFHP010000182.1 GCA_945952225.1 uncultured Myxococcaceae bacterium
CGCGCGCTGACCGATGTGGTGGGCGATCGCGCGCTGACCGATGTGGTGGGCGATCGCGCGCTGACCGACGTGGTGGGCGATCGCGCGCTGACCGATGTGACCGAAGACCGTGTGCCCGCGGACGTTGCGTTCGACGGCGGTGCTTCCGATGCGGGCGATGGGGCCGTCGACGATGTGCTCGCGGACGCTGCGTTCGACGACACCGCCGACGACGCCACCGCCGACGATGTGCCCGAGTTCTCCGACGCGCCCCGCGCGCTCGAAGAGGGCGCCGATGCGGAGGCCGAGCAGCAGCCCGGCTGCGGATGTCGTGCGACCGCTGCGCACCGGGGTGGCGCGTACACACTCGCTGCGCTCGCCGCACTCGCGCGTCGTCGCCGTCGCAGGCCGTAGAACCCGCGCGCGAAGACCACTACAGTCGCCGACCGCGCCATGCTCACGCCCAACACCACGCCGTCGCCCGCCTGCCCCCATTGCGGAGGCCCGCGCATCGCGGTGACCTGCACGTGCCGCGCGTGTCCCGACCTCGCGTACGTGTGCGAGTGCCAGCGCGCGGCCGACGAGATCCTCGCGCGCGAAGGCGTGTGCGACCGCTGCGACGCCGCGGGATGTGTTGAGGGCGTGCGTGACTTCGTGCGCTGCCGTCGGCTCGCGCCCGCGGGGACGACCTGACATGACCGCGGGGAGCGACCCGACGCAGGCGCTGCTCGACGCGGCGCTGCTGTTTGGATCGACGCGCGACCTTCAACGGCTCTCCGAGCTCGTGCTCCAGCGGCTCGTGAGCCTCGTGGGGGCCGAGCGGGCGCTCTTCGGCGTGTTCAACTACCAGGGCGAGATCGAGCACGCGGAGACGCACAACATCGCGTGGGGCGGCGTCGGATCGCCGCTGCCCATCTCGAACCGCACCATCGACGAGGTGCGACGCAGCCAGGAGATCCGGCACGTCGCCGACGTGGCGAACGCCGACCTCAACGTGCACGAGAGCATCCGGCTCCACAACCTGCGCTTCGTGCTCGCGGTGCCCGTGCGCGCGTGCGACCGCGTGGCGGGCGTGCTCTACGCCGACAGCTCGCTGCCCGCGCCCGAGGTCGCCGAGCGCCAGACCCAGCTCGTGCGCGGCCTCGCGATGTACGTCGGCCTCGCGCTCGAGAACGTGCTGCTGCTTCAAGAGCAGCGCATGCGCGCCGCGATGCTCGACCAGCTCGTGCACGACCTCCGCACGCCGCTCCAGGTCGTGAGCACCAACGCCCAGTGGCTCTACGAGGGCGAGGCCAGCGAGGCCGAGCTGCGCGAGACGGCGCGCGACCTCCAGATCAGCTCGCTCAAGATGAAGCGCATGATCGACGTCACGCGGCGCCTCTCGCTCCTCGAAGGCGGCGCCGTCGACGGGCGGCCCGCGGCGGTCGACGTGGCCGAGACGCTCGTCACACACGCCCGCGTGCAGCGGCTCGTGGCGCGCGAGTACCACCTCGCGTTCGAGGTCGACGCGCCCGACGCGCTCCCGCCGGTGATCACCTACGCCGACCGCCTCGACCTCGTGCTCGACAACCTGGTGTTCAACGCGCTCAAGCACGCACGCACGGGCACCACGATCCGTCTGTCGGCGCGCATGCGTCGCGACGCGGGGCCCGCCGAGGCCGTGCAGCGGCCGCTGGGCGAGGGCGCGGTGCTCTTTCAGAAGGTGCCCGCGGTGGTGGCCGACGCGACGAAGGGATGGGTCGAGGTCACCGTCGCCAACGAGGGAGCGGCCATCGCGCCCGAGGTGTTCGCGCGGCTCTTTCAGCCCGGCGCCCACGACGGAGAGACGCGTCGCGGAGAGGCCTCGTCGGGCCTCGGGCTCTCGATCGTGCACCAGGGCGTGCACTCGCTCGGCGGGGCGGTGTGGGCCGAGACCGGGAGCTTCGGCACGCGGATGTTCTTCTCGCTGCCGCTGCTCCCGAAGACGACGACGCTGCGGCCGTCGTCGCGGTTCCCGACGGGGGCGGTCAGGGGAGCTTGATCTTCGGCTGCTGCGGGTGCTTGCGGTAGAGCAGGAAGGTGCGTCCGAGCACCTGTGCCACGTCGGCCTTGAGCCGCGCGGCCACGGCGTCGGCGGCTTCGAAGCGGTCTTCGGGGGCCTCGGGGTTGAGCTTCACCTTCACGAGCTCGTGGTCGGTGAGGGCCTGGTCGATGGCCTTGTGGAGCCCATCGGTGATGCCGTCCTTGCCGAGGTGCACGACGGGGTCGAGGTGGTGGCCGAGCGCGCGGAGGTGCCGCGTCTGCTTGCTGGTGAGTGCCATGGTGATTCGCGAGCTTTCGTACAGGGTCAGAAGGCGTACCGCGCGCCGAGCCCGAAGACGTTGAGCGACGGGTCGTACGTGCCGCCGTTGATGGTGTACCGCGGGGCGTTGGGGCCCGTGCGGAACGGCGCGGTCGGGTACAGCCCCGCGCATTGCGTCGGGGTGGCGGGATCATACGCGCACGGCGTCGTTTCGACAGGCCCCCAGAACGTGTGCGCGTACGCCGCGTCGAGGCGCCAGCGACCGCGCGTGATCGACGCGCCGATCGACACCGTGGCCTTGGCCGCATCGAAGGTCAGCACGCTCGTGTACGCGGGCGTCGTGGTGCTGGTCTCGTAGCTGAAGCCCGCGCGCGCGACGATCCCCCAGTCGCCCGCGGTGAACGACTGCTCGCCACCCACGCGCACGCTCCAGGTGTCTTGAAAGTTCCGCGTGATGGCCACGCGGCTCACCTCGTAGTCGCCCACGGCGCGCACGTTCGCGATGCGCACGTTCTCGGGCGTCATGGTGATCGCGTCGTGCACGCTCCAGCCCTCCCACACGCCGGCCACTTCGACGCGCAGCGTGTCGGTGGGACGCACCTCGACGCCGAGGCGCGCGATGGGCGCGAGCGTGAAGCCCACGCGGGCCTGGTCTCCCTCGACGCGCGCGCCATCGTAGTAGGGCGCCGACGGGAGCCGCACCTTCAGCGTCGCGGGCGCGTCGACGGTGATCGGGAGCGCGAACGACGCGCCGATCGTGACGCGCGGGTGCGGCGTGTAGCGCAATCCCACGTTGCCCGTGGGCGCGAAGATGGGGCCCACGTTGAGCTGCGCGGCCGAGTCCCACTGCGGGTCTTCGGGCGCGCAGGTGACCGTCGCGGGGCAGGCCGAGAACGCGAGCTGCGACACGAACGAGCCCACGAGCGCGGCCACGCCGACGCCCACGGAGAACGTGCGATGGGGCCTCCACGCGGCCGAGAGCGTGACGAACGAGAGCAGCGAGCCGTCGAGGGTCACGAGCGAGTAGCGCTGCGGCGCCGTGGGCGAGTTGTCGTAGGTCGGGAGCACCGAGTACGGCGCCGAGATGGCCGCCGCGAAACGCCAGTTGCGCAGGCCGAAATCGTGCGTGACCACGAGCGTCGGGAGCGGGAGCGGCGCGCCGTTGCCCTCGACCGGCGCGAAGCCCACCGGGGCCATCGAGGGGTCGGGCCGCGCGCTCCGCGTGTACGTGTTCGAGAAGAGCACGAGCGAGGCGTCGAGGAGCACGCCGTTGCCCGCCTCGGTGAGCCCCGCGGGGTTGTACCAGAACGCGTGGGCGTCGTCGGCGCCGGCCACGAAGGCCCCGCCGCGCCCGAGGGGACGCACGCCGCGGTCGAGGAGGTAGAAGCCGCCCGCGTGCGCGTCGCGCGGCGCGAGAGACACGAGGGCGAGGGATGCGACGAGGGCGATCCCGAAGGCGTGACGGATCACTGCGGGAGCCTCCGCTGCTGCACGATCGAATAGAACTGCTCCATGCCCCGGCGGTCGTCGCTGAAGAAGCTCGCGACGTTGAGGAGCATCGCGCGCATGTCGAGCGCGCTCATGGGCCCGTGGTCGCCGGGCGTCTGGCGGTGCGTGTCGGCGATGGCGTCGGCGATCACCGTGAGGGGTTCGGGCGCGAGCCCATCACCGCCCATCGGAGGCTGCGCGAGGTTCGAGAGCACGCGCGTGAGCACGCGGTCGGTGTCGTAGCTCCGCGCGCGATCGAGGAAGCGCAACGCGAGCGGCACCGTGCCCGTCTGCGGCTGCATCGCGGGCGCGAGCACGTGGAGAAAGGGATCGACGTCCTGGTCGGCGCGCACGGTCTGGAGCAGGTCACCCGCGGCGCTGATCGTCGTGGCGAAGGCCGTGCTGTTGCGTCCGCTCGGCGTGTCGCTGAGGAGAAAGCCCAGCATCGCGCCCATCACCACGCGCGCGTCGCGGTCGTTCCAGAGCGAGAGCCCGAGGTCGAGGCCGCTCGCGAAGGCCGGGCCCTGCACCGTGGTGGCGAAGCGCGCCGCGAGGCCGCGCGAGGGGTCGCGGGCCCAGGCGTCGAGGTCCATCGCGGTGCGGTGCGCGGCGAGGCGCTCCGTGAGCCAGTCGAGGGTGAGCCGTGTGATGGGCGCGATCTGGCGGTTGCGGAAGCGCGCGCCCGAGCCCGTGCCATCGACCGTGAGGAACTGATCGACGATGGCCGAGCGCGCCGCGTTCCAGCTCGCACGCTGCGGGGCCGCGCGGTCGAGGAGCGGATCCATCGCGTTGAACGCATCGGCGAAGAGCGTGTAGAGCGTGACATCGGTGGGCGTGGTGCCGTCGCTCCACACGGTGCGCGCGACGTTGCGGCGCGTCGCGGGCGCGGCGGTGAAGGCCGCGGTGCCGTCGAGGGCCGTGGGGTTGGGCATCACGAGCGCGCGCACGAGCGCAGCCGTCACATCCACGCCGGTGCACGCGCGGCGGGTGCCGGGGCGCGACGGGTCCGAGCACACGTTGCCCGCGCCGGGGTCGATGTCGCGCAGCGCGAGCGTGAGGTCGCCGAGCGCCGGGAGCAGGTCGCCGGTCATCGCCTCGACGAGAATGGGCTCGTAGCGCGAAGCCCCGTCCTGGTAGCCGAAGTTGCGCCCCGCGGAGCACGTCGCGCAGCGCGTTCCGGTCTGAAAATCACCGGCCTGCGCCGTCGCCCAGTGGCGGTGGAACGTGTTGAACAGCTCGACGAAGAGGCCCGATCCGCGGCTCATGTCGATGAGCGCCGGGGCCATGGTCGCCGGGTCGGCGCCGGGCGCGAGCTGCGGGTCCATGCGGTTGTCGCTGCGGTGCCGGTCGTGGCGCACGAAGGCCAGCGCGAGCGGACGCATCGAGTCGTAGAAGCAGTACGACTCCCACGCGAAGATCGTCCCGCGGTGGTAGTTGCGCACCACGTACTCGGGGTTGCGCGTGGCGTCGACGCCGTCGGAGTTGCGCACGAGCACCGGGTCCATGAGGTCGCGAATGAACGGGCTCGGCGTGGGGTTGAACACCAGGCGCGAGACCGCGTACGGCGTGGGCTCCGACGTGAACGACTGGATCCGCGACTGGCTCTGGAGAATCCCGTCGAGCGTCGAGTCGAGGTTGATGCCGAAGCGCCGCGCGATGTCGGTCACCGTGCCCGCGAGGCCCGGCAACGAGAGCGGCAGGATCGCGCGCCGTCCGCCCGCCACCGTGCGGAGATAGAACGACGCCGAGTCGGGCACACGCACCAGCGAACATCGCGGAATGTCCCCCGCGCCGGGCACGCCGATCGACTGCTCGCCGAGCAGCGGCACGTTGAAGCGCAGACGAACCGCGGCGTGGTCCTTGTTGCACATCTCCGCGCCGCTGAGGTCTTCGACGAGGTGAAAGAGCCGCCCCTGCGTGCTGCGGTTGTCGTCGCTCACGCCGGGCTGCTGCCAGCGCTGCGTGTCGGGCCGCGTGCGGTCGGGCGCCTGCGAGAGCGTGCGCACGACGTGTTGGTTCCACGCGGGATAGCCGTCGACGGTGGCCGTGCTCGACCAGTCGGGCTCCACGCGGTCGCGGTGGCCCATGTACCCCGCGAACGAGCGCGCGAAGTTCTGCATGGGCACGGTGTTCTGACAGGTCGACTCCCAGAGCCCCGTGCTGCCGAGCGGACGGTTCATGTCGCCGAAGGCCGTGAGCACGTCTTCGAGCAGACCGGGCTCCTCGGCGATGCGACGGAGCACCACCATCGCGTCGTCCCAGATCACCGAGCGGCCATCCATCGTGACGTTGGGATAGCGATCGGAGATGGCCTTGAGGTTCAGCAGCGCGCCCATCACCCGCGCGAGCCGCTGCTCGTTGGCGCCGGTCATGAGCTGCCGCGCGAGCGCGAGAATCTGCGGCGCGTTCTTGTGCGTGAGCAGCACGCCCACCGGGTGCACGAGGTCGACGACGGGCGACTGCGCGTTGAAGCCCTGGTAGGCCACCGGGCCGCTCGAATACATCCGCGAGGTCATCGCGCGGTCGCCGAAGAGGCCCTGCGCGCCGTGGAGGAGCTGCAACGCGCGCGGCTCGACGCCCGTGAGCAGCGGCGGAAGCTGGCGGGCCACGGCGCCGAGCACCGACGCGTCGAGGTTCACGTAGTCGTAGCGGAGCGCGCCGCCGGCGGTGATCGTCGCGCGCCCCGAGGCGTCGCGCGGCGTCTCGGGCCCGTTGCGAATCGGAAAGGGCGTCGGCGCGTTCTGGATCGGCCGTCGCATCGCGTCGACGGGCACGCCGCGCACCGTGTCGACCACGCCGTTGTTGTCGGTGTCGACGAAGGGCGCCGCGATGGGTCCGCTGAGCTGCGCGAAGCCCGAGGGCGCGCGCCGCACGATCTCGATGGGCTGACCCGTGGCGAGCGAGGTGTCGGTGCGGAACATCAGCGCGTTCACCGCGTCGAGCGTGGTGCCCGCGACCGACTCCTCCGCCGTGGCCGGACGCGCGTCGGCGAACTCTCCGCGCAGCACCGAGAGCAGCGTGTTGAACTGCGCGTTCGCAGGCCCCGCAGGCGCCACGCTCGACGCGTCGCGAAACATGCGGAAGGTCGTGTCGAGCACGTCGTTCACGCGCTCGTAGGTGAGCACCGGGCGGAGCATCCCGAAGGCCACGCGCGACGGGCGATAGCCGCGACGGAGCGACATGCGTTCGAGCGCGAGGAGCGCGTCCTGATCGCCCGCGATGCGCCCCACGAGCGACGAGACCGCGCGCGTCGTCTGCGGCAGCAGGTCTTCGGCCACGGTGGTGCCGCCGTCGGGCGTGTTCACGAGCGGGCGGCGCATCGCATCGACGCGGTTCGAACCGTCGGCGCCGTAGAGGGGCAGCAGGCTCACGAGCAGTCGATCGAGGGGCGTGTACGTGTCGCGGGGCATCGCGAGGTCGAGGCTCGACACCACGTCGGCGCGCATGCGCGAGAGCGCCACGGCCTTGGGGCCCACGCCGCGCGGGGCCGTCGCCGTCGCCGAGAGGCCCTGCGTGCACGGGCCGCGACCCGCGGAGAACGTCACGTCGGTGGGCGTCTCGCCGACGTGCACGCGCTCGCACATCACGTTGAAGACCTCGCTGCCCACGGTGCCGATGGGCGCGGCCTGGCGCGTGGTGTCGAACTCGGGCGTGCACGATGCGAACGCGGCGCCCACCGCGGCCGCGCACACCGCCGCGCGCGGCTTCAAGAGCCTCTCCATGGTCCTGCTCCTCGCGCGCACCCTACCGCGTCCGTTGTGCCGGGGGAACCGCACGAACACGGCGCCCCGGTGTAGTCTCCGCCCGTGCCGACGGACACGATGGACCGCCTCCGCGCCCTCGCGCTCGAAGGCCTCGACGCCTCGCACGACGAGCCCACCGTCGCGCCGCGTCGACGCGCCCGCGATGACGGACGCGCGCCCGCCATCGATCCCTCTGCGCCGTCGCTCTCGCGCGAACCGCTCACCGCCGCGCTCCGTGAAGGCGCCGCGCTCGAATGGCGCCGCGCCTCCCACGCGTGGATGCTCCCCCTCGATCGTGTGCTCGCCGCCGGGCCCCTCGCGGTCACCGTGCGCCGCGGCGTCGACGTCGACGTGACCCTGCGCAACGGGATGCAGCGCGCCCGCGACCTTCCGCGCCCGTGGGTGGCCGTGATCGTCGCGGTGCTCACGGGCCGCGAGCTCCCCGCGGTGCGCGCGGCGTTGAAGCGCGGCGTGAACCTCTTCGCACCCGAGACCCCCACCGACCCGAAGGAACCCCCGCGATGAGCACCGTGCTCGTGGCCGCCGCGCAGATGACCTCGCGCGACGACGTCTCCGCCAACCTCGATCGCGCGGCCTCGCTCGTGCGCAGGGCCGTGGCCCGCGGCGCGCGCCTCGTGGTGCTCCCCGAGAACGTCGCGTACATGGGCCCCGAAGAGGGCAAGCTCGCCGTCGCCGAACGCTTCGAAGCTCACACCGCTCCCGACGGACCCATCGGCCGCGCGCTCCGCGATCTCTCGCGCGAGACCGGCGCGTGCGTGATCTGGGGCGGACTCCCCGAGCTCGCCGACGACGCGCGTGTGTTCAACACCTCGGTGTGCGTCGCGCCCGACGGAACCATCACCGCGCGCTACCGCAAGATCCACCTCTTCGACGTCACGCTCGCCGACGGCACCGTGCTCACCGAGTCGCGCAGCGTGGCGCCCGGTGATCTGCCCGTGGCCGTCGACACGCCCGCGGGACGCACCGGCCTCACGATCTGTTACGACGTGCGCTTTCCCGAGCTGTACCGACGGCTCGTCGACCTCGGCGCGACGGTGCTCACCGTGCCCGCGGCCTTCACGGTCACCACCGGACGCGACCACTGGCACCTGCTGCTGCGCGCGCGCGCCGTCGAATCGCAGTGCTACGTGATCGCCGCGGCCCAGTGGGGATCGCACGGCGGCGGACGCACCACCTACGGCCACGCCCTCATCGCCGACCCCTGGGGCACCGTGCTCGCCGAGTGTGCCGACGGAGAAGGGCTCGCGCTCGCCGAGGTCGACGACGAGCGCATCGCGTCGGTGCGCGCGTCGCTCCCGTCGCTGCGTCACCGTCGGCTGTGAGCGCTTCGAAGCGCGAGGGCGGCGCGTCGGTCAGCGCGTCTGACCGGGCAGCACGGGACAGTCGGAGTTGATCGCCGCGCGGGTCGCGCGCAGGGCCTCCTGACGGTCGCGGTACTCGTCGAACATCCAGCCCACGCTCGCGCCGAGCAGCACCGCGATCACCACGAGCGCGATCTGCACGCGGGGCTTCGGCGCGGGCGCGCGTCGCCAGTCGCGGCGCTGCATCCGTCGCGCGAGCAGGAGCGCCGTGGGGCTCCCCTCGCGCACATCGAGGAGGCCCGAGAGCGCGCGGATCGAGAGCGCGTCGGCCTGGCGCGTGGCGCCCTCATCGCCATGGAGCTCACGGAGCGCGACGGCGTACACGAGCATGTACGCGGGCGGGAGCGCGTCGCCCACGGGCGCGAGCGTCTCGACGATCTTGGCCCACTGGCTCTGACCGATGAGCGCGTCGAGCGAGGCCATCGGCGGGAGCTGCGCGCGCGGCGACTGCACCTCGACGACATCGAACGCGGGAACGCCCACGCTGCTGCGCGCATCGGCGGTCGAAGAACGGGGCTCTTGCGGAGCGTTGGAAGCGGCGTCACTCATGGCGCGTCACGGCACGCTAACACCGCGATGCGCAGCGACGGGAGCGCAGAATTGTGGGGGTCAGAACGTGACCTGCACCGGCGCGTTGCGCGTCGTGGTGCTGCCGTCGCCGAGCTGTCCGCGATCGTTCTTGCCCCAGCACCACACGCTGCCGTCGGTGCGCAGTGCACACGTGTGTCCGGCCTCGTCGGGGCCGTCGTGCGGGCTGTGCGCAGCGAGCGCCGTGACGCCCGTGAGCGACGACACCGCGGCGGGCGTCGCTTCGAAGGGCGTGGTGGTGCCGCGACCGAGCTCGCCGAAGTTGTTCTTGCCGAAGCACACCACCGTCGCGTCGCTTCGGAGCGCGCAGGTGTGACGGTGACCGACCACGACCTGCGTGAGCCCCGTGAGGCCCGGAACGTCCGTCGCGACCGCGGTGATCGTCGACGACGCCGCGGTGCCGAGCGTGCCCATCGCGTTGTCGCCCCAGCACGCGAGCGTGCCGTCGGTGCGGAGCGCGCACGCGTGCCACACGCCGCCCGCGATCTGCCGCGCGCGGGAGAGGTTCATCACCGGCGCGGCGCTGAGGTTGTTGCCCGAGCCGCCGTTGCCGAGGCGTCCCTGGTAGTTGCGTCCCCACGCGACCGCGCTGCCGTCGGTGAGCACCGCGAGGCCGTACTGCGAGGTCGAGAGGTTCGTCGCCGTGGTCACACCGGGAACCTCCGTGGGCGTCGGACGATCGCCGCCCTCCATCCCCAGCCCGAGCTGTCCCGCGCCGTTGGTGCCCCAGCACACCACCCGTCCGCCGCTGCGGAGCGCGCAGAGAAAGCCCGCGCCGCCCTCGACCGCCACCGCGTCGCTCACGCCCATCACCGGACGCGCGAAGGTCGAATACGGCAGCGTCGTGAACGGAATGCCCGCGCCCAGCGTGCCCGACGAGTTCGACCCCCAGCACACGAGCTGCCCCGACGCGCGTCGCGCACACGCGGTGCCCGCGCCTGCCACGATGTCCACCGCATCGCAGATGCCGCGCACCTCGACGGGACGCGACGACGACGTCGTGGTGCCGTCTCCGAGCTGCGCGAGCGAGTTGTCGCCCCAGCAGAGCACCGAGCCCGCCGCGCGCCGCGCGCACGAGTACCGCGCGCCCGTGGTGATCTCGACGATCGCGCATCCCGCGCCCGTGCACGGCGCACACGCAGGCGGAATCACCTCGCCGCCATCGCCCGCATCGGCCACATCGCCCGCGTCGCTCGCATCCGCGACGGTCACATCGCTCGCGTCGGCGACGGTCACATCGCTCGCATCGGTGACGTCGCTCGCATCGGTGACGGTGACGTCGCTCGCATCGGTGACGTCACTCGCATCGGTGACGGTCACGTCGCTCGCATCGCGTACCGCGCCATCGCCGCCATCGGGCGTCGCGGAGCCATCGCCCGCCACGTCGCCCGCGGGGGTGGCATCGGCGTTCGACGACGACGCGGTCTCACCACAGCCGACGGCTGCGGTCGCGAGCAGCCCCATCCACCACAAGGTCTTCGTCGTTCGCACGGTCATCGCCTCCTCACGCCGCGCATCCGGCGCGCAGCGCTACGTTGCGAAGGGTCGAGGGGAGATTCAGCCCCGGAACACCGACGTGCGCTGCCGGAGCGCGCGGTCGAGCATGTCC
>CAMFHP010000183.1 GCA_945952225.1 uncultured Myxococcaceae bacterium
CCTGCTCGTGGGAGCCCCGGCCGCGGACCTCACCCGACGACGCGATGCGCTCCGTCGCGACGACCACCCGATGGTGTGGCACGAGATGAAGCGCCAGCGCGCCCATCACCCCGACCTCGCCGACCTCTTCACGCGGGCGCCCGAGTTGCTCGACTGGTGAATCCCAAGCGTGACCGTCGTCGACCGCGGCGGGTGAGCGACGGCGCGGGGAGCGTGTATCGTCGGCGCCCCTCCGATGAGCGCCCACACCGAGATCGTTCGTACGGCCTGCACCCGCGATTGTCCCGATGCGTGCGGCATCCTCGCGCACGTCACCGACGGCGTCGTCACGCGCCTCCAGGGAGACCCCGCGCACCCGGTCACGCGCGGGTTCCTGTGCTTTCGCACCGACCAGTTTCTCCATCGGCAGTACAGCCCCGAGCGCATCACGCAGCCGCTCATCCGCCGCGACGGCGCGCTCACGCCCGCCACCTGGGACGAGGCCCTCGACCTCTGCGCCACGACCCTCCTGCGCATCCGTGACGAGCACGGCCCCGCGGCGATCTTTCACTACCGCTCGGGCGGATCGCTCGGGCTCATGAAGCACCTCGTCGACCACTATTTTCACCGTCTCGGGCCGGTGACCGTGAAGGGCGGCGACATCTGCGGCGGCGCGGGCGACGCGGCGCAGCTCGCAGACTTCGGCGACGAAGACGCCAACGACCTCCACGACGTGCTCCACGCGAAGGCCATCGTGCTGTGGGGAAAGAACCCGCACACCTCGTCGCCGCACCTGCTCCCGGTGCTCGCCGAGGCCCGCAAGCGCGGCGCGCGCATCGCCCTCGTCGACCCCGTGGCCCACCGCGGCGTGAAGCTCGCCGACCTCTACGTGCAGCCCCGTCCCGGCGGCGACGCCGACCTCGCCCTCGGCGTCGCGCGCGCCCTCTTCGACACGCAGCGCACGCACCCCGACGCGCCCTCGTGGTGCGATGGCTTCGAAGCGTTCCGTGACCTCGTGCACCGGCACACGACAGAGGTGTGGGCGACGCGCGCCGACGTTCCGCACGCGCAGCTCCTCGCGCTCGCGGCGCTCTACGGCGAGGCCTCTCCCGCGGCCATCTTCGTGGGCTGGGGGATGCAACGTCGCGCGAACGGCGCCGCCATCGTGCGCTGCCTCGACGCGCTCGGACTGATCACCGGCAACGTGGGGATCTCGGGCGGCGGGGTGTCGTACTACATGCGCCGTCGAGGCGCGTTCGACACGGGCTTCGTCGAGCCCACGGAGCCTCCGCGGCGCATCGTCGAGCCCCTCTTCGGCGAGCAGCTCCTCGCCGCGCGCGACCCCGAGGTGCGCGCCGTGTGGATCACCGCGGGCAACCCCGTCGCGATGCTCCCCGACTCGCACCGCACCGTCGAGGCGCTCACGAGCCGCGAGTTCGTGGTCGTGGTGGACTCCACGCTCACCGACACCGCGCGCTGCGCGACCGTGGTGCTCCCCGTCGCGACGATGCTCGAAGACGACGACGTGGTGGGCGCCTACGGGCACCACTACCTCAACGTGGTGCGCCCCGCGGTGCGCACCGAGGGAGCGCGCACTGACTACGAGATCGTGCAGGCCATGGCCGCGCGCACGGGCCTCGCGCAGCACTTCACCGACAGCCCGCACACGTGGAAGAAGCGCCTGCTCACCGCCGTGCCCCTCGACGACGTGGCGCGCGCGCCGGTGCGCAATCCCCGCTCGCCGCGCGTGGCCTTCGAGGGGAGGAAGTTCCCCACGGCGACGGGTCGCGCGCAGCTCGTGACCGACGTGCCCGACGCGGTGGCCGCGGGGAGTGAACGCTTCCCGCTGCTGCTCCACGCGCTGTCGACGCCCGAGTCGCAGTCGTCGCAATGGTCGCCCTCCGAGCCCGACGCGCCCGTCGAGGCCCGCGTGCATCCGTCGAGCGCGAACGGACTCGCCGATGGGAGTCGCGCGACGCTCCGCAGCGCCCTCGCGTCGATGCCCGTGACCGTGCGCCACGACCCCGCGCAGCGCCGCGACGTGGTGGTGCTCCCCAAGGGCGGATCGCTCGCGAAGCACCGCTGCGCCAACGCCCTCACGCGCGGTCGCCTCACCGACGCGGGCGAAGGCGCGGCCCTCTACGAAGAGCCCGTGCGCCTCGACGCCTCGACGGACTGAAGCTCCCGCTCCCAGAAGCCCACGTCGTGGCGCGCGCCGAACTTCTCGCCCACGCCGTGAAACACCCCCACCGCGCGGAACCCCACGGACTCGTGGAGCCGCACCGAGGCCTCGTTGGGCAGCGTGATGCCCGCCACGGCGACGCGCCATCCGCCCGCCACGAGCGCGTCGAAGAGCGCGGTGTAGAGCGCCCTTCCGACGCCGCGACGGTGCGCGTGGTCGCACACGTAGACCCCCGTCTCGACGGTGCACGCGTAGGCCGCGCGCTCGCGCCACACGCCCGCCTTGCAGTAGCCCGCGAAGGCTCCGTCAAGTTCCGCAGCGAGCCACGGAAAGCGCGCGGACCCGCTGCGCCACATCGCTTCGAAGTCCTCGTCGCGCGCGGGGTCGAGCGCGAAGTGCACCGTGGTCTCGACGATGTAGCGGTTGGTGAGCGCGTTGGCCGGCGCCACGTCGCGCGCTTCGAATCCTCGAACGATCACCGCGCTCATCGGCGTGCGGTCGCCTCGCGGCGCCGTTCGAGCTCTTCCCAGCGGGCGAGGAGCGCGTCGAGCTTCTTGCGCTGCGTCTCGGCGGCGGCGAGCGCGGCGGCCACGGTGTCTTTGTCGGCGGTGTAGAGCGACGGGTCGTTGACCTTCGCGTCGAGCGCCGCGAGAGATTTCTCCGCGACATCGATCGCGTCGGGGATGCCGTCGAGCTCCTTCTGTTCGCCGAGCGTGAGGGGCTTCACGGCGGGCGCGGCTCCCTGCGCGGGCTTCGCCTTCGCGGCCTCGGCGGCGCGGGACTGCTGGGCGGCGGCTTCCTTCGCGCGGCGCTCCTCCTGCTCGCGCTGCTGGTTGGCCTCGCGCACGGCGCGCCAGGTGTCCCAGTCGCCGGGCTGGTAGACCACCCGTCCGTTGGGTTCGAACGCGAGGATGCCCGTCGCCACACGGTTCAGGAACCACCGGTCGTGGGAGACGATCACCGCGCTGCCGGGCCACTCGCAGAGCATCTCTTCGAGCGACGAGAGCGTGGCGAGGTCGAGGTCGTTGGTGGGCTCGTCGAGCACGAGGAGCGAGGCCTCTTCGAGCAGCACCTTCGCGAGGGCCACGCGCGCGCGCTCGCCGCCCGAGAGCGCCCCCACGGGCTGCGACAGCCGCGACGGTTCGAAGAGGAAGTTCTCCAGGTACGAGCGAACGTCCATCCACCGGCCCGCGGCGAAGACCTTGTCGCCCTCGCGCGCCACGTTGCGCACGATGCTGAGCTCGTCGTCGAGCACGGCGCGCGACTGGTCGAAGTACACCGCGCGGCTGTTGACCCCGCGCACCACCTCGCCCGCGTCGGGCTGCTCCTCGCCGAGCAGAATGCGCACGAGCGTGGTCTTGCCCGCGCCGTTGGGGCCCACGATGCCGATGCGCTCGCCGGGCTGAAGAATCAGGTCGAGGTTTTCGAAGAGCGTGCGCTCGCCGTAGCGCTTCGAAACCCCGCGGAGCTCGACCTCGCGGCGGCCCACCTTCACGCCCTGCGAGAGGAGGTTCACGTCGCGGTCGTAGCGCTTGTCGCGGGCCACGGTGTCGGCGAGGTCGCCCGCGCGGTTGATGCGGGCCTTCTGCTTCGTGGTGCGCGCGGCGGGTCCGCGGGCGAGCCACTCGCGCTCGCGGCGGAGGAGGTTCATGCGGCGCGACTCGGTGCGCGCTTCGATCTCCAGGCGCTCGGCCTTCTGGGTGATCCAGTCGCCGTAGTTGCCGTCGTACGAGGTGGCCACGCCGCGGTCGATCTCGACGATGCGCGTGACCACGCGGTCGAGCAGGTAGCGGTCGTGCGTGATGAGCAGCAGCGCGCCGGGAAAGTCTTCGCGCAGATGCCGTTCGAGCCACTCGATGGTGTCGGCGTCGAGGTGGTTCGTGGGCTCGTCGAGAATGGCGCATCCGGGGCGCGCGACGAGCACCCGCGCGAGGGCCACGCGGCGCTTCTCACCGCCCGACATTTCGCCGATGGGCTGCGACGGATCGCGCACGCCGAGGTGCCCGAGCACGGTGAGAATGCGATGGCGCATGTCCCATCCGCCGAGGCGTTCGATCTCCGCGGCGGCGCGGGTCTGCTCGTCGAGGAGGGCGTCGGCGGTCTCTCCGTCGGCGATGCGCTGCGCGATGGACTCGTAGCGCGCCGTGGCCTCGCGCCAGCGCCCGAGCGCGCTCTCGACCTCGTCGTAGGCGGTGCGCGCGGGGTCGAGCACGGGCTCCTGCGCGAGGTAGACAAAATCGAGGTCGCGGCGCCGCGCGACGGTGCCCTCGTCGGCCTCGTCGAGCCCCGCGAGGATGCGTCCGAGCGTGCTCTTGCCCGAGCCGTTGACGCCCACGAGGGCGACCTTCTCGCCGCGCTGGAGGGCGAACGACACGTCGCGGAGCACGTCGAACGCGCCGAACTTCTTGGAGAGGTGATCTGCGGTGAGGGCGGGCATACGGGGGCGCCGACCTTACGCGAAAGTGCTCCGGGGCGCTCCGTCGGTTTGTGGCGGTGCGCGCGGGGTTCGTGCGTTGATCGCTTCGAAGGTCTGCGATGCGTCGGCGATCGATCCCACTCGTGCTGCTGGTGTTGTGCGCGGCCCCCGTGCTGCGCGCGCAGCCCGCGGGCGATGGATCGTCACGCACGGCCCTCACCGACGCCGCGCGCGAAGGGGTGTCGTCGCTCGTGAGCGCGCGCCTCGACCGGCTCACCGACATGGCCACCACCGACCTCGCGCCCCTCGACGACGAGGCCCCCGCGACGAACGACAGCGGCCCCGAGCGCGCGGTGGAGGCGCCCGCGGGAGACACACCGCCGTGGCCCGGCACGGCCGCGACGAACGACACGCCGTGGGCGTCGTGCGATGTGGCCGACGGCGGCGTGCAGCCCGTGGAGCTCAACGCGGGACCGCTCCTCCCGGTGCAGGTCGCGATGGCGAGCCGCGGGGAGCGCGCGGTGGCCCTGGTCGCGCTGGGCAGGCCCGGCACCGACCGTCACGGGATGATGTTCCCCGAGTCGCGCTGGGTCGCGTGGAGCGACGAGGGCGCGGTGGAGGTGCACCCCGCGCGAGGCTTTCTTCCGGGCGCGGCGGTGGCCCTCGGCGACACGGGCGCGACGGTGCTCGCGTACGCGCATCCCGACCCGCGCACGCCGGCCGAGCGCGCGTCGCACACGCCCGACGTCGACCTCCCCACGGTGGTGGCCCTCACGCGCCTCGATGCGCAGGGCCAGACGCTCCACGGGCCGCACACGCTCGAAGCCTCGAACGGCTGGCAGATCGACTCTCCGCTGGTGCTCTGGCGCCACGGAACCGCGGTGGTGCTGGGCCATCCCACGGCCCCGCCCGGCGACGGCGGACGCCGCGAGGTGCTGCACTTTCTCGACGCCCGCGGCCACGACGTGCGCGCGCCGCTGGAGCTCTCCATCGACTCGCGCGAGGCGGGCCTCGGCGCAGCGCCCGCGGGCCTCGTGGCGGCGCCCGATGGAGCCTCGCTCGCGGCCGCATGGATGATCCCCGCGGGGCCCATCGCGGGCGTGTGGGTGCGCCGTGGCATCACCCTCGACGCGCAGCCCTTCGTGCCCGGCACCGCGCACATCGTCGAAGCGCCGCAGCCGCCCGGCGCGCCCCGTCGCAACGCGCTCTATCCCCGCGGCATGTGGACGTTTCGCGTCGCGCAGGGCGAAGGGTTCTGGGGTCCGTCGGTGTCGCGCGGCGGGGTGTACTTCGCGCGCACCGCGGCCTCGCAGGGCACGCACGCGCCGTGGAGCGAGCAGCTCTTCGCCCCATGGCCCCGCGCCCGCAACGTGAGCACCTCGCGCGTGCTCGCCTCGTGGACCGACCCGCTCCCCGTGTGGACCAACGGCGGCCCCATGGTCGCTGCGTTCGCGCCGCGTCCCAACACCGCGGGGCTCCAGCTCGTGGTGGCCTACACGCTCCGCGGCGACCGCACGCTCCGCACGCTGGTGTTGCCCGTCGACGACGAGGCCTCCGACGCGGTCGACGTGGCCTTCACGCCCCTCGACTCCGGCGCCCTCGTCGCATGGATCGACGGCGCCTCCGACGACGCCCGCGTGCGACGCCTGGAGTTCGCCCGCGTGCGCTGCGCGCGCGTCCCGTCAACCACCGCTCAGGGCGCGCAGTAACCGAGCCACGTGGGCAGCGCGCTCATCGCGCTGAACGAGCGGCACCGCTGGCCCGTGCCGCACTGCGCGTCGGGCATCGACACGCGGAGGTTGCACATGCGACGGCACGCGTTCGCCGACGTGGCCGGATCGCACGTTCCGCCCGTCTGCGTGCCCACGCAGAGGAAGCCCACGCCGCAGCAGTCGCTCGTGCAGCACCGCGCGCCGTCGCCGCCGGGCGTGCACATCGCACCGAAGGTGTCGCACTGCGAGGCGTCGCCGCTGGGCATGCAGCGCGGGCTGTCCGCAGGGCATCCGTTGCTGCCCGTGGTGAAGAGGTTGCAGCCCGAGTCGGCGACGCAGAGCTTGAGGCCGCGGCCGTTGTTGAGCGTGGTCTGGCAGCGGCCGCCGGCGCGTCCGCCGCGCGACTCGTCGTTGCACGCGCTGTCGTCGTCGCAGCAGAGCTTGGCGCAGCGACCGGGCTCGACGCAGAGAAAGCCCTCGCGGCAGTCGGTGGTCGTGGTGCAGCGGTCGTCCCAGCCGCCGCTCCCTGCGGCGCGACACTGGGCGGTCATGCCCGTCACGCCGCCGAGGAGGTAGCAGGCCTGGCCCGTGTCGCAGCCGCCGCCCGTCACGAGGTTGCAGCGCGTGCCGAAGGCGTTTCCGCACGCGGCGGCGCCGCCGTCGGAGGTGCTTCCGTCGGGGGTCGCGGGGCGGTCGACGGGCGCGTCGCTCGCGGCGTCGGCGCCCGTGTCGACGGGCGACGCATCGACGGGCGACGGCGTGGGCGAAGGGTCGCTGGAGCAGGCCGCGGCGAGCGCGGCGACGAGGAGCGAAGCAGAAGCAGCGGTGCGCATGGCCACGGCGCCTACGCTACCGCGAACGCGGCCGCGGGCGATGGATTCAGGCGTGGGCCACGGGCGAGGTCTCGACCGCGGAGCGCGTGCGGGCGCGGGCGCGTTCGAGGGCGGCGCGCACGAAGCGGGTGAAGAGGGGATGCGCGGCCATGGGGCGAGACTTGAGCTCGGGGTGAAACTGGCAGCCCACGAAGTAGGGGTGGTTGCGCAGCTCGATCATCTCGACGAGGCGCTTGTCGGGCGAGGTGCCCGAGAGCACGAGCCCCTTCGCCACGAGCTGATCGCGGAAGTCGTTGTTCACTTCGTAGCGGTGGCGGTGACGCTCGGAGATCTCGGTGCTGCCGTAGGCCTGCGCGGCGAGGGTGTCGGGCGCGAGGGTGCAGGGGTACGCGCCGAGGCGCATCGTGGCGCCCTTGTCGCGGAGGTTGCGCTGCTCGGGCATGAGGTCGATCACGGCGGGGGCCGAGGGGTCGAACTCGGCGCTGTTCGCGTTGGCGATGCCCGCGACGTGGCGCGCGAACTCGACCACCGCGAGCTGCATGCCGAGGCAGATGCCGAAGAAGGGAACGCCCTTCTCGCGGGCGTAGCGGATCGCGGCGATCTTGCCTTCGGTGCCGCGCTCGCCGAAGCCGCCGGGCACGAGAATGGCGTCAACGTCGCCGAGGGTCTTCGCGGCGTCGTCGCGCTCCAGGGCCTCGGAGTCGACGTACTGAAAATCGATGCGCACGTCGTTGTCGATGGCGCCGTGCACGAGCGACTCGTGGAGGCTCTTGTACGAGTCCTTGAGGTGCACGTACTTGCCCACGACGGCGATGCGCACGGTGCCCTGCGTGGGGCGGAGGAAGCGCTCGACGATGTGCTTCCACGGCCCGAGGTCGGGGAGCCGCGACCAGATGTTGAGCCGGTCGCAGAGGAGCTCGTCGATGCCCTGCTCGTGGAGCGTCTCGGGCAGCGCGTAGATGCAGTCGACGTCGGGGGCCGAGATCACCAGCTCCGCGGGCACGTTCGAGAAGAGCGAGATCTTCTCCTTGATCGAGCGCGAGAGGGGCTTCTCCGTGCGGCAGATGAGCACGTCGGGCTGGATGCCGATCTCGCGGAGTTCCTTCACCGAGTGCTGCGTGGGCTTGGTCTTGAGCTCCCCCGCGGCGCCGATCCACGGCACGAGCGTCACGTGGATGCTCAGCGCGTTGCCCACACCGAGTTCGAGCTTGAGCTGTCGCACCGCTTCGAGAAAGGGCAGCGACTCGATGTCACCGACCGTTCCACCGATCTCGACGATCGCCACGTCGACGCCCTCGGTGGCCTCGACGAGCCGCGATTTGATCTCGTCGGTGATGTGCGGAATCACCTGCACGGTGGCGCCGAGGTACTCGCCGCGGCGCTCCTTCGAGATCACCGACTGGTAGATCTTGCCCGTGGTGAGGTTGTTCGCGCGGGTGAGGCGCGCGACGGTGAAGCGCTCGTAGTGCCCGAGGTCGAGGTCGGTCTCGGCGCCGTCGTCGGTCACGTAGACCTCGCCGTGCTGGTACGGCGACATCGTGCCGGGGTCGACGTTGATGTACGGGTCGAGCTTGACGAACGTGACCCGGAGCCCGCGCGCTTCGAGGAGCGCGCCGATGGACGCCGACGCGAGGCCCTTGCCGATCGACGACACGACGCCGCCGGTGGTGAACAGGTACTTGGTGCGCTTGGCGCTCATCGAAGGTCTCCGTGCCTCGACGGCGGGGGTTTCGCCGTCGTCGCGAGAACGATCTCTGGAAATGGGGCTTCGCGTGCGGGAGTGCACGCAAGGCGCTCGGTCCGTGGGGGCGCGTGTCGGTGTCGCACTCGGGCGAGTGAACAGCGGTGTCGCGCCGCGGTCCGGCGCACGGGACGGGGACTCTAGAAAGCTCCGCCCCCCGCTGTCAATTCGACGGCGCGTTCACCATGCGCCCGCGAGGCTCGCCTGCAGGGCGTAGTGCCCGTCGTCACGGAGCGAGACGTTCACCGTGAGCCCGAGGTCCGCGAGGCGCTTCGCGAGAGCCACACCGAGCGCCGCCTGCACGCCGCCACGCTCCCCCGCGACGGAGAGTTCGAATCCCGGTCCCGCCACGGTGAGCGCCGCGCCGAGGGGCGTGGTGCGCAGCGTGGTCCACTCGTCGGCCTGCTTGCGCAGCGAGAGCTTCTCCACACGGAATCCCACGAACCACCCGCGCGCCACCTCGCGACGCACGGCGATCGATCCGTTAAGCCAGCGCATCGCGTCGGCGCCGTGTCCGTCGAGGCCCTCGGAGTTGAAGCTCACGCGCACCGTCGCGTCGGTTCCTTCGCCCACGTAGCGGTACGCGAGCTCGACGTAGAGCCGCGTCGCATCGAACCAGAAATCACAGAGCGAGAGCCCCTTCGCGACGGTGTCGGGCCGACGGAGCTCGCCCTTCTTCACCCACGCGTCGAGGCGCGCGTCGCGGCGCGGACACACCGCGGTGAGAAGGTTCATGCGACGGCCCCACGCGACGGCGAAATCCCGCACGGGCACGTCTTCGCGGCGCCCATCAGCGCGCCAGTTTTCGAGGGAGATCGTGCCGCGCGCCTCGTCGTAGCCGCTCACCACGGCGAAGTGTCCGCCGCCGTTGGCCCATCCCACGGCGACCACCACGGGGAGCCCCGAGGCCACGAAGTCTTTGAGCCGTTCGAGGTCCGAGGGACCGCTGATGGCCGTGAGTCCGCGACGCGCGAACTCGCGGTCGACGGTGAGGTTGTTGCCCGCGGCGCTGCGTCCGAGCGAGGTGCCCGGCACGCCCGCAGGTCCGCCGAGCTGCGTGTCGATTTCACCGAGGAGCACGGGCTCGCCCGCGCCCTTCAAGATCATCGCGACGGCGGTCTCGCCGCACGAGGTGTCGAGCTGCGAGAGGGCCTCGACGGGGAGCGCCACCTTCGCGGGACGCACGGCGCCCGGCGCGAAGCTCCGCACCGAGGCATCGAGGAGCGACTGCGCGGCCCCCGTCGCGAGGGCCACACCCGCATCGAGGGCGAGCCCGAAGGCCTTCTCGAAGGGCCGACGGAGCGCCCCGGGAATGTGGTCGATCCAGCGGTACACCGTGTCGGTCGCGGGCCGCGCCACGCTCGCGAGGAGCATCGCGGGCAGCACCCCCATCGCGGCCTCGGCGTCGAGGAGCGAGGCCCCCGTCGCATCGAGGCCAGAGGGTTGCGAGAGGAGCGCGTAGGTGGGTCCGAGGAGCTGCGCGCGCGCGGTCTCGACGGTGCGTGGGTCGGGCGGCGCGAAGGTCACCGCGTCGCCGGGCTTCGAGAGCTTCGCGATCTTGTCGGGCGCGTCGAGGGTGAGCGCCGCGCGGGCGTCGGTGAAGGCCGCGCGCCACAACGGCTGCGCGAAGGTCGAACCGGGAGGCGGTCGATCGTTCCCCATGGGCGCGGAGTGTCGCACGGATGAAGCCCGCGCACGCTCTGTGGTAGACGCTCTCGCATGACAAAACCGGCTGCGCCCCCGTCGCGTGGACGTCGTGAGTGGGTCTGCGGCTACGTGCGCCGCGCGAGGTATGTGCGGGCGACCGTTCCGTACCGCCCGCTCGTGGTCGCGTGCCTCGATGGCGACACCGTGCTCGCGCTCGAAGAGACCGCGCCCGATGGGCTCCGCGCGGCCCTCGAACGGGTGCTCCGTCGGGCCCTCGCAGACGCCCCTGCGCCGCCGGCGAAGCTCCGTGTGGGCGAGCGCTCCCTCACCGACACAGCACGCGCCGTGGTGGGTCCCGAGGTGACCGTGCGCGCGGGGTCGACGCCCGAACTCGACGCCGTGCTCGATGCGTTCGGCGACGACGAGTCGCAGCTCCCCGAGAGCTTTCTCGACGGCGGCGCGGTCGAT
>CAMFHP010000184.1 GCA_945952225.1 uncultured Myxococcaceae bacterium
GGCGCCGGGGTTCCCGGTGGTCACCCCGGGCTGGTGTGTGCGGTCGCGTCGGAGTTGGCCTCCGACGCTGCATGAAGCTCTCCCGCCGCGCCCGCTTCAGGGAGCGCCGGGCAGCGCCCGGTGCGATTCGCACACCAGCCCGGGGTGACCACCGGGAACCCCGGCCACGTTGCTGCGCCCGCTGCGCCCGCTTCTGGGAGCACCGGGGCCGCGGGGGGCGCCGCGGTCAGCCGCGCGGGGCGCTGAGGTGGGCTTCGAAGCGGGTGTAGGCGTCGCCGAGGTGCTCGCGGAGGTCGCGCTCGATGGGCTCCAGCGGAGACGCGTCGGCGCCCGAGGCGCGGAGCTCGCGGAGCACGCCGAGGGCGGCCACGTGGCGTCCGGCGGCGATGTAGCCGAGGGCCAGGTCGGGCACGAGCTCGCGCACCGCGGGCTCCAGCGAGAGCGCGCGGCGGATGAGCCCGATGGACTCGGCGCGGCGGTTCGTGGCGATGAGCAGGCGCGCGAGGGTGCGGTACAGCTCGCCCGCGGCGGGGCCGTCGTGGGCGTACTGCACGGCGAGGCGCAGGGTCTCTTCGCCCTCTTCGCTGCGACCCAGGAGGTGGAGCGACTCGCCGAGGATGCCCAGCGCGCGTCCGAGGTCGGCGCGGGTCTTCGCATCGAGCGCCGCGCCCTCGGGCGTGCGGAGGTACATGAGCAACGGCGAGACCCACGGACCGAGGCGCTGCACCACCTCGTCGTAGCGTCCGGCGTCGAAGTCTTCGCGGGCCAGCTCGGCCTGCTCCAGGTCGATGGCCACGGAGCGCGCGCGCTGCTGTTGCAACACGTCGATCACGCGCGACCGGAGGAAGCGTCGGAACTGTCGGAGCCCGACCTCTTCCTGTCCGCGCTCGTGGGTGACCGTGAGCCGGGGCTCGTCGCGGTGCGTGGCGTCGAGGCGCAGGAGGGTCAAGCCGAAGAGCGGCGCGAGGAGCACGTAGCGCGCGCCGATGCAGTCGCGCAGGTCGTTGGGGTCGGGCACGTCGCCGAGGTCGACCATCTCGTCGGCGTCGCCGAGCAGCGCCGCCATCACCTCGGAGCGCAGCGCGTCGGGCGGACCCGAGTCGGTCACCTCGGAGCCCTCGTTGTCGCGCACCCACTGGAGGTTGGTCACCTCGCCGGAGTTGCGGTCGATGCCCGCCGACACGATGCGGAAGCCCGCCACCAGCGAGAGCGCCACGAGGGCCTCGCCGAGCGATTCGCACAGCCTCCCGAGCGCGGGCACGCTCGTCACCACGCGTTCGAACCAGCCGTCCGAGCGGATGATCTCGAGGTCGTACGTGCGCGCGGTCACGGCGAGCCCGCGTCCTTCTGCGGCGCGGGGATCGAGTCGCGACGGTCGCGTTCGAGCTTCTCGCGGTACCAGACGATCGTGCGCATGAGGCCGTCTTCGAGCTCCACCCGCGGGCGATACCCGAGGAGCTTCTCGGCCTTCTGGATGTCGGGGATGCGCAGCTCGACGTCGGCGAAGGGCCACTCGACGAACTTGATCTCGCTGCGCGAGTCGGCGAGGCGCGTGATCATCCGCGCGAGCTGGTAGATGGTCACCGTCGCGCGGGGGTTGCCGATGTTGAAGCTCTGCCCGATGGCCTCGTCGCGCTCCAGCGTGAGGAGGATGCCCTCGACGATGTCGTCGATGTAGCACCACGACCGGATCTGATCGCCCTCGTTGTGGATCGTGATCGCCTCGTCGCGGAGGGCGCGCACCACGAACGCGTGCACGGCGCCTTCACCCACCTGACCCGGGCCGAAGATGTTGAACGGCCGGATCGCCACGGTCGGGAGCCCGAACTGCTTGTGGTAGCAGTGGCAGAGGTGCTCGGTGGCGAGCTTGCTGACGGCGTAGGTCCAGCGGGCTTCGCCCACGGCGCCGAGGGTGGTGACGTCGCCTTCGCCGACGCGGAAGGCGTAGCGGCCGAAGACCTCGCTCGTCGAGAAGTCGATGAAGCGCTTGATGGCGCTGCCCTTCTCCGCCGCGGCGCGGAGCGTGTTCATCGTGCCTTCGAGGGCGATCTCCATGGTGGGCACGGGGTTCTTGAGCACGGTGTCGACGCCCGCGATCGACGCGAGGTGGATCACGTACGAGCACCCCTCCATCGCCTTCGAGAGCGCCTCGCGGTCGCGCACGTCGCCCTGCACGAGCGTCACGTTGGGGTGACGGTCGAGGCCCGCAGGCGTGAGTGCGTTGCGGCGCAGGAGGTCGAACACCACGCACTGGTTCGCCTCCGCCAGCCGTCGCACGAGCGCCGTTCCGATAAAGCCCGCGCCGCCGGTGAGAAGAACCCGCTGTCCCTGGATCATGGTCGTGGTTGTCTACCGCAAACCCGCGGGCCGGGGAAAGTGCACAATCGCCGCCCGCGCGCGGCGTGAAATCAGCGGACGACGGGCGCGATGCGCTGCCCCTCATCCTGCGCGCGACGGTAGGGCGCGTGCGCCGCGAAGGCACGAGGCGTGTGCGCAGATTTTCGGTGACGTGTGCGTGCGCGTGTCGCGCGACGGATCACGCGCGGGTCATGCGCGGGTCGCGGTGGAGGGCGCGAGGGCGGGGGCGTCGCTGCGCGGTGCGGCCTCGGCGGAGGACTCTTCGCGCACGAGGGCGGCGCGTCCGTGGGCGACGGAGAACACGGCGCCGACGCGGGTGCGCGCGGTGGTCTGGGCCACGTCGTCGAGGTGGTGCCACGCGGCCTGCACGCGCTCGGGCGTCACGTCGAGGAGGCCGAAGCCGCGGCGCGTGAGGTCGACGAACTTCATGTGCGGCGCCTCGGCGAGAATCTGCGGCGCGAGGTTCGCGAGCGACGGGGGAAAGCCCGGCGACGAGATGCCCGGCACGACGAACTCCACCGCGAGCGCGCCGCGGCTGGTGGCGGGGTCGTAGGTGGACGCATCGCGCGGCGTCTCGGTGAGCTCGTTGGCCCACGAGGTGTGGATGTCTCCCGTGAGCACGACGACGTTCTGCACGGCCATCGCGCGCAGGAGGTTGAAGAAGCGCGCGCGCGCCGCGGGATAGCCGTCCCACTGGTCGTTGTTCAGGAACTGAACGAGCTGGGCCATCATCACCTGCTGGCCGAGGAGCTTCCATCGCGCGGTGGAGCTGCGGAGCGTGTCGAAGGCCCAGCGCTCCTGGTCGTCGCCGAGGAGCGCGCGGTTCGCGTCGGTCACGCCGCCGTCGACCACGGTGGGCTGCATGGCCCTTCCCCACATGCGCGTGTCGAGCATCACGAGGTCGGCGAGGTCACCGAACGCGAGCCTGCGGAAGATGTGTCCGTCGGCGGTGTCGCGCACGGGCATCCACTCCCACCACGCGCGCTTCGCAGCGGCCTTGCGGTCGGCGAAGGGGCCCTCGGTGGCGGGCGTGTGGTTCTCGGCGCCGTCGAGGTACGCGTTGTCGGCGAACTCGTGGTCGTCCCACACGGGGATGATCGGGTGCTGCCGGTGCATCGCGCGCAGGTCGGCGTCGCGGTGATAGTGCGCGTAGCGACGGCGGTAGTCCGAGAGCGTGCGGATCTCGGTGGGCGGATCGTACGCGCGCACGTTGCCGTAGGTGCCGCTGCCGTACTCGTAGATGTAGTCGCCGAGGTGGATCACCGCGTCGAGGTCGGCGATGCGCGCGAGCTGTCGGTACGCGAAGAAGTATCCGTGCGCGAGGCTGCTGCACGACACCACCGCGAAGCGAAGGCGCGAGACCGACCCCGTGGGCGCGGTGCGCGTGCGTCCCACGGGCGACACGGCCCCGAGCGCGCGGAAGCGGTAGTAGTACGTGCGCCCCGCGGAGAGCCCGGTGACGTCGACCTTCACGGTCCAGTCGCGGTCGCCGTCGGTGCTCACCATTCCCTCGCGGAGGCCCGCGGTGAAGGCCGCGTCGTCGGCGAGCTGCCACGTCACCATCACCGCCGCGGTGGCCCCGGCGTCGGGCGACACGCGGGTCCACAGCACGATCGCGTCGGGCAACGGATCACCGCTCGCGATGCCGTGCGTGAAGCGCGCGTCGGGCTCGGGCTCGTCGCTCGCGGGCACGGCGGTCCATCCCGCTTCGACGGCGGCGTCGTCGGGCACGGAGGCATCCGTCGCCGCATCGCTCGCGGACGCATCGGGCGCCGACGCATCGGGCGCGGCGTTCGCCGGATCGCTGTCGCAGCCCGCGCCTAGAGAAGCCGCGCCGAGGGCCGTGAGCCACTGAAGGAGCGCGCGTCGGGAGAGGTTCGTCGCCATGGTCACATCCTCGGGGTGCGGGTGACGCGGCCCTGCTCGATGACCGTGCCGTCGCCGCGGTAGGGGGTGATTTCGAGCGAGCGGTTGGTCACGTGCACGAGGCAGAAATTGACGACGCTCTCGGTGTACCGCTGCCAGGTGCGCGTGCCCGTCTCGTAGAGCTGCGCGCCCGATCCCGCGGAGGTGATGTACGTGGTGCCGCGGCGGCCCGAGACCTCGGCGCCGGTGCCATCGAGCTCGCGGCTCACTTCGAAGACGTGCTCGTGGCCGCTGAACACCACGTCGACGCCGTACTCGTCGAAGATGGGCGGCCACGTGCGGCGGATGAACGCCGACTCGTCGTCGTTGGTGTACCGCGACGATCCGAACGCGGGCTTGTGGTGCACGGCCACGATGAAGGGAACGCGCGCCCGGTTGGCCCGCGCCGCGGCGAGGTCGGTGCGGAGGAAGTTCACCTGCGTGCCCGCGATGCTGCCCGCGGGGTCGCGCGCGGTGTCGTTGAGCACGACGACGTGCACGGGGCCGTAGTCGAAGGAGAAGTAGAGCTCGCTGCGCTCGTCGCTGTCGGCTTGCGGCTGCGCGACCTGGAGCAGGTAGTTGATCGCGAGGGCGTCGTGGTTGCCGTGGGCCATCACCACGGGCATGTGCGCGAGCGTCGGCGACGCGGCGGCGAACCACTGGTTCCATGCGTCTTGAATGGTGCCGAGGAGCACCGCGTCGCCGGAGAACACTTCGAAGTCGGGCGCGCGCATCGCGCTCACGGAGACCATGCGCTCCTGCACCATGCGCCACACGGCGAAGCTGTCGCGCGAGTCGCCGGTGACGGCGAAGTTCACGTCGTAGTCGGTGCGTCCTGCGGCGGGCGCCGTGCGGAAGCTCTGCACCGCGCTCCAGTGCCCTTCGCCGCCGACGCGGTAGTAGTAGGTCGTGTCGGGGGTGAGTCCGCACACGTGCACCTCGTGGGCGGTGAGCTGCGCGGCGCCGCTCGCGCCGGTGCTCACGTGGCCCGTGGCCGTGCGGTCGAGGGCGTCGCGCGCGGTGCCGTACTGCATCACCGTGGCGCGCGTGTCGGCGTCGGTGGTCCACACGGCGGCGATGGTCGTGGAGGGATCGGCGGCCCACGAGGTGTGCACCGACGTGGGCGTCGCGGCGGCGCCGAAGGTCGACGTGTCACCGCGGTAGTTCATGTACGTGCTGTCGATCGTGCGCACGGTGTGGGCGCATCCCTCGGGCACGTAGCGGAGCTGCGCGAACATCGGGTCGGGGCCCGCGTCGGCGTCGGCGGCGGCGTCGTTCGAAGTGGCCGCGTCGGTGGCGGCGGGCAGCGGCGACTGGCACGCGGAGAGCGCGAGCGTGAGCGCCATCGCGCGGAGCGGGCGGAGCGTTGCGGTCATCGTGCGGAGCCTTTCAGAACGATCCGGTGAGCTGGAGGTTGATGAGGTCGTTGGCCACCACGCCGCTGCCCGGCGCGCCGCCCGCGAGGTCGCGGTACTCGTTGAGCAGCGTGTACGAGGCCTGGGCCTTGAAACCGTGTCCGAGCTGGTACCAGGTGAGGCCCACGGTGACGGCGAGGGTGTCCATGAAGTCGCGGTACACCGCGCGCGAGGCCGAGGCCGGCGGACGCAGCCCGCAGTCGTCGCCCTGCGTGCGCGTGACGCAGGTCGAGGGGTCGAAGCGCTGCACGCGCGCCACCACTTCGAGGTGATCGCGGAGCACGGGCGCGGGGATGAAGTACCCGGCCTGCACGAGCCATCCGAGGCTCTGCGTGCTGGGCGCGGCGTGCGTGTCGGTCTCGTCGGTGTCGCGCGCGTAGAGCTCGGCGTAGAGCGAGGCGCCGTAGGCGGCGGCGAACACGTCGGCGCCGAGGCTCACGGCGCGGATGCGGTTGGGCACCGGCGCGGTCGCACCGGGGAGCGTGACGAGTCCCACCTGGCGGATCTGTCCGGCGGCGTTGAGGCCGATGGAGACCGTGGGCTCGCGGGGCAGTCCGATGGCGCCCTCTTGAAAGGCGCGAGGACGCCCGAGGGGGTTGAGCACCACGCGGCCCGCGTAGAGGAAGAAGCCGTCGAGGTTGAAGGGGTTGTTGGGTCCCTTTCCGTTGAAGACGCCCGCGTAGTACTCGACGAGGTCGCGGGGCCCGACCCATCCCCACACCATCAGGCCCGTGTCGTACGAGGGCACGAAGCGCACGCCGCTGGCGTTGGCGCCGCCGCTCCAGAGCGCGCTGTCGGTGAACTGGAGGCGCGATCCCGAGACGAGCTCCTGCCGCGAGAAGGGCACACGAAACTGCCCGAGCTGCACCTGCAACCAGCGGCGCACGGGCACGAGCGCGTAGGTGTCGAAGAGTTCGAGGCGGTCGCTGAGACCGAACTCCATGCGCACCTGGAGGAGCGGGTGCGCCTGACCGTGCACCACCATGCGCGTGCGACGGAGGTTCACGCCGGGCGCGACGGAGAAGTTCGTGACCGAGTCGTTGTCGTAGCCCGTCTGGTAGATGAACTGCGGCTGCGCGTAGAAGCCCACGTCGAGCCAGCGTTCGGCGACGCCTTCGGGGTAGCGGCTCTGGCCCGCGTGACCGCCCGCGGCGAGGGGCGTGAGCGTGTCGCTCGGGCGAAGGTCGGGCGAGGCGAGGGAGGTGTTCTCACCGAGCGTGGCGGTGGCGCTCCATCCTGCGCGGGGCTCTTCCCAGAGGCGTACGGCGTGGGCTTCGAGGGGCGCGAGGGCGAGGGCGGCGAGCGTGGTGGCGAGCGTGCGGAGGGCGCGTGTCACGGGCAACGAGGTACACGGCCCGCGGTGGCGTCACGGTGACAGCTCGGAGGAGATGTGTGGCGCGGATCGCACGGGTGTGACAGCGCGGGAACGCGTGCGACGGATGTGTGAAATCGCGCGCGTCGGGTGCGCGCGGAGAGGGTGCTCAGGGCGCGGCGTTCGCGGCGCCGGGCGTGGCGCGCGTGGTGGTGAAGGGGCCGGTGCCGTTGGGGAGGCGTCCCCAGGTGCCGCCGTCGGGCGTGCCGTTCATGGGGAACGCTTCGCTCACCTGCGCGGCGCCCGCGGGCGAGAGCACCCACACGGTCTCGCCGCGGCTCGCGCTGAGGCTCCAGTTCGCGTGGAAGCACGTCGACGGACCGCCATCGAGGCACATCGTCTGCGGGCCCGTGCCGGCGTCGCTCTGGTTCGCGAGCACGAGCACGTACTGCCCCGGCGAGAGCATCGTGCCCGCGGGGAAGCGCATCGCCCGCGACACGCGCGGTCCGCCGTCGCTCTCGCTGTCGGCGACCTGCACCTCGGAGAGCGACACGGGCGCATCGCCCGCGTTGTAGAGCTCCACCCACTCGGCGCCGACCGCGCTGATCTCGTTGATCACCAGGCGTCCGCTCGCGTCGGCGACGCCCGCATCGGTGGGCTGCGCGGTGTCGGTGGGCTGCGCGGTGTCGGTGGGCTGCGCGGTGTCGGTGGGCTGCGCGGTGTCGGTCGGTTGCGTGCGATCGGTGGGCTGCGTGGTGTCGGTGGGCTGCGTGGCGTCGGTGGGCTGCGCGGTGTCGACGGCGGCGTCGGTGTCGGGGATCGTGTCGACGCGGGACTCGGAGCACGCCGCGAGCGCGAGGACGAGCAGGGCAGAGAGCGGCTTCTTCATGGCGGTGATGACTCCAGGGTGAAGGAACGGGCGGTCAGAACACGACGCGCGAGACGAGTCGGAGCTCCCAGTGGTCCGAGCCGGGGAGGGCCTGCACGGCGCGGGCGCCGGGGATCGCGCGGGACACGGCGGCGAAGACCTCCCACGGGCGCACGACGCGCCATCCCGCGGTGGCGAGCACGGTGGTGACGCGGTCGGTGTCGACGCTGTCGTCGCGCTGCCAGCGGAACACCCGCGCGCCCACGAGTAGCGAGGCCACGGGCTCGGCGGCGACGAAGCCCTCGACGAGCCATCCGGTCTGGTCTCCTCGGTCGTCGATTCCCCATGCGCGCGTGACGCTCGCGCCGCCGCGAATGCGTGCGCCGCGCCACAGGAGCGCGCCGGTGAATCGATCGCTGCGCACGTCGCCCGCGCCCGCGGTGCCGAGCGTGTACGACGCGAGCGCGGTGAGCGGTTCGAGCGCCGTGCCCGCGAAGGGACGCAGCACCACGAGGGCCTCGCCGCTCAGGCTGCGGTTGAACTCGCGCTGCGCGTATCCCTCGCCGTTGTAGGCCCCGAGCGCGACGGCGCCGAGGCCGTGCGGGAGCGCCACGCGCGCGGTGAGTCCGAGGTCGGCGGGTGACATCCAGCGGGCGGTTTCGAGCGGCGTGGGCGCCACCGCGCGGAGTCCCCAGGTCGATTCAATTTCGGGGAGCGCGAGCGTCGGCACCACGCCCGCGCGCACCTCGACGCGCGGCGAGCTCCATCCCCCCCAGGCCTCGCGGAGACGCAGCACGAAGCTGTCGCCCGCCACGCCGAGGAGCGATCCCTCGGAGGCCGAGCGCACGGCTTCGAGCACCACGCGGGCGCGGGCGTGCTCGTAGTCGGCGGTGAGCGACGCGTGCGTGCGCGGCACGTCGAAGGTGTGCGTCGTGTCGAGGGTGCCCGCGTCGGTGTTGGTGAACCGCAGCGCGTACTGCGAGAACACTTCGAGGCCGGGGCGCACGGTGAGTCCCGTGGTGCCCGCGGCGGTGCTCACGGGGGGCGCGAGGGGCGGCGTGGTGGGGGCCGTCTGCGCGCGTGCCGTGAGGGGCGTGAGCGTCGCGAGGAGCGCGAGCGGGAGCGTGCGTCGGAGGGTCATGGAGACTCGATGGGCGCGCGGCCGAGGAGCGCCTGTGCGGGGGTCGAGGGCGCGTCGTCGGGCGACACGGTGCGACCGAGCGAGGGGCCTCGCGCGGCCACGAGGGCGGCGAAGCGCGCGTGGTCGGCGAACACCTGGTCGGCGTAGCGAACGGACACGTCGGCCTGCTCGCGGGCGAAGGCTTCGGGGTCGCGGCGCACGACGGAGAGCTGCGGCGCGTCGGCGGGGAGCGTGCGACGGTGCATCACCGCGAGGCGCGCGCCGAGCGTGCGGGCGAGGGCGCGGAGGGCGTCGGGCGTTCCGTTGGCGCCGGTCATGCGGGCGATGCGGAGGCCCTTTGCGGCACCCGATTCCGCGCGGATCTGCACGGGCAGACCGAACCACACGGCGGTGCCCCACCACGGGTCGGCGTCGGGGCGCGACCACAGCGCATCGCGGGCCGCACGGACGCGCGCGCCGATGGAGTCGAACCACACGGAGGGCACAAATCCACCGGGCGAGACGGCGTCGGATTGCTCCTTCACTTCGAGCACCACGTCGTCGTCGGGCGCGTCGGTGGGGCCGCGCACGAGCACGAGCAGGCGCACCCGCGCGAAGCTCGCGACGCCCGATCCGTAGTGGCGCGCGGCGTCGAGCACGGTGAACGCGCGGGCGTCGGGCGGCGTGCGCAGCGTGAGGCGGTATTGGGCGAAGAGCGCGGGCAGCGCGTCGATGGCCCACGCGGGGAGCGATTCGAGCACGTCGGTGGGATCGTCGGGGTCGACGTGTCCGCGGCGGAGCGTGCGCGTGGTGCCCGTGAGCGTGGTGAGGTCGTCGAGCTCGGTGCGTCGCGTGGCGTCGCGTTGCGCGCGTCGGAACAGATCGCTCACGAGGGGCGCGGTCGCCTCGGACGCATCGGCGAGCGCGGGGGAGGATGGCGCGGCGAGCGCGTCGGCGTAGGCACGCGCGGCGTCGTGGGCCACGGTGCGATCGACGGCGGCGGCGGCGGCGCGGGCGGCGGCGTTGTCGGCGTTCGACCACCGCGCGGCGACGCAGAGGCCCACGGTGAGACGGCGGAGATCCCAGAGGTAGGGGACGCGGTCGGCGCCATCGAGGTCGTTGGCTTCGAGCGTGACGCGACCGTCGGGGCCGAGGAGCGTGCCGAAGTTCTCGACGTGCGGATCACCCACGCCGAGGGGCATCGGGAGGTCGACGGCGAAGTTCGAAGCGGAGAGGCCCATCGAGCCGTCGCGCCAGTCGCGGAGGTAGAGCGCGATGGCGCCGCGGTAGAAGTCGACGGGCGAGGCGGCCATGCGCGCGTAGCGTCCGTCGAGGAGTGTGGGGCGCGTGCGCCACTGGGGGTCGTCGGCGCGCGCGAACACCGAGAGGATCGTCGCGTCTCGGTCGTCGGCGCCGCACGAGGGCAGCGCGGTGAGCGCCGCGAGCGCGAGCGGGAGCAGTCGTCGCAGGGGCCGCACGGGGGCCGTCGCTAGCAGGGCGCGTGCGGGGGACACAAGCGCGCGTGTGCGCTTGTCACGGCGCGGTCACACGGCGCGCGCTCGCGTGTCACACGGCGCGCGCCGGAGCGCGGAGGGAGGGAGAGACGGCGACCGTCAGTTGCGGTCGAAGGAGGGCGTCGTGGTGCCCGTGGTGGCGGGCGAGTTCACGCCGATGCGACCCGCGCTGCCCGCGCCGGCCGTGGTGCTTCCGCAGGTGGGGGTGCCGCCGCCCGCGCCGTTCACGAGCACGAGGTTGGTGCCGATGGCCGCCGAGGTGATGGCCTGGAGACGTACCGCGCCGCCCGCGCCGCCGCCGCCGCCGCCCATGCCGCAGCCGCCGCCGCCGC
>CAMFHP010000185.1 GCA_945952225.1 uncultured Myxococcaceae bacterium
GGCGGTTTCTACGCGCCCTCCCTCCGACCGTCAACTTTCTTTTCCCGCCCTCGTCGCTTTTTCTTCAGACGCTTGTATTGAAGGCGTTTCACGCCTGTCGCAGACCGCGTTCAGCCCGTCGCGAGCTGCACGCGCATCGTGTCGAGCTCGCGCTGGAAGCGCGTGAGCATGAGGCGGTGCAGGTTCAGCAGGCCGTAGCAGGTCGAGAGCGAGGGCATGCGCGGATCGACGGGGGTGCCTTCGGCGCCGAAGCTCTCCACCACGCGCTTGAGAAGGTCTTCGACCACGTCGAGCTTCTCCTGCACGTTCGACGTGCGGCCCGCGGTGATGCCCCAGAACGCGCACGCGTCGCCGAAGGTCAGCGGCGAGCCGCGGAGGAACTTGCGGAGCGCGTCGCCCTTCGCGATCACGCCCACGGCCATGATCTCCTGCGGTGCGAGGGTCACCACGGGACGCGCGGGAGCCGCTTCGACCTTCTCGGCCTTCGGCGCGCGGGGCGTGCGGGGCTTCGCCGGCGCGCGGGGCTCGGCCTTCGCCGCGGGGGCAGTCACCGCAGCGGTCTTCACCGCGGGGATCTCCTCGGCGCCCACCGCGTCGGTCTGCACGGCGACCACGGGCGTCGTCGCCGTGCCCGCGAGCACGGCCTGGAGCTGCCGCGCCACGACGCGTCCCTTGCGCGTCACGCGGTACATGCGCTGGTCGGTGTGCTCAAGCCACCCGAGGCCGCAGAGGCCGTCGGCGCCCGAGAGCTTCGCCAGCACACGGTTCGAGTCGGGATGCTTCGCGAAGTAGCCGCGCAGCGAGAATGCATCGGGAAAGAGCTGCCAGCTCCGCACGATGAGGTCTTCGACGGAGAAGGCCTCGAGCTCTTCGCCGAGTGCCAACGCCGCCACCAGGATCTTCTGCCGCACCGTGAGTTCCGCGCCCATTTCGATGTCCCTCTCGTTGAAAGAGACCTTATTCCGGCGGAGCTCCCGCTCGCCAAGAACGCGGCGCAGAAAGCCGTTTCGTCAACTCACGCGGACCGCACAAAACACAGGCTCCGACGCGTCTCCGCGGCGCGCGCGTACGACCCCGTGCTGCGCGTTCGCCGACGCGTGGCGCAGGATCTTGAACACCGTCTCGACGTCGTCGCTTCCCGCTTCGCGTGCGGCCTCTTCTGCGGTGCGTGGCTCGCCGTGCGCGCGCAGCGCCGCGAGCACCTTCGACTGCAGCGCGATCACCACGCCCGCCGCCTTCTTGCCCGCTTCGACGCCGGGCTGGTGGTACGCGTTCACGTTCACCAGCGACGCGTAGAGGCCCACCGCGCGCTCGTACAGCGCGATGAGCGCGCCCACACGACGCGCGTCGACGGCGTCGAGGGTCAGCGTGATTGAAGGGCGTCCGCGCTCGGAGAGCGCCGCGCGCGTGCCTTCGAGAAAGCCGAAGAGGTAGTCGCCCGCGGTGACCCCGGGCTCCACTTCGAGGTCGTCGCCCGCGCGGTCGCGCAGCACTTCGAGAAAGGTCACGAAGAAGTTGTCGACGCCGTCGCGGAGCTGCTGCACGTACGCGTGCTGGTCGGTGCTGCCCTTGTTGCCGTACACCGTGAGGCCCTGAAAAACCGGCTTCCCGTCGAGGTCGAGCTCCTTGCCGATCGACTCCATCACGAGCTGCTGGAGGTACCGCGAGAAGAGTTCGAGACGGTCTTTGTAGGGGAGCACCACCATCGCGCGCTCGCCGCGTCCGTTCGATCCGCGGTGCCACGCGAGGGCCATCTGCGCGGCGGGGTTCGCGCGAAGGTCCTTCGTGCGGGTGAGCGCGTCCATCGCGCGGGCGCCGTCGAGCATCGCGCGCACGTCGAAGCCCTGGAGCGCCGCGGGCAGCAGCCCCACCGTCGACAGCTCCGAGGTGCGTCCGCCGACCCAGTCCCACATCGGGAACCGCGCGCGCCACGCGCCCGCCACCGCCGCGCGATCGAGCTCGCTCCCCTCGCCCGTGACCGCCACCGCGTGCGCTTCGAACGCCAGGCCCGCGCGCTCGTAGGCCCGCTTCACTTCGAGCATCCCGTTGCGCGTCTCCTTCGTGCCGCCCGACTTCGAGATCACCACCGTGAGCGTCGTCGAGAGATCTCCCACGTCGCCCAGCGTGCGCTCGATGCCATCGGGGTCGGTGTTGTCGACGAAGAGCACGCGCATCGCGTCGCGCCCCGTGCGAAGGGCGTTCGACACGAACTGCGGCCCCAGCGCCGACCCGCCGATGCCCACCACGAGCACCGTCGTGAACCGCGCGCCCGACGGCGTCGAGACCGCGCCCGCGTGCACGTCGGCCGCGAAGCGCACCACCGCGTCGACCGTCGACTCGATGGCCTCACGAAGCGACGGCGTGGGCGCGCGCGACGGGTCGCGGAGCCAGTAGTGGCCCACCATGCGCCCCTCGTCGGGGTTCGCGATCGCGCCTGATTCCAGGGCTTCCATCGCGTCGAAGGCCCTCGCGAGCGGGGCGCGCATCGCGTCGATGAAGGCTCCGTCGAGCCCCATGCGACTGAGGTCGAGGGAGACGCCCAGCGCCTCGTCGTCGAAGCGCCACGTGCGGTAGTGCTGCCAGCGTTCCTGCGCGTTCATCGTCGAAATAGCCCTCCAGCAAAGGGCCGCGACGCTACCACATCGACCTCGCGCGCCGATCTGCTGTTAGCATCGCCGCCCGATGCGATCCGTGCGCCTGTCGACGGCCCTCTTCGCGCTCTGCGTCTTCGGGTGCAGCGGCTCCGACGCGCCCACCTCCGACGCCTCCGTCGCCCCCGACGACGTGGGACGCGAGTGCGCCAACGACCTCCAGTGCGACGACCGCATCGACTGCACCGTGAACCGCTGCGTCGCGGGGCGCTGCACCTACGAGCCCTCCGCGGCGCGCTGCGAGGCGGGCTCGGCGTGTGACCCCGTGCGCGGATGCCTCGCGCGGCGACCGTGCGCCGTCGACTCGCAGTGCGCCGACACTGACGCGTGCACGGGCAACGAGCGCTGCGTGCTCCCCGCGGGCTACTGCGTCTACGACGCGCTCCCCAACGACACGCCCTGCGGCGACGGACGGGTGTGCCGCGGCGGCGCCTGCGCGTGTCCCACGGCCACCCCCGATCGCTGCGGCGAGGCCTGCGTCGACACCCGCACCGACGCCACGAACTGCGGCACCTGCGGCACCGTCTGCGGCGCGGGCTCCTGGTGCAGCGACGGCCGTTGCGCGTGCTCGCCGGGCCAGCGCTGGTGCCCCCGCGGCGCGTGCACCGACCTCGCCATCGACAACGCCAACTGCGGCGCGTGTGGCAACCCCTGCGCGGCACCCTCGACCTGCACCAACGGGGTGTGCCTTCAGCCGTGCCCGCCCACGGAGCACCGCTGCAACGGCGTGTGCGTGTCGTACACCGCGACGAGCTCGTGCGGCTCGCGTTGTGATCCGTGCCCCGTGCCCTCGAACGGACGCGCCGTCTGCATGGGCGGAGGCCCCGCGGCCCTCTGCGCGGTCGAGTGCAACGTGGGCTTTCACGCCTGCGGATCGCGCTGCGCCGACGACAACGCCGAAGGCACGTGCGGGTCACGCTGCACGCCCTGCCCCACGCCCGAGCACGGCACCGTCGCGTGCCGCAACGCGCGCTGCGAGGTCACCTGCGAGACGGGCTACCACGCGTGCGATGGAACCTGCGTCTCGAACACCGCCGTGGCCTCGTGCGGCGACCGCTGTAGCCCCTGTCCCACGCCCGCGAACGGCGTCGCGGTCTGCGCCTCGGGCGCGTGCGATTTCACCTGCCAGACAGGCTTTCGGCGCTGCGGAGACATCTGCTCGGACGGAACCTCTCCCCTCGGCTGCGGCGCGAGCTGTACGCGCTGCGCGGTGCCCGCGAACGGCGCGGCGACGTGTACGGCGGGGGCCTGCGGGTTCCGCTGCAACGCGGGCTTTCACGCGTGCGGAACGGCCTGCGCGAACAGCGGCTCGCCCGACACGTGCGGTGATCGGTGTGAGCCGTGCCCCGTGCCCGACCACGCCTACGCGACGTGCACCGCGGGGGCCTGCGGGTTCACCTGTGATCCTGGGTGGGAGCGCAGCGGCGATGGGTGCCGTGAGCTTCCGCGGCTGCAATGGCCGCCGTCGGGGAGCTTCTCGACGGGGCCACGGCCGCAGTTTCGATGGACGCTCCCCGCAGACGCCACGGGCGGCGGCTCGCTGGAGGTGTGCCGCAACCGCGCGTGCTCGATGGTCGCCGTCACCACCGCGGTGAGCGCCTCGGGCACCTGGACGCCCACGATGGACCTCCCCGCGGGCGCACTCTTCTGGCGTGTGCGCGTGGGCGAGCGCGTGTCGTCGACGTGGCCCGTGTTCATCGCAGGACGCGCCGCGCAGAGCCTCGCGTGGGGCGACAACCCCGACTTCAACGGCGACGGCTTCGCCGATGTGGCCGTGGGCGCGCCGCTGCTCCCCACGCCGGGGCCGCGCATCTATGCGTTCTCGGGCACGTCGTCGGGCATCTCGTCGCGGGGGCGCGTCGTGATCGACGATCCCATTCCTGCGCGTCCTCCGGTGTCGCCGACGCAGTTCGCGTGGAGCCTCGCGGCCGCGGATTTCAACGGCGACGGCTACACCGACCTCGTCGTCGGCGTGCCCGGTTACAACAACACCGCGGGCCGTCTCTACGTGTACCTCGGCGAGATGGCCGGCCTCTCGCCGCAGCCCTCGCAGGCCATCGACGGCACCGACGGTCCGCGGGCCCTCTTTGGCAACGCGGTGGCGTGCGCGGGTGACCTCAACGCCGACGGCTACAACGACCTCGTCGTGGGCGCGCCGGGTCTCAACGCGGGCCGCGCGTTCGTCTACTACGGCAGCGGACGCGGCCTCGCGCCCTTCGCGTCGCTCACGCTCGACGGCCCCACGGGCATGATCGCGCGCTTCGGCGCGGCCGTGGCGAACGCGGGCGACGTCGACGGAGACCTCGACAGCGACCTGCTCGTCGGCGTGCCCGACCACACCTTCGGCGTCGGACGCGCGGTGCTCTACTTCGGCTCTCCCAACGCGACGATGACCGCGCGCAGCACGCTCGCCCTCACCGATGCCTTCGGCGGACGCATCGGCAGCGCCGTCGCGGGCGTCGGCGACGTGAACGGCGACGGCTACCCCGACGTGGCCGTGGGCGCCCCCGCGCTCGACAACGGAACGGGCCGCGTGCACGTGTACCACGGCGGTTCGCGCGGTCCCGACCCGACGCCCACGATCACCCTCCGCGGCCCCGCGGGCATGGAGGCGGACTTCGGATCCGTCGTCGTCGCCGCGGGCGATGTGCACGGCGACGGCTTCGGCGATGTGCTCATCGGCGCGCCGCGCGTGGACATGTACACGGGCCGCGCGTACCTCTTTCGCGGCAGCGCGACGGGGCTCGGGGCGACCTTCGCGCAGAACCTCTTCGACACGTCGACGGGCGTGAACGCGCTCTTCGGCGGCGCCCTCGGCGGCGCGCGCGACATCGAGAACGACGGCTTCAGCGACGTGGTGATCACCGCCGAGCGGGCCTCGGGCTTCACGGGACAGGTGACCGTGCTCCGCGGGTCGACGACGGGCCTCGGCGCGCCCACGGTGTTCACCGGCCCCGAGGGCGGCGGCACGCGCTTCGGCATCTCGGTGGCGTGGCGCGCGCAGGTGTGTCGCGCGGCGCATCCGCTCTGAGCGCATGGCCTCGCGACGCGACGCGAAGGGCCTCGACGACCTGCTCCGCGCGCCCGAGCTCGCCGCGCTCGACGCGATCGCGCCGCCCTTCGATCCCCTCGACGTGCTCGCGTGGACGCACCAGGAGCGACCGCACACGCGCTTTCTCGCGTGGCTCCTCGACCCGCGCGATCCGCATCCGGGCGGCGGTCATGGGCTCGGCGCGGCGGTGCTCCATGCGCTCACGGTGGCGGCCCTCGCACGGGTCGAAGCGCTGCCCGGCGCGGCGCCCGACGTGCCGCCGACGCCTGCGTGTGCGCCCGATCCCGCGAAGGTCTCCGTGGTGCGCGAGCGTGCGTTCGGCGATGGCGTGCGGGTGTCGTCGCACGCACCGGACATTCTCTGTCAATGGCGCGACGCGGGCGATGCGTCGTGGGTGCTCCTCGTCGAGAACAAGGTCGACGCCGACGAGGGCGACGGTCAGGTGCGGGCCTACCTCGCGTGGGCCGCGCGACATCACCCCGACGCCCACACGCTGCTGGTGTACGTGACCCCCGACGGACGCGCGCCGACGAGCGTGCGCGACGAGGCGCGGGTGGTTCCGCTGCGGTGGAGCGAGGTGGCGACGGCGGCCCTCGATGCGATCGCGGCGACGACGGCGAGCCCGGCGCACCTTCCCGCGCGACAGTTCGCGGTGTCGGTGCTCGATGCGCTCCGCGCGCGCTTTGGCGGTGACGACACCGTGCGCGCGCTCGTCGAGACGCTCCACGATCGGCACCCGCGGAGTGCCGCGCTCGCGTCGTCACCGGCGACGGAGCCCTCGCTGCTCGACACGTTGCGGACGCGCTTTCCCCATGCGGCCTGGCATCTGCGAACGCTGCGTCCGCACGCCCATCGGTGGACGCGCGCGTGGGCCGACCTCGTGGCGCAGCAGCTCCACGCGATGCTCGGTACGGAAGCGCCCGCGGTGATCGCCGTGGCCCCGCACGCGGGCTGCGCCGACCGCGCGAGCTGGATGCTCGACGGCGTGACCGACATCCTCGCGCTGCACCTCTTCTGCACCGAGGGACGCGCCTTCGGGAGCCACCGTCCGCGCGCGTGGGTGGGCCTCTACGCGCCCAACACCGACGCAGCCGCCCTCTTCGATCGACGCGAGCAGCGCGCGCTCCTCGATGCGCTTCCCGACGAGACGCGCGCATGGCTCCTCGGCGCGACGCCCGTGTACGAAGCCCCCGGTGCGTGGCGCTGGCTCGCCGTCGGAACGCCCGCGACGCTCACCCGCGCGTACTCCGTCGACGACGACGCGCGACGCACGGCGAAGGCGCTCCACGCGCAGCTCGCGCCGCACCTCGAGGCGCTCGTTCGCGTGTCGCGCGACGACGTGTGGCGGCTGTTCTCCTGCGACCTCGACGCGACACACGCGATCCCCCACGAGCGCGCCGACCGTGATGCGCTCCTCGAGGGCGCGCGGCCCGACGCATGGCGTGTCGCGCTGCTCACGCGACAGCCCACGGACCACCGCTACGAGCTCCATCGGGCGTGCGCGCTCGGCGCCTCGCTGGGTGCCTCCTTCGGCGGAACGGGCGCGCTCACCTACGCGCTGATTCCCTTTGAAACAAGGCCGTTCAGCGCATCGTGCGCGGTGCTCGACCTCGCGCTCTGCCACGGAGCAGACGACCGCTCGTGGCGCGCGCTCGTCGACGCGCTCCACGCGACGGTGCGCGAGGGCGCGTGGGTGCTGCTCGCGGGCGCTCCGTGCGACGAAGCGCGACTGCGTGAGGCGATGGGCCCGTGGGGATCACCGATCACACACATCGACGGCGCGGTGGGCTTCGAAGCGGAAGGTCCCGAACTGCACGCCGAGGTCGCGGGCTTCGAGGCGCTCGCGGGGCGCGATCGACGGCACCTCGGCGCGGCGCTCGCGGTCACGCTCGACGCGCGGGCGAAGGTCGCCGTGCACGCGCAGACGCGCGACGGATGGATCCCCCTCGTCGCGGGATGGCGCGTGGAGGGTGTGCGCGTGCTGTGGCTCGCGGGCGGGCTCGTGGGGCCGTGGGGCGCGGCGATGCAGGCGCATCCCGAGGCGCTCGCGCGGCTGTGGCGCGCGCTCGTGGCGTTCGCGGAGACACTCTGACAAGATCGCGGCCGCTGTGGAGACCGGCAAGCAGGGACGGCGGCTCAACCCGCGCACGATCGCGCTCATTCGCAAGGCGATGGAGGCGCAGACGCCCACGGAGTCGAAGCCCACGCCGACGGTGGAGCCCGCGCCCGAAGCGCCGGTGACGGGTGCCGTTGCGAGGCCTGCGTTGCCGCCGCGTCCGCTCGCGCTGCTGCCGTTGCAGGGGCTTCTCTCGCCGGTGGGCGCGACGAAATCGGTGGCGCCGAAGGGGCCCGCGGTGAGGGCCGCGCGAGGCGCGACGGGCGCCGGGGATGTGGGCGTCGGAGGCACCGCGTGGCTGCCGGGGCTGGGGCTCAACCCCGCGAGCGCGCCGCGTCCGCCGGCCGTGCGAAAGCCCGTGCAGCATGGGAATTTCGTGCAGATCGCGCAGCCTGATGCGCCGCTCACCGACGTGGTGATCGTCGACACCGAGACCACGGGCGCGGGACCGGGCGCGCGGCTCGTCGAGCTCGGCGCGCTGCATGTGCGAGACGGCAAGGTGGTCTCGCAGTTCCAGACGCTGGTGGATCCCGAAGAGTCGATTCCTGCGTACGTGATTCGCGTGCATGGGATCAGCAACGCGATGGTGAAGGGCGCGCCCACCGCGCGGCCCGTGCTCGCGGCGTTTCTCGCCTTCGTGGGCAACCGCCCGCTCATGGCCCACAACGCCAGCTTCGACCGCGGAATCCTCGCGCAGGAGCTCCAACGCGTGGGCCTGCGCCGCCCCGAGCTGCCGATGTTCTGCTCGCTGCGCCTCGCGCGGAAGGTCTTTCCCCAGGCGCCGAACCACAAGCTCTCGACGCTGGCGACGTACCTCAAGATCCCCGATCCGCCGACGCACCGCGCCCTGGCCGACTGCATGACCACGGTGGGCGTGCTCGCGGCGTGCGCCGATCGTCACCCCCTCCGCACGTTGCACATCGTCCACGGCGGGGCCCTGGCGCTCTGAACACGGCGCGGTTTTCGGGGCCGAAGCGACGCTTGACAGGGGCCCATCGGGGCTTCTAGGGTCCGCGCCCTACGGCGGTTCCGCCCCCCGCGTGGCGATGCCACGCAATGACCCCGGCCGACGCTCCCACCGGGCGTTCGGCGCCAGCGCTCCGCTCCGACGGCGCGCTGCTCCGCTCCCGCAGAGACCCTCTCATCGCGCGAATCCCTCTGCGCGACGCAGCCCCGAGAAGCCCTGTTCTCCTCCACAGCACGGATCGACCCCGCGTGACGCCCCTCGCGATGCCCTCGACGCAGCACACCCTCGCCCGTGGCGTGGGACGGTGCGCGCGCGTGTGCAGGGCGGACGTCGCGCTTCGCGGTGCGCCCTAGAAGCAGCCGCGTCCCCACCAACCCGTCGGAGCGCAACGCGCCGACGACCGACCGAGAGACGAGATGGAAGCGATCAACCTTCGAGACCTCAAGCAGAAGCCGATGCCCGACCTGGTGCAGATGGCGAAAGACCTCAACATCGAGAACGCCGCGGGACTCCGCAAGCAGGAGCTGATCTTCGCGCTCCTGCAGGGCCACTCGGCCAAGAAGGGCGAGGTCTTCGCCGAGGGCGTGCTCGAGTGCCTGCCCGACGGCTTCGGGTTCCTCCGCGCGCCGGATTACAACTACCTCCCCGGCCCCGACGACATCTACGTCTCCCCCTCGCAGATCCGCCGCTTCAGCCTCCGCACCGGCGACATGGTGCAGGGCACCGTGCGTCCGCCGCGCGACAACGAGCGCTACTTCGCCCTCCTCAAGGTCGACAAGATCAACTTCGAGGCCCCCGAGGTCGCCCGCGACAAGATCCTCTTCGACAACCTCACGCCGCTCTATCCCCAGCGGAAGTTCAACCTCGAGTACGAGCGCAAGAACAACTCGACCCGCATCATCGACCTGCTGGTGCCGATCGGGATGGGCCAGCGCTGCCTCATCGTCTCGCCGCCGCGCGCGGGCAAGACGGTGCTGCTCCAGAACATCGCCAACGCGATCAGCACGAACCACCCGAACGCCGACCTCATGGTGCTGCTCATCGACGAGCGCCCCGAAGAGGTCACCGACATGCAGCGCTCGGTGAAGGGCGAAGTGATCTCGTCGACCTTCGATGAGCCCGCCACGCGTCACGTCCAGGTCGCCGAGATGGTGATCGAGAAGGCGAAGCGCATGGTCGAGCACAAGCGCGACGTGGTGATCCTTCTCGACTCCATCACCCGCCTCGCGCGCGCCTACAACACCGTGGTGCCGCCGTCGGGCAAGATCCTCTCGGGCGGCGTCGACTCGAACGCGCTCCACAAGCCGAAGCGCTTCTTCGGCGCGGCGCGCAACCTCGAAGAGGGCGGCTCGCTCACGATCATCGCCACCGCGCTCGTCGACACGGGCTCGCGCATGGACGAAGTGATCTTCGAAGAGTTCAAGGGCACGGGCAACAGCGAGATCCACCTGGACCGCAAGCTCATGGAGAAGCGCATCTTCCCCTGCCTCGACATCAACAAGTCGGCGACGCGCAAGGAGGAGCTCCTCCTCCCCGAGTTCGCGCTGCAGCGCGTGTGGCTGCTCCGCCAGCTCCTGCACCCGCTCAACGTCATCGACTCGATGGAGTTCCTCCTCGACAAGGTCACGCGCACCGAGACGAACCGCGAGTTCCTCGAGTCGATGAACCAGTGACCGCGGGCGTGCGGTAGCCTCCGCGACCGTGAAGGCACCGCGCGCGTTTCTTCTCCTCCCGGCGCTCCTCCTCGCCTGCGCCGACGACCCCGTCACCCCAACGTCCGACGCCACCGTGCGCGACGCATCGCCCGCCGATGCGAGCGACGATGCACGCGATGCGAACGATGCGAGCGATGCGCGCGATGGCAGCGATGCGAGCGACGATGCACGCGATGCGAACGATGCGAGCGATGCGCGCGATGGC
>CAMFHP010000186.1 GCA_945952225.1 uncultured Myxococcaceae bacterium
GGGCGCGGTGGGCGGTGCGAGGGGCGCGGCGGGCGGCGTCGCACGGTGGGCGCAGGCCGCGACGAGCGCGAGGGGAAGCACACGGCGCATCGCACTCATCGCGGCACCGTGAACGCGGGCGTGTGCAGCGCGAGCGAGGCCACCTGCGAGAACGAGAGGCACACCGGCGAGTCGTGAAGCGGCGGGATGTACACCGTCGGCGCGTCGGGCCAGCGTCGCGCGAGGGCGGCCACGGTGTCGTCGGCGGAGAGGCCTCGCAGACGCGCGCAGGCCACGTCGATCACGTCGGCGTGCGCGGGGCCGTTGCGCGGACCTTCGCGGCGGCAGTGGTCCATCACCCAGGCGCGCACCACGGCGTCGTCGGTGCTCGACGCGCCGCCCGCGGTGACATGCACGAGCCACGACGGACCCGCGTGCGCGATGCCCGCGAGGCCGCACACGTCGACGGTGTGCCATGGAGACCGACGCACAAAATCGAGGAGCCCGTCGTGGTCCGGGTCTGCCGTGTCGATCGCGTCGCGGGTGAAGGCCGCGGCCGGCGCCCAGGGCACCACGCGCGCGCCCTCGACGGTGTACACGGTGAACGCGGTGGAGCCCTCGTCTTCGACCACGTTGGTGTCGATGCGCAGCAGCGCTTCGGGCACGCCGTCGCCGTTGTAGTCCCCCGCCGACACGATCGACGGAAGGTCCGACCGCAGCGGCGCGAAGGTCAGCGTGATGGGGCTTTGCGCGCGCACCGCGGGGCCTCGCGCGGGTCGCCACACGAGCTCACCGCGGATGCGCACCACCGGGTCGACGCCGCGCTCGGCGGTGGCGCCACGGAGCTGCAACGACCACACGCCCTGCGCCGTCGCAACGCACGGGAGCACTCCCTCGCCGAGCACGCGCGGCGCGCCCTGATCTTCGACGGCGACGCTGCGCGCGAGGGCTTCGGCGCGGGCATACACCGCCGTGTTGGCGCGGAGCACGGGCACACATCGGGGATCGACGGGCGGCGTGGCGATGGGCGAGGGTTCGGCCTGCGTGCTGTCGGGCGCATCGGGCACGAGGTCGAGCGCGGGCACGTCGCGCGCGTCGAGCTCCTGCACCACGGGAAACGTACGCACCGCGGCGGCCACACGGTCGACGGTGTTGTCGTCGAAGATCCCGCGGGCGGCGGCGCGGGCCGAGGCGCGCACGCCCTCGACGGCCTCGTCGGAAGAAGCGCCCCACACCCTGCGGCAGAAGCCTTCGAGAAAGAGCGCTTCGGCGTGGGCCACCCGTTCGGGATCGGGCGGCGTCTCCGACTCGCTCCGGTGCGCCACGGTGCCATCGGGCTTCGCGGGACACACCGCCCGCAACGCCGCGCGCGCCACGTCGTCGTCGACCGCGAAGCGATCGGGCTCCGCGAGGCGGTGCGCGACGACGGCCACGGGCACGGTGCCGAGGTCCGCGCGAAGCTCACCGATGCGTCCGAGGTCGGGCCACGGAATCACCCGGTCGTCGCGTCCGTCGCCGTCGACGTCGGTGCTGCGCGCGCTCGCCGTGAACTCCGCGGGGAGCGCGCCGGGCTCGCGGTGGCGCACCACGCGGGCGGTGCTCCGGGCGTCGCCGACGGGCGGTGCGGCGGTGTTCGTGACGTGGGGCGCGGTCGCCGTGGGGCGCGCGCAGGCGGCGAGAAGCAGCGGCAGGAGAAGGGCGTGGCGCACGGCGCGACGGTATCGCACGCGCCGCGGGAGAGGCCCCTCGGAACTACGCGTCGATGGCGACGACGAGGCGCGCGACGAAGCCGTCGGTGACGTTGCCCGTGACCGTGGCGAGCTGGAGGGTCACGCCGTCGCTGAAGACGTTGTCGGTCGCGAGGTTGCTCGACGCGAGGTTGCGCACGCTCGCGCTGTAGCCCGTGGTGGCGTAGGCGACGTCGCACGCGCTCTGGGGCAGGGCGAGCTGCGAGGTGCGCAGCGCGGCGGTGCCCGACGTGGCCGCCGCGAGGCTCGCGAAGATCTCGAAGTGGATGTGCGGCCAGCGCCCCGAGTACGCGCCCGGAAAGATGCTCTGGAAGGTCACCACGCCCGACGCGTCGCTCTGCTGCACGCCGCGGAGGTAGTTCTCCGAGGTGATGCCCGAGGAGTAGAGCGAGTAGTTGCCATCGCGGTTGCAGTGCCAGAGGTAGACCGCGTGGTTGGCGAGGGGCGCGCAGCTGTTCCGCGCGCTCACGAGGGTGAGAATGATCGTGAGCGGAACGCCCTGCGCCACGGTGGTCGAGCTCCCGAAGCTCGCGCGAATGTCGCTGCGCACGATGCCGCTCATCGCGAGCGCGTTGACCCCGTTGGTGCCGTCGCCGGGGTACGGCCCGCCGGTCTCCTGCGGAATGGTCGAACACGAGGTCACGCCCGAGTCCGCGGTGGTGCCCGTGTCGGTGACCGCGCTCGCATCGGTGGCCGTGCCCGTGTCGGTGCCCGCGTCGGTGCTTCCATCCGTGCCCGCATCGTTGCCGCCGACGACGCCGTCGCTGCCGTCGCTGCCACATCCGGCGAGCGGTGCGAGCGCGGCGGCGCCCGCGAGGAACCCGAGCATCCGTCGACGCGTGAGCCCCTGCGCGATGGCGTGGAGGTCGTGGAGCAGCCCATGGTCGTGCGCGTGCCGTTCGGTCATCGTGAGACTCCGTGCGAGAGAGAGCGTGGGCCCTCCGCGGCGCAGCGCCGTTCGACGCAGAAGCGCAGGTGCGGAGGACGTGTGTTGAAGAGGACAGCACGTACATGGGGCGCGCACGCGATGCCCTTCAGAGAAACGTGCGCGTGTGTCTCGCGGTGCGTGGTGGGCGTCGCGATCGTGTGTCGCGGGGTGTGTTTCCGATCGTGCTCACGTTCTGCCGGTGGTGAAGTCGTGCCGATGCTCTCGCGCTCGGGCGGTGGTGAGCTCGTGCGAAGGGGCCCCGCTTGCTCCCGGTGAATGAATTCACCGGCAGCCAGGCGAAAGTCCCTTGCGGGACTCGCGCTTCATGCACCGACCGCACGCGGGCCCATCCGCGGAATCGCTCCCCCGATTCAGCGTGCAGGCCCATCCTCACGGTCGGAAACACACCCGAGCAACGCGCCGCGAGCGCGATGCAGGATCGCGAGTCCCGTCAGGGACTTTCCCTTCCCTGCCGGTGAATTCATTCACCGGGAGTCCGGCTCAGCACGCGGCACCGTGAGCACGATTGGAAACACACCCGGTGTCGCAGACGCGGTCCGTGGGTCGTGGTGATGGCGGGTGTTCCCAGGAACGCGCTCGCTGCGCATCGGCCCCGGAATACACCGCCCTGCTGATACGGTTCGCGCACGGTGGCAACGCTCCGCGGTCGTCGCGCCCTCGTGGGCTCCTTCGCGCTCCATGGCGCGCTGGCGCTCGTGTGCGCGCTGCTCGCCCGCCGCGCGCGCCCTGCGACCCCCGCCGCCCTGCGCACGACGGCGCCCGTCGAGCTCACCTTCGAGGAGGTGCCCGATCTGCGTCGCCCGCTCCCCGTCCGGGACACCGGAACGTCCGTCCGGGACACCGGAGGGATCGTCCGGGACACCGGAATGCATTCTCCGGGACAGGGGAACGCTGCTCCGGGACACCGGAATGCGTCGTCCGGGACATCCCCCGCGCCGCCGCCCACACCATCCTCGCCGTCGCCGCTCCCCGCGCCGCCCGCTCCCGCACCCACGCAGCCCGTTCCTTCGCCCGCGCCGCCCGTTCCCGCACCCACGCAGCCCGCACCGTCCCCCACGATCGACGCGCTGGCCCTGCTCCGTGACACGCGTCGCGACACCGAGCGCCTCGTGGGCTCCGGCGCCATCGCGCTCGATGTGGGACCCCTCGCGCGGCCCTCCCGTGACCTCGTGACGCTCCCTTCGGGGACGCCCCTCGAACGCGCCCGCGAGGCCAGCGCGGGCTATGTGCGCGAGCGCATGAACGAAGCACCCGCACGCCCCGAGGCACCCGGCGTGCGCACGTACTACTGGCACCTCCGTCGGCGCATGGTCGAGACGTGGCGGCCGGGACTCGCGCGCGAGCCCTCCATCGGCGACACCCTCCTCGCGACGCTCGCGTTGCCCGCGGGAGGACTCGCCCGCGCCGCCGAGAGCGCCCTCGGCAGCGGCGCCCGCCCCGGACGCATCGGCAGCACCATGGACGCCGCCGACAGCGCCCATCCCTCGACCAATCCCTACGACCGTCCGACCGCGCAGCCCGTGATGGGACTCGCCGACCTCGCGCAGCTCAACACCCGCGTCACGCGCGTCGAGGTGCAGGTCGATCAGAACGAAGAGGGACGCGTGCTCGACATTCGCATCGTGCGCAGCTCGCGCTCCGACGGCTACGACCGCGCGGCCCTCGATGCCGTGCGCGAGGCGCTTCCGCTCGAAACCCCCGCGCGCCTCCCCGGCGGACGCCGCTCGCGATGGAGCTTCGAGACCGTGGCCTCGCGCGTTCCCTTCGTGCCCGGCGTGGGCATGATGTTCGACGAGTCGAGCGGATGGTTCGAAGTGGTCTACCCCGGTCGACTCATCACCCGCAGCCGCGTGTGGATCGAGTCCGTGCGACCGCTCCCCGTCGCGATGTGACGCCCTCCGCGCGCGCCCTCCTCGCAATGGAACACACGCGCTCCCCGTCGGCGCCGCGGTGTCGTAGCGTCGCGCGCCATGCGCCTCCTCCGAGTGATTCCCTTCGCGCTCCTCGCTGCGTGCAGCGACGACGTGGCCCCGACCTCTCCCGATGCGACCGTCGCCGATGCCGCCGTCGACGCGCCCGTCGATGTGATCCGTGACAGCGCCGCGCCCGACGCCGCGCGCGACGCCACCGTCTCGACCTTCGCGACCGTTCCCTATGTGAGCGAGCAGCCCGAGCGCGACTTCGCCGAGCCCGACCCCGTGCTCGCGCCGAACACCACGTACCGCGCGGTGATCGAGACCGACGTCGGACGCATCGTCATCGACCTCGACCGCGCCCACGCGCCCCTCGCGACCAACTCGTTCGTGTTCCTGGCGCTGCATCACTTCTTCGAGGGCATCGCGTTCCACCGTGTGATCGACGGCTTCGTGGCGCAGGGCGGCGACCCCCTCACGCTCATGACCACGCGCACCCGCTGGGGAACGGGCGGACCGGGCTACAGCTTCGACACCGAGACCGCCGCGGGCGTGGGCTTCGACGGCCCCGGCGTGCTCGGCATGGCGCGCGGAACCTCGCGCACTTCGAACGGCTCGCAGTTCTTCATCACCCTCGCGGCGCAGCCCTCGCTCGACGGCAACTACACCGTGTTCGGACGCGTCTCGCAGGGCCTCGACGTGCTGCCGCGCATCGCGCGCAACGCCACGATGACCACGCCGCCCACGACCCCCACGCGCATCACCCGCGTGACGATCGAGGCCCGTCAGGACTGAGAGGGATTCGACGGAGGAGGAGACGCGCGTCGCTCAGCGGCGACGGCGACGGAGCCCGACCGCCGCGAGGGCCGCGAGCGCGAAGGGAAGCAGCGACGTGGGCGTGCGCGTCGCGGGCGCATCGGTCACGCGGCAGCCGCAGCCGCCGCCCTGGTAGCCCACGGTGATGGGCGCGGTGGCGTCCATGCCGAGGTCCGCGGGCGCATCGACCACGGACGCATCGGGCGCGCTCGCATCGACCACGGTCACATCGGGCACGCTCGCATCGGGACGCGGCGCGGGCACACACGCGCCCGTCTCACCCTCGCAGCGCATCTCGGCGCCGCACTGGCTGTCCGCGGTGCACTGCACACAACGCCCCGCACGCGGACCGCTCACGGCGCAGCGGGGGAGGCCCATCGTCGGGCAGTCCGTCGACTCGGTGGCCGTCGCGCAGGCGCGGCACACGTTGCCCTCGCACACCGGACGCGACGGGTCGGCGCAGTCGCTCGCGGTGTTGCATCCCACGCAGACGTTCCGCGCGCCGTCGCACACGGGCGTCGCGCCGGTGCACGCGGTGGAGCGCTCCGCCGTGCACTGCACGCAGCGTCCGCGCGAGGCGCCCGCGGCGGCGCAGGCGGGGGTGTCTCCCGTGCAGTCGCTCTCGGTGCACGCGCGGCACATGCGCGTGGCGCCGTCGCAGAAGGGCGTCTCGCCCGCGCAGTCGCTGTTCGTGTTGCAGCCCACGCACACGCGCATCGCCGTGTCGCACACCATGGGCGAGGTGCAGTGGCTCGCGGTGAGGCATCCGACGCAGCGTCCCGCGCCTTCGCCCGAGGTCACGCACGCGGGCGTCGCGGCGGGGCACTGGGCGTCGCGCGCGCAGGGCACGCAGGTGTTGGTGGCCGTGTCGCAGACGGGCGTCGCGCCCGCGCAGTCCATCGCGGTGTTGCAGCCGAGGCAGCGTCCCGCGTTGGCGCCCGCGGTCACGCACACCGTCGACGACGGACACGCCGGTGCGCCCTCGCGGTTGCACGCCACGCAGGTGTTGCTCGCGGTGTCGCACACGGGCGTCGCGCCGCTGCACTGCGCGTTCGTCGTGCACGGAACACATCGCCCGCTGTTGCCCCCCGACGACGCGCACACGAGGGGCGCGGTGCACGCGCTCGCCGTGGCGGTGCAGGCCGCGCAGGCGTTGGTGGCCGCGTCGCACACGGGCGTCGCGCCGCTGCACTGGGTGTTGTCGAGGCACGCGGCGCAGCGTCCGGCGTTGGGCCCGGCGGTCACGCAGCGCGTGGCGGGCGCCGTGGGGCAGTCGGCGGATTGCGTCGCGAGGGCGCACGCGCGGCAGCTCCGCGTGCCGGGGTCGCAGACGGGCGTGGCGCCGCCGCAGTCGGAGGCGGAGCGGCAGAGGCACACGCCCGCGACGCGGTCACACACGGGCCGCGTGCGGTCGCGCATCGCGCAGTTGCCGTCGGGGCTGCCCGCGGGAAGGTTCGGATCGGTGCGTCCCGCGCCGGGCTCGTCGCGGTCGGGCACGCAGTCGTTGTCGCTGTCGGTGTCGAGGTAGTCGGGCGTGCCGTCGCTGTCGGTGTCGGTGGTGCAGTCGCCCTCGGTGGTGTCGACGATCGTGTCTCCGTCGGCGTCGAGGCCCGCGACACGTCCGGGGAGCTGCAACACGATCACGTTGAGCGACTCGTCGCCGTCGCCGATGACCCCGAACTGGATCGTGGTGTCTCCGTCGGCGATGCGCGTGCGAAAGTCGTAGAGCTCGTCGTCGAGGCGCGTGGAGGGCGTGTGCGCGCCGGTGATCGCGTCGCCCTGCAATCCCACGGGCGCACCCGCGGGGAGGCCCGAGCCCGCCTCGGCGCCGCCGAACGATCCCGTGGTGCCGAGCGCCGCCGTCGCGAGGCTGCACGCCGACCCGAACTGCGCCGCGGGAATCGCCCCCGCGGGAAAGGTCGTGGGCCTCGGCAGCGCGGCGTTCGCGGCCTGGTCGAAGTCGTCGGATCCGCCTGCGGTGGTGGTGAGGTTCGAGCCGTTGACCACCACGGTCGATTCCTCTTCGCAGCCGCTGTACTCCCAGTTCACGTTGATCGACGCGGCGAAGGGCTCGGCGCGCGTGGCGCTCGTCGGGCAGCGGTTCGCGGCGGGCGCGGGCAGCGGAAGGCGCGGCGACGTGAACCCGTTGGTGGCGATGCCCTCGTACACGACCACGCTGCGCACGGGCCCGTAGTCGAGGTCGTAGAGCACCACGAGCGTGTGCCCGAGAATCTGCGGGTAGGCCGTGTGGTTCCAGTGCTGATCGCCGATCTCGGTGACGGGCACGGAGACCTCGCCGCCCGCGGCCGACGGGCCCACGACGCCCTGCACCGCCGCGGTCACGTCGGTGCGAAAGCTCGCCCAGGTGTTCACGGCGTTGTAGGTCGGCGCGCCTTCGAGGATGCGCGTCGTCGCCGAGGTTCCGGTGCCGAGGGTCACGCGGCGCGGCGTGCCCGTGGGCCCCGCGGGAATGGCCGTCGAGCAGCCCGGACAGATGATCGACGAGTAGAGCAGGGCCTGGCGCACGCGTCCGCCCGCGGGGACGCGGATGCGGAACTCTCCCGTGACGGCCTCCGTGGGCGACGACACGGCGGACCATCCGTCGGTGGTGACGCCGCCCCGAAAGGCGAGGCTCGGCCCCACGGTGAGCGTCTGTGCGCCCGCCGTGGTGGCCATCGACGCCGCGGTCAACGCGGCGAGCAGGGTGGTGCGAATCGGTTTCACGGTGCGGTGTTCCTCCCGGAAGAAAGTGATCGGGAACCGGAAGTGACCGTACCGTCACCGCGCCGCGATGCGAAGGCCCGGGTTGGGGCCTGTTGTCGCGGTCGTGGGCGCGCGGGTCAGCGCAGCGGCGCGCGACGGAGGCTCTCAGCGAGCGCTTCGAAGAGCGGCTGCCGCGGATCGTCGGCGCGGAACACCAATCGAAAATGGTCGCTCTGCGGCGTCACCGAGGGGAACACCTCGCGCATCGCGCCGCGTGTGAGGTGGCGCTCCACGAGGTAGCGCGGGAGCACCGCGACGCCTGCGCCCGCGAGCACGAGGGCCTCGATGGCCGCGATGGTGCCGATGCGTCGCACGCGCCCGAAGCGCAGTCGATCGCCGCCCTTCGGTGACTCGCGCCAGTAGCGGAACAGCGGGAGGTCCGCGGATGCGTCGAGGAGCGTGTGTCGCGCGGCGTGCTCGGGGCGTGTGAGCGGTGTGGTGTCGAGCAGCGACGCAGCGCCCACGAAGACGTAGCGCTCGGGGTGCAGTTGCACGGAGGCGAGGCGCGGGTCGCCGAGGCGCGCGGAGGTCACCGCGCAGTCGATCTCGCGCATGCGGAGTCGCAGGGTGAGGTCGTCGCCGCCGCCGCCGAAGTAGAGGTGCAGCGTCACCTCGGGGTGCGCGCGGCCGAGGGCGTCGAGCTGCGGAACGATCCAGCTCAGTCCGAGCTCGTGGCGTGTGCCGAGCACCAGCTCGATCGCGGGCGTGGCGAGCGTGCCCCGCGCGGCGCGCACGCAGTCTTCGGCGGCCGACACGGCGGCGCGGGCGCGGGGAATGAGGTCCATGCCTGCGCGGGTGAGCGAGACCGCGCGCGTGGTGCGGGTGAAGAGGGCGACGCCGAGCTGGTCTTCGAGTCCGCGGATGCGCTGCCCGAGGGCCGCGGGCGTGAGCGCCACCCGACGCGCCGCCGCGCGAAAGTTCAACGCCTCCGCCGCCGCGAGAAAGCACCGGAGGCTGTCGACAGAGGGGAGCTCGGCGCCGGTGGGATTCACACGCGATCGGGGGCCATGGTGCGGGTCTCCCAGGCGCGCGTGGCTTCGAAGCCCAGCGCGTCGAGCGACGGCACCACCACGCGGGTGAGCGTGTCAAAGAAGATCCGCCGCGCGTCGTGGCCGCTGCACAGCCCTGCGGCCTCGCGCGCCCGCACGTCGGCGTCGTCGAGCGCGGGAGACACCGGCAGCAACGGAAGCTCCTTCTCGACGAGGTACGCGAAGGCCACGCGGAGGTACGCCGACGTGCGCGCGCGGGCCTCGTCGTCGAGGGTCGGGGCCACGGCGCCCACGAACTGCCAGCCCAGCTTCGCGTGCGCCACCTCGTCGGCGAGGATCACCTCCAGCACCGCGCGCACCCACGCGTCGCTCGCGAGCGCGTGCTCTTCGGTGAGCAGTCCGACGGCGACGGTCTCCGAGAGGCATCCGACGAAGAGCAGGTTGCGCAGCAGGCGCTCCGCGGGCGCGAGCTCGCCGTGCCGCGGAACGGGCGTGAGCGCGGGCTCGGCGTGGGCCACGGGCGTTCCTCCGAAGGCGCGCACCACGTCGGCGCAGAGGGCCGCGTGGGCGATCTCATCGTGGGCGGCGCGCAGCGCGGCGTGTTGCAGGTCGAAGCCCGTCGAGGCCTCGATCATCTGCGGAACGAGCCCCGCGAACACCGCCGACGAGCGGTGCTCGTTCACCATGCGCGCGCGCCAGGTCTCCACGGCGGCCTCGCGCACGCGCACATCGGGGTGACGCGCGAGAAGGTCGTCGGGCGCGGGTCCGATGCGCGCGCGTCCCGCGTCGGCCATGGCGCGTTCGAAGGGACCGCGGAGGTACGCCGCCGCGCGGTCGGCGTCGACGATGCGCGCGCCCATGGTCACACCGCCTCCATCGACGGCGGCACGAAGGGACCCCAGGCCTGGCATCCGAGGTTCCAGTTCCACCCGTTGCGCTCGCAGCAGGCGAAGTACGCCTCGTTGCCCGCATCGCGCTCGCAGACCTCGCCCGCATCGGGCGACACGCCCGCATCGGCCACCACGGCGGCCTCACCCGATCCTCCGCCCGACGCATCGGACGCATCGGTCGCGGCCTCGCTCGACGCATCGCCCACCTCGGGACGCGCGAGGTCGTGGGTGACGGTGGCCGCGCATCCCGCGGCGCCGAGCGCGAAGATCCCCAGGGTGACGGCGGTGACGGCGCGCAGGGCGCGGGCGCGGGCGAGCGCGTGACGATCGTGGTCGGTGTGCATCGGTGGTCCCTCCGCGCGCGGCCGTTGCGGTGGAGCGCCGCGCGTAGAGGGAGCATGGCCCGGCGCGATCGGATGGAGAAGCGATCTGTTCCTCACGACATTGGATGGCGTTTCCATCCAATCCGCGCGC
>CAMFHP010000187.1 GCA_945952225.1 uncultured Myxococcaceae bacterium
GCATCACGGCGGCGCGGCGACGGCGGCGGTGCGCATGGCGGCCCTCGCGGTGGCGGGTCTGCTCGCGTCGCTTCCGCTCTTCGTGGCGGTCGACGACGCGGTGGCCGCGGCGCTCGCGCGGGCTGCGATGGAGACGCCCGGCGATGCGGGCGATGCGCTCTCGCGTGCGGTGGCGCTCCGTCGGCGCATCGAGCACTCGCCCGCCGTGGAGGCCCTCGCCGACAGCACCGCGCGACACCTCGAACGCGCGTGGGACGCCCTCGTCGCCATCGTCGGCCAGCGCGCCGCGATGGACTCGCTCGGCACCACGGCGGTGTCGGTGCTCGACCGGCGCATCGCGCAGCACGTCGAGGCGCTGGAGCGCATCCACACGTCGGCCGACGAGCGCTTCGCCCGCAGCGCGGGGCTCACCGACGCGTCGCTCGCCGCGGCCCGCATCGAGGCCGAGACGCTCGAAACCGAGGTGCGCGCCCTCGTCGAAGTCGCGCCCAACTGACCCTCCCCTTCCCGCGTGCGTTGCGTCCCATGGGTCGTGTACGACCGTGGGGATGACCTGCGCGCACGCTCCCCGCCCGATGCTGTTCCGACTGGCCTCCGTGGCGCTCCTCGTGGGGGCGTGCGGAGGCTCCGCGGCTTCGCCCGATGCGAGCGCGCCGGATGCGAGCGCGCGGGATGCGACGACAGACACGAGTGCGCCGGATGCGAGCACGGATGCGAGTGCGCCGGATGCGAGCACGGATGCGAGTGCGCCCGATGTGAGTGCGCCCGATGCGAGTGCGCCCGATGTGACGACGGACGCGAGTGCGCCCGATGTGACGACGGATGCGAGCGTGCGCGATGCGTCGGTGGATGCCGGTCCGCCCGCGTGTTCCGACGACACGGCGGCGGCGTTGCTCGCGGCGATCCGCGCGGCGCCCGCAGCGGGAACGAGTGTGGTCGCGGCGCCGGGACAGCGCTTCGACGCGCTGCGCACGGCCTTCGATGCGAACCCCACCTCGCGGCTCCTGTTGGAGCGTGTGCGGGCCTACGCACGCGGAACGCCTACGACCATCGCGGCCGGTGACACGGGGAGCTTTCAGACGTGGGGATCGCGCGCGATGGGGGCGGCCCTCGTCGCGTGGCACGACAACGACGCGACGGCGACGGCCGCGTGCCTCCGTACGCTCGCGGCCATGGCCATCGCACCCGAGTGGCTGCGGACGGCGCCCGAGGTTCCGCTGCGCATGGGCGCGGCGATGCTCGCGATGGCCGCGGCGATCGACCTGCTCTCGGCCACGCCCGCGGTGACCGCGGAGCAGCTCGCGACGGCGCGTGCGAACCTCGCGACCCTCGTGGCGAGCCTCGAAGCGTGGCTCCAGGCGGGCGGATTGCTCTTCACCGCGGTGCACCTCGACAACCACTCGATGCGCTTCGCGGGAGGCTTCGCGGCGGCGGCGCGGGTGCTCCCTGCGAGCGCGCTCGGTGATGATCTGCTGCGGTGGTCGCTCGCGCAGATGAGCGCCTCGGTGGGGCAGCAGACCGGCGCGCTCGAAGGCTGGGCCGAGGGGAGCATGTACATGGGCTACGGCTTCGAAGTGGCCGCGCCCGCGCTCACGGCGATCGACCGCGCGTGGACGGGCGGTGATTCGGTCTGCGTGCGGTGCCCCGGTCATGCGATCTCGGCCTGCGGCGCCGGCGCGGTGCGCGTGTGGAGGCCCTCGGCCGACGTGCGCCTCCGCGACCTCGTGCAGTGGAGCGCCTCGCTGGAGAGCGACAGCGGCACCCTCGCGTACGTCGACGACTCGCGCGCGTCGGGCGTGCCCGCGGCCCTCTTCGAACAGATGGTGCAGCGCCGCGCCTACGCGCACTGGAACGTCGACGGCGCCATCGGCTCGACGGGTACGAGCCTGCTCGTGCATCCGCTGCTCGCGCTGGCCCACGCGACGCCTGCGCCGACGGAGACGCTCCCGCTGCGACGGCTCTGGGTCGAGGGCGGCACCGCGCGTCTCGACGGGCGCACGGCGACGATGACGGCGCTCCAGGCCTTCGTGATCGGCGAGCACGATCCGGCGACGCGGGGCGTGGGCCACGAGCGCCCCGACGTGGCGACGCTGGCGCTGTTCGCCGGCGGCGCGATGATGCTCGGTCCGTCGGGCTACAACGGCTACGACGACCGCGCGCCCTTCGCGCGGGCCGACGCAGCAACGGGGATCACCGTGGAGGGGCTCCTCGCGCGCGACCTCGGCGCGGGCCTCGCGGGCCCCGATGCGACGCTCGCGGCGATGGGCGAGGGGGTGAGCGTGGGCTTCGGCGGCGAGGGCGTGACGGTCTCGCGCGCGGTGGTCTTCGAGGGAACGGAGCTCGTGGTGCGCGACACCGTCGACGTGACGGGCGCGACGCGCGACGTGGGCTGGCACTGGCACCTGCGCGGATCGCTCGACGCCGACCGCTGGTCATGGACCGTGGGCACGCGACGCTGCACGGTCACGCAGACGGGCGAGGCGCCGACGCTCACGCGCGAGACCGCCGCGCACTACGACGTGGCGGGGCGGGCCGAGATGCATCCCGTGGTGCGCCAGCTCGCGCGCCTCGCCGCAGGACGGCGCACGCTCACCACGCGCATCGCGTGTGAGTAGGAGCGACGGGCGTTACCAGCGCCAGAGGCGCGCGAGGTCGAGCGCGATCGCTTCGAAGGGCTCGGCGCGTACGGTCACGTCGCCCTCCCAGGTGTCGACCTCGTGCCAGCGCCCGTTCTCGAGGCGGTACACTTCGAGGCTTCGATCGCGCGGGTCGCAGATCCAGTAGTGACGCACGCCTTCGCGGCGGTAGAGGCGTCGCTTGTGTCCGCGATCATGGGCCTCGGTGCGGTCGGAGAGGATCTCGCACACCCAGTCCGGCGCGACGGTGATGGCGGCCTCGTCGGGCTCCTCGGGGAGGCGCTCGCGGTGCCATCCGGCGATGTCGGGCACCACGATGTCGGGGCGCTCGCCGAGGTGGAGCTCGGGCTCGGGAAGGATCACCCAGCCGCCGGGATCGCCGTCGTCGGGATCGTCGAACGCGCGCAGTCGGCTCGCGAGTTTCAGGGCGATGTTCGCGTCACGCGGGTGATGGCGTGCGCGCAGCGAGAGGGCGCCGTCGATCACCTCGGCGACCCTCGTCGGAGGCGCGTTCTGGTACGCCTCGACGACGTCGGGCGCGATGCCAGGAAAGCGGCTCGTACGCGTCGCACGGGCATCTGCCATGGGCGGAGGCTAGATCGTTTCGCGGCGCGCGTCGGGACTCGCGGTGCGCTCAGTCGTCGAGGCGCGCGCGCCACACGCCGCCGTGGAGCGCGACGGCCACGGTGCGTCCGTCGGGGGAGGCCGCGACGCGCTCGGGCACGAGGGACCACGTTGCGCGCGGGGCGCGGTCGCCGAGGCGCCAGAGCGTGCTGCCCGTGTCGCCCACGCGAAGGTGCACGGTGGCGTCGAGGGCGAAGTAGCCGCGCGGTCCCTTCTCGCGCGAGGCGGGCTTCTTCGTGGCGGGGTCGAGCGCCACGAGGCCCGGGAGGTTGCCGTCGAAGGCCCACACCTGGCCTCCGTGCGGACACACCGCGCTCACCGTGTGGTTCTCCGCGGCCTCCGTCGTGGGGAACACCGCGCTCGTCGTGGTCATGAACGCGGGCTTGTGCTTCGCGGGCTTCTTCGTGACGGCGCACGGTCCGGGGTCGTCGAACACCACCACGCGGTGGCTGCTGTCCGTGGCCGCGAAGCGTCCGTCGTGGTGCACCACCGCGCGGAGGTGGTCGTCGCGCTTCGTGTGTTGCAGCACGCACTGCACGCCCATCGTGGCCGCGTCGTGGAGGGTGATCGTCGCGCCGTCGACGAGCGCGAGGCGGTCTCCATCGGGCCAGAGCACCTTGCCCGCCGAGACCGTGTGCGTCGCGCGCACCGTGAAGGTCGCGGTGTCGACGAGGTCGAGCGCCACCGTGTCGTCGACGTTGCGGAGCACCGCGAGCGTCGCGCCGTCGGGGCTGAAGCACACGTCGGTGACCTGTCCGTCGTGGGGGTGGTGGTGCGCGAGGGCGCCCGCGGAGTGGAACACCCGCCACGCGCCGTCGTGGGCCGTGGCGACGCGTCCGTCGTTCGTGATCGAGAGGCCCCAGAGCGTCGTGGGGAGGTCGGCGATCACGCCGCGTTCGAGGCCCGTCGCGCGGTCGATCACCACGGAGGCCGACATCCATTCGAGCACCGCGCGCCAGGTGGTTCCGTCGTCGCCCGCGCAGAGGCCCACCGTCGCCTCGCTCGGAAAGTTCACGGGCCGCGGATCACCGTCGCCGGGCTTCCACACGAGCAGTCCCGCGGGCACGTCGCGCCACGCGAGCGTTCCATCGGGCGCGGCGGCGAGCTCGCGGATCGGCACGCCGTCGGGGAGCGCGAAGGTCTCCTCGGTGTGCGCGTCGAGGTTCCATCGGGCGAGGGTGCGCGTGCGGTCGCTCGCCGAGGCCACCCACGCCACGCCCTTCGTCACCGTGAGCGCGGTGACCTCGTGGGCGAGGGCCGTCGCGAGCTTCGTGGCGTCGCCCGCGCCGGTGACCACCGTGAGTGATCCCCACGATGCGAGCACCGCGCGGTCGCCATCGAGCGCGAGGTGCGAGCCCCACGCCTTCACGCTCCAACGCACGGCGCCGGTGCGCGGATCGATGCGCGCGAGCGAGAGGTTGTTGCGCGCCCAGAGGTCTCCCGCGGCGCCGAAGCAGAGCGCGTCGACACCGGCGAAGTCACACACCACGCCGCCTTCGAGGTGCACGCGCTGGCCGTCGCTCCACGCGAGCGTTCCGTCGTCGCGGGCCGCCACGGCGTAGAGCGCGCCCGGCACGTCGTGGATGTGGACCGCGCCACCGTCGCGCGCGACGCGGTAGATCTTCGAACGGCGATACGGCCCGCCGGTGTGCGGCACCTCCTCGTGCCAGACGCCGTAGCGGGCGGTCCAGGTCGAGTGCGAGGCGATGGAGGTCTCGAAGTGTGTGCGTCCCCCGGCGGGGGCCACGAGCTGCGTCCAGGAGGTCATCGCGTCGGTGCTACGCGCGGGGCGCAGCGCGACGCAACGAATCGGCAGCGGTCAGCGAGGGCGACGGCGACGCACCATCGCCGCGAGGGCCACGAGCGCACCGAGCAGCGCGCGCGAGGTGTCACCGCGCGAGCCCACGGTGCTGCACCCGCACGACCCGCTCCCCGAGTAGGTGGGAACGTTCTGCTGCGCGTCGATCGCCGCATCGCGCGCCGCGTCCTGTGCGACGGGAACGTCCTGCACGACGGCCACGTCCTGCGCGACGGCGACGTCCTGCGCGCTCATCGCATCGACGCTCGCATCCCTGGCACCGAGGTCGTTGGCGGCATCGCCCGCGTCGCCCGCGTCGGTGCCCGCATCGACGGGCGCCATCACGCAGGTGCCCGCCGTGTCGCTGCCGCCATCGACGGAGCACACCATGCCCATGGGGCACCCCGCGCCCTCGCGCGTGCGGCAGCCCGCGGTGCACGCGTGCGTGGTCGTGTCGCAGATGCGTCCCGCGTTGGTGCCGCAGTCGCTGTCGACGTTGCATCCGCAGGTGCCGTCGCTGCGGCAGGCCGCGCCCGCGCCGCCCGCGCTGCACGCGCTCGTGTCGGCGGTCGTGCACTGCACGCAGGTGCGCGTGTCGGGGGCGCAGCGGAGCCGTCCGTCGGTGCGCGCCGCGCAGTCGCCGTCGTTGCGGCAGGCCACGCACTGCGACGCGCCGCCGTCACCCGCGAGGCACCGCGGGGCCGTGGGCATGGTGCGCGCGCAGTCGCTGTCGAAGTTGCAGGTCGCGGTGCACACGCCCACGCGCGCTCCCGTGGTGTCGTCGCTCGAACAGAAGCGTCCGTCGGGGCAGCCGTTGCGTCCTGCGGCGGGGGAGCATCCGTCGACGCAGCGTCGCGTGTCGGCGTTGCAGACGCGGCCCGAGCTCGCGCCGCCGCAGTCGGCGTCGGTGGCGCAGCCGCAGAAGGGGCGGCCCATGCTGTCGACGGTGCACGCGCGTCCGTCGGCGTTCGCGGCGCACGCGGCGGCGCTCGCGGCGGTGCAGAGCGCGCAGGTGCTGGTGGTCACGTCGCACACGGGCGTCGATCCCGTGCAGGCCGTCGCGTTGCTCGCGGTGCAGCGCACGCACGCGCCCGTGGTGCTGTTGCAGGCGGCTCCCTCCGCGCGTCCGGCGCAGTCGGCGTCGGTGCGGCAGCGGCCGCAGGTTCCGCCCGTGCACACGGGCGACGAGGCGGCGCACTGGCTGTTCGACACGCAGGCCACGCATGCGCCCGAGGTGCTGTCGCAGCGGGGCGTGGCGGTGCGCGCGGCGCAGTCGACGTCGGTGCGGCAGCGGCCGCAGACGCCCGCGGTGCAGAGCGGCGTGGTGACGGCGCAGTCGGTGGAGGAGAGGCATCCGACGCAGCGGTTGGCGACGGTGTCGCAGAGCGGCGTGGCGCCGGTGCACGCGCGGGTGACGGTCGCGCTGCACTGCACGCAGGTGCGGCTCACGGCGCTGCACGCGGGCGCGTCGGCGGTGCACGCGGTGGTGTTCGTCGGCGTGCAGGCCACGCAGGCGCCCGTCGCGGTGTCGCACGCGGGCGTGCCCGAGCGGCCCGCGCAGTCGGTGTCGGTGGTGCAGCCCACGCAGCGCGTGGTGGTCGCGTTGCAGACCGGGAGGTTCGAACCGCAGTCGGAGTTCACCGCGCACGGGCACATCTGCGCGGGCGGAGGACAGCTGTGCGGCGACCCGACGGGCGTCGCGGGGCACGCGCCCTCGTAGAGGCGGATGTCGTCGAAGTCGGCGCTCCCGGCGCCGCCCGCGAGAAAGATCTCGTCCATGATCTCGATGGACGACGACATCGCGGTGAAGGGCGCGGCGTACCAGTTCCATGCGCCGTTGGCGTTGACGGGCACGACGGTGCCGCCCTCGATGTACGGGGTCGAGAAGCCCGCGTGGCCCACGAGCCACTGGCCGTTGATGCCGATGAAGGGCTGCGTGGTGCAGGCGCTCCCGGTGCCGCGCACCCACACCGTGAAGCAGTAGCGACGACCCGACACCACGGGGATCGGATCGCGCAGGAACACCCGTCCGCCGCTGAAGGGAATCACCTCGCGCTGAAAGGTGCTGGAGCAGGTCTCCGACGAAATGAGCGCCACGGGGTCGCTGGTCACGGCGCGCCAGCGCGACGATCCCGATTCGAAGTCCTCGCTGAAGATCAGCGTCTGCGCGCTCGCGGGGAGCGCTGCGGTCACGAGGGTCGCGACGAGCGCCCCCACCTGCGGTCGAAACAACGTGCGTCGCATGACCGCGATCGTGCCCGCTTCTCGCGGCGCGGGTGAGTGGGTATGCAACGAATCACCGCCGCCACCGCGCTTGTGCGGTGCCACCTTCGCGTCGCATGGTCACCGCCCATGGGACTCTTCTCACGAGACACGTCGCGCGACCCCGAGCGCACCTGGGCCTTCGCGCAGTACGCGGTGAAGCATGGGCTCACGCACGAGGGGCTCTTTCCCGAGGTGCGCATGGAGACCTCGCTCGACGGCGTGCGCGTGCGCTTCTGTCAGTGGGAGGCCGAGGAGACCTGGCGCGACAGCGACGGCGACGAGCACAGCACCCGCGTGTGGCGCGCCGAGGCCTCGGTGTACGACCCCGCGTGGCTCGGCGATCTCTTCGTCGACGAGCAGCACCTCGTGCACCGCGCCGCGTGCTTCTTCGGCGCGCAGGACATTGCCGTGGGCGTTCCCGCGTTCGACGAGGCCTTCGTGGTGAAGTGCAGCGACGAGGCGCGGGCCCGTCGGCTGCTCACGGCGAAGGCCTGCGAGGCGATGGTCGCGGTGTGGCGTGAGGGCCACCGCGTGCGCATCGCGAACCAGCGCGTGAGCTATGCGTACGGCGGCATGCTCGAAGACCCGCAGGGTGCGGACGTGATGCTCCGCGCGCTCACGTGGGTGGTGGCCTCGCTCGGTCGCTGAGCGCGGTGTCCGACGGTCGGTGCGTCGGGTTCGCAGGGTTGTGCGCGCCCGGTGCGCCGTCGCATGGTCACCGCCCATGGGACTCTTCTCACGAGACACGTCGCGCGACCCCGCCCTCACGCGGGCCTTCGCGCAGTACGCGGCGCAGCACGGACTGACCCACGACGGACATTTTCCCGACGTGCGGATGGAGACCACGCTCGACGGCGTGCGCGTCTACTTTCGCCAGCGCGAGGAGGAAGACGTCACCACGAACGGCGACGGCGCCGAGACGGTCGTGCGCGAGTGGCGCGCCGAGGCGTGGGTCGAGGAGCCCGCGTGGCTCGGCGACCTCTCCGTCGACGAAGAGGACCTCGTGCAGCGCGCGGCGAAGTTCTTCGGCGCGCAGGACATCACCGTGGGCGTTCCCGCGTTCGACAAGGTGTTCGTGGTGAAGTGCAGCGACGAGGCGCGGGCCCGTCGGCTGCTCACGCCGAAGGCCTGCGAGGCGATGCTGTCGTGCTGGGGATCGAACCGACGCGTGCGCATCGGCAGGGGGCGGGTGTGGTACCGGGCGCTCTCGATGATCGAAGACCCCGCGGGCGCAGACGTCATGCTCCGCGCCCTCACGTGGGTGGTGGCCTCGCTCGGTCGCTGACCGCGCGCAGACCTCGTAGGTCGATCACCGCACCATGATCATGCCCTGCTGGCGGTTGATCGCGCCCGAGTAGCAGTTGTCGTTCTGGTAGCAGGTGAGCCAGCCCGAGGCCGAGAGCCCGTAGCCGTTGCCCATCACGTCGCGGAGCTGGAACGTGTCGGTGTTGTTCGTGAACCCGAGGTAGCGGAACATCGCGCCCGTGGTGCCCGGACCGGGGTTCTGCGGGTTCGACGGGAGGTACGGGCCGCTGTCGGTGCACGCCACCGGGCTGAGCTCGCGGGGAACGCCGCCGGGGTCGAAGAGGCTCGCGCGGTACGTGTCGAGGTAGCCCGCGGGCACGGTGTGTCGGTAGAGCCGGTTCCCCCAGGTCTTGCCCGTGGTGTAGTTGCCGAAGAGGATCTGCGTGAAGGCGATCCCCTCGGCGGCCACGTTCATCGAGTAGGCCGCGCTGTCGGTGTCGACGGAGCCCTGCGCCGAGCGCCAGCCGAACGAGGTTCCGCCGTCGGTGCTCGTGCAGAAGGGGAGCGTGTTGCCGCCGGGGCGCGAGCGTCCCACGAGCGTCCATCCGCCGCCGTCGGTGACCATGTCGCAGTACGCGCGGAAGGGCGCGCGTCCCCCCGGCCCGTCGACGTCGAGCACGTACACACCGCTCGGCAGCGACGGCGCCGCCGCGCGAAGCTCACGGCAGCTCGGCCACCCGCAGCGTCCCGCGATGCAGCTCGTGCCGCCGCCACACACGTTGCCGCACGCGCCGCAGTGGTTGTCGTTCGACGCGAAGCTCACCTCGCAGCCGTTGGCCGCCGCGCGGTCGCAGTCGCCGAAGCCCGCGCTGCACACGAAGTTGCACGCGCCCGACGCGCACACGCCCGACGCGTTCGCGGGAGACGAGCACACCGTTCCGCACGCGCCGCAGTTGTCGGGGTCCGAGCGCGTCGTCACGCAGAGCCCGCCGCACACGGTCTGCCCCGTGGGGCAGCGCGCGGAGCACGTTCCGCCGAGACACACCGTGCCCGCCGCACACACGCGCCCGCAGGCGCCGCAGTGGTTGTTGTCCGTGGCCGTGTCGCGGCACACGCCGCCGCAGTTCGTCGTGCCCGCCACGCAGCTCACCACGCACGCCCCGTCGGAGCACACGGTCCCTGCGGCGCACACGGTCCCGCACGATCCGCAGTTCGCGCGGTCGGTCTGCACGTCACGGCACACGCTCCCGCAGGCCGTGAGCCCCGTCGGGCAGTCGAGCACGCAGCGCCCGGCCGCACACACCTGACCCGCCGCACACGCCGTTCCGCACGCGCCGCAGTTCGCGCGGTCGCTCGCGAGGTCGCGGCACACGCCCGCGCACGCGGTCTGTCCCGGCAGGCAGCTCACCACGCACGCGCCGCCCGCGCAGATCTGCCCGCTGCCGCAGGCGTTTCCGCACGCGCCGCAGTTGAGACGGTCGGTGGTGAGGTCGCGGCAGGTGTCACCGCACGGGGTCTGTCCCGCGGGGCACGAGAGCGTGCAGCGTCCCGCGGTGCAGGCCTGGCCCGCCGCACACGCGTTGCCGCACGCGCCGCAGTGGGCGCGGTCGCTCGTGAGGTCGCGGCACGCGCCCGCGCAGGCCGTCTGCGCCGCCGTGCACGAGAGCACGCAGGCGCCACCCACACACGCCTCGCCCGCGGCGCACACGGCCCCGCAGCGGCCGCAGTGGAGCCGATCGGTCGAGAGGTCGCGGCACGACCCGCCGCAGTCCGCGGTGCCCGTCGCGCAGCTCAGCACGCAGCGCCCCGCGGAGCACACCTGGCCCTCGGCGCAGGCGTTGCCACACGCGCCGCAGTGGGCGCGGTCGCTCTGCGTGTCGCGGCACGACCCCGCGCAGC
>CAMFHP010000188.1 GCA_945952225.1 uncultured Myxococcaceae bacterium
TCGCTGCCGGGCGGCGCCCGCGTCCCGCTCCGTCCGCCGACCGCTGCGTCCGCGGCGCCCGTCGCGTCGGCGGCACCCGCTCCTCCGCTCGCGAGAGCCCCTGCGCTCGCGTCGTCGCGCGCCTCTGCCGTTCCGCCCGCGCCGCGCGCGCAGGGCTTCGGCGAGCGCCTCGTGAGCGAGCGCTCCCTCGACGAGGTGATCCTCGCGTACCTCGCCGAAGAGCTCGACGACGGCCCTCGCCGCTGAGGCCCGGCACACCGTTGTCGTCTTGCGCGGGTGCGACCGTTCGTCGCATGCTCCGCGCGCCGTGCGAGCTCCCCGTCGTGCATCCCCTCCGTCGCTCGTCGCGCGCGTTCGTCGCGCGTTCGTGGCGGCCATGGTGGTGCTCGCGGTGCTCGTGCCCGCGGCCGTCGGGGGGCTGTCGTTCGTGTGGTGCGCGCCCATGGCCCGCGCGCTGCTGCACACCTGCTGCCCCGCGAGCGCGCAGGACCACGGCGCGGTGCTCGAAGCGCCCTGCTGTGAGGGCCAGCGCGTGGCGACGCTCGCGAGCTTCCGCCTCGACGCGCCGCCCGCGCCGTGGGTGCCGCCGCCCATGCTCGTCGCGCTGATCGCGCTCGCGGTGCTCTACGCGGCCGGCGCCGTGGCACCGGGAATCCCCTGGCGACGCCGTGCGACGCGCGCGCGCGCCGGGCCTTCGCCGCCGCTGTTTCTGCTCCATCGCTCGCTCCGGAATTGAGGGCCCTGCGCTGCGCCGGGCGCCCGCGACGGTGATCGCCGTCGTCGGGCCGATGGGCGTCGTGCGGGTGCGCGGCGCCGTCCCTTGAGGTCGGAGATGGCGTGTGAACCGAGGAGCCCTGTGGGCGCTCGCGGTCGCGCTCGGGTGTTCCCCGTCGCGCGGTGACGTGAGCCTGGATGGATTGCTGCGCGAGACCGCGCGCGCCTCGCGTGTGACCGCGGAGGACACGGCCGCGACGGAGCCCGACGGCGCGTCCGCATCGGTCGATGGGCTCGTCGAGCGTGCGCTGGCCCGTGACCCCGGGATGCGCGCCCGGGCCCTGCGTGCGCGTTCGCTCGTCGAGGCCGCGCGCGCCGAAGGATCGCTCCCTTCGCCCGAGGCCGACGTGCAGGTGTGGAACGTCCCCTTCGCGCGTCCGTGGTCCGTGGGCGAGGCGTCGATGTACATGGTCGAACTGCGCCAGCGATTGCCCGCCTGGGGGCTCCGCGACGCCCGTCACCGCGCGGCCCTCTCCGACGCCGTGATGGCCCTCGCGGCCGCATCGGACCGCGCGCGAGAACTCTCCCGCGGCGTGCGCGAGGCCTGGGCCATGTACCTCGAAGCCTGCGAGCACCTGCGCGTGCACGGCGCCCACCACCGCGTCGTCGACGGCATGTTCGACGCCGCCCGCGCGCGCACCTCCGTGGGAGGCGGCCTCGACGACGTCACCCGCGTGTCGCTCGAACAGGCCCGCGTGCACCGGCTCCTCGCGCGCTACGAGGCCGACCGCGACCGCGCCCTGCGCACGCTCAACGCGCTCGCGCAGCGTCCCCTCGATGCGCCCGCGCCCGCGGCGCCCCTCGACGCGCTCCGCGGAGAGACCGTTCGCGACGGCCTCGACGCGCTCGTCGACACGTCGTTCGCACACCGCGCGATGGTGCTCGAAGCGAGGGCCCGCGCCGTCGGCGCCCGCGCCTCCCTCGAAGGCGCCCGCGCCGAGGCCACGCGGCCCGAGCTCATGGTGGGCGTGAGCGGGTGGTTCGACCCCGAGCACCACAACGGCTACGGACTCAATGCGGGCATGACGCTCCCGTGGTTGTGGGGCCCCGGGCGTGCGCGTGTGGCGGCGGGGGAGCTTCGCGCGCAGGCCGAAGAGGCCGCGGTGCGCGAGGCCGAGCTCGCCGTGCGCGCCGAGGTGGTCGAAGCCCACGGGCGCGTCGTGGGGCTCGCGCGCGAGCTCGCGGTGCTGCGCGCGCAGGGCCTCGCGGCGTCGTCGCGGGCGGTGGAATCCGCGGGGACGGGATATGTCACGGGATCGGTTCCGCTGGTGATGTGGCTCGACGCGGCCCGCATGCGCCTCGAAGCCGCCGAAGAAGAGGTGGAGCTCGTCGGCGCACTGGCCCGCGCGCTCGCCGCGCTCGACGCCGCGGTGGGTGCGCCCGTGGCCCGCGTCCCCGTCACGGAGGCGCCATGAGCGACGGTGTTTCGCCCCGCGCGAGGCGGGTGATGGCGGTGGTGCGCATCGCGCTGCTGATGTTCGTGACGGCCCTCGCGGGCGCGAGCCTCTACCGCGCGTGGGGTCCCGTGAGCGACCGCGTCGGCGCCGCGCCGCAGGGGCGCTTCTACTGCCCGATGCACCCCGAGATCACGGCCTCGGCGCCGGGCGAGTGCCCGATCTGTCACATGGCCCTCGTGGCCCTCGACGCGCCCGGCGACCACGCCGCGTCGCACGCGCACTCGCACACTGAATCAGCCCCGCGCGATGCGTCGGAACCTTCCGACGCGTCGGTGACGGGCGCGCTCACGACGGTGATGCTCACGCTCGACCGGCAGCAGCTCGGCGGCGTGGTGAGCGAACCCGTGCGACGGGCAACGGGCGGCGCGACGCTGCGTGTGCCCGCGGTGATCGAGGCGCCCGAAGGCGGACGCGCCGAGGTGCGCGTGCGCGCGGCGGGCTTCGTCGAGCGGGTGGCCGTGCGCGAGAGCGGCGCGCGCGTGGCGCGGGGACAGGTGCTCGCGTGGGTGTATGCGCCGCAGGTCTTTCAGGCGCAGCAGGAGCTCCTCACGGCGACGCAGTGGAGCGCGCAACCCGGCAACGTGCGCGCCGCGGAGGTGGCCGCCGCCGCGCGCCAGTCGCTCGAGCTGCTCGGCATGAGCCCCGCGGACATCGACGCCGTGGTGGCCGCGCGCGCGCCGCTGCGGGCCGTTCCGTTGCGGTCGACGGCGGCGGGCACGGTCGTGCGCGCCAACGCCGTGCAGGGCGCCTACGCGACGCCCGACGCGGCCCTCTATGAGCTCGCCGACCTCACGCGCGTGTGGGCCGTGGCCAGCGTGTGGGAGCGCGACCTCTCGCGCATCCGCGTGGGCGCGACGGCGCGCTTCGAATCGGGCGCGGTGAGCGCGCGGGCCACGGTGCTGCGCGTCGAGCCCGCCCTCGCCACCGACTCGCGGAGCGCGCGCGTGCGGCTCGATGTGCCCAACGGAACCATGGCGCTGCGACCCGGCGCGTACGGCGAGGCGGTCTTCGAAGCGCCGCGCGACGGGGGCATCGGCGCGCTGGAGGTTCCCCGCGATGCGGTGATCGACACGGGCACCGAGCGCTACGTCTTCGTGCAGACGGGCGACGGGGTGTTCGCGCCTCGTGCGGTGCGCACGGGCTCGCTGCGCGGCGACCGCCTCGAAGTTTTCGAAGGACTTACGGAAGGAGAGCGCGTCGTGTCGCGCGGAACCTTCATGGTCGACTCGGAGAGCCGCCTGCGCGCGGCCCTGGCGCGAGGTGCGCGGTGAAGGCCCTGCTCGAACTGTCGGCGCGCAACCGCGGGCTCGTGATGCTCTTCGCGGTGGCGCTCGCCATCGCGGGCTGGGTGTCGATGACGCGCGTGCGACTCGACGCCATTCCCGACCTCTCGGACCCGCAGGTGATCGTCTACACCGAGTGGATGGGCCGCGCGCCCACGGTGGTCGAAGACCAGGTGACCTATCCGCTGGTGACCGCGCTGCTGGGCCTTCCGCACGTGGCCGACGTGCGCGCGCAGACCATGTTCGGCATGAGCTTCGTGTACGTGATCTTCGACGAAGACACGGACCTCGACGCGGCCCGCGCCCGCGTGCTCGAACAGCTCAACAGCGCGCGCAACCGCCTGCCGCCCGACGTGGCCCCGCGCATCGGACCCGACGCCACGGGCATCGGCTGGGTGTACCAGTACGCGCTCGTCGACCGCAGCGGACGCCACGACCTCGGCGAGCTCCGCGCGCTGCAGGACTACACCCTGCGCTACGCCCTCGCGGCCGTGCCCGGCGTCGCCGAGGTGGCCAGCGTCGGAGGCTACGAGGCGCAGTACCAGGTCACCCTCGATCCCGACCGACTGCGCGGCTACGGGCTCACATGGGAAGACGTCTCCCGCGCCCTCCGCGCGGCCAACGGCGAGGTCGGCGGGCGCGTCATCGAGATGGCCCAGCGCGAGTACTTCGTCCGCGGAAGGGCGTGGGTGGGCGGCCCGCGTGACCTCGAATCCGTGGTGCTCCGTGACGGACGCGGCGGTGCCCCGGTGCGCGTCGGCGACGTGGCGACGGTGCGCGTGGGGGCCGAGATCCGCCGCGGCGCCGCGGACCTCGACGGACGCGGCGAGGTGGTCTCGGGCGTCGTGGTGATGCGCTACGGCGAGAACGCGCGCGAGGTGATCCACCGCGTCGAGGCGCGTCTCGACACGTTGCGAAGCGCCCTGCCCGAAGGCGTTTCCGTCGTGCCCGTGTACAGCCGCGCGGAGCTCATCGACCGCGCCATCGACACCCTGCGCCACGCGCTCGCCGAGGAGATGGTCGTCGTCGCGGTGGTGATCGTGCTGTTCCTCCTGCACTTCCGGAGCGCGCTGCTGCCCATCGTGTCGCTGCCGCTCGTGGTGCTCACGTCGTTCATTCCGATGTACCTGCTGCGCGTGCCCGCGACGATCATGTCGCTCGGGGGCATCGCCATCGCCATCGGGGCCACCGTCGACGCCGAGATCGTGATGGTCGAGGCCGCCCACAAGAAGCTCGAACACGCGCCCGCAGACCTCACCGAGACCCAGCGTTCGGCCCTGCTCGCCGAGGCCGCGCGCGAGGTCACGCCCGCGATCTTCTATTCGCTGCTCATCATCGCCGCGAGCTTCATCCCGGTCTTCGGACTCACGGGCCAGGCGGGGCGCATGTTCCGTCCGCTCGCGTTCACCAAGACCTTCGTGATGCTCTCGGCGGCGCTGCTCTCGGTCACCGTGGCGCCCGCGCTGCGCGACGTGCTCGTGCGCGGACGCATCCACGCCGAGCGTCACCATCCCGTCTCGCGCGCGATCCGGGCCGTGTACGAGCCCTTCGTGCACGTGGCCCTGCGCAACCCCGCCACCACCGTGCTGATCGGCGTGATGGCCGTGCTCTCGGCGCTCCCGCTCGCGCAGCGCCTCGGCAGCGAGTTCATGCCGCCGCTCGACGAGGGCGATCTTCTCTACATGCCCACCACGCTGCCGGGCATCTCCATCGAAGAGGCGCGGCGTCAGCTCCAACGTCAGGACGCGGTGCTCCGCGAGGTGCCCGAGGTGGCCGCGGTGCTCGGCAAGGCCGGACGCGCCGAGACCCCGACCGATCCCGCGCCGCTCTCGATGTTCGAAACCGTCGTGCGACTCAAGCCGCGCGATCAGTGGCGCACCCGCTACGTGCGACGCTGGTACGTCGGTCGAACGCCCGCGGTGATGCGCCCGTGGCTCGAACGCCTGTGGCCCGAGTTCGTGCCCATGACCCGCGACGAGCTCGTCGCCGACCTCCACGCGAGGCTCCAGCTCCCGGGGTGGACCAACGCCTTCACGCAGCCCATTCGCAACCGCATCGACATGCTCTCGACAGGCGTGCGCACCACCGTGGGCGTGAAGATCCACGCGACGGATTTCGACGCCATCGAGGCGGCGGGCGTCGCGCTCGAACGGGTGCTCCACGGGGTGCCCGGCACGCGCTCGGTGCTCTATGAGCGCACGCGCGGGGCGTGGCAGATCGATGTGACGCCCGACCGCGAGGCCCTCGCGCGCAACGGCCTCGGCGTCGAGAGCATCAACGGGCTCGTCGAGACCGCGCTCGGCGGCGCGCCCGTGACCGTGGCCCTCGACGGACGCCGTCGCGTGAGCGTGAACGTGCGCTACGCCGAGGACTTTCGCACGAGCCTCGACGCCCTGCGCGCGCTGCCCGTGGCCCGCGGTGACGGCGCGGTTCCGCTCGGGAGCGTCGCGCGCGTCGAGGTGCGCGAGGCGCCGCCCATGATCCGCGACGAAGAGGGAACGCTCGTTGGCTACGTCTACGTCGACCTCGACGCGAGCCGCGACGTGGGGCGCTACGTGCACGACGCCCGCGCCGCCGTGGCGTCCGCGATCGCGCGCGGCGACGTGCGCCTCGACCGCGGGGCGTGGATCCAGTGGACGGGCCAGTACGAGCTCCTCGCCGCGATGGAGGCGCGCATGAAGGTGCTCGTGCCCCTCACGCTGCTCATCGTGGTGCTGCTGCTCTACCTGCAGTTTCGCAACTTCACCGAGGTGGCGATCGTGCTGCTCTCCGTGCCCTTCGCGCTCGTGGGGAGCGTGTGGGCCGTGTACCTCCTCGGGTACAACCTCTCGACGGCCGTGTGGGTCGGCGTCATCGCGCTCGTGGGCCTCGCCGCGCAGACCGGCGTCGTGATGATCGTGTACATCGACCACGCGTACGAGGCGCGCCTCGCCGCGGGGCGCATCCGCTCGCTGGCCGACATCCTCGAAGCGCACGCCGAGGGAACGATCCAGCGCGTGCGTCCGAAGCTCATGACCGTGGGCACCATGCTCTTCGGCATCGTGCCGCTGCTGTGGAGCGAGGGCTCGGGCGCCGACGTGATGAAGCGCATCGCGGCCCCCATGGCCGGCGGACTCTTCACGAGCGCGTTCCTCACGCTGGAGATCGTGCCCGTGGTGTACACGGGCTGGCGCTTCGAGCAGCTCGTGTGGCGCTCGCTCGAAGGCACGCACCCCGCGGCCCTCGCGCGGCTCCGCGCCCTCTCGCATGCGACCGTCGTCGCGCTGGCCGTCACCGCGTGCGCCCTCGTCGCGCGCATCTACCTCGACCCGCTGCCCCGCGCGCTCGCGACGCTCCCGACGCTCTCGGGGGGCTTCGCGCTCGCGACGCTTCTGTTGTATGCGCTCGCGCGGCGTCCGCACGCGCGGGCCGTTCCTCGCGAACCTGTCACCCCTGCCGACGCACCTCACGGAGAGACCGCATGAAGATCACCACGCCCGCCCTGCTCGTCGTCGCCGCCCTCGCGGCCTGCAAGAAGGACGCGCCCCCCGCGCCGATCACCCCCGCGGAGATCACCGCGCCCGCCACCGGACGCGTCGCCGTGAGCGTCGACGGCGAGGGCTATCACCCGTCGCGCATCCGTGCGCCCGCGGGCCGCGCCCTCACGCTGGTGTTCACGCGCACCACCGACGAGTGCTGCGGTCAGCAGCTCGTGTTCCCGACGATGAACATCCGCCGCGACCTGCCGCTGAACCGCGCCGTCGAGGTGCCGATCACCGTGCCTGCCAACGGCACCGTGGCCTTCACCTGCGGCATGTCGATGTACGAGGGATCGATCGTCGTGCAGTGACGGCGATCAGCGCGGAATGTCGAAATCGACGCCCGGTCCGTCACCCGTCATCAGCCCCGAGTCACGCCCGGTCGCCGCGTCCGTGACGATCGATCCGCCGTCGGTTCCCACGAGCCCGCCGTCGAGAGGAGGAGGCACATCGGCGCTCCCATCGACCACGTCGACGCCGCCATCACTCGGGCATGTCGTGCTCGCCACTTCGCAGCCGTTGTCGAGGTTGCGGTCGCAGTCGCTGAAGCCCACCGCGCAGGCGTACGAGCACGCCATGAAGAAGCACTGGGTGATCATGTTGGGGCGCGTTCCGCACGAGCGCCCGCAACCGCCGCAGTGATCGACGGACGTCGAGAGGTTCGCCTCGCAGCCGTTGTCGACGTTGCGGTCGCAGTCGGCCCAGTCGATGTTGCAGCCCGTGCCGCAGAGGCCGTTCACGCAGGTCGGCGTGCTGTTCGGCAGCGTGCGGCACGCGTTGCCGCAGCGTCCGCAGTGGAGCACGGACCCGCCGAGCGACGTCTCGCAGCCGTTGCCCGCGTTGCGGTCGCAGTCGCCGAAGCCGCCCACGCACATCGACCCGCACGCGCCCATCGAGCAGGTCGACATGGTGTTCGCCGGCGTGGAGCACGTGTTGCCGCACGCCCCGCAGTGCGAGGGTGAGGTCTGCGTGTCGACGCACGCGCCCGCGCACAGCGCCTGTCCCGTCGGGCACGAGGTCACGCACACGCCCGAGGAGCACACCTGGCCCGTCGCGCAGGGGCGCCCGCAGCCGCCGCAGTTTCGCGGGTCGGTGAGCAGCGCGGTCTCGCATCCGTCGAGGGGATCGCCGTTGCAGTTGTCGTAGCCCGTGTTGCAGCGCGCGATGGTGCAGGTGCCCGTCGTACACGCGGGCGTTCCGTTGCGCGTCGTGCAGGCGCGTCCGCACGCGCTGCAGTTCGCCACGTCGCTGGAGAGCGCGGTCTCGCAGCCGTTGGCCGCGTTGCCGTCGCAGTTGTCGAAGCTCGGAGCACACCGGATTCCGCAGCCCGTCCGCGTGCACGTCGCCGCGGCGTTCGCGGGCACCGGGCAGCGCATCCCGCAGGTGTTGCAGTTCAGCGGATCGGTCTGCACGTTGGTCTCGCAGCCGTTGGCCGCGTTGCCGTCGCAGTCGGCCATCGGGCTCGAACACACGAGGGCCGCGTCGCGCGCTGCGTCGGGCACGCCGAGGTCCGTGGTCACCACGTCGAGCGTCACCACGTCGGCGGTGATCGTCGTGGCATCGGTCACGTCGCTCGCATCGGTGACGTCGCGCACGTCGCTCCCATCGCTCACGTCGCTCGCGTCGCTCACGACACTCGCGTCGCTCACGTCGACGGCGGCGCCATCGGTGACGGCGCCATCGGTGTTCATGGGCGTGGCGTCGGGGGCGAAGTTCGGCGTCACCTCGGGGAGCGACATGACCTGACGGGGCATGCAGCCGTTGAGTCCGCAGGTCTCGTCGGGCTGGCACATCGCGGCGAGCGTGCGGCAGCGGTCGGCGAGGAACACCTGGAGCAGCGTGGTGCGCTCGTCGGTGAAGGGCGCGATGGCGTAGTAGGTGAACATCGGCGCGCGGCTCGATCCGTCGCCGCCGGGGTCGCGCACGGCGTCGATGTTGACCTCGACGGAGCGCCGTCCGTCGTTGTCGAGGGCCGAGATGCCCAGCGTGCCGGGGAGCTCGTAGAGCGTGCCGCTGCCCACGCGGCGCAGCGCGTAGGTGACCCGCGAGCGCACCTGGCCCGTGTCGGTGCTCTTCACCGTGATGCGCACGTGCGTGAGCGTCGCCGAGGGGCCCTGATCCATGTCGGTCTCGAGGAGCAACACGATCTGCGTGCGAGGGTGCGTGCACGCGAGCAGCGTCATCACCGCCACGAGCGCCACGAAGGCGCGAAGGAACGAGAACCTCATCGCCAGCCTCCCACGGTGATCGCGTTGCTCACGCTGCCGAGCGTCCCCTGATACGGCGGCTCCGTGTCTTGAAGAAGGAACCACGCCGCGATGCCCGCGCCCACGGCCACGACGCCGACGCCCGTCCAGAACCACGGGCTCTCGACGATGCTGCGGTCGGCGCTCGCGAGGTTCGCGCGCAACACCTGGGGCTGCCCCACGATGGCCTCGAAGCTGCGGTGAAACGGGCGGTGCCCGTCGGCCGTCACGTCGAGCGTGTGCGTGCCCGGACGCACGGTCTCTTCCACATCGCCGAAGCCCACGTCGTCGCCGTCGATGCGCACGAGCGCCGACGAGGGCGTGGGGCGCACCGTGACCCGCACCGCAAGCACCTGCGGCACCATGCGGAGCGTGACGTTCACCGCCGCGCCGCGAGGAACCTCCACCGTGCGCGCATCGGTGGCGAAGCCCTCGGCCTCGGCGACGATCACATGGCGTCCGGGGTCGACCTCCACGGACCCGTTCGCGCTCGCGGGCGCGCCATCGAGAAGCACCCGCGCGGTGGTCGGCTCCACGTCGAGGCGCACGCGTCCGAGGCCCGCGGAGAGCTCGCGCATGAACCCATCGACGCGGCCCATCACATCGGCCGCCGCCGTGGCCCCCGCGAGGCGCTGGAACTCGCGAAACGCCCGCATCGCGTCGAGGTTGTGCCCCACCGCGCGATGGGCGAGCCCGAGGTTGTACATCACCGGCGCCGTCACCCGGATGCGCTGCGCCTGCTGCAACTCGGTGATGGCCTCGGCCCAGCGCTCCGACTCGATGAGCGCGACGCCGCGTTGAAAGTGGGTGCGCGCTTCCTCGCGCATCGCCGCATCGAGCGGTGGGTCCGACGCCGTCTGCGCGTCGCACGGAGACGACGCCGCGACGACGCCGCACACGATCGCGGCCACCGCACCGCGAAACAAAGGCTTCATGAACCGGGATCGTACTCGGTCATCGGCGCGTTCGGGTTGGCCGGATGCGCATCCCGTGGTGCAGGGCGCTCGACGGGCGGGTCACGATGCACCGGCTCGACGGGCGCTGCGGGTGTCGGCGTGGGCGCCGCAGGCGTCGGCGTGGGCGCTGCGGGCGTGGGCGCGGCGACGACGAGCGGGGCCGCGCCGTGCTCGTGGGAGCGGCCCGTACG
>CAMFHP010000189.1 GCA_945952225.1 uncultured Myxococcaceae bacterium
GCGGTGTTGCTCCCCCAGCAGCGCACGGTGTTGTCATCGCGGCGCGCGCAGGTGAACGCGCGGCCCGAGCTCACCTCCACCACGCGGTCGAGACCCACGACCTGAAAGGGAAAGGTGTGGCACGCCACGGCGCGCGTCTGACCGTTCGCGAGGGTCTCGGGGCAGAGGTCGGTGGTGCTGTATCCGAGCTGTGCCTCGTCGTTGCGTCCCCAGCACCAGACGGTGCGATCCTGCAGGCGCGCGCAGCCGAAGCGGTAACCGAGCGTGACGTCGGCCACGCAGCGGCTCCGACCGTCGGCGCACGAGGGGAGCGTGATCTCGCCCTCGACACATCCGACCAGACACGCCAGCGCGAGCACCATCGCCGCGCGCACCGTTGAACCGCGATTCATCGCGACGGAGCATCGCCCCACGGCGTCGCCGCACGCAACGGATTCGACTCAGTTCGTCGGGGGATCTTCGAAGGTCAGCGCGTGGGCGAGCATCGCGTCGCCGTCGAAGACGAAGCGCCCGTCGAAGCGTCTCCCGGTCAGCATCGCGGGGAGCCACAGCGCGTCGTCGGCCCACATCTCCCCGTAGGGAATGGCGTGGAGGGGCGTCCACAGGGGCGCGGCCTCGTCGGTCTCGTGCGCCTCGCCCTCGCACCCGTCGGCGCGAAAGACGTGGCAGTGGAGCCCGTACCCGTCGGCGAACTGGAACCGCAGCTCGCCCATGTGCCGCAGCCCCGTGGGCGTCACGCCGAGCTCCTCCTGCGCCTCACGCACCGCGCACTGCGCCGGGGTCTCGCCCGCTTCGAGGCGTCCGCCGGGGCCGTTCACCTTGCCCGCGCCGAGGCCGCGCTTCTTGCGAATGAGCAGCACCGCGCCGTCGCGCACCACGAACACGAGCGTGGCGACGTCGCGGGGCGTCCATCGGGCGGGGTCGAGGTCGTCGAGGGAGTACACCCGCGCGACGCTACACAACGCCCGCGCGCACGAACAACGGATGCAACGCCGCGAGGTCGTCGGCCGTGTCGAGGTCGCGCTCCACGGGGAGCTCCGCCCAGGTCGCGCGCGCCGCCCGCAGCCGCGCCCGCGTCGCCTCGGCCACCGCGTCGGTGCTCCACGGAACGCCTTCAAACAAGCTCAATTTGCGCGCCATCGCGAGGAGGTAGTACCCGCCGTCGTGCGCCGCGCCGAGGGCCGCATCGCACCCGTCGAGCGCATCGAGGGCGAGGTCGACGCGCGCGCCATCGACCGCGAGGCAGTCGGTGCCCACGAGCACCACCGCCGCAGCGCCCCCTTCGAAGGCCTCGCGGGTGGCGTGCGAGAGCTTCGCCGTGAGGTCTCCCTCGCACTGCGGAACGTACGCGTCGGCGTCGGGCGCCCACGCGCGCACGTCGGCCTCGCGGTGCGCGGGCGTGAAGGCCACGACCACGTCGAAACGCCTTGCAGCATGGGCGGTGAGCGAGGCGATGACCCGCGCGCCGAGGCGCGTGTAGAGCGCGAGGGCGGCGTCGTCGCCGAGGGTCGCGGCGAGGCGGGTCTTGACCTGTCCGCGCTCGGGCGCGCGGGCGAACACGATCACGCGAGGGCGGCTCACGAGAGGTCTTCTCGCACGGTCGTGGCGCGCGACGCACGGGCCTCGTCGGCGGCTTCGACGAGGGGCGCGAGCGCGGGCTCGGCGCGGGCGCTGGCGGGGTCGACGAGCACGACGAGGTGATCCTGCGCGCGGCTCGTGGCGACGTGGAGCAGGTGCGGGCGCTCGGCGAGCCAGCGGAGGTGGCGCCGTTGTGTGGCCGTCACCGAGAACACCACCACGCGGCGCTCTCCGCCCTGGAGCCGATGGACCGTGCGCACGAGCACCCCGCCGTCGCCCGCGAGCCCGCGTTCGAAGAGGGCCCGCTCGATGCGCGTGCGTTGGCCCACGAAGGGCGTGAGCACGGCCACGTCGTCGGGCGCCACGCCGTCGCGCACGAGGGCCTCGACGAGGGTCACCGCGCGGCGCGCCTCGGCGTCGTTCACGATGCCTTCGGGGGCGCGGTCTCCGAGGCCGCGCACGGGCACCACGAGCACCGGGCGCGAGAGCCACGGAACGCGGTCGACGAGGGAGCGCGGCGGCGTGCGCACGTCGAGGGCGTAGCCGCTCCAGCGCGAGGCGAGCGCGACGATGGGAGGCTGCGAGCGGAAGTGCTCCACGAGCGAGACGGTGATGGGCGCGCGGGCCTCGGACACGGCCTGCGCCGAGGTGACCGCGGAGGTTCCCATGCGAAAGGGCGCCACGGCCGATGCGTCGAGCCCCTTCGCGAGGCGCCCGTCGACGCGATCGTCGATGGAGTACACCGGCGGGAGCTGCGCCACGTCGCCCGTGCACATCGCCCGCGTCGCGCGGTAGAGCGCGGGGATCGCGTACACCGGCGCGCACTGGCCCGCCTCGTCGATCACGAGACGGTCGATCACCTCGCGCTCCAGGGGCAGCGACGTGCGCATCGAGAGCAGCGTCGCGCCCGCCACGGGGAACAGCGGCGCGAGGCCGTGGAGCATCGCCGAGAGGGGGCGTCCGCGCTCGGGGCGCTTCTCGTCGCGCAGGATCGCGAGGGCCTCGGTGAGCCGCGGAACGAGCGTCGCGCGATGCTGCCTCGCCCACGCGTCACGCACACCGAGTGCGAGCGCCACGAGCGACGGGTCACACGGCGGATCGTCGGGACGGTCTTCGGCCTCGAGCGATTCGCGCTTCGCCACGAGCGCGTCGAGCTCGGACTGCCACAGGGCGCGCTTGCGTCCGTTGCGCGCGAGGTCGATCGACGCGAGGGCGTTCACCATCGCGACGTGCTGGCGCTCGATCTCCGCCGCGAGGTCTCCCTCCAGCGAGCGGAACGGAACCTCGATGCCGAGGCGCGCGAGCACCGGGGTGATCTTCGGTCCGCGGCGCGCGAGGGCGTCGTCCCATCGGGCCACGGCGCGCGACGGATCGGCGCGACGGCCTTCGAGGTACATCTTCGCGAGGCGCAGCACGGCCTCGCTGTGCTCCTTGAGGTGGCCGTACGCGGCGTCGAGTTCGTCACCGCTCGGGGTGTCTGCGGTCGCCTCGGTGAAGGGCCGCTTCAAGCGCGCGACGAGCTCGGCCTCGTGGGCGGCGCGCGCTTCGAGCTTCGTGCGCTCGCGGGCCCGTTCGGCGAGGCGCAACTGCATGCTGCGCTGCCACGCGCGCCATGGCTTCGCGGCGTGTTCGAAGTCGGCGCGGGCCTCGGCGAGCGAGCGGTCGCCGTCGCGGGAGAGCGCGTCGAGGGCGCACTCCAGCGTGCGCGCGGTGACCTCGGCGAGCACCCGTCGGTTGCCCAGTCGAATGCCCACGGGCAGCGCGCCGGGCTCGGTGCTGATGAACGGTGCGAGCGCGTGGTCGACGGCGTGGTTGTTCGTGCTCGCGACGAAGAGCGACCACGGCGACTCGGTGAACTCCGGCGAGCGCACCCACGGGGCTCCGAGCGCGCACGTCACCACCGACTGCGCCGCGAGGTGATGGAGCAGCGTGGTCTTTCCGCAGCCCGGCGGACCGCGCACGGCCACGAGGTCGCCCGCGCCTTCGAAGCGCCGCGCGGCGCGCACCTGCGAGGCGGTGGGAACCGTCGCGCCGTGGGCCGTGAGGGGCTCTTCGCGCGAGGGGCTCCCGACGGCGCCGAGAAAGACCGCGAGGGGGCCGCGCTCGGGGGCGCGCTCGTCGAGCAGCGCGCGGAGCTCGGTGCGCAGGGCGCGCGCGGGGTCTCCCCGGGGGAGCAGCATCACCATCGCGTGCGGATGACAGGATACGTCACCCCTCCCCGCGGCCCTGGAAACCGCAGCGTCGCAGAGCGCGCGGAGCTCATCGCGCGTGAGCGGAGACTCTTCGAACACCGCGCCGTCGAGGGCGTCTTCCGCGGGGTCGGCGAGGGCCGCGGTGCACGCGCGCACGAGGGCGGCGGGGCCCGCGCGGCCGGCGAGCGAGAGGGCCGAGAGCGCGTCGCCGTCGAGGCCGAAGAGCTGCTGCCAGAGGCCCGCGTGGAGGGTGAAGGGCGCGGCTCCGTCGGGCTCGTCGGGCTCGTCGGGCGCGAGGATTTCGAGCGACGCGGGCACGTCGAGCACGGCCCCGATGCGCGCGTCGCGGGGGAGCTTCCACGGAGTGCCGTCGGCGAGCCTCCACCGCAGGCGTGCGCCGCCCCACGAGACGAGCGGCGCGGCCCTGCGCTGGCCGCTCTGCGTGAAGGTCACGAGGGGAAAGCCCACCACCGTGGCCTCGTCGCCGTCGTAGGCGAGCGAGGCGGCGTGCGCTTCGAAGAAGGGTGCGGCGCGCGACGGCGGCGGCGCGAGCGAGAGCGTGTCGGCGGTGCGCAGCGCGAAGGCCGTGGCGTCGTCGGCGCCGTCGGAGAACATCCGCAGCGAGAGCGCGGCGCCATCGCGGGGCGCCGTCTGGAGCAGCCCGTGCGGTGCGAAGAGCACGTCGTCGACGCGGGGCGGAACGAGCACCGACGCCTGCGCGCGCGCCATCTCGTCGAGGGCGCGCACGCCGTAGCGCAGGGGGTCGAGGGAGGGACGCGGGGGAGCCATCGGCGCGGGGCGTCGCCGCGTCTACCACAGCCCATGCGTTCAGTGCGACGGCGGGTGTCCGGTCAGCGCGCGACGAGCGACTTCAGCACCGTCGCGAGGTCGGTGGTGCCGTGCACCGTGCGGTGCCCACCCTCGAAGCCCACGTGGCCCGAGATCACGCCCGCGGTCATCTCGCGGTAGAGCTCGGCGATCTCGGCGGGAAACCCGAAGCCCGTGAGCGTGGGCACCATCGCGTCGAGGGGAAAGGCCTGCGCGGTGACCGTGCGTCCCGTGAGGGTCGAGAGGACCGCGGCGGCGTCGGCGAAGGAGTAGGGCTTCGGCCCCGAGAGCTCGATCACCGTGGTCTCCGTGGCGCCTTCGAGCAGGGCCTTCGCCGCGGTGAGTCCGATGTCGCGCGTGGCCACCATCGGGAACGCGAGCTCCGCGGGCTGGAACCCCGGGAGCACGCCCTGGGCGAGCATGCCGAGCGAGCCGCCGAGGTTCTCCATGAAGTACGCCGCGCGCACGAAGGTGCTCACCGTGCCCTTCACCTCGCGGAGCGCGCGCTCCACGGGGTGGAGCCCCTTGATGGGACCGGTTCCGTCCGCGTGCTGCGCACCCACCGACGAGAGCAGCACCACGTGCCCGACGCCGCTCTGCTTCACGGCCTCGACGAGGGCCTCGCCGGTGCGCTTCTGGTACGCGCGAAAGTCCGGCGCGGCCATGTTCGGCGGCACGAGCAGGTACGCGCCCTTCGCCCCGCGGAGCGCCGCCGCGAGGGCCGTCGCGTCGCCCAGGTCGGCCACGGCCACCTCGGCGCCCTTCGCGCGCCAGGCCTCGCCCTTCGCCGCGTCGCGCACGATCACCTTCACCGACGCGCCCGCGTCGAGCAGCGCCTGTGCGGCCACCGAGCCCGTGTTTCCCGTCACGCCTGCGATCACGTAGTCGGCCATCGTCTCATCGCTCCTCTGCGACGGCCCTTCCGCTCCACCGCGGCGCCGTCGACGTCGGTGAAGATGCGTCCCCCGAGGTCATCTGTACAATGCATGATCGAGATATCCGCCATGCACCCCACGAATCTCGACGGCGTCGACCTGAACCTCCTCCGCGTGCTCGACGCGCTCCTCGCCGAGCGCCACGTCACCCGCGCCGCGCAGCGCCTCGGGCTCTCGCAGCCCGCGACGAGCCACGCCCTCGCGCGCCTCCGCACGCTGCTCCGCGATCCCCTCTTCGTGCGCACGCCGCGGGGGCTCGAACCCACGGCGCGGGCCGCGGCGCTGGCCGTTCCGCTGCGCGAGGCGCTGGGCACGCTCGCGGCGGTGGTGTCGGGCGACGGCGCGTTCACGCCCGCGACGACGAAGCGCACCTTCACCCTCGCGAGCACCGACTACGGCACCTTCATGCTCGTGCAGCCGCTCCTGGCGCGGGTGCGCGAGACCGCGCCGCGCGTCGACCTCTGGATGCGCCCCATGCGCGACGACGCCTGGGACCAGCTCGCCCTCGGCGACGTCGACCTCGCGGTGGGCCCGCTGGTGAACCTCCCGCCGCGCGCCTCGCTGCACCGCAAGGTGCTCTACAAAGAGCGCTTCGTCTGCGTGGTGCGCCGCGACCACCCAATCGTGAAGAAGCGCCTCGACCTCGACACCTTTCTCGCCGTCTCGCACCTGCTCGTGGCCCCGCGGGGAAAGCCCGGCGGCGTCGTCGACACGGCCCTCGCCGAGCGCGGACTCTCTCGCCGCGTGGCCCTCGCCGTGCCCCATTTTCTCGCGGCCCCGCACCTCGTCGCCTCGTCGGACCTGGTGCTCGCCGTGGGCGCCCGCGTGGCCGCCGCGTTCAGCGCGATGCTGCCGTTGAAGGTCTTCGACCCGCCGCTCCCGGTGCCGGGCTTCGACGTGGGCATGGCGTGGCACGAGCGCACGCACCACGACGCCGCGCACCGCTGGCTCCGCGCCGAGGTGACGGCGGCAGAGCGCGCGGCGCGCGACGCGTGAGCGACGGTCAGATCAGGCAGACGAGCGGGAGGTACATCGTCGACGCGGGCGCCGACGCCGACGTGACGGGGCCGTGGTACGCGCGGATCACCCGTCGGCACGGCGAGGTGTTGGTGCTCTCGTAGAGCAGGTCGTTGACCCGGTCGCCGTTGAGGTCGCCCGCGTACCACAGGGCCCATCCGAAATCGGAGTCGCCGGCGGTGGGCGTGAAGATCGCGATGGGGTCGGCGACGGGCGCGCCGAGGGCGCCGCGGTACACCCGCACGAAGAGCCCGCGGGTGGCCCACACGAGGTCGCCGTAGCCGTCCCCGTTCACGTCACCGACGCCCACCACGTTCGACTCGCCCGCGGTGGTGCTCACCGACTGCGAGAAGAACGTTCCCGTGAGGCCCGCGCTGCCGCCGTAGTACGCGCGGAGGTAGTTCACCAACGCGGTGGTGCGCAGCGCCGCGCCGACGGCCACGTCACCGTAGCCGTCGCCGTTCACGTCGCCGCCGTACGCGAGGTCGTCGAAGCCCGGCACCGTGGTCGAGTAGGTCGGGCTCAACGACGTGCCTTGAAAGCTGTAGAACCCGCCCGTCGTGCCCACGACCACGTCGTCGGGCTCGTCGTTGTTGAGCTCGCCAGCGCCGCGCACGAAGGTGCCGAAGCCCGTCGCGCCGGTGACCATCAGCGTGCGCGCCGCGGTGGTTCCGATGCCCGACGAGGCGCCGTGGTAGACGTACGCCGCGTTGCCGCACACCGAGCCGTTGCAGGCGCCGATGATCACGTCGCCGTAGCCGTCGTCGTTGGTGTCACCGGCCCACGAGACCGATGCGCCGAAGCCCGTGCGCACCGGTCCCTGGATCGTCACCGGCGTCGCGCCGAGGCCCGACGCGCTGCCGAGGTACACGTACGCCGCGTAGACGCCCGGCGCGCCCACGACGAGGTCGCCGAAGCCGTCGCCGTTCACGTCGCCCGCGGGCGAGACCGACTGGCCGAAGGTCGACGCGGTGTTGGTGATCGCGCGGTACGTGTTCGACGGGAGCCCCGACGCGGTGCCGTAGTACACCCGCACCGTGGGCGTCGTGGCGTAGGGGTCGGCCACGGCGAAGTCGGCGTAGCCGTCGCCGTTGTAGTCGGGCGACACGCCGAAGGAGGCCGCGCGCGCGGCGGTGCGGGCGCCCACGTACACCTGCCACACGGGCGAGGGCGTGAGGCCCGTGTTGGTGCCGCGACGGCCGTAGACGCGCCAGTACATGCGCCCCACCGGGAGGTCGACGGTGGGCGTGTACGTGGTGCCCGTGAGCGACACGTCGATCGTGGGCGTGGCGCAGTCGGCGGTGGCGCACACCTGGAGCCGCGCGCCGTCGATCGCGAAGCCCACGGCCCAGCGGAACACCGGACGCCGCGTGGTCGACGTCGAGAACGACGAGGGCGAGAGCCGCTGCGGCGGAGGCAGCGCCACGCAGACCGACGTGGAGCCCAGCGGCAGCGCGTAGTAGCCCGGATTGCACACCACGCCGCACGAGCCCGACGTGCACGTCGCCGCGCCGTTCGTGGGCACGGGGCAGGCCGTTCCGCAGGCGCCGCAGTTCGTGGGCGAGGTGTTGAGGTTGGCCTCGCAGCCGTTCGCCGTCACGCCGTCGCAGTTGCCGAAGCCCGTCGTGCACAGGCCCAGCGCGCAGGTGCCGCGCGCGCAGCTCGCCGCCGCGTTCGCGAAGGAGCACATCGTTCCGCACGCGCCGCAGTTCGCGAGCGACGTGTGCAGGCTCGTCTCGCAGCCGTTCGACAGCACGCCGTCGCAGTTGCCCCATCCCGCGGTGCAGCTCGCGATGCCACACGTCGACGAGGCGCAGGCCGCCGTCGCGTTGGCGAAGCGACACACGGTGCCGCACGCGCCGCAGTTCGAAGCGTCGCTCGTGAGGTTCACGCACGTTCCGCTGCAGTTGGTGAGCGAGCCGCAGTCGAGCGTGCACGCCGACGCGTTGCAGACGAAGCCCGCGGAGCAGGCGTTGCCGCAGCGCCCGCAGTTCGCCGCCGAGCTCGTGAGGTTCACCTCGCAGCCGTTCGAAGCCACGCCGTCGCAGTCGGCGAAGCCCGCGTTGCAGCGCAGCACCGCGCACGCGCCGCCCGTGCAGGTCGCCGTCGCGTTGGCGAGCGAGCACGCGCTCCCGCACGCGCCGCAGTGGGCCACGGTGATGCGCACGTCGGTCTCGCAGCCGTTCGACACCATGCCGTCGCAGTTGCCGAAGCCCGTCGCACACGTGATCCCGCACGCGCCGCCCGCGCAGGTCGCCGTGCCGTTCGTCGCGTTGCAGACCGTGCCGCACGCGCCGCAGTTCGCGGGCGAGGTGTTGGTGTTCGTCTCGCAGCCGTTCGAGGCCACGCGGTCGCAGTTTCCCCAGCCCGCGTTGCAGACGCCCACGCCGCACACGCTCGCCGCACACACCGGCGTGGCGTTGGCGAGCGAGCACGCCGCCCCGCACGCGCCGCAGCTCGACGCGGTCACGCGCAGGTCGGTCTCGCACCCCGTCGCCACGGTCCCGTCGCAGTCGCCGAAGCCCGTGGAGCACGCGATGCCGCAGCGTCCGGCCGCGCAGCTCGCAGTGCCGTTCACCGCGCTGCACACGTTGCCGCACGCCCCACAGTTCGCCGTGCTCGTGGCGAGGTTCACCTCGCAGCCGTTCGTGGCGTTGCCGTCGCAGTCGGCGAAGCCCGCGTTGCACGCGATGCCGCAGGTGCCGCGCGCGCAGGTGGCCGTGGCGTTCGTGCGCGCAGGACACGCGGTTCCGCACGCGCCGCAGTTCGCCGTGTCGCTCTGGAGGTTCACGCAACGACCCGCGCAGAAGGTCGTCGGCGAGGCGCACACGCTCGTGCACGCGCTGTTCGAGCACACCTGCCCGGCGACACACGCGCTCCCGCAGCGGCCGCAGTTCGCCGTGGCCGTCGTGAGGTCGACCTCGCATCCGTTGGCAGCATTGCCGTCGCAGTCGCCCCATCCCGCGTCGCAGGTCGCCACCGCGCACGCGCCCGCCGCGCACGCCGCCGTAGCGTGGGGCAGCGCGCAGGCCGAGCCGCACGCGCCGCAGCTCGACGCGGTGCTCCGCAGGTCGACCTCGCAGCCGTTGGCGGCGTTGCCGTCGCAGTCGCCGAAGCCCGCGTTGCAGCGCGCCACCGCGCACGCGCCCGCCGAACACGCCGCCGTCGCGTTCGCGAGGGAGCATGCGCGACCGCACGCGCCGCAGCTCGTCACCGACGTGGTGAGGCTCGTCTCGCATCCGTCGGAGGCCGTGCGGTTGCAGTCGCCGAAGCCCGCGTTGCAGCTCGCCACGGTGCACGCGCCCGCCGAGCACGCCGCCCGCGCGTTCGCAAGGGAGCACGCGCGACCGCACGCGCCGCAGTGCGAGGCCGAGGCCGTGACGTTGGTCTCGCATCCGTTCGAGGCCGCGCCATCGCAGTCGCCGAAGCCCGTGGCGCACACAAAGCGGCACGCGCCCGACGCGCACGAGGGCGTGGCGTTGGCGGGTGACGGACACGTGTTGCCGCACGCCCCGCAGTGCGTGAGCGACGACGAGAGCGTGGCGCACTCGCCCGCGCAGTTGGTCTCGCCCGCCGCGCAGGTCGAGCGGCACGCGCCGCCGGAGCACACCTCGCCCGCCGCGCACACGCGACCGCACGCGCCGCAGTTCGAACGGTCGCTCTGCGTGTCGACCTCGCAGCCGTTCGAGGCCGCGCGGTCGCAGTCGGCGAAGCCCGCGTTGCAGCGCGACGCGCACGCCGAAGACGCACACGAGGCCGTGCTGTTCGCGGGCGCGTTGCAGGCCGTTCCGCACGCGCCGCAGTTCGAGAGGTCGCCGCGCAGGTCGACCTCGCAGCCGTTGCCGGGGTCGCCGTCGCAGTCGCCGAA
>CAMFHP010000190.1 GCA_945952225.1 uncultured Myxococcaceae bacterium
GTCCCGCAAGGGACTTTCCCCTTGCTGCCGGTGAATTCATTCACCGGGAGCACGCTCGCTCCCCCTGCTCCGCACGCAGGCCCATCCGCACGCGCTCACCACCGCCAGCACGCAGGCCCATCCGCACGCGCTCACCATCGCCAGCACGCAAGTGCCATCCGCACGATCGCTCCCCGTGCTCCGCACGCGAGTGCCATCCGCACGCTCGGAAACGCCCCCCGCAGCCCGCGCGTGAAGCCCATGAACGGCGCGCGACGACCGCGATACGCTCGCACGCACCATGCGCCTCTCGCGTCGCGTCTCTTCGTGCGTCGTGCTCCTCCCGATGGTGCTCGCGGGCTGTCCCGACAGCGCGCCGGTGATCGACCCCACCCACGACGGCGCCGTGGTCGACACGCCCGCGCCCCTCGACCGCACCGTCGTCGATGTGCCCCGTGACACGGTCAACGACCTCGCGCGCGACGCGGGCCTCGACGCATCCCGCGACGGCAACGGACCGTGCACGTCGGGCGAGTCCTGCCCCGGCGGCGTGTGCGTGAACGGGAGCTGCTGCCCGAGCGCGCGCGTGTGCGGTGGCGCCTGCTGCGGAACCGCGCAGACCTGCTTCGCCAACGCGTGTGTGGTGCCCGGCGCGAGCTGTCGCACGAGCGCCGAGTGCGGCGACGGCGGGTACTGCGAGCCCTCGCTCGCCGATGCGGGCGTCGACGCGGGCGCGCTCCCCGACGCAGGACGCGCCTGCACCACGGCCCTCCCCGCCCCCGGACGCTGCCTCACGCTGCCGCCGCGATGCCCCGAAGGAGACGCCGGCGTGCGCGACGCGGGCGCGTGCACGTCGCGCTGCGAGTACCGACCGCCCGCGGGCAACCTCACCGCCGAACAGGCGTGGAGCTGGGGCCAGCCGCACGCGCCTGCGGTGCTTCCCGAGCACCTCGACGTGTGGTCGACGCCCGCCGTGGGACGGCTCTACGACGCCAACTGCGATGGGCGCGTCGACACGCTCGATCCGCCCGACGTGGTGTTCGTGTCGGGGCGGTCGATTCACGCGATGACCGGCCTCGGCACCTGCTGCCAGTGCACCATGACCGTGCCCACGGCGTGTCGCGGCGGCGTGCTCCGCGTGGTCGACGGACGCACCGGCGCAGACCTGCTCTCCGTCGAGCGCGCGTCGCTCACGTCGCAGGGGTTTGCAGGCATCTCCGTGGCCCTCGGCGACCTCGACAACGACCGCGACATGGACGTCGCCGCCGTCACCGCCGAGGGCTACGTCGTCGTGCTCGACAGCGCGGGACGCACGTTGATGACCAGCAACATGCCCGTGCCCAACGCCGACGCGAACGCCTTCGGATGGGGCGGCGCGCTCTCGATCGCAGACCTCGACCGCGATGGCTTTCCCGAGATCGCCTACGGGTCGTCGGTGTTCACCACCACGGGCGGACGCCTCACGCTGCGCTACACGGGCGCCGGGGCCACGGGCGGCGGCAACAGCACGCAGTCGCTCACGACCTTCGCCGACGTCGACAACGCGACGGACCTGAACCTCGAACTCGTGGGCGGTCGCGCGGTCTGGCGCGCCGACGGATCGGCGCTGTGGCGACGCGCGGAGCTTCCCGATGGCTTCCCCGCGGTGGCCGACTTCGACGGCGACGGACGCGCCGAGGTGGTGCTCGTGGGCGACGGACGCGCGTGGGTGCTCGACGGCGCGACGGGCGCCACCCGACTGGGACCGCTGATGCTTCCGGGCACGGGCGCGGGCGGGCCTCCGACGGTGGCGGACTTCGACGGCGACCGGCGTCCCGAGATCGGCGTGGCGCAGGCGAACCGCTACTCGGTGCTCGACGTCGACCTCGCGCGCGGCACCTTCGCCGTGCTCTGGAGCCAGGAGAACCACGACCTCAGCAGCTCGGTCACGGGCTCGACGGTCTTCGACTTCGAGGGCGACGGCGCGGCGGAGGTCATCTACGCCGACGAGTGCTTCGTGTGGGTCTTCGATGGGCGCACCGGCGCCGTGCGATGGACGGGCCTCACCACCTCGTTCACGGGCACCGAGGCGTCGATCGTGGCCGACGTCGACGGCGACGGACACGCAGAGATCGTCGTGGTCTCCAACGGCGCCGACCCGAGCCCCATGGGCTGGCGCTGCAACCAGGCTCCGTGGAACGCGCCCGACCCCCGCACGGGCCGCATCGCGTGGGCACCTCCCGCGGGCTTCACCGCGTACCGTGGCGTGCGGGTGTTCCGCGACGTGGCGCGCGCGTGGGTGGGCACGCGACCGCTGTGGAACCAGCACGCCTACCACGTCACCAACGTGTGCCTCGCGGGCGACGACGCGTGCGCGGGCACCTCGTACGACGGACAGATTCCGCGTCAGGAGCGGCGCAACTGGACGCTCCCGTGGCTCAACAACTTCCGTCAGAACGTGCAGCAGTCGGGCCTCTTCGCGGCGCCCGACGCGACGGTCTCGCTCGCGGTCACGTGCGCGCTCCCGCCGACCCTCGTCGCGACGGTGCGCAACCTCGGCGAGGCCGTGCTCCCTGCGGGTGTCGTGGTCGAAGTGGTGCAGCGCGGAACCGATGGCGGCGAGACGCGCATGGCCCTGCTGCGCACGACGGCGACGCTGTTCCCCGGCGCGGCGCAGGAGCTTCGTGTGACGACCCCGATGGGCACGAACCCCGAGGCGACCTTCGAGGCGCGCATCGTGGTGGATCCTGCGCGTCCGACCTTCCGCGAGTGCCGCGACGACAACAACCGCTCGGGCCCCGCCCGCGCCCCCTGCCCCGGCTGAGGTGCGCGCCGTTCCCTCGCGCGACGGAAGCTGCTACGCGCATCGGCCATGACGGTGCGACGGCATGCGCTCGTGGCGGGCGCGGGAATCTTCGGCGTGAGCACGGCGCGCACGCTGCGCAAGCGCGGATGGAACGTGACCCTCGTCGATCCCGGTCCGTTGCCCCACCCCGACGCGGCCTCGACGGACATCTCGAAGATCGTGCGCTCGGAGTACGGCGACGACGCGGTGTACACCGACCTCGCGCTGCGCGGACTCGACGCGTGGCGACGGCACAACCGCGACCTCGCCCCGCGCTTTCACGAGACCGGCGTGCTCTTCGCGCGACGCGAAGGTCCCCGTGACGACAGCTTCGAAGGGCGCTCGTTCACGCACGCGCGCTGGCGCGGCATCGTGCAGGAGGTGCTCGACGGCGACGCCCTCGCGACGCGCTTTCCCGCATGGAATCCCGCGGCGCACCGCTGGGCCCTCTTCAACCGCTCGGGCGGCTGGGTCGAGAGCGGCGCGGCCATCGGAGACCTCGTGCAGCGCTGCATCGCCGAGGGAATCACCGTGCGCGGCAACGCCCCGGTCACCGCCCTCGCGCATCACGGCGAGTGTGTGCGCGGCGCCGTGGTCGACGGGGTGACCGTCGAGGCCGACGCGGTGGTGCTCTGCCTCGGCGCGTGGACCACGGACCTCGTTCCCTCGCTCCGCGGAGTGCTCACGGCGACGGGACACCCGGTGTTCCACCTCCGTCCGCGCGCGCCCGAGCGCTTCGTGTGGGAGCGCTTTCCGGTGTTCGGCGCGGCCATCGCGGAGACGGGCTGGTACGGCTTTCCGTTGCATCCGACCGGGGGCGTGGTGAAGGTCGCGCGCCACGGCGCCGGACGGGAGATGCACCCCTCGTCGCCCGACCGTGTGGTGAACGCCGACGAGACCGCCGCGATGTGGCGCTTCGTGGGCGAGACCTTTCCGTCGCTCTCCGACGCCACGCTCGTGCGCACGCGGCTGTGCATGTACAGCGACGCGCCGGACGGACACCTCCTCGTCGACCGCGACCCCACCCAACCGGGACTCGTCGTGGCCGCAGGCGATGCCGGTCACGCCTTCAAGTTCGGCGCGGCCCTCGGACCGATCGTGGCCGACGTCGTCGAAGGCGCCGCCCCCATGGACCGCTGGGCCTGGCGCACGAGCGCGCAGCCCTCCTCCGCCGACGCCGCCCGCGCGCGGTAGTCCCTTCGCTCACCCGCCGCGCACGCTGCGTCCGATGGCCAGTCGCATCCCCACGGAGGGATCGCGCGCGCCCGGTGACAGCGCCTCGCGGGCGGCCGCGCGGAGGTCGCGTGCGTCGCTGAGAAAACATCCGCCGCGGTGCACGCGGGGTGTGCCTTCGAGGCGCACGACCCACGGATCGACGTCGACGGCGGGCGCATCGCTCCACGCGTCGGCGCACCACTCCCAGACGTTGCCGAGCATGTCGTAGAGGCCCCGGGGGTTCGGCGCCTTCGAGGCCACGTCGTGGGTCTCGCGCCCCGCGTTGCCGCGGTACCAGCCGAGCGCGTCGAGACCAGGATCGTGCACCGCGTCGGAGAGGTCGCCGTTCCAGTGCGCGGTGGCGCTTCCTGCGCGGCAGGCGTGCTCCCACTCGGCCTCGGTGGGAAGGCCCGTGACGAGTCCCGGAACGCGCGACGCGAGCGCATCGCAGAAGGCCAGCGCGTCGTGCCATCGCACGCGCTCCACGGGCCGACGGTCGCCGACGAAGCGCGAGGGATCGGTGCCCATGACCGCGCGCCAGAGTTCCTGCGTGACGGGCGTCTCGCCGAGCCAGTAGCCCTGCGTGAGGGTGACCGTGCGCGGGGTCTCGTCGTCGCCGCGACCGAGCTCTCCACTTGGAGAGCCCATGGTGAAGGAGCCCGGCGCGATCCATCGCAGCCGGTGCTCGACGGAGCCCACGGCGAACACGGCCCAGGGCGAGCACCCATCGCGTCCAGCGCGCAGGGCCCACGCGGGCGTCGGCGGATCGGAGAGAGCACCCATGGCGCGCGAGGCTACGTGCGCGACGGGGGTCGGCGCTACGGGCGTGCGGCGCGACCGAGGGCCACGCGGAAGCCCACGTCGTCGTGACGGTAGCCGGGCGGTTCGGCGTAGCGGGACGCGGCACGCTGGGCCGACGCGCGGTCGTACCAGGAGCCTCCGCGCATCACCCGTGGCGCGCCCTCGTCGCCGCGCCGCAGCGGATCGACGGCGTCGCCGCACACCTCACCCCACGCATCGGCGCACCACTCGCGCACGTTGCCGAGCATGTCGTGAAAGCCCCACGGATTCGCGCGCAGCGCGCCGACGGGATGGCTCTCGTCGCCGCTGTTCTCGGCGTACCACGCGACGCCATCGAGCTCGGGCGCGACGAGCGTGCCGGAGAGGTCGCCGTTCCAGGTGGCGGTGGAGGTTCCCGCGCGACACGCGTACTCCCACTCGGCCTCGGTGGGGAGCGTGAGCGCGAGGCCTGGCACGCGCACGTTCGCCGCCGCGCAGAAGGCCATCGCGTCGTGCCAGCGCACGCACTCCACGGGCCGACGATCCCCGCGAAAACCCGCGCGCTCCGTGCCCATCACCGCGCGCCAGAGGTCCTGCGTGACGGGGGTCTCGCCGAGCCAGTAGCCCTGCGTGAGCACGACGTGATGTTGCGCCTCGTGCTCGAAGCGACCGAGCTCTCCAATTGGAGAGCCCATGGTGAAGGAGCCCGGCGCGACCCATCGCAGCCGGTGCTCGACGGAGCCCACGGCGAACACGGCCCAGGGCGAGCACCCATCGCGTCCGCTGCGCAGGGCCCACGGGGGCAACGGCGGATCGGAGAGAGCACCCATGGCGCGCGAGGCTACGTGCGCGACGCGATCAGCGCGAGGGGAGCGCGGTGCAGCGCCAGCGTCCGTCGCCCTCGGAGGCGAGCATCTCGTTCGAGGAACAGCGCGGAGGCCCCGCGGTGCAGCGCCAGCGTCCCGATCCCTCGGAGACGAGCGTCTCGCCCGACGAGCAGCGCGGGAGCGGACTGTCGACGCAGCGCCAGCGTCCGAAGCCCTCGGAGACGAGCACCTCGCCCGACGAGCACTCGGGGAGCAGCCCACGCGCCCCGTGCGAGAAGCGCGAGGGCCCCTCGCAGCGCAGCGCGCCCTGCGCATCGGACATCACCACGTCACCCGCCGAGCACCCCGCGAGGGCCAGCGCGCGCGACGGCGGACGGCACTCGAAGCGCCCGAACGACGCGGCCACCACGAGCTCCCCGGGCGAGCAGTTCGTGGGGAGCACCGCGCGCACCGGCTGGGCCACGGGCTGCGCGAGCACCGTGCGGGCGAGGAGCGCGAGCAGCGCGAGCGACGAGAGCGCGAGCGAAGGAGCGAGCAGGGAGCGCATGGCGCGAGGATACGCGGGGGAGGCGTGGAGGGGGCGTGGCGGGTGCGTTGCGAATCAACTCACCTGCGCGGCGCGGGCACGCGCAGCGGACGGAGGCGCGGGAGGATCCGGCGCTCGACCGGCGCGCAGCGCCACGCTCTTGCGGTAGTCGGCCGCCATGGCCGTGCGAACGAATGCGACCGGGCGCTGAAGCTGGTCGGGCTGCCGCGCGACGATCTCCTTCGCGGCGCGCTCGATGTCTTCGAGGCTCACCCGGAAGTACTCCTTGCGGTTGTTGACCAGGTTGACCCGCTGCGCGGTGAACCGTTGGTGGAGGCTGCGCTCCAGCTCTGGTGCGTTCGCGGTGTAGATCATCGCGTGGACGTCGAACGGAAACGGCACCGAGGCGTCGCCGAGTTCGATCACACGCTCCATCGGGTCGAGCCGACGCGTCATGCCGATCTTGTAGACGTCCTCACCGAAGGAACCGATGTTCGAGATGATGTACACGTGCCCGACGGACGTGAGCTGAGCCTGCGAGATGGCCTTCTGTTTCGCGGTCGCGTCGGCAAGCTGTTGGGTCAACTCGGCGATCTTGATCTCCAGGGCATCGCGCTGACGCCCCGTCGCCGCTTCGGCCTCACGACGCGCCTTCTCGAGCGCGATCTGATACCGACGTTCCTCTCGCTCTGCCTCGATGCGCGCCGTCTCGATCTCGCGCGCGGCGCGTTCTTCTTCGCGCATCTGCTCGCGAATCGCGCGTTGCTCCTCGATCTCTTCCTGACGCTTCTCCTGATACTCGTGAACCAGTGAAAGCTCCTGAAGCTTGAGGCTCAGATACTCCGGCGTGATCGCGCACTGCTTCGACGCCCCCACCTTGTTGATCGCGTCGAAACTCGCTTGCAGACGACGCTCGAGCGTCGCGAAGTTGTTGAACTTCACCTTCGCGACGGCCGCATCGCACTCGCCGTTGAACGCGCGGAGCATCAGCTTGAGCTGATCCTGCACGAGCCGCTCGCCCGCTCTCGCGTCGCCGTCGACGTGCCACCGCGTGGAGCACACGGCGGCCGTTCGCCCCGTCTGCATTGCCTTCTGCTGCTCGCGGATGCCATCGAGCGCAGCCTCGAACTCCGAGGCGCTGCCGAAGTCGTACCGCGGTCGGTACATCCCCATCGACTGCAGGTCCGCCTGCTCTTCGAGTGACGACACCGCCTGCTGCAACTCCGCCAGTCGCAGCGAGAGCTGTTGCTCCATCTGTTGCGCGGCGGCCGTTCGCTGACGAACACCCTCTGCGGCAGAGGACTCCCACTGCGCGATGCGCGCCCGACTCTCTTGCTCCGAGAGAGCCAGCGATGACTGCAATGCGTTGCGCTGGGCGTCGGCCTGCTGAAGCTCGACCTGTAGCTGGTGCAGGCGCGTGACGTCGGCCATGTACGGGCCGAACTCCCGCGCGACAGCGGCGTTGTGCGCGGCGTGTGCGGCAGCCTCCTGCTGCGCAGCGAGCAATGCCTTGCGGAGCGACCACGCCCACACAAGCACGCCCCCCATGAGCGCGGCGAACAGCACGCACAGCGCGATGATCGACTCTTCGTTCATCGAGACTCCCTCCCACCTTCATCGGGCGAACGACGTCACCCGTAACTTGCCGACAGACTCCGCACGGGCGAGATCGACTCGACGGGCTGGAATCCCTTGCCGCGCGACAGCTTCATCTGGTGACGCATGGAGCTCACGAGATCCGACGCATCGACCCGCGAGAAGTCGATCCGGAGCGGCGAGATCGCGGGGGCCGGGCAGTGCATGGAGAGCACCACCACGTGGACGTACTTCCCGGTGCGAGAGTCGAAGACCGGCGCCGTCACGTCACAGAAGACCGAGCGCAGCGGCAACACCGCCGTGAGTTCGCGCGCAGCACGCAGCGCGATGCCGCACACGAAGTCCTGGTAGATCTCCATCTGACGTGCCGCGGGAAGGCGCTTCGTCGACAGCTTTCCGCTCGCCGTGAGCGACTTCGATTCAGCGGGCACCATCTCGGGGCCATCGACCTTCAGCGAGACCCACGCGGTCTCGGTGTCGATGCAGCCGCCCTTGTACAGGCAGGCATATTCCGCCAGCTCATCGAGGCAGCCAGTCTCCTGCACCGCCTGCTCGTAGGCGTTGGGATCGCCCGAAAGCACACGCGCTGCGAGGTGGCGGATCTGATTGGACTGCTGTACGGCCTCGTCCCACGCCGTGCGCTCCGTCGCCTCCGCAGACTGAAGCTGCCTCAGCAGCTCGTCACGACGCGCCGAAGACTTCCACAGCCGCTCCCAGACCGTCGGTTCGAAGGTCGCGAGCTCGCCACGCAGGCGCTGCGACCAGCTCTGGTCGATGACCGGCTGATGTTGCGCCATCGCACGCCAATCGACGCACTGCGAACACTCGCGGTGAACCGACGTCAACGCGGCGATCGTGCTCTCGAACTCCTCGACCTCCAGCTGCGCGTAGTACTGCTCCTGCGCCCGCTGCTGCGCTGAATTGAAGGAAGATGCGGCCAGCCTCTGCTGCCGCACGTTCCTTAGCCGCTGCCGCTCCGCGCGTTCGACCTCCTGGGCCACTCGCACGAGCATCCTCAAAACCCCTCCACGTCGTCCCATGCCCGAACGATCTTCAAACGAGGCCGGGAGGTCAACGCCCAACCCACGTGGAGGGCACAACGATGGATCTCGCGCCCCGCGCGAGCGCCGCTACGTCGGATCGCCCACCGGCGCCTTCGCCTTCGCGCGCCGCGCGGTCGGCGGAGCGAAGGCCGCGTAGTCTCCGCGTCGCGCGGGATCGCGCTGCGTGAGGTAGCGCCCCACGACGGCGATCCGTTGCACGCCCTTCAGCGCGACGGCCACCGCACGGATCGCGAGCGCCATGCGCGCGGACTTCGACTCCGTGGACTCACTTCGCAGACGTCGCCCCCACTCGCCCACGGTGGCGCGGAGGCGATCGAGGGCTGCGCCCTCGCCGAGGCACTGCGCGCGGAGCCAGCGTTCGCAATCGCCCGCCGCGCAGTACGCGACGAGCGCGTCGAGCGCGTGCCGACGTGCGCGGTCGGTCCTTGCGAGACGGACCTTCCGCACGAGGGGACGCTGCACCTTCGCACGCTCCGCCGACACCCCGCCCACGCGCAACCGCGCGGCGAGCGCATCGCACACGACCCGCGCGGCACGGGCCGCCTCCTCCGAGAGCTGCGCGTCGGAGAGCTGCGCGACCTCCGCCTCGTGCGCGGGGCCGACGTACACCCCCGACGGCACCGCCACGCGGACCCGGAGCACGCACTCGCGGGCGAAGAGCACCGCCATGCCGATCTCGTCGATCGCGGACTCCGAGAGCGTCGTGCCGTCGAGGGCCACCTGCGCGAGCTGCGCGCGGTCACGCCAGGCGGCGTTGAGCGTGGCGTCCATCCAGTCGAGGCGCGCGTCGAGGTGGGACGGCAGGAATCCGCGTTGGAGCGCCGTGGAGGGCACCGCGCGCGCCTCCAGCAGACAGCGGGCGCGGTGCGCGTCGGTCAGCGCGTACGTCCGCGCGACGGGGGCCGCGTGGGCGGATGCGTCGTTGGCGGGTGCGGCGTGGGCGGGGGCGTCGTGGGCGGGGCGGCGAACAACGGCAACGGTGGAGCGGGCCATGGCGTGTCCTTCTCTGCGCGCGCGGCGCAGCGTGCGGGGGTGACACCCGACGAAGAACGGCGCCATACGGCCGAGCTTGAGGCGCAATCGCACAGCGCGTGCGGATTGAGGGCGGAGGCGCACGCGGGCCTCCACGCCTGCGGGGGCGCCGAGGCGATCCATGGTGGGCGCCCATGGCTCATGGCACTCGTCAGAACGATCCGTCCCACACCGCCCGGGTTGTTCAGGGTGAAACGGGTCGGTTTCCGATCGTGCGCACGGAGTTCTTGAACCCTGACGACGGGTGTGTTTCCGATCGTGCTCACGTTCTGGCGCTGGTGAGAGCGTGCCAATGAGCCCGCTTTCTCCCGGTGAATGAATTCACCGGCAGGGAAGGGAAAGTCCCTTGCGGGACTCGCGCTTCCTTCACCGGAAACACAACCGAGCCACGCGCCGCGAGGGCGACGCAGGATCGCGAGTCCCGTCAGGGACTTTCCCCTTGC
>CAMFHP010000191.1 GCA_945952225.1 uncultured Myxococcaceae bacterium
GCATGGAGCGGGCGCATCGAGCGCATCGGGCGCGGCGCATGGAGCGGGCGCATCGCACGCATGGCACGCATCGCCCGCATCGGGCGCATCGGGCGCATCGGGCGCATCGCACGCATCGCCCGCATCGGGCGCGGCGCGCGTCGATGGGCCCAGCGCGCCCACACGCGGCGCATCGCACGCGTCGGGCGCATCGGCCGCATCGCACGCATCGGCCGCATCGGTCGCATCGATCGCGTGGGGGGCCCGGGGTTCCCGTTGGTCACCACCGGGCTTGTGTGCGAATCGCACCGGGCGTTGCCCGGCGCTCCAGGCAGCGAGCGCCGCGGGCGACGACGATCATGCAGCGTCGGAGGCGACTCCGACGCGACCGCACACACCAGCCCGGGGTGACCAACGGGAACCCCGGGCGCGTCGATGGGCCCAACGCGCCCACACGCGGCGCATTGGGCCCATCGCACGCATCGCACGCATCGCCCGCATCGCACGCACCCCGCGCGATCGGCGCGATCAGCGCGTGCCGAAGCGCGGGAGCATCCACGCGAGGGCGCGCGGCGCGTAGCGCTTGAGATACACCCCCACCCGTTCGAGGCGGCCCGTGTAGACCTCCAGCGCGCCGCGGTGCACGGCGTCGAGCACGAGCGCGGCGCAGTCGTCGGGGTCCATGCCCTTCGCGGTGGCCGGCGCGGTGTACCCCCGGGGGGTCCCGTCGCCGGTGAGCGCGTTCGACGACACGTGGGTGCGCACGAAGCCCGGGCACACGAGCGTCACGCGCAGCCCGTCGCGCTGGTGCTCCGCGCGCAGCGCATCGAAGAAGCCGTGGAGCGCGTGCTTCGAAGCCGCGTAGGCCGAGCGCTCCGGCGCGCCGTACACGCCCATCACCGAGCTCACGACGACGAAGTGTCCGCGGCCTCGCGCGACCATCGAGGGCAGCAGCGCCTTGGTGAGCGCCACCGCGCCGAAGTGGTTCACCCGCATGATGCGCTCGTCGACGGAGAGCTTCGTCTCGATGGCCCGCGAGCGCTGCGACACGCCGCCGTTGTGCACCATCACGTCGACGTGACCCACGAGCGCGAGGGCCTGCGCCACTGCGCCGGGGAGCGCGTCGAGGTCCGCGAGATCGAGCGGAACCACGTCGACGGTGGGCGCGCCGTGGCATCGACGGGCCACGCGTTCGAGCTCGTCGACCCTGCGCGCCGAGAGCACCAGCCGCGCGCCCTCGCGTGCGAAGGCCACCGCGAGGCTCTCGCCGATGCCCGACGAGGCGCCCGTGATCCACACCACCCGATCGCGAAACCGCTGCGTAGCCATAGGGGCCGCGGAGGCTATCAGACACGCGCGGAGGAGGGGCGGGCGTTGAGGCTTTACGAACGGGGCCTCGGCGTGCACATTCGCGCCCGATTCGGGCGACAGCGACGAGAGATCGCGCTCCACGGCGCGGCACCCGAGCGGGCGATGGATGCGATGCGCATGCGCCCGCCAACCGTGGAGCGAGCGATGCGACGGCGGCGGACACGCGCTGCGACGTGGACCACCGCGCACCGGAGAGCACCGATGAAGATTCACGAGTATCAGGGCAAGGAGATCTTTCGCCGGTACGGTGTGGCCGTGCCGAAGGGGATCGCCGTCAAGACCGCCGACGAGGCGCGCGCTGCGGCCGAGAAGCTCATCGCCGAGACGGGCATCCCCGTCGTGGTGGTGAAGTCGCAGGTGCACGCGGGCGGACGCGGCAAGGGGCACGTCTACAAGAACGGCGCGTCCGTGGCGCGCGGTGTCGAAGTGGTGAAGGGCGGCGCCGACGCGGCGGCCGATGCGGCCTCGCGGATGCTGGGCGGCAACCTGGTGACCATCCAGACCGGCGCCGAGGGCACGCAGGTGCACACGGTGTTCGTCGAGCAGGGCATCGCCATCGCGCGGGAGCTCTACCTCGGCATGCTCGTCGACCGCGACGCGCGGCGCATCGTGGTGATGGCCTCGCAAGAGGGCGGCATGGACATCGAGAAGGTGGCCGAAGAGACCCCCGAGAAGATCCTCAAGGTGTGGGTCGATCCGGTGGTGGGCCTCTCGGGCTACCAGGCGCGCGAGCTCGGCTTCGGCCTCGGGCTCACGAAGGATCAGGTCGCGAAGTTCACCGCGCTCGTGTCCGCGCTCTACAAGTCGTTCGTGGCGGAGGACTGCTCGCTCGTCGAGGTGAACCCGCTCATCGTCACGCAGTCGGGCGACGTCATGGCGCTCGATTCGAAGATCAACTTCGACGACAACGCCGACTTCCGTCACAAGGAATGGGCGTCGCTCCGTGACCCCAACGAAGAGAACGCGACGGAGAGCGAGGCCAAGGAGGCCGGTCTCTCGTACGTGGCCCTCGACGGCAACATCGGCTGTCTGGTGAACGGCGCGGGCCTCGCGATGGCCACCATGGACATCATCGCCCACTGCGGCGGCGTGCCGGCGAACTTCCTCGACGTGGGCGGCGGCGCGACCGAAGAGGCCGTGACCCGCGCGTTCGAGATCATCCTCAAGTCGCCGTCGGTGAAGGGCATCTTCGTCAACATCTTCGGCGGCATCATGAAGTGCGACGTGATCGCGACGGGCGTCATCAACGCCACGCGCAAGCTCGGACTCAAGGTGCCCCTCGTGGTGCGCCTCGAAGGCACCAACGTCGAACTCGGCCGCGAGATGCTCGCCAAGAGCGGCCTCGCCATCACCCCCGCCTCGACCATGCTCGACGGCGCGCAGAAGATCACCGCCCTCGTGAAGGCCGCGGGCTGAAGGGCAGCAGAGGGACACCATGTCGATCCTGGTCGATCGCAACACGCGCCTCGTGGTGCAGGGCATCACGGGCAAGTTCGGCAGCTTCCACGCGAAGCAGATGCTCGCGTACGGCACGCAGGTCGTCGCGGGCGTGACCCCCGGCGCGGGCGGAACCACCTTCGAGGGTTCCGTGCCGGTCTTCAACACGATGGCCGACGCCGTGAAGCAGTCCGGCGCCAACGCCTCGGTGATCTTCGTTCCGCCGCCCGGCGCGGCCGACGCGATCCTCGAAGCCGCCGACACGGGCGTGGGCCTCGTGGTCTGCATCACCGAGGGCGTGCCCGTCATGGACATGCTCCGCGTCCGTCGCGCCCTGGAGCACCGTCTCAACAAAGACCTCGTGCTCGTGGGCCCCAACTGTCCCGGTGTGATCACCCCGGGTCAGTGCAAGATCGGCATCATGCCGGGACACATTCACAAGGTCGGTCCCATCGGCGTGGTGTCGCGCTCGGGCACGCTCACCTACGAGGCCGTGGGGCAGCTCTCGGCGCTCGGCGTCGGTCAGAGCTCCTGCGTCGGCATCGGCGGCGACCCGGTGAACGGCATGGACTTCATCGACGTGCTCCGCCTCTTCAACGACGACCCGCAGACCGAGGGCGTCATCATGATCGGCGAGATCGGCGGCGGGGCTGAAGAGCGCGCCGCGGCCTGGGTGAAGGCCAACATGAAGAAGCCCGTCGCGGGCTTCATCGCGGGCACCACGGCGCCGCCCGGCAAGCGCATGGGCCACGCGGGCGCGGTGATCTCCGGCGGCAAGGGCAAGGCGAGCGACAAGATGGCGGCCTTCGAAGAGGCCGGCATCCGCGTGGCGCCGTCGCCCGCGCAGATGGCCGAGACCCTCATGGCCATGATGAAGAAGGGCTGATCGCCCGCTTCTCCCACGCGACGCCTCGCGCGAGGTGTCCGTGCAGTGCCGCCATCGTTCGCACGCAACGTCCCCGTCTCGGAGACGCCGTGTGATCGGTGGCGGTGCTGCATTTGGGAACGCACCGAAAGTCCGCTTGCGGAGCGCGCGCGAGGCGGTGTAGAGGGCGCACCCGTCGACGGTGCTTGCCAGAGAGCGCCCCCTCACGACGACCTTCACGACCTCACTTCAGGAGTCGATGCACATGGCGACCGAGCGTACGTTTGCGATCATCAAGCCCGACGCGGTGGAGAAGAACCTCGCGGGGGCCATTCTCGCGCACATCGAGAAGTCGGGCTTCGTGGTGAAGGGCCTCAAGCGCGTGCAGCTCACGCGCGCGATGGCCGAAGGCTTCTACGCCGAGCACGCGGGCCGCGGCTTCTTCGGCGAGCTCGTGACCTTCATGACCCGCGGTCCCGTGTACCTCCTCGCGCTCGAAGGCGAGAACGCCATCGCGAAGTGGCGCGAGGTCATGGGCGCGACCGATCCGGCCGCCGCGGCCGAGGGCACGATCCGCAAGCTCTTCGGCGCCAGCAAGGGCGAGAACGCCACGCACGGCTCCGACTCGCCCGCCTCGGCGGCCCGCGAGCTCGCGTTCTTCTTCTCGGGCACCGAGCTGCTCTGAGATTCCTCGCGCGGTGACGCGCCACGGAGGGCGTCGGCGGTTCCCCCCACGGAACGCACCGGCGCCCTTCGGCGTTTCGAAGCGCGCGCACTTCGCGGTACGGTCCCTTCCCTATGGGTGATTGGATCAAGCGGGCCGTCATCGTGGCCCTTCTCGGCGTCGCCGCGCGCCAGGGCATCGCGTGGTGGAAGCGCAGCCACAGCACGCATCAGCTCACCTTCCGCGTCGAGGGACCGCCGATGTGCCACGTGCGCATCACCACCGTCGCGGGCTCGCCGCTCGCGAACGAAGACACCTCGATCCCCTGGGCCTCCGCGCCCGTGTCCGTGCCCGGCTCCGCCGAGGCCGAGATCACCGTCGACATTCCGCTCTCGTGCGGCTGGGCGCCCTCCGACGTGCACTGCGCCATCGACCGCGACGGACAGCCCTGGCGCGACGCCGAAGCCTCCCGCGTGACCGACACGCGCGACGGCTCGCTCGCGAGCTTCCGCTGCCGCCTCGAAGCGCACGCGGGCGACTGACGTTCCGCTCAGCGCGCGCCGCGACGACGCTGCTCCCACACGACGCGCGCGAGCGACGCGCCGAGCACCAGCACCGCCACCACGAGCACCTCGGCGAAGCGCGCGAGCCCCTCGGGCAGCACCCGCACACCGAACACGGTCACGCGGAGATCGGGCGGCGGTGCACGTCGCAGCGCCGGAAGAAACAGCACGTTCACGTCGTCGCGGCGCAACGCGGTCACGGCTCCGGCCACCGTCGCGCGCACCTGCGACGCGTCGAGCGGAGGCGTCGCCCCGCGGTGACGGATCACCACGCTCGCCGACGCGCGGAGGGCCTTCGCGGGGTCGTCGTCGGGCACCGCGGGGGCCACGTGCACGCGCGCGTCGAGCACGCCGTCGATCGCCTGGAACGTCCGCGCCAGCTCGCCCGCCACGGCCTGTGCGGCGCGGGCCCGCTCCTCGGGTTCGCTCGCGGTGAGGGCACGCGCGCCCCACGACGCTTCGAAGCCCGGCTGCGTGGCGCGCGGGAGTGACTCGTCGCGCAGGGCCTCCACCGCGCGGGGCACAGCGCCTTCGTCGACGAGCACACGGAACTGCGGTCCCGTGCGGTCGAAGCGCGCGCCGACCCCGACGCGCGAGAGAGCCCCCACGGCGCGGTGCGCGTCGGATTCGGAGACCTCACGCAGCACCTCGACCTCGCCGCACGATGCCGTGACGACGACGAGAACGATCCACGCACGCGAGGGAGGGAACGGTCGGCGCACGCGCGCATCCCGGGGGGTGGAACTCAGAACCCGAAGCCCCACGAGAGGCCGATGCGCGGGCCGCCGTAGGCGCGCCACGAGAGGGAGCGCACGACGCCCGCCACGCAGCCCTTGAGGCCCGCGGAGCCGTTGACCACGGTGACGCCCGCGGCGCGTCCGTTGCCGCCGATGGCGAGGCGCAGGGTGACGTTGCGCGCGCTGCCGTCGGAGAGGCATCCGGCGAAGCGCGAGAGGTTCGACGTGAGCGGGCGGGTGATCTCGGCGTCGGAGAGCACGCCGCCCGACGGTCCGCCCGAGGCGCCGAAGTTGAAGTCGATCGGCGCCGACATGGCCGCTTCGTACGAGGTGAACCCGCCGCCACCGCCGCCGCCGCCGTGGTGCCGCTGCGAGGGCGGAGGCGGCGGAAGGAGCTGCACCGTCGTGGTCTGCACGCGGAGCTCGCCGCGCTGCACGAGGTCGTCGATCTCCGCGGCGCTGCGCGTGCGACGGGCCCCCGGACCGAGCGTTTGATAGAACACCACGCCCACCATCGCGAGGGCGACCACGGTGGCGCCGGCGATCCAGAGCTTGCTGGCGCGCGCCACGCCCGCGTCGGCCATGGCGACCTGCGTGGCGGCCTTGCGGGCCTCGGTGCGGCGCTTGTCGGCGGCGGTCTCGGCGAACTCGCGGTACTGACCCCAGGCGGAGAGGGGCTTCTTCTCCGAGGTGTCCATGTTGAGCACGGCGTCGGTGTCGAGCACGTCGCCGCGCACGATGGCGGCGATGAGCTCGCGCGCGGTCATGGGGCCGTGGTCGAGGCCGTCGTGGGAGAACATCCAGCGGTCGGAGTCGTTCTTCGTGGCGGCCTTAAGCAGCGTGCCGAGGTCGGCGTCGGCGGGCGGCGTCGAGGTGACCGAGGCGCGGGCCGAGGGCGGCGGCGCGGGCTTCACCGCGGCGGGGCGCACGGGGGCGGCGACCGGTCCGTGGTTCGGCGCGATGGTGTTCGAGTCGACGAGGAGCCCCGGCGGAAGGGTCATCGGACGGTCGTCGGACTCTTCGAAGTCGCCCGGCGGAATGGTGTACGCGCGCATCATCGCCGTCGACGGGCGCTCGCTCACCTCGATGGGAATGTCGAACTCCTCCTCGCGTCCGAGGTCGGCGAGGGGACCGAGAATCGACGCGAGGCCGCTCTTGAGCGCGACGAGGCTCTCGAGGCGCTCGTGCGGATGCTGCGCGAGGCACTCATCGAGCAGCACGTCGAGCGTCGCGGGCGATCCGGGCACGAGCGACGACACGGGCACGTCGGGGTTCACCGGGCGTCCCGTGAGGAGCTCGTAGAGCAGCGCGCCCACCGCGTACACGTCGCTCTGCGGCGTGGGCTCGGAGCCCGCGCGCACCTCGGGGGCCACGTGGTGCCGACCGAGCGCGCCCGTCGCGAGGAGGGCGAGGTGCATTCCCATGCCCGCGAGGCGCACCTGCGCGCCGTCGAGGCGCACCGTGGCGGGGCTCAGCGCGCCGTGGGCGAAGTTCGGGTGCACGTGCCCGTGGAGGATCTCCACCACGCGGGCGATGTACGGAAAGGCCTGCGTGAGCGAGTAGGTCTGCCCCTGCGCGCGGCGCTGCTCGATGGCCTCGGCGAGCGAGAGCGCGGGCACGGGCTCGGTGGCGACGGCGAGCGATCCGTCGGCGGTGATGGCCGACCCGACGGGCACGATGAGGTCCGGGTGCTGGAGCCCCGCGGCGGCGCGGATGGCCTTGCGCGTCGCGTCGAGCTGCGCGGGCGTGAGGCCGTGGTTCGAGAACATCCAGAGCGACGAGGGGCGCGCGAGCTTGCGGTCCGCGGCGTTCCACACCTCGACGGGGCCCACGCGGGTGGCGAGCGCTTCGAGCTCGAACCGTCCGCTGATCATCGTGCCGGGAACGAGGCCCGCGACCGGGCCCTGCGTGCTTTCCATCGACATGGGGGCGGCAGCGTACAGGCGCGGCGAACGCGCACACAACGGCGAATCGTGCCCGGCATGTGCGGGTGTGCGGCGGTCGGTGCACGCGCCCGAATGCGAGAATCCAGGGGATTCCTCAATGGCGATTGAGGCGAGGGGCGTTGGAATGCTCCGCGGCGCATCCGCGATTGCAAAGTCGTGCAATCAAATGCGCATCGCCGAAAGCGCGATTGAGGCATGCGGGTGTTTGTGTCCCGCTCACCGAAAGCGTGATTTCGGTCGAGGGGATTTTTGTCGCGCGCGGTGCAATGCCAATTGAGGCAGCGGGCATTTCTTCAATGCGCGGCGCAATGCGGATTGTGATTTCGGGGTCTCCCAGGGCGCGCGGCGTGAGTGCGGATGCGATTGCGCGCGTTCGGAGGGCGCGCGTCGTGAGCGGCGATGCGGTTGCGCGCGCTGGACGAGGGCGCGGCGCATGGGGCGATGCGGTTGCGCGCGCTGGAAGCGGGTGCGGCGCGCGTGACGATGCGGTTGCGGGCGTTGGAGGAGCGGGCGGCGCGAGTGCGGATGCGTTGCGGGCGTTGGGGGAGCGGGCGGCGCGAGTGCGGATGCGGTTGTGCGCGTCGGGCGAGGGGGTGGCGTGCGTGCGGATGCGGTTGTGCGCGTCGGGCGAGGGGGTGGCGTGCGCGGTGATGTGGTGGGCGCTTCGAGCGAGCGCGACCGTTGCCACGACGGCACACACGGGGCGACGATGCGCGGGCCGCGCAGCACCGCAGGGAGGGGGAACCGCCCGCACACGATGACGAACCGACGCTCCACGACCCTCGCACTGACGGCGCTGCTCACGGGGTGCCCATCGCCCGCGGCGTCGCCCGATGCCACCGTGGATCGCCCCGACGCGTCGCCCGCCGACACGTCCTCCGACTCCTTCGCGGGCCGCCCGCGCGATGTGCTCGCCGAGGCCCCCGATGCTGCGATGGACGCTCCCATCGACGCAGCCCGCGACGCGCTCGATGTGCTCTACGCGACGGACCTCCCGAGCTACGACGCGCCGCCTCCGCGAATGCCCTGCACGCCGGGGGAACGTCGCCCCTGCACCTGCGTGACGGGCGCGGCGGGCGCCTACGTGTGCCACACAAACCAGCGCTTCGGGCTGTGCACCTGCGAGGGCGTGTCGGCCGATGGGGGCGTGCTCCCTGCGCTGCCGCCGCGGCTCCGTTCTCCGCTCTCGGACTCGCGGGTGACCTCGCAGCGCCCGACGCTGCGCTGGGTGCTGCCCGAGGGGGTGACGCGGGCGCGGGTCACCGTGTGCGAAGAACGCCCCTGCACGCGCGAACTGGCGCGCGCCGAGGTGGAAGGGAGCTCGTGGCGGTCTCCCACGCCGCTGACGCCGGGGGTGCGCTGGTGGCGTGTGCAGGGCCTCTCCGACACGGGCGCCGTCGTGTGGACCAGCGCGACCTGGTCCTTCGCGGTGGGGCGTCGCGATGCGCCCAACGACACGGCGCTCGGGCCGATCCATGACTTCAACGCCGATGGGTATGCCGACATCGCCGCGGGGACGGACACGCGATTCAACCAGATTCATGTGTACCTCGGAGGTCGCGAAGGGCTGGGGCCTCGACCCGTTGCGGTGCTCACGACACCGCACCCGCCAAACACCTCTGCGATACCAAATTATTCGTATGGAGCCTCCGCTGCGGTCGGCGACATCAACGGGGATGGATACTCCGACCTTGCAGTGAATGAAGTATCGTATCGGATCGGCGGTGCTCGCTCCGTACTCTTCGGTCACATTCATGTCTACTGGGGAGGAGTCGATGGAATCAGGGCCGATCGTAGTCAGACTGTTGAGATCGACCAACGTGTTTCTGACGGGACCGGTGTAAGATTCGGATACCGTGTGGGAATCGGAGACTACAACGGTGACGGGTACGCAGATCTGATTGCGACACGCATCGTTTCGGATTGGTCTGAGCCTCTGGCCGTTGTGTTGCGTGGAACTCCAACCGGCGTAGACCCCAGCAACTGGACTGGTTTGATCGCACTCACAGCGAACATCGGCACAGGCCCCATGGTACGTGCAGTCGGAGACGTGGACGCGGATGGCTATGGCGATGTTGTGGTGACCGCTCAGGTGGCGGGCGGTCCCTATCCATCGATGGTGGTGATGCACGGGAACCCGCTCGCGTCGCCGACATGGCGTGTCGAGCACATGAACGACGACGATCCGCTGGTCCTTGGGTCGTTCTATGCGCTCGCGAACAGCGTTGCGGGCAACGACTTCAACGGAGATGGGTACAGCGACATTGCCGCAGCGTCCTATGACCCGGCAGCCATCCTTCGCGGTTCACCGGAGGGATTGGAGGCAGACCCGGTGGTGCTCTGGCCGACCTTCGGCATCGCCAACCTCGACACCACAAACGTGCTCGGGTCCCGGATGTCGGTGCAGGGTGACCTGAACGGCGACG
>CAMFHP010000192.1 GCA_945952225.1 uncultured Myxococcaceae bacterium
GGCACGCCCAACCCCCGCGGCAACCGCTTCTGCATCACCTGCGGCTTCGACAACGCCTCGGCGCCCGCGCCTGTCGCGCAGCCCGTCGCGCCCGTCGCGCCGGTGGCCCCCGTGGTTGCGCCTGTGGCGCCCGTCGCCCCGGTCGCGCCCGTCGCGCAGCCCATGGCGCCCGTCGCCCCGGTCGCGCAGCCCATGGCGCCCGTGTCGCCGGTCGCGCCGACGATGCACTCGCCCGCGGTCGAGCGCGCGCGGCTCGTGCTGATCCGTCCCGACGGATCCGAGGGCGCGACCTTCTCGCTCCACGACGGCGAGAACCTCGTGGGACGCGACGTGGGCAGCCTCTTCGCGACGGACACGTACCTCTCGCCGCGCCACGCGGTGTTCACGATCCAGGGCGGCACGGTGACCGTACGCGACGAGGCCTCGCTCAACGGGGTCTACGTGCGCGTCGAGCGTCAGCAGCCCGTCGAGCTCCGCGACGGAGACATCTTCCGCATCGGGCAGGAGATCCTGCGCTTCGAACTCCTCCACCCCGTGCCCGTGCAGCCCGACGGCACCGAGCGCCTCGGGGCCGAGCTCGAAGGGCTCATCGGCAAGGTCTCGCTCGTCACGGGCCGCGAGTCCGTGGGCAACGCGTTCCCGGTGCCGATCATGGGCATCTACCTCGGGCGCGAGCGCGGCGACATTCTCTTCCCCGACGACGGCTACGTGTCCGGGCTCCACTGCCAGCTCACGGTCACGGGCAACCGCGTGAGCCTCATCGACGTGGGCAGCTCGAACGGCACCTACGTGCGCCTCCGCGGCCCCCGCACGCTCCAGGGCGGAGACTTCCTCCTCCTGGGCCAGCAGCTCTTCCGGCTTCAGCTCGTCTGAACCACGTTCCGCGGCCTGATGTCACCAGGCCACGCGCTCCTCGCACTCCTCGACCGTCTCGACACCCACGACGCGCCCCTCGGCGCCGCGCTCGTGGCCGCGTCGAGCTTTCTGGAGCACGTCTTCCCGCCCTTTCCCGGTGACCTCGGCGTGACCCTCGGCGCGGCCGTGGGATTCGCCCGCGCATGGCCCGTCGCGCTGCTCTTCGCGGCCTCGCTCCTCGGCGCCGCCGTGGGGGCCGCGGTGGCGTGGCGCTTCGGCGCCTGGCTCGAAGACCGCGCGCGCACGGCCCCGCCCGCGGGATGGCTCCGCCGCGCCCACGACGGCGCCCTCGACGCCACCGAGGCCCTCGACCGCCGCGGCGTGTGGATCATCACCGCGAGCCGCTTCGTGCCCGGCGTGCGGGGCTTCGTGATCGTGGCCGCGGGGTACCGTCACCTCCCGCTCCCGCGCGTGCTCGCCGCCGCCCTCGCCGGCGCCCTCGCGTGGAACGCCCTGCTCTTCACCGTGGCCGCCCTCGTGGGACGCAACCTCGATGCGCTCGGCGCTTGGCTCGATCGGTACAACCGCATCGCCGGGGCCGTCGTGGTGATCGCCGCGCTGGCCTTCGTGCTCCACCGCGTGTGGCGCCGACGACGTTCGCCCCCATAGACCGCTGGAACGCGCCGCCCCGATGCTGGTAGATGCTTCGCGCGCGGCACCTTTCATCACCGCGCACCCTTCCGAACCGCATCTCCCTCCCCATGCAGATCGCGCACGACTACCGCGTCGCCGCCCTCACCGCGCCGAGCGCCCTCGCCATCGGCAACTTCGACGGCGTGCACTGCGGACACCAGTACCTCCTGCGCCGCGTGATCGACGCCGCGCGCGCCTTCGGTGGCGTCGCCACGGCGCTCACCTTCGACCCGCACCCCACGCGCGTGCTCGCGCCCGACCGCGCCGCGCCGCAGCTCATGGGCCTCGACCGACGGCTGGAGCTCATGGCCGCCGCGGGCCTCGATGCTGTGGTGGTGCAGCGCTTCGACACCACGCTCTCGTCGCAGCCCGCCCGCGAGTTCGTCGAACACATCGTGCTGGGACTCGGCGCGCGGGCCGTGTTCGTGGGCCATGACTTTCGCTTCGGACGCAACCGCGAAGGCACCGGCGAGACCCTCGAACAGCTCGCCCGCGAGCTGGGCTTCGAAGCGCACGTGCTCGCGCCCGTCACCGAGGGAGACGCCCCCATCAGCTCGACGCGCACGCGAAGGGCCCTCGCCGACGGAGACCTCGCGCTCGTGCGCACGCTCCTCGGGCGACGCTTCGACCTCGACGGCGTCGTCGTGCACGGCCACCACCGCGGACGCACGCTGGGCTTTCCCACGGCCAACCTCGCGACGCCCTGCGAGGCGCTCCCGCGCGATGGCGTCTACGCCGTGCGGGTGCGCGCGCACGGTGACCCCGAGGGGCTTCGCTTCGACGGCGTGCTCAACCTCGGCACGCGCCCCACGGTGCGCGCGGGACGCTCCATCGAGGCCCACCTCTTCGACACCGACCGCGACCTCTACGGCCGCACGCTGCGTGTGACCTTCGTGAAGCGCCTCCGCGACGAGCGTCGCTTCGACGGCCTCGACGCCCTCCGCGCCCAGATCGCCCGCGACGCCGACGAGGCGCGACTCGCACTCTCCCAGGAGCCCGACGATGAACCGTAACCCCGCTGCGCCTCCGGTCGACTCGCTCCGCACGCTGACCCATCGCCTCCGTCGGCTCCTCGACGACGCGCACCAGCGCTTTCCCGACCACGTCGCGCCCGCCCGCGCCGCCCGCGCGCCCGTGGCCCTCCCGACGGAGCGCGCCCCCCGCGCAGGCGCCGACGCGTGGCGTCCCATCGACCTCATCGCGCCCCCCACGGCCCCCACGTTCACCGACGAAGAGGGCGACGAGAACGAGCTCCCCGCCGAGTTCGCCACGTCGACCATGGGCCAGGTGCTCCTCGCGCAGGGCCGCCACGACGAGGCGCGCGCGGTGTTTCGCGCCGTGCTCGCCCGCAACCAGCACGACGCCGAAGCGCGCGCCGGTCTCCTCGCGCTCGGAGAGGACGCCACCGAGACCCTTCCCGCGCCCGCGCTCTCGCTCACGCCCGCATCGCCCGTGCGCTCCGACGTGGTGATGCTCGACCGCGCGCCCGCCCCGGTGACCTACGGCGAGCTCGTGGTGCGCGCGCTGCCCGTCGATCCCGGCGCCGTGGCCGTGTTCTGGGAGGTTCCGCCCGCGGTCTCGGCGGCCCCCGTGGCCCTCTGCGTGGTCTCCCTGCGCATCGCGCCCTCGGGCGAACTCGAACGCATCGAGCGCGTGGCCGTCGGCCTCCCCGCCGCGGGCGAGCGCCTCGTCGCCGGACTCACCCCCGGCGCCGAGCACCACCTCGCCGTGGGCACCGTGCGCGATGGGGTGTTCGCGCCCTTCGCCCATGCGCCCGCCGTTCGCACGCCGCGCGGTGAGGTCTCGCCCCTCGTGGCCCACACACAGGCCGCGGCCCCCGACGAGCCCGACGAGCCCGTGGCCCCCGTCGAGCGTCGCGCGCCCTCGTCGACCGAGCTCTTCGACGCCGCCCGCCGCCTCTGGATGCAGCACGGAGCCCGCCCCGACGCGAGCTCCACCGCTCGCTGAAAACGCCTTCCCACAAGCGCTTCTGAGAAAAACATCTCCGTCCGCGCAACCGGCGGAGGCCGCGGGCCGATACCGCGCGCCATGCCGACCGTGCTGGCCCTCGCGTTCGTCGCGGCCCTCGCGCCCGCCGACGCCTCCGAGTCCGTCGAAGCCCCCGAGTCCGTCGACTCCAGCGACGCCCCTGAACCCTCCGAAGCCGTGCTCCCCGACGTCTCCGACGTTGCGGACGACGACGCGCCCGTGGCGTCCGTCGACAGCGTGCGCGGATGGTCCTGGCTGCCGCGCGTGACGCTCCGTCTCACGCACCGCGCCGCCGCGTGGTGGAGCCCCGATCCCCTCGATGGCCCCTCGACGACGCCCTGGGGAACGACCCTCGAAGTCCGCTTCGAATGGGGCGCCGACACCGACGCATCGCCCGCGCCCTCGCGCGGCGCGTGGACCCCGTGACCGCACACCTCGAAAGGCTCCCTCCCATGCTCCGACGATCCGTCTCTGCCCTCTCGCTCTGCGCCCTGCTGCTGGGCCTCGCGCCGCCTGCGCGGGCCGATCCGCCGTCGCTCCTCGACCGCCCCGTGGTGCTCGCCGCCACGCGCCTCGCCGTCGCCCGCGCGGGCCTCGACGACGGCGCCTCCCACGCCCTCGCCGCGCGCGCCCGTCACGCCGCGTGGCTGCCCCACGTGAGCGTGCGCGTGGCCCGCAACACCGGCGCCGCCACCACCCAGTACGGAACCGCCGTGGGAGACCGTCAGCTCCTCGACGACTCGCTCTTCGTCGACGTGCGCGTGACGCTCTCCCTCGACCGCCTGGTGTTCGACCCCCACGAGGCCGCCCTCGCGCGTCTCGACGCGCAGCGCGCCGAGCACCGACTCCGCCTCGAAGCCGCCGTGCTCGACGCGCTCACCCGCTGCGAGCAGCTCCGACGTCGCGACGCCCCCGAGACGTCCGACACCGTCGACCGCCTCGCCGCGCAGGCCCGCATCGAGCAGCTCACCGGGGTGTCGATCGACGCGCTCCTCGCCGCCCGCTGACCGTCACTTCAGCGCTGCCTCGTAGCGCTTGAGGCGCTTGCCGAAGGCGTTGCTGGGGTTGGTGACCTTCGTCCGCGCGCCCTCCACGAGGTTCCTCGCCGCGAGCCACGCCCACGCCGCCGCGTGCGTGGCCGTCATGCGCTCCGCCGTGAGCAGGTGGTGCAGCTCCCACCGCTCGACGTGCGAAAGCGCATCCCACGCCTCGGCCCGCACCCGCGCGCGCGTCACGGCCCACACCTCGTCGTCGTCGGCGCGCTCCGCGGGCGCGGCGAGCTGCGACCAGCGCCGACGGAGCTCCTCGCACTCGGCGTTCACATCGTCGACGGACACGTGCACCACGGGCCGCGCCTCGCCCTTCGCCACCGGACGCTTCAACGGCCGACGCTGCCACGCGCGGAGACACAGCCGCTCGATCATCTGGAGCACGTCGCGGTGGTTCCACGGCCACGCGGTCTCGGGCGAGAGCGCGAAGGCCACGAGCGCCTGCCGCGCGGACCCTTCGAGGCGCAGGTCGCAGCCGTAGCGCGCCTCCTGCTCGGCGAGCGCCTCCTGCGCGGTGATGAGCGCCCGGTGTCGCGCCACCGCCAGCGTCGGAAGCTCCACCTGGTGCGTGTTCAATCGTCCGAGCAGGTCGAGGCGAAAGCGTCCCTCCCGCGCGAGGGCGAGCAGGTCGCGGTTCGTGCCCGCCACGAGGCGCACGTCGACGCTGTGGGCCACGTCGCTGCCGAGCGCGCGCACGCTGCGCTTGCGGGTCTTCGTGTCGAGGTCGAGCGCCGTGAGCAGATGGCCCTGCAGGTCCACCGGAAGCTCGCCGATCTCGTCGAGAAAGAGCGTGCCCCCGTCGGCCTCGCGAAAGGCGCCCTTGCGGTCTTTGACGGCGCTCGTGAACGCGCCCTGCACGTGCCCGAAGAGCTCGCTCCCGAGCAGCTCGCGCCCGAGGCCCGCGGCGTTCACCGTGAGCAGCCGCCCGCCGCGTCCGGCCTTCTCACGCCACGCCTCGTGGAGCATCCGCGCCGCGTGCGATTTGCCCGCCCCCGTCGCGCCCTGGAGCAGCACCGTGCCCAGCGCCGGGGCGTCGTGAAAGCGCGCGAGCGTCGGGGCTGCGGCCGTCGCCTCCGCCGGGGCTCTCCAGATGGAGAGGTCGTCGTCGTCGCGCGCGTAGATCACCCGCAGCGGCGCCCCCGCGCGGTCGACGAGGTCGCAGAGCGCCGCCACCATCGCGAAGGACCCCGAGAGCGTCGACACCACCCACGCGGTCTGATCACTCAACGCGCCGAAGCGCGCATCGAGGGCGGCGGTGAGGCGCGCGAGGTCGCCGGCCCCCGCGTCGCCGCCGAGGTGGAGCTTCACCACCTTGAACTGCGGGCCCTGTCTTGCCCGTGCGCCGTGCTTCGCGAGGGCCTCGGCGTGGTCGAGCGAGACGCCGCCGTCGAGGTCGCAGAGCAGGTGCACACACCGCACGCGGGCGAGCTCCTTCATGCGCAGCGCGCGGAGCACCGGGCGGTCGTCGCCGAGCTCCTCGCGGTTGGCCTTCGTACCCACGAAGGTGAGCAGCTCCAGAGACGGTTCGTTCGCAGCGTTCATGCCCCACGCTAGCGCCTCTCCGTTTGGAGAGGAACCGCCGCCCGCGTTGACATCCCCGCCCGCCGCGCGCACCACTCGCCCGCCCGTGCGCTCTGCCTCCGTCACCCTCGCGCTCTGCCTCGCGCTCGCCGCGTCCACGGCCGCCGCACAGCCCGCGCCGGTCACGGGCTTCGTGCGCGTCGAGGGAACGCACTTCTCCCTCGACGGACGGCGCTTCCGCTTCACGGGCGCCAACGCGTCGATCATGCACGGGGCCTCGCACCGCGCCGCGACGGAGCGCGTGCTCGACGCCATCGCCGCCGACCATCACCGCGTGGTGCGCGTGTGGGCCCTCGGCGAGCACCCCGACGGCGCCCCCGACTGGACGCGCGACTACGCCTTTCGCCGCGGCCCCGACGGATGGGTCGACGCGAGCTTCGCGCAGCTCGACCGCGTGCTCGACGGCGCGCGCGCCCGCGGTCTCCGCGTGATCGTGGTGCTGGCCAACCGATGGTCCGACTACGGCGGCGTGCCCGCGTACCTCCAGTGGGTCGGCGCGCGTCCCCACGACGCGCCCGTCGCGCACCCCACACCCGCCGAGCTCGCGCGCTTCTACACCGACCCCGAGGCGCAGCGGCTCTACCGCGCCCACGTCGCCCGCGTGCTCACGCACGTCAATCCCTCCACGGGCACCGCCCTCCGCGATGACCCCGCCGTGTTCGCGTGGGAGCTCATCAACGAGTGCGACGCGCTCCCCCGCGACCGCGAGGCGTTGCTCGCGTGGGTGTCGTCGACGGCGCGCTTCGTCCGTTCGCTCGACGCGCGCCACATGATCGCCGCGGGACACATCGGGTACACCTCCGCCGCGCAGCGCGATACCTGGCTCGCGGTGCAGCGGCTCCCCGAGGTCGACTACGCCGACGCGCACGCGTACCCCACGCAGCTCGCCTCGGCGCGCACGCCCGCCACGCTCGACGATTTCGTCGACGACCACACGCAGCTCGCCCACGCCGTCGCCGCGAAGCCCCTCGTGTGGGGAGAGCTCGGGTTCACCACCCGCGACGCGCGCCACCACGGGCTGCCCCGCGCGCAGTGGTTCGAACGCTTCCTCGCGCGGGCGCGCCGCGACGACGACGACGGCGCCCTCGCGTGGATCTACTCCCCCTCCGCCGACCCGCCCCGCGAGCACGGGCTCTACGTCGACGGTCCCCTCGAAGACGGCACCCGCGACGTGCGCGCGGTGTGGTCCCGCGAGGCGGCGCAATGGTCCGACGACGAGTCCGACGGCGCACCCGATCCGCGGATCGACCCCGCGCGGGGCACCCTCGCGATCTGGCAGACGCGACGCACGGTGATGGGACCCGGCGCGCGCGGCGCAGCGGCCTCTCCGTTTGGAGAGGGGCTTCGGTGGTCGCTCGCGCCCACGTTCTTCGCCCGCGTCGAGGCCGAGAACCTCGGGCGCTGGGACGGCTACGCCGTGATGCACGTCTGGGCCTCCGGGGCCGCGCGCGTGAGCTACCGCATTCGCAGTCCGGGGCTTCCGCTCCGCCTGGAGAGGCTGCGGGTGCGGGTGCGCGCGAGCTCCGAGCTGCCGGGGCGCGGCGAGGGCGCCACCGACGCCGACCGATCGCTCGTGCGCGTGACCCTCGACGGCGCGCTCGTGGGCGACGTGCTCGTGCCCGCCGACGACGGACTCGGCGCGTGGGTCGACGTCGCGACCGACGACCCCGCGGTGATGGCGCGGCTGCGTCCCGCGGGGCTCCACACGCTGGGCTTCGAAGTGGTCGAGGGAACGCGCGCCAACGGCCTCTGCTTCTACGGCCACGCCACGCGACGCGAGCCCGTGCCCGCGGGGGCGGGAGAGCTTCCGGGCCGCGTGCAGCTCATCGCGGAGCCGTAGTCACCGCGCGGTCGACGGCGGCGCCGAGCACGCTCCCGGGGTGCCGCTGGTGAAAGCGCGCGCGGGCGCTCTCCGCCGCGCGAAGGTCGCCCGAGAGCGCGAGGCACTGCACGCGGAGGGCGTCACGCTCCGGCGAGAGAGAGCCCGCGGTGAAGTGTTGTTGGTGCGCGCGCACGGCATCGAGGCACGTCGCGCCATCGCCGCGGGCGAGGGCACGCTGCGCGTCGTCGATCAGCGGGAGCTCGTCGACGAGCGTGTCGCGCGGCGCTTCCATCGGGCGCGGTGCGGGGACGGTGCGCGTGCGCGGCGGTGGAGCGACGGGCACGACGGGCGCGACGGGCACCACGGGGTCGACGGGCGCAGGGGCGGTGACCAAGCGGGGCGCGCGGTGCGTGACCGCGGTGTGAGGGGTCGGCGGTGCGGGCGTGGGCCGCGCGCGCACGCCGAACGCGACGCCGACGGAGACCACCGACACGAGCGCGAGCACCTTGAGCGGAAGCATCGCGGCCTGCGCGCCCGACACGGTGGCCGCGGAGACGGCGAGGCCCGTGGTGGCGGCGAGCCGTGCGGCGACCTGGCGGCGCGCGTCGCGGGGGGCTTCGGGCACGGCGCGGGCGTCGTCGAGGAGCGCGGCGATGTCGGGCGGCAGCGGAGGGAGTTCGGGGTCGTGGCTCACAGGCGCTCTCCTCGCTGGAGGCGCAGGCGGCGCACCTCGGCGGTGAACTGCTCGCGCGCGACCTTGAGGCGCGCGTAGAGGGTCTTGAGGGGCACGTCGAGCGCGTCGGCGATCTCGCGCATGGGCTGCTCGTCGAGGTCGTGGAGGATGAACACCGCGCGGCGATCGAGGTCGAGTGTTTGAAGGGCCGTGTGCACGAGGTCGAGGGCCCGCGCGCGTTCGAGGCGCTGGTCGGGCGATGGGGCGCTGTCGGGCGGATCGAGCGCGTCGTCGACGGACTCGCGACGGTTGCGGTGCAGCGCGAGGTGGTCGCGCGCCACGCGCCACGCGATGCCGAAGAGCCACGGGCGCAGCGGGCGCGTGCGGTCCCAGGTGGAGGCGCGGCGGTGCACCACCACGAAGACGTCGTGGGTCACGTCGGGGAGGTTGCGCGGCGCCACCCCGAGCCGTCGGAGCGAGTGCCACACCCAGTCGAACTCGCGCGCATACACCGCCGCGAGGTCGAAGGGCGCCGCATCGACCGAAGGAGCCGCGTCGAAGACGTGCGTGGTCACACCGGGCTGTTGGGCCAGGGCGCCGGGCTTTCTCAACGGATCGTCCACTGCACCCCGACCGCGAGCGTCGCCGCGAGGGCGGAGGCTGTAAACACCGACCCGCGCGGGTCTCCATCGAGGGTCACCGCGGGGCGCACCGCGAGGCCCCGACCCTCCGCCGAAACCACGAGCGCCCACCGCGCCGCGAAGGGAACGGTGACCGCCGCGCGGAGACCCGGGGCCAGGGCGCCCGCGAGGTCCGTCGCATCGACCGCGTAGCCCCGACCCCACACGGTCACCAGCGCGCCCGTGAGCGTCGCGCAGAGGTCGACGCGGGGACGCGCGCCGAAGCCGCCACAGAACGCCGCCGTGAGCGCCACGGGGAGCGCGTCGATGGAGGCGTTCCAGCGCGGATCGGAAAGGGTGCCCGGCACGTCGACGGCGAGGTCGAAGGCCATCGCGAAGGGGCCGCGACGGAGGGCGGTGCGCACGGTGATTCCAGGGCGCAGCGGCGAGTCGTCGAGGCCCGGCGCGAGGCCCGACGAGAGCGTCGCGAGCGCGGCGAGCGAGAGCGTCCAGCGCGTGGGCGCGGGCGGCGCGGGTGCAGGGGCGGGCTGCACGGGTGCAGGCGCGGGCTGCGTGGGTGCTGGCGCGGGTTGCGCGGGGGCAGGCG
>CAMFHP010000193.1 GCA_945952225.1 uncultured Myxococcaceae bacterium
GGCGCCATCGGAGGCGGCGGACCTCCACCACCGGGCGCACCGAAGGCCATCGGCGACGGAGGAACCATCGGCGACGGAGGCGGCCCCAGGGGCGACGGCATCGGTCCTGCGCTCGCGGGAAGGGGCACCACCGGTCCCGACGGCCCACGCGGCATCGCCGAGCGCATCACCGCGCCCTCGTCATCGTGTGCGAGCGATCCGAGCCGCGCGGCCTTCTCGCCGTGGCGCAGTCGCTCGTCGTGTTCGCCCTTCACCACCGCGGCGCCTTCGCGTGCGCCCTGTCCGTCGCGCGCATCGACCGCGCGCTGCGTGGGCACGTACTCGAAGAACGCCTCGTCGCCTTCTCCACGCACGTGCAGGAAGGTGAAGCGCGTGTTGCCCACCTCGATCACGTCGCCGTCGTCGAGCACGCTCGTTCGCACGGCACGTCCGTCGACGCGGGTTCCGTTCGTCGAGGCCAGATCACGGATCACGAAGTGCGCGCCGTCGAACACGATCTCCGCGTGCAGTCGGCTCACGTTGCCGTCGTCGACGTGCAGGTCGGCCTCGGTGCCGCGACCGATCGTGCGACGCACGCCATCGAGCGTGAGCGACGGCACCGCGCCGCCCGCGTAGAGCCCGCCGCGACGCGCACGCTTCGGGCCGACGCTGACCTTCTGGTCCACGGCGACGAGCGAGGTCCACGGGCCCACGATCGACCAGCGGAGCGAGAGTTCGCGCCCTTCGGACTCCATCGCCGACGCGCCCAGATCGCCGCGCTGCGCCGCTTCGGAGAGGCGCTCCACACGGCGCCGCGCCCAGGCCCGTTCGAGCCCCCGCGCCTCGCTGCACACCGCGGGAACGTTCACCGCCAGCTCCTGCCGGTAGGGCCTTCCGTCGGCCGTGAGCCCGGTGATCACCAGGGTGCTCGCGCCGCTCCCTTCGAAGCGCCCAAGGAGCCGCAGCGCTTCGCCCGCCTGAAGGTCGGGCACGGCCACGGGTTCGAGGTCGCGCAGCGTCGCGCCCTGCCAGTACACCGTGACGTTCGTGAGCACGGGACCCGACTCGCGCACGCGCCGTCCCAGACGTGCGAGCACCTCCTTCGCGCCCGGTCCCGCGGGCACCGACTCGCACGCGCCGCCGCCCGCCCGCGCCACCCGCGCCGCGAGCCGCGTGTCGGCCCCGTGACCCACCGTGGCCACGTAGAGCTTCGCGCCGCCGAGCAGCGCCGGAAGCCTTCGCAGAAGCCGTCCCTCGTTGCCCACGGCCACGTCGCTCACGAGCACCACGACGCGCGTTCGCCCTTCGCGTGCGGGCATCTTCGAGGCCTCGGCGAGCGCGGATTCGAGCTCCGAACCTCCCCGCGGCGAGCGGGCTGCGACGAACGCGTCGGCCTGCGCGACGAACTCCGGCGAGAGCGCCGCGAGCGCATTGCTCTCCGCGTTCATCACCTCGACGGAGTGGTCGAAGACCGCGAGGCGCACCGCATCGCCCGGCGCGAGCGACGAGAGCACGGCGGTCACCACGGCGCGCACCTGCGACTCGCTTCCGCGCATCGAGGCCGAGCGATCGACGAGCACGCACACGTCTCTCGCCCGCGACGGACGGGTGATCACATCGACGCCCGGCGCCAGCACCGCGCCGCAGTACGCACACGGAAACACCGGCCCCAGCCCCGGAATCTCACGGATCGCCGAGAGGTCGCTCACCACGCCGCCGCAGTTGCCGCACCGCACGGCGCGCACGTCGCCCTCGCCGCTTCCGCGCTCCGTCGTGGGCCGCGGAAGCGACGGCGTGAGCGCGAGCAGAAAGGTTCCCACCGCGCCCTCGCGGCGATCGAGCCAGAGCCACGGGCGCACGCCCATCTCCGCGGCGCGCCAGGTGAGCACGAAGTCGCGGTTCTCGATGGGCGCATCGACGCGCAGCCCCACGGCGGTGCGTCCCTGCGGATCGACCACGACGGAGACGAGGTGCGTGGGCGACGAGAGATCCTCGACGGGGTGCTTCGCTTCGAAGGTCACGTAGACCGACACGTCGTGGCCGCGGGTGCGTTGCAGCGCGCGCGGGGCGGCGTCTCCTTCGGCGCCCGCGTACGTGGGCGGCGCCGTCATGGGGAACGCGAAGCGCCACTGTCCGTCGTCGTAGGGGAGAAGATCCTGGTACGCGAGCTCGACGTCGATCACCGCGCCGGGCGCGAGGTTCGCGATGGAGAGCGTGAAGAGCGTGGGGCGATCTTCTTCGAGGAGCGTCGCGGCGCGCCCTTCGGCGAGGGCCTGCTCGTAGGCGCGGCGGGCCTCTTCCTTCGGCTTGACCACGGCCTCGACGACGCGGTCTTCGAGGCGAAAGCGCATCGCGTACACCGCGGCCTCGGGCGGCAACGGAAAGCTGTACACGGCCTCGATGGCCACCGCGCGGTCGTTGCGAAAGCGCTGGTGCACCGACACATCCGCGAGGGGTCCGGCGACGTGGGCCTCGACGACGGTGCGTTCGAGGGGCAGCGGTGCGCCGTCGGAACCGGTCAGCGTGCCTTGCGACACCGGCGGCTCGACGGCCTCTTCATCGACGATGGGTTGAACGCGCGCAGGACTCACCATGACGCCCATGGTCGCCGCCCCGCACGCGCCGAATCAAGCGCCGATCAGCGGGCAGGACCGAGCGCCGTCACCATCGCCGCGAGGTCGGGCGCGAGGGGCGCTTCGAAGCGTCGCATCGCACCGTCGGCCATGGGCACGGTGAGCGCCGACGCGTGGAGCGTGAGGCGCGCGACGGTCACCGCGGGATCACATCCGAGTTCGGCGCCCGTGACGCGCTCGCAGCGGCCGTAGAGCGGATCGACGAGGAGCGGCGTCTCCTTCGCGCGGAGGTGCACGCGGATCTGGTGCTGCCGTCCCGTGCGGGGCGACACCTCGACGAGCGCAACGGGCCCGAGCTTCGTGGTCCACGTCGATCGCACACGGTACGCGGTGCGCGCATCGAGGGACTCCTTCTCGTGGGCCATGGCGGGGCGCATCTTGCCCTTGCGCGCGGGGTGGAGCGCGTAGTCGATGCGTCCCTCGGCGGGGGAGATCACACCGCGGGTGATCGCGAGGTAGGTCTTCTGCACGCGGCGCTGTTCGAAGGCCACGGAGAGCCGTCGATGCGCGTCGGCGGTGCGCGCGAAGAGCACCACGCCCGACGTGTCGCGGTCGATGCGGTGCACCACCCAGAGCGTCTCGCCGCGGTGCTGTTCGAGCCACGCGCGCAGCGGCGGCGCCTCTTCGGCCTCGCGCGCGGGGATCACCACCATGCCCGCGGGCTTGTCGACGACGAGGAGCTCGGGATCTTCGTAGAGAACGGTCGGTTCCATCGGTGCGGCGCGCGGTGTACGGCCTCGGGGGAGGCGCGGTCTACGCAGAACGCACGATGGGAGTGGGAATGGGCCGCATGCGCGGCGTCGTTGGTACACTCACGCGCCGTGACGCCCGCTGAGACCACCCTGCTCGTCGTCGAAGACGACCGTTCGAACCTCGAATCCCTCGAACGCCTGCTCTCGAAAGAGGAGTACCGCGTGCTCACGGCGCCCGACGCGCGCGCCGCGATGGAGGTGCTTCGCCGCCAGCGCGTGCACATCGTGGTGACCGACCTGATGATGCCGGGCCTCTCGGGCATCGACCTGTTGAAGGCCATCAAGACCACCGCGCCCGAGACCGAGGTGATCCTGATGACGGCCTACGGCACCGTCGAGACGGCGGTGGAGGCGATGCGCGCCGGGGCCTACGACTTCGTCGAAAAACCCCTCAAGCGCATGCAGATCGTGAAGACGGTTTCGAAGGCCATGGAGAAGGCCTCGCTCGTCGCCGAGAACCGCACGCTGCGCGAGGAGATCTCGCAGCTTCGCAAGCGCGAGATCATCGGCAACAGCCCGGCGCTCCGTCAGGTGCTCGAAGTGGCCGCGCAGGCCGCGCCCTCGGTGGCCACGGTGCTGATTCTCGGCGAGTCGGGCACGGGCAAGGAGCTGCTCGCCCGCTACGTGCACACGAAATCGCAGCGCGCGTCGGGGCCCTTCGTGGCGGTGAACTGCGCGGCGATTCCCGAGAGCATCCTCGAAGCGGAGCTGTTCGGACACGAGCGCGGGGCCTTCACGGGCGCGGTGCAGAAGCGCGAGGGACGCTTCGCGCAGGCTCGCGGCGGCACGCTCTTTCTCGACGAGATCGGCGAGCTCTCTCCTTCGGTGCAGGTGAAGCTCCTGCGCGTGCTTCAGGAGGGCGAGTACGAGCCCGTGGGCGGTCGCACGCAGCGGGCCGACGTGCGCGTGGTGGCCGCGACGAACCGCGACCTCGCCGCCGAGGTGGCCGCGGGACGCTTTCGCGAAGACCTCTACTACCGACTGAACGTCATCGCGATCACGTCGCCGCCGCTGCGCGCGCGACCGGGCGACGTGCCCCTGCTCGTCGAGCACTTCGTGAAGGTCTTCGGCCAGCGCAACGGCAAGGGTCCGTTCACCGTGACCGCGGCGGCGATGGAGAAGCTCTCGCAGCACGGCTGGCCCGGCAACGTGCGCGAGCTGGAGAACACCATCGAGCGCGCGGTGGTGCTGGCCCGCACGACGGTGCTCGACCTGCCCGACCTGCCGCGGCAGATCGTCGAGACCGAGCGCGCGCGGAGCGAGATCGTGGTGGCCATCGGCACACCGCTCGAAGAGATCGAGCGCACGGTGATCCGCGAGACGCTGCGGGCCACGCAGGGCGACAAGCGGCTGACGGCGCAACTGCTCGGCATCGCGACACGCACCATCTACCGCAAGCTCGCGGAGGAGCGCGGCGCCGCGGGCGACGTTCCCGAGGGCGACGACGAGGCGGGCGCGTAGACACTTCGCGGTTGCACGGCCGGGCTCGCGCCCCCACAACCCGAAGACGCGCGACGCCCTCGCGAAGCGCGCATCCCGAGAGGAGCGCCGCCCGCCATGAGCCGCCTGTTCGGATACTTCGCGAACCAGACCGACCGACTGCGCTGCGCACTGACCGCCGAGGCGAGCGCCCTCGCGTTCGGCGGCGACCGCGCGGATGGCTACGGCTTCGGGAGCTACCAGTTCGGCGAGGTGCTGCTGCGACGCAAGCCGCTGGAGCCCCGCGACACGCTCGACCTGCCCGCGGTGGTGCGCGAGCTGCGAACGGGCTGCCTCGTGGCCCACGCGCGCGACGCCTCGCACGGGTCCCGCACGCTCGACAACACGCAGCCCTTCCGTCACCGCCACTGGGTGTTCGCGATGGCGGGCGCGCTCCCGGGCGGACGCGCGCAGCACGGCGCGCTGCGTGACACGGCGCCCGATCACCTGGCCCGCACGGCGCGGGGCGACACCGACGCGGAGGCCGTGTTCGTGGCGCTCCTCGGGGTGCTCCATCGCCGTGGAAGCCTCGAGGACCACGACCTCGATCGCAGCGCGATGGCCGCGGCGCTCTTCGAAGCGCTCGATGTGGTCGACGGCGTCTGCGGTGCGTCGGCGAAGCTCAATCTGGTGCTCACGCACGGCCGCGCGATGGCGGCGCTGCGACGCGGACCGCCCATGGCGTGGGCCCGACGCAACGGGCTCCGCGACTGCGAGGTGTGCCGACGCGACCACGAGGTTCCCGGTCGCGCGCCGCACCGCGTGGATCACGACACGCTCCGCTACGTGATGCTCTCGGGAGACACGCTCCCCGAAGGCCGCGGATGGAGCGAGGTTCCCTCGATGGAGCGCGGCGCAGCCCTGGTGATCGGCCACGACCTCGACGCGCGCGTCGACGTGCGCTGACCCGCCGACGCCCTCGCGCATCGACCACCGCGCCGCATCGGTTGACCGAATGAAGTGACCGGGAATCGGAGCTCCACCCGACGCTGCCGAAACCCCTTACGTTGGCGTTGTTTTTTGACCACGGCCGCGGCGGCGGTGTTGAATCGAACCTCGTCTGTCTCTCGCACCGCCTCGTTACGGAGCCGCCGCATGGCCGAAGGCAATTACCTGGTAGGCGTCGACATCGGGTCGAGTTCGATCAAGCTCTGCCAGCTCAAGGACATCCGCGGCAAGCGCACGCTCGTGAAGTTCGGCTACTACGCGCTTCCACCGCAGACGATCGTCGACGGCCACGTGCAGAACGCGCAGGCCATCATCGAGGGGCTCAACCAGCTCTTCGCCCAGTTGAAGCTCAAGCGACGTGAGGTCGCCCTCGCGGTGTCGGGTCACGCGGTGATCATCAAGAAGATGGCGCTGCCCATGATGACCAACGCCGAACTCGACGAGCAGATCGACTGGGAGGCCGAGCAGCAGATTCCCTACGACATCAAAGACGTTCAGATCGACTACGACGTGCTCCGCAAGCGCCCCGAGCAGGGCCAGATGGACGTGCTGCTCGTCGCAGCGAAGAAGGAAGACGTCAACGAGGCCGCGCAGCTCGCGCGCGACGCGAAGCTCAAGCCCCTGGTGATCGACGTCGATGCGTTCTCCGTGCAGAACGCGTTCGAAGCGAACTACGGGCTGCCGAAGGAGGGCACGGTCGCCCTCATCAACATCGGCGCGTCGCTCACGACGATCAACATCCTGTCGCAGGGCATTCCCTCGTTCACGCGCAACATCATCAACGGTGGCAACGCGATCACCGAAGAGATCCAGAAGCGCCTGGGCATCTCGTGGGAAGAGGCCGAGACCTACAAGACCGGCGCGGCGGGCGTCGCGATGGACACGCGCTCCGTGGTGCCCAGCGAGGTGCCGCAGATCATCAAGCAGGTGGTCGAGGGGCTGTCGGGAGAGATCCTGCGCTCGCTGGACTTCTACCTGGCCACCAGCGGCGAGAAGGAGATCAACCGGATCTTCGTCGCGGGCGGCACGGCGAACATCCCCGAGGTGGGCGCGGCCATCGAGCGTCGCGCAAAAGCCCCGGTGGAGCTGCTCGATCCGTTCAAGGACATCGCGGTCGATCTCAAGGAGGTGAACGGAGACCTCTTGAACCTCCACCGCGCGCAGGTGTGCGTCGCGATCGGGCTCTCGCTGCGCAAAGACCGGGAGAAGGTGTGACGTCATGCTGAAGATCAACCTCCTGCCGTCGGAGAAGGGCAGGGCCCGCGGTCAGGCGCCGGGGGTGTCGAACCTGCTTGTGATCGGTGTGGCGGGATCGCTCGTGCTTCTGCTGGGCGGTCTGTTTCTCTTTCACGCCACGCAGCAGTCGCAGCTCGACGACCTCAAGAGCCAGAACCAACGCGCGCAGGCCGAGATCGATGCGATCAAGGCTCGCGTGGCCGACCACCAGAAGATCCTCGACGAGCTGGCGGAGATCCGTCGGCGCGAGGAGGCCATCGAGTCGCTCCAGCAGGCGCGCACGGGGCCCACGTCGATGCTCGTGGAGATCTCGCACATCCTCACGCAGGGCGGCGTTCCCACGGCCGATCCGCAGCGCGTGGAGCAGTGCCGCACGAACAACAGCTGCCGCGCCACGCTGTGGAACGTCGCGTGGGAGCCCGAGCGCCTCTTCGTGACCGACTTTCAGGAAGAGAACCGCAACGTGAAGATCACGGGCGAAGGCCGCAGCGCCGAAGACGTGAGCGAGTTCATGACGCGGCTTCAGTGGAGCCTGTACTTCCGCAACATCCGGCTCGACCGCACGGAGTCGCAGACGAACATGGCGACCAAGCTGCCCGTGCAGCGGTTCACCATCTCGGGACGGGTGAGGTACTGACATGGCCGCCGCGAAGAAGTCCCCCAAGGACCTGCTCAACGGCCTCAACATGAACGCCGTCGTGGTCGGCGCGTGGGTGGTCGGCGTCGTCGCCGTGCTCGCGTCGTACTACTTCATGTTCTACGAGCCCCTTGACGAGGAGCGCACGGCCGAAGAGGCCCGCAAGACGCAGCTCGCGAGCGACCGCACCGCCGCCGATGCGAGCTTCCGTCGGTACAACACCGACGTGGCCGAGCTCTCTCGCGCGCGTCAGCGGGCGCAGCAGCTCCAGTCCGTGCTCCCGAACGACCCCGACATCCCGGGCTTCATGCGCAGCGTGAACGCCCTGGCCGAAGCGAGCGGTCTCCAGATCCTGCTGATCCGCCCCGTGGATGAGCGCGTGGAGCAGTACTTCGCGCGCATCCCGGTGGAGCTTCAGGTGCGCGGCACGTACCTCTCGCTCGCCCGGTTCTTCCACTCGGTCTCGCAGCTCCCGCGTGTGATCAACATGGAGAACATCCGCCTCGGCATGCCCGCCGAAGACCCGATCACGCACGACGTGAAGCTCGAAGCGCGCGTGCTGGCGACCACCTTCCGCGGCGTGCAGCGCGCCGCCGCCCGCCCCGGCGCCCCTGGAGCCCCCGGTGCTCCCGGCGCACCCGGCGCCCCGCCCGCCCCCGGAGGTGCGCGATGAACTTCACTCCCCGCGCCCTGCTCCCCGTCTCGCTCCTCGCGCTGTGCCTCGCGGGCTGCGAAGACGATCCGCCGCCCGCGCCGCCGCCCGCGCCGCCGCCGGCCCCCGCGGCCGATCCCGCGGCGCCTGCGAACCGCCCTGGCGCCCGTCGCAACACCGACGACGATCCGCCGCCCGTGATGCAGATCAACGACTCGAGCTTTCGCGAAGGCCTCAACGTCGCGCGCGACCCGTTCAAGTCGTACTTCTCGCAGTTCGTGGTCACGCCGGGCACGGTGATCGACCAGTTCCGCGACGTGAAGCTCATGCGGTACTCGCTCGACGATCTCCGCCTCGTGGCGGTCATCGTGGGCACCGACAGCCCCTACGCCATGGTGGTCGACTCGTCGCGCACGGGCACCGTGCTCCGCCGCGGCATGTACGTGGGCCGCCAGGAGTTCGTGCCGACGCCGCAGGGCGGATACAACACGCACTGGCGCGTGGCGCGCATCGAGCCCGGTCGCTATCGCCACCTCTCGAACGGCGAGTTCGAAGAGGTCGCCGCCTCGGTGGTCTTCGAGCGCAGCAACCCCCTCGACCCCAACGCGCAGGTGGTGGAACGCACCATCACCCTCGCGAGCCGCACCGCCGGCGCGCAGCAGAACGCCACAGGCTCGGCCCCCATCGGCCCCATCCCCGGCGTGGGCGGACCGACCCCGGGCTACCTCCCGCCGAACCTCGGTGGTGTGGGTGCGGGCAACGCGAACGGCGCGATCCTCGGCACGCAGGCCGCGGTGCAGCAGGCCGTCAACGGTGCCAACGCGCCCGCGCCCCAGCCGCAGACCACGGTGGTGGTGCAGGTGCCGCCGCAGCAGAGCACCACGGCCCCGGCGCCGCCCTCCACGGCCCCGCCGCCAGTGCAGGTCTTCAACGGCGCCAACGCCCCGCCGCGCTGACCGTCCTCCGCCCGACCGGGCACCGTCTCGTC
>CAMFHP010000194.1 GCA_945952225.1 uncultured Myxococcaceae bacterium
GTCCACCGGGCTGCGACCCACCGGGCTGCGATCCGCCCTGTCCACCGGGCTGCGACCCACCGGGCTGCGATCCGCCCTGTCCACCGGGCTGCGATCCGCCCGCTTGCGATCCGCCCTGCTGCGATCCGCCCGCTTGCGACCCGCCCTGCTGCGATCCGCCCGCTTGCGATCCGCCCTGCTGCGACCCGCCCTGCTGCGATCCGCGCCCCATGGCCGCGCGGGAGAACTGCGCCACGCGCTGACGTTGCCGCTGGCCGTTCTGTCCGTTCTGCTGGCGCATCTGCTCGCGCAGCTCTTCGAGGCGCTGGCGCAGTTCGTCGAGCGACTGCTGGCCCTGCTGCTCGTCGCGCATGCGAGACAGCTCCTCGGCGCCCTGTTGCGCGTGATCGGCGGCCTGCGGAGGGCTCTGCGGAAGGTTGCGCGCCGTCTCCGAGAGCTCGCGTTGCAGGTGCTCGACCTGACGCCGCAGGGCCTCGTTGCGCTCCTGCTCGCGCGTGAGCCGCTCGGTCTCGCGCTGCCGTCGACGCAGCAGATCCTGCTCGTTGTTCGAGAGCGCGCGCTCGCGCTGGCGGCGCAGCATCTCGTCGACCTCGCGGCGGGCCTGTTCGAGGCGACGTTGCAGCTCGCCGTCGTTGCGCTGCTCCGCGGCCCGCGCGAGCGCCCGCGCCATCTCCTCGCGCTGCTGCTGCGAGAGGGCGCGCTCCTGTCGGAGCTGCTCCGCCATGCGCGCCATCGCATCGCGGGCGCGTTGAAGGTCCCCATCGCGGAGGGCCTGCGAGAGCTCGCGCGTCTGCGGGTTGTCACCCATGCGTCGGCCCATGTCGCCGAGGCGTTCGCGGAGCGCGTCGCGGTCTTCGCGCGCGTTGTCGTCGATGGTCTGCTGGAGCGCCGCGAGCCGACGGAAGGCCTCCTGCCGATCGAGGCGCCGCCCCGCGAGGTCGTCGAGGAGGCGGTCGAAGCTGCGCACGGTCTCACGCGAGGCGGGCGTGGCTGCCGTGCGGGCGAGCTCGCGCGACAGCTCGCGAAAGGCCTGCAGGTCGTCGTCGGTGAGCACCGCGGGGTCGATGCGCGCCGCCGTCGGACGCGGACGATTCACCACCCGCGCCACCCGAAACTCCGCGAGGCCCGTCACCGCCAGCACCGCGAGCAGCGCGCCCGCGTACCGAAGCTCTGCGGGCCAGCGCCACGCGAGCGCCTTGCGCGCATCGAGGTCCGTCGCGCGGGCCACGGACTCGGCGTCGGCGATGGCGGCGTCCATCCACGCGTCGCGGGCCTCCGGGGCCTTCGCGCGAAACTCCAGCGCCGTCGAGAGCCGGTCGTGGAGGCGGTAGTGCCGGTCGAGGAGCTGCGCCGCGAAGAGGGGCGTCACCCGTCGCAGCGCGCCCGCCGCCGAGGCCATCACCGGCAGCGCGAGCGACACGCCGAAGCCCACGCGCGCGGCGCCCATGGAGAGTGTGCCGAGACGCGCGCCGAGGAGCGTGAGCGTGGCGAGCGCGAGGGACCACGGGGCCGCGTCGAGGCCCGCCCGCAGCGCGCGGAACACCCGCACACGTCGGCGCATGCGTTCGATGGCGAGGGCGTCGGGCGTCGAGGCGTCGGCGGTCATCGGGCTCGCAGGGGCGGGGGGCGGTGATCACGGGCGCGCGGACCTCACCGCACGCAGCGCGTCGGCGGAGTCTACCCCGTGCGACGCCGCGGGCCACGCAAAGGCTCCGCCCACGGGAACTCCGTTGCCTCGTCGCGCGCCCCGGGAATACCGTCGCCCGCACCATGCGAGCGGCGCAACGAACCCTCTGGTGCTGGTCACTCCTCGCGCTCGTCGCGACGCCCTCGGCCCTCGCGCAGACCGCGCCCGCTGCGGACGTGAACGTCACCGTGGCAGCCCCCGCGGCCACGAGCGCGCCCGCCATCGTCGCGCCCGCCGACGCACTTCCCCCGCCGCCCCCATCGCCACCGTCGCGCGGGTGGTGGGTGCCGCCGCCGCGCACCGAGGTGCTCCCTCCGCCGCCGCCGACGTCTGCCCCCATCGAGGTGCGTCCCTTCAACGTGCAGTGCGACGACGACCCCATGGCCGGACGCATCGCCGCCGAGGTGCTCGCCTCCACCGCCACCATCGCGGCCACGGGATTTCTCACGGCCTTTCTGATGCAGTCGCGCAATGACCTCGCGTCGGTGAGCGGGCTGCTCCTCGGGGTGTCGGCGTACGTGGCGCTCCCGCCTCTCGCGGTGCACGGCGTCGCGCGCAACTTCGGCGGCAACGGACGCGTGTGGGCCTCGCTCCTCGGCGGCCTCCTCGTGCCCGTGCTCGGACACGTCGTGGGCTACGAGCTCAGTCACACCCCCGAGTGCAACGCCGACGGCCCGCGCACCGCCCACGCGCGCCCGCGCCGCCCGACGCTCCTCCCCACGCACGACGCCCCCGCGTGGATGCCCACCGCCGCCGCTGTCGGCACCGACGGCGTGATCTTCGGCGCCACCGCGCGCTTCTGACCACCGTCCGCGTCGCGAACCCTTCGCCCATGGAGAACGCATCGGGGTTTGCCCAGACGGGCCTCCGTGCGCGCCCGAGTCGCTCGCGTCGAAACACCTTCAAAGAAGGGATTTCAGCAGCCCGTCCGTGCCCCGACGGCGCCCTCATGTTCTCCGCACACTCGTCCGTTGGGACCGGGTGGAACGTGAGCACGCAGATGATCCACGCGACGACGCTCTCCCACTCTGTGCGGCCGACCGCGGCGCGCCCCGCCCGCGCGAGCCGCTACCACGTGCTCGGCGAGATCGCCTCCGGCGGCATGGCGACGGTGTACTTCGCCCGCGCCCGCGACCCCCGGAGCTTCGCGCGCGTCGTGGCCCTCAAGCGACTGCACCCGCACCTCGAAGGCGACGCCGAGTTCGTGCGGATGTTCATCGACGAGGCCCGCCTCGCCGCGCGCGTGCGCCACCCCAACGTGGTCTCGACCCTCGACGTCGACGACGCCCACGGCCTCTCCATCGTGATGGAGTACGTCGACGGCATCTCGCTCCTCGCGCTGTGGCAGGGCGCGGTCGACCGCGGCGAGCGCCTTCCGCCCGATGTCGTCGCGCGCATCGTGCTCGACCTCCTCGCGGGCCTCCAGGCCGTGCACGACCTCGCCGACGACGAGGGACGCTCCCTCGGCGCCGTGCACCGCGACGTGTCTCCGCACAACGTCCTCCTCGATCGCAGCGGCCTCGCGCGGCTCACCGACTTCGGCATCGCCCGCTCGTCGATGCGCCTCACGCACACCCGCGACGGACGCGTGAAGGGCAAGCTCTCGTACATGGCCCCGGAGCAGTTCTCCCGCGATGCGTACGACCACCGCGTCGACGTCTTCGCCGCCGGCGTCGTCGCCTGGGAGCTTCTCTCGGGCCGCCGACTCTTCACGGGCGACAACGACGCGCGCGTGCTCCAGGCCCTCCTCGTGGGAGAGATCCCCGCCCTCGACGCGCACGTGCCCCGCGGGGTGGCCGCGGCCGTGGCGCAGGCCCTCGTGCGCGACCCCGAGCTTCGCTGGCAGAGCTGCGGCGAGTTCGCCGAGGCCCTCGAAGCCGCCGCCCTCGCACGCGGAGGCATCGCCACGCACCGCGCCGTCGCCGCCCTCGTGCGCCGCTACGACGACGGCACCGGCGCCCGCGTGCGGGCCAGCCTCACGGGCGTGCACATCGCCGCCAACGACAACGAGCGCATCTCGGGCGTCGTGCGCCGCGACGAGGCCACCCGCGACGACCTCGGCACCGACGACGGACCCGCGTGGATCGAGTTCGCCGCCGCCAACGACGGCGAGATCGAGCTGGCCCTCGACGACATCCGCGAGGTCACCGCCGTGTCGCGGGCCCTCGACGACGGCGAGGCCGCACGGCTCCTCGAAAACACCGCGGCGCACCGCGCCGTCGAAGACCTCGACCTCGTGCTCCGCTACCGCATCGTGCGCTCCGTCGCGCCCTGGCCGTGGGTCGCCGCGGGCGTCGTGGTGGCCCTCGCGACCATCGCCGTGTGGCTCTCCGCCGTGTTCGCCTGACGGAGAGACCGCGGGCTACTGCGCCGACCGCACCGCCGCGAGCACCTCGTCGGCGTGTCCGTCGACGCGCACGCCTTCGAACACCCGCGCGACGCGTCCGCTGCGGCCGATGACGAAGGTCGTACGGGGCGCGTACCCGCCGCTCGCGTCGAGACCGAAGGCCCGCGCGAGCTGTCCCTGCGGGTCTGCGATGAGCCCGAAGGGGAGCTGGTGGTGCTGCGCGAAGCCCTCGTGGGCCTGCTTCGTGTCGGTGCTCACGCCCACGATGTCGGCGCCCGCGTCGGTGTACGCGCGGAACGCGTCGCGAAAGGCGCAGGCCTCACGGGTGCAGCCCGGGGTCTCGTCGCGGGGATAGAAGTACACGACGAGCGCGCGGGGACGCGGGCCGCCAGTGCTCTCCACCGCGTGTCCGTCGTGCGTGGTGGCGCGGAACGACGGGGCCGCATCGCCCGCGGCGAGCACCGCGCTGCGCGGCGCCGAGGTGACCGTGAGCGCCTCGCCCGCGGGCGCGTTGGCCGCGGAGGGCGCGTTGGCCGTGGAGGGCGCGTTGGCAGCGGGGGCGGCGGCGGTCTCGGCGGGGGCCGTGACGGGCTGCGCGCTCGGGGCGGGCGTGGCGCGCGTGCAGGCGGCGAAGGAGAGCGCGGCGACGAGGGCGTGGAGCTTCATGGTCCCGATGGGATGCCCCGAGACGCACCCGCGGCGCTCGATTCCCGCTCAGTCTTGCAGGGCCCGGTCGACCTCTTCCTGGTGGTAGCCCACGAGCACGCGGCCCCGCACCGACAACACGGGAATGCCCCGGGCCTGCACGTTGGCCGCCTGCGCGCGCGACATCATCTCCTCCCACGCGTCGGGGTCGGCCTCCACGTCGCGGAAGCGCGCGGGAATGTTCCGCGCGCGAAAGTAGTCGAGCGCGGCCCGCGTGTGCTGGCACCACCGCGCGCCGTAGACCATCACCGGCGCCTCCGCCGACACCGGCGGACCCGCGGGAGGGAGGGGCGGCCGCGACGTTCCGCAGGCCGCGAGCGAGAGCACCAGGGCGAGGGCGACCGCACGCATCGCCGTGACGCCTACCACGAAGCGCCGCGGGCTACGAACTCTCGGCGCGCGCGAGCCGGTCGCGCACCGCGGCCCACGCTCCGTCGTCGGGCGGCGCCTCGACCAGCACCACGTCGCAGCCCGCGTCGTCGAGCATGTGGAGCGCCGCGTACAACCGCGCCCCGTAGCCCTTCGGCTCATCGGGCAGCGCCACCGCGAGCACCGTCGCCGTCGCGGTGTAGTCCCGATGATGGGTCACCAGCCCCACGCGCCCCGACGTCGCACGGAGCGCGTCGTAGAGGGCCTCGGGGCGCACCACCACGAGCCTCGCACGCGGCGCGTAGTGCTTGCGGATCATGCCCGGCGAGCGCAGCGCCGTGCCGTCCTCCGGTCCATCGCTCCGCACCTCGACCACCGTCGGAACCACCGCGCGCAGCTCGTCGAGCGTGATCGACCCGTGGCGCAGCACCGCGGGATGCTCCCCCGTGCAATCGACCACCGTCGACTCGATGCCCCGCTCGCACGGACCCGCGTCGAGCACCATCGAGACCCTTCCATCGAGGCCCTTGAGCACGTGCGCCGCCGTCGTGGGCGAGAGCTGTTGAAAGCGGTTCGCGCTCGGCGCCGCCACCGGACGCTTCAACGCCCGCAGCACCGCCAGCGCCACCGGGTGCGCGGGCATCCGGATCGCCACCGTGGGCCCGCCCGCGCTCACCACGCCGGGCACCTTCGAAGCGTCGCGGGGAACCACCACCGTGAGCGGTCCCGGCCAGAACGCGCGGGTGAGCGCCTCGGCGTGCGCAGGCCACCACGCGGCGAGCGCGCGGGCCTCGTCGACGCTCGCCACATGCACGATCAGCGGGTTGTAGGCGGGGCGCCCCTTGGCCTCGAAGATCCGCGCGGCGGCGTCGGCGTCGTCGGCCAGCGCGCCCAGGCCGTACACGGTCTCCGTGGGGATCACCACGAGCTCGCCACGGGCCAGCGCACCGGCCGCGAGGGCCACCGTGTCGGCCTCGGGAACCTTCGCATCGACGCGGATCACCTGGGTACGCAGCATCGTGGGTGCGGCGTGTATAACCCAAGATCGCCATGCGCCACGCACTGCTCACCGAGCAATGGTTCCCGGGCATCGGCGGGTCGATCCAGCTCTTCGACGCGCTCTACGGTCAGCACCTCCCCGCGGGCGACCACCTCCATGTGATCGCAGGGAGCGCGCCTGGCGACGCCGCCCTCGACGCGTCGTATCCGCGCCCCGTCACCCGCTTCAACGCCACGCGCTACGAGTGGATGAAGCCCGAGTCCGCCGCGGAGTACGCCTCGATGCTCGCCCACACGCTGCGGGTCTGCGCGCGCGAGCGCATCGAGGTGCTCCACTGCGCGCGGGTGATCCCCGAGGGCATCGTCGCCATGGCGGTGCACCGCGCGCTGGGCATTCCGTACACGGTCTGGGTGCACGGCGAGGAGGTGTCGATCTACGCCCGCTATGCCGTGAAGAAGCGGCTCATGCCGCGGATCTTCTCCGGCGCCCGCGCGGTGTTCGCCAACTCGTCGTTCACCCTCGACCGCGCCGTGCTCGCCGGTGCGCCCGCCGAGCGCGTGCACGTGGTCAACCCCGCCGTCGACGCCGCGGCCTTCGCGGGCCCCTTCGACACGCGCCCCCTCGTCGACCGGTGGAACCTCGCGGGCCACACCGTGATGCTCACCGTCGGCCGTCTCACGCGCCGCAAGGGCCACGACGTGACCCTCGACGCCCTCGCGCGGCTCCGGGCCCAGGGGAGGCTCGGTGATCTCGTGTGGGCCGTGCTCTCCGACGGCGAGCTCGAACACGAGCTCAAGGCCCGCTGCACCGCCCTCGGGCTCGACGACGTGGTGCGATGGGTCGGTCCCGTCGGGCGCAACGAGCTCGGTCCCTGGTACGCCGCCGCGGATCTCTTCGTCATGCCCAACCGCACGCTCGACGACGCCGACGTCGAGGGCTTCGGCATGGTGTTCCTCGAAGCGGGCGCCGCGGGCCTTCCCGTGATCGGCGGTCGCTCGGGCGGCGTGCCCGATGCGGTGCGCGAGGGCGAGACCGGACTCCTCGTCGACGGCGCCTCCGTGCTCGATGTGAGCGAGGCCATCGCGTCGCTCCTCGCCGACCCCGCGCGCCGCGAGACCCTCGGCGACGGCGGACGCACCTGGGCCCGGCGGGCCTCGTGGCGCGCGCAGGCCGCGCGGGTGCGTGCGCTCTCCCTCGGGCTCCGTGATCCGGGCCTCGACACCCCATGAGACTCCTCGCGCTCGGCACCGGAACGTGTGTGGGCGCCGCCCCCGGCACGCGCCTCCGCAAGCCGCCCCTCTTCGCCCTCGACGTGGCGCCCGACGGAGGGGCTCCCCGATGGATCCTCTTCGAGTGCAGCGAGGGCGCGCGCTGGCGCCTCGCCGACGCGGGCGTCGACCCCCTCGACGTGCACCACGTCGCCGTCTCGCACCCGCACGCCGACCACGCGGCGCTCCCGCAGTTCGTGCAATCCCGCGCGTGTGAGGCCCTCTTCGGCGCCGGGCTCCGCGCGCCGTCGCTGTCGGTCTACCTCCCCGCCGCGCCCGCCGACGCGCTGCCCGCGCTCTGGGCCTGGCACAACCCCGAAGACGGCGGCGCGCCCTCGGCCCGCGTCGGGCTCCGCGTCGAGGCCCTCACCGACGGGAGCACCCACACACCGTTCGAGGGCGTGACCCTCCGCGCGTTCACCGTGGCCCACGGACGCTCGCCCGCCGTGGCCTTTCGCGTCGAAGCGCACGGCCGCGTCTTCGCCTACTCGGGCGACAGCGCGCCCTGCGACGGACTGCTCCGCGCCGCCCACCGCGCCGACCTCTTCGTGTGCGAGGCCGCCGCGCGCATCGGCGACGACGCCGTCGCCACACGCTACGGCCACTGCACGCCCCGTCAGGCCGGGTCCGTCGCCCGCGAGGCGCACGCCACGCGCCTCTGGCTCACGCACTACAGCGGACACGACACGGTCGCGGCGATGACCGACGACGCGCACGCTGCGGGATACGAGGGGTTGCTCCATGTCGCCGACGACGGTGACGCGGTGCGGTGGTAGGGTCCGCGCCCCCATGAAGGCATTCTTCGAACGTTACCGTCCGCATCCGTGGCACGGCCTCCCGGTGGGGCCGAAGTACCCCGAGGTGGTGCACGCCTACATCGAGATCACGCCCTTCGACACGGTGAAGTGGGAGATCGACAAGGAGACGGGGTACCTCCGTGTGGATCGTCCGCAGCTCTCGAACTCGCTGCCGCCGATGCTCTACGGCTTCGTGCCGCGGACGTACTGCGGCGAGCGCATCGCGAAGCTCGCGGGCACGGAGAAGGGCGACGGCGACCCCCTCGACATCTGCGTGCTCTCCGAGCGCCCCATCAACCGCGCGGACGTGCTCCTGAGCGCGCGCCCCGTAGGGGGACTGCTCATGGTCGACCACGGCGAGGCCGACGACAAGATCATCGCCGTGCTCGACAAGGACCCGGCCTGGGGCGGCGCCCGTGACATCCACGACCTTCCGCCCGCCCTCGTCGACCGCCTCCGCCACTACTTCCTCACGTACAAGTGGGTGCCGGGCACGGCGGAGTCCCCCGTCAAGATCGACCGGATCTACGGCGTCGACGACGCGGTGAAGGTCCTCGCGGCCTCCGTCGACGACTACAACGAGCGCTTCGGGGGCTGAGAACCCTCCGGGACCCGTCTGCGGTCGTTGCAAGCGCCCCCCGGAACCCTCCGGGACCCGTCTGCGGTCGTTGCAAGCAGGTCCCGGAGGGGTT
>CAMFHP010000195.1 GCA_945952225.1 uncultured Myxococcaceae bacterium
GTCCCGATGCGCCATCGCGCGGTCCCGATGCGCCATCGCGCGGTCCCGATGCGCCATCGCGCGGTCCCGATGCGCCGTCGCGCGGTCGCGATGCGCCGTCGCGCGGTCGCGATGCGCCATCGCGCGGTCCCGATGCGCCATCGCGCGGTCCCGATGCGCGCCGGGGTTCCCGTTGGTCACCCCGGGCTGGTGTGTGCGGTCGCGTCGGAGTGGCCTCCGACGCTGCATGGACTTCGCCCGCCTCGCTCGCTTCCGGGAACCCCGGTCCGCCCCCCTCGCCCGCCTCCCTCGCGTGCGTCACTCCTCGCGCGCGGCGGCGCGGTTCTCCTCGCGGAGCTCGCGGCCGCGGCGCAGCGCGGAGTCGCGGTGGTCGTACGCGCGCACGATCTTGGCGACGAGCGGGTGTCGCACCACGTCGATGTCGGTGAAGTTGTTGAACGCGATGCCCTCGACGCCCGCAAGGAGCTGCACAGCGTCGCTCAAACCCGACTTGCGGCCGTCGGGGAGGTCCACCTGCGTGGTGTCGCCCGTGATCACGGCCTTCGAGTCGTACCCGAGGCGCGTGAGGAACATCTTCATCTGCTCCGCGGTGGTGTTCTGCGCCTCGTCGAGGATCACGAACGAGTCGTTGAGCGTGCGCCCGCGCATGAAGGCCAGCGGCGCCACCTCGATGCCGCCGCGCTGGATCAGGGCCTGGGCCTTGTCCATGTCCATCATGTCGTGCATCGCGTCGTAGAGCGGACGCAGGTACGGATTCACCTTCTCCGCGAGGTCGCCGGGGAGGAACCCGAGCTTCTCGCCGGCCTCCACCGCGGGGCGCGTGAGGATGATGCGCTTCACGCGACGCTGCGTGAGGTAGCTCACGGCCATGGCCATCGCGAGGTAGGTCTTGCCCGTGCCCGCGGGGCCGATGCCGAACACGATGTCGTGGTCGCGAATGGCCTCGATGTACTTCTTCTGCGCGATGCCCTTCGGCGCGATCACGCGGTGCCGCGAGCTCACGAGCACCACGTCGTGGAACACGTCGCGGAGCTTCATGTCCGGGTGCTCGCGCAGGAGCCGTACGGCGCGCGCGACGTCGTTTGGGTGCACCTCGTTGCCCTCGCGAATCGACTGGCTCAGCTCGGCGATCACGCGCTCGACGAAGGCCACGTCTTCGGCGTCGCCCTGCAGGTGCACGTGGTTGCCGCGCTGCCCGATCGAGACGCCGGTCTCGTGTTCGAGCGTGCGGAGGTGCTCGTTGCGCGGGCCGCAGAGGGCCACGAGCACGGCCTGGTCGCGGATCTCGACCTGCGCGCTCGCAGGGGTCGCGGCGCCGCGCGGCGCGGGGGAGGTGTTGGGCTTCTGCGGGTTGTGATCGCGGGACGACATGGCGTGGGGGCGCGACGCTAGCACTTCTTCTCCAGCGCACACGAAAACGGGCCACTTTGCGAAATCGCCCGTTACCGAAGCCCTCCGCGCGGAGTACGCCGACCCATCGAAACGCGCCCCGTCGTACCGTGCGCACTCCCGCGCGACGCGACCGCGCGGGCGACGTGGAGGCGCATGGCGAAGCGATACGTGATCCTGGGCAACGGTGTGGCAGGCGTGACGGCGGCGATGACCCTGCGCGCCCGCGACGCCGACGCGCGCATCACCGTGGTGGGCGACGAGAGCCCGTACTTCTTCTCGCGCACCGCCCTGATGTACGCGCTCACCGGACGCATCACGCGCCGCGACATGGAGCCCTTCGAGCGCAGGGTGTACCGCGAGTCGCGCCTCGACCTGGTCTTCGACCGCGCCGTCGACCTCGACGCCGACGCGCGCACCGTGACCCTCGCGAAGGGCGACGTGCTCCCCTGGGACGCGCTCCTGATCGCCACCGGATCGTCGCCGCGCGCCCTCGACGCGCCGGGCCTCACGCCGCGCCCCGCGGGCCTCGCGCACATGGTCTCGATGCGCGACCTCGACGACTGCGAGCGCCTCGCGCAGACCGCCTCGCGCGCCGTCGTCGTGGGCGGCGGACTCATCGGCGTCGAGCTCGTCGAGGCGTGGATGCACCGCGGACTCCCCACGACCCTCCTCGTGCGCGAGCCCTGGTACTGGCCCATCGCGCTGTGCCGCGAAGAGGGCGAGCGCGTCACCGCCCACCTCCGTCACCACGGCGTCGACGTGCGCCACGGAGACTCCCTCGCCTCCGCCGACGTGCGCGACGGATCGCTCCGCGCCATCACCACCACGCGCGGCGACACGCTGCCCTGTGACGCCCTCGGCGTGTGCATCGGCGTCGAGCCCGCCGTGCGCTGGCTCTCGACGGTGCGCACCGCCCCGAAGCGCGCGCGCGGCATCGTCGTCGACGACACCCTCGCGACCTCGCTCCCCGGCGTGTGGGCCGCGGGCGACTGCGCCGAGGTGACGCCCGAAGGGTCGCGCAGCTACGTCGAGCAGATCTGGTACTCGGCGAAGCGCCAGGGAGCCCTCGCCGCGCGCAACATGACGGCCCCGCGCCCCGAGCGCTACGCGCCGCCGACCTTCTACAACAGCGCGAAGTTCTTCGACGTCGAGTACACCACCGTGGGCGAGCTCCGCGCCGTGCCTGACGACGCGCGCAGCGTGTATCGCGCGCACCCCACGCGGTTCATCACGCAGCGCATCGTGCACCACCGCGGCCGCGTGCTCGGCTTCAACCTCCTCGGCTCGCGCTGGGATCACACCCTGCTCACCCAATGGATCGACGAGGCCCGCCCCCTCGACCAGGTGATGGCGCGCCTCCACGAAGCGCAGTTCGATGTGGAGTTCGGCCGCGCCGACCTTCGCGCCATGCGCGAGACCGAACTCCCCCTCACCCGCGAGGTCGCGTGATGCGTCGCCCTTCGTTCTTCGCCCGCCTCGCCCACGACCTCACGCACCGCGGCCCCTCGGCGTGGGCCCTCGCGTCCGTGCTCCTGGGCTTCTATTTCGGGCTCTACCTCACCGCCGAGACGAAGCAGCTCCTCACGCTCCTCGGCGTCGCCGCGCCCGACCACGCGCCCGCGCATCTCCTCGAGCTCGGCGCCGATGCGCCCATGCACCTGCGCCTGCCGTCTCCCTTCGCGCTTGTCGCCGTACTCGCCGTGGGCGCGCTCGCGGGTGCGATCCGCGCGCTCGTCGATCGCGACGACGAGGGCGCCTTCACCGACGCCGTGCGCGCCACCGCACTCCGCTTCGCCGCGAAGGTCTCGGCCCTCACCGCCGCGACGCTCTACACCGCGCACCTCTTCGCGCGCGTGCTCGAACCCGCGGCCCACGACGGGCGCCACCTGCTCCCCTCGCCCGGCGCGCGCTGGTCGACGCCCGCGCTCGTGCTCACGCTCGTTCCCCTCGCGCTCGCCCTCGTCACCGCGGCCTCGCACGCGTGGAAGCGCCGCGCCCACCGCGGCCCCTTCCTCGAAGCGCTCGCGCTGCCGCTGACCGCGCTCGCGGCGATGGCCCTCGTGCTGCTCTACGGCACGCACGTCGTCGAGCCCGCGGCCGTGCCCGAAGGAACGCGCTCCCTCGCCGCCTTCGCGCGTCGGCTCTACCTCGCCTTCGATTCGAAGTGGGGACTCTACGGGCTGCTCTACACCGTCGCCGTGCTGGTCGGTGGCGTGCGCGTGATCGGGCGCTACCTCCACGACCGCTACCAGGTGGTGCGCACGCTCGTGGTGATGGGCGTGCAGGTGAGCTTCGGGTTCTCCGTGCCCGTGCTGCTCGGGCTCTTTCGTCAGCCCGAGTACTACCTGAGCTACCTCTGGCCGCTGAAGATCGACGCGTTCTATCCCGACAACATCCTCCGCGACCCGACGCCCTTCGTGCTCTGGAGCTTCGTCGGATCGCTCGTGATCGCGCCGCTCCTCGGCGTGTTCTTCGGCAAGCGCTGGTACTGCTCGTGGGTGTGCGGATGCGGCGGTCTCGCGAACACCGCGGGCGATCCCTTTCGTCACCTCGCTTCGAAGAGCGAGCGCGCGTGGCGCTTCGAACGTGTGTCGATCTACACCGTGCTCGCCCTCGCGATCGTGACCACCGCGCTCGTGATGCTCGCCTCGTGGATCGGCGCGCAGAGCGCCCCCACGGGCATCTGGTGGCCCGGCCACGGCGCGGTGAACGAGTACCACTTCGACCCCGTGCGCAGCGCCGCGGTGGTCTCGTGGGCCGCGCGACTTCGCTACTGGTACGGCGTCGCGGTGGTGTCGGTGCTCTCCGGCGCGATCGGCGTGGGGCTCTATCCCCTCGGAGGAACGCGCCAGTGGTGCCGCAACTTCTGCCCCATGGCCGCGATGCTCGGGCTCGTGCAGAAGTTCGGTCGCTACCGCATCCGCGTGAAGGCCGACATGTGCATCTCGTGTGGCCTGTGCTCGTCGTCGTGCGAGATGGGCATCGACGTGCGCGCCTACGCGCAGGCCAACGAGAGCTTCACCCGCGCCGCGTGTGTGGGCTGCGGGCTCTGCGCCGAGGCGTGCCCCCGCGGCGTGCTCAAGCTCGAACAGCGCACGCACCACGACCCGCAGGAGCGCCGCCCCCAGCTCGTGCAGATCCGCCTTCGCCGCGACGCGTGAAGCGCGCGCACCTCCGCTCCGTCGTTGCCGCCCGAGGAACCATGAACCGCACCGCCCTCGCCTTCGCCCTCACGCTCACGGCTCCCTTCGCCCACGCGCAATCCGACGCGGGCGCGCCCGACGGACCCGCTCGCCTCGACGCGCTCCTCCGCGCGGTGGTGCGATCGAACGGCGTCGACTACACCGCCCTCCGCGCGCGCCGCGACGAGCTCGTGGCCGCACACACCTGGTTCGCCACGCACGGCCCGACCTCGACGCCCGCGGAGTTCACCGGCCGCAACGCGCGCCTCGCCTACTGGATCAACGCCTACAACGCCACGGTGCTCCGCGGCATCGTCGAGGCCCCGGCGACCATGGGCAACGTGCTCACGTACCTGCCCGACGGAGGCTTCTTCCGCGCGCGCCGATGGCGCCTCGACGGACGCGACCGCACGCTCGACGAGGTCGAGAACCGCGAGGTGCGCGAGACCTTCCACGACCCGCGCGTGCACGTGGCGCTCAACTGCGGCGCGCGCTCGTGCCCTCCGTTGCGTGCGGGCGTCTACACCGCCGCGGCCCTCGACCGTCAGCTCGACGAGCAGGCCCGGCGCTACGTCACCGCACCGGGCGCCGCCGTGGTCGACACGGCAACGCGCTCCGTGCGGGTGTCGCAGCTCTTCGAGTGGTTCCGCGACGACTTTCGCGGACCGTTCCGCGCCGGAACCGCCTCGCTCCCGGGCGTGGTGGGCTTCTTCGTCGCGCACGGGGCCACGGCGTTGCGCACGGCCTGTGGAGACGACGCGGGCGCGTGCACGCTGACCTTCGCCCCCTACGACTGGTCGCTCAACCGCGCGCGCTGAGCGCGACACCACGGCCCGCGAGGGCGCTTTACGCGGCGCCCGCTCCTCTGCGAAAACCACGGAAACGCTCGCCCACCCCGAGGCCCCGCCGTGCGCATCGCCATCCTCGCATCCGCGTCTGTTCTGCTCGTCGCCTGCGCTTCGAACACGCCCGTGATCTTCACGAGCGAAGACGCCTCGACCGACGGGGCCTCCGCCGACGCGAGCGCCGTCCGCGATGGCAGCGCCGACGGCGCCGACGGGTTCACGCCCATTCCCATTCGCGACAGCGGAACGCCCTCGAACTGCTCCGAGGCCGCGCAGCTCGTGTACGTGCTGAGCGACGCGAACGACCTCTACAGCTTTCGCCCCAACCGCCGCGAGTTCACGCGCATCGGACGCCTCACCTGCCCCACCTCGGCGGCGCCCAACAGCATGGCGATCGACCGCAACGCGGTGGCGTGGGTGAACTACGTCGACACGGGGCTCCTCGGCGACGCGGCGGGGTCGATCTACCGCGTGAGCACGAGCGACGCGCGGTGCACGTCGGCCGCGCCGATTCCGTTGCCCGACGGGTGGTACCGACTGGGCATGGGCTTCTCGACGGCGAGCGCCGACGACGTGTCCGAGACGCTCTTCGTGACGGCCACCGCAGACCCGCTCACGGGGTCGAGCCCGGGCCTCGGACGCATCGACCCCGCCATGCTCACGGGCACGCCCGTGGGCGCCTTCTCGGGCTCGCTGCGCGGCCAGAGCGCGGAGCTCACGGGCACCGGCGACGGACGCCTCTACGGCTTCTTCACCACGACGCCGCCGCAGGTCGCGCAGATCGACAAGACCTCGGGCGCCATTCTCAACACCGTGCCCATGCGCGGCCTCGAGACGCCGCAGGCGTGGGCGTTCTCGTTCTGGGGCGGAGACTTCTACCTCTACACCGCCCCCGGCGCGGGCGCGGGACGCAGCACGAACGTCACCCGCTACCGCCCCTCCGACGGCAGCATCGACACGGCGTACATGACCAACATCGGGTTCCGCATCGTGGGCGCGGGCGTGTCGACCTGCGCGCCCATCGCGCCGCCTCCGTGACGGCGCCTCACCACGCGTCGAGCCGCTCGTAGAGCGCCTCGCGCGACGCGGGATCCACCGCGCATCGCACCAGGTGTCCGTGCGGGAGCGTCTCGCAGCGCAGGTGCTCCTTTGCCCACGCGCACACGGGCTCGACCCTCACGCTCTGCGTGCCGCACACGACCGCCGCGATGCGCCCCTCGACGCCTGCGTTCTCGTACTCATCGTGCGCCTCGCGACCGAACACCGCCGCGCCCACCGTGAGGTTCCACGGCCCGATGCGCCGCGCCGCGAAGCGCGCCGGCTGGCACCCCGCGTACGCGTAGAACACCTCGCCCTCGACGTACTCGATCGCCGGTGCGCGCAGGCTCCACGCGCCGAGCAGGTCGTGGCACTGCACCGCGTAGGTCGACCGCTCGCCCACCCACGTGCGCTCCCGCGGGAGCTGCCCGTTCGCGAAGCGCTCGCGCAGAAACGACCGGTACCACACCGCGCCCGACGCGGTCGTCGCGAGCACGCACAGCATCGCGAGCGCGCGCAGCACCGGCGCCCGCCGCGACGCCGCCACGGCGTAGAGCGTGACGAAGGGCGAGAGCAGCATCGCCGCGGTGAGAAAGCGGTGCCCTTCGAGCGGGTCGTGGTTGAACTCCAGCTTGAAGGCGAAGGCCATCGCCGCGACCGTCATCGACGCGTAGAGCCAGAAGAGGGCCGCGAGGTCTTCGCGCCGCGTGCGCCACGCGAGCAGCCCCAGCGACGCCGCCGCGGAGTACATCGGAAAGTAGTCGTGGCGCAGGATCTTCATCGCCGCCGCGCGGTCGCGGAAGGGCACCGGCTCGCTGAAGAGCGCGAGGTGACGCGCGGGCACGAGGGCGATCTCCTGCGCGGGTCCGCCGGGCGAGAGCGATCCGTGGAACACGCGGTTCACCACCCACAGCGTCGCGAGCAACGACACGCCGAGGTAGAGGCCTCCGCGCACGCGCCGATGGATCAGCGCGGGCACCACGTTGTTCGCCCCGAGGAGCCCCACCGTGAGCACGAGCAGCGAGGCCTCGTCGAGCAGCGCCATCGACGCCGCCGTGGTGAGCATCGAGAGCGTGAGGCGACGGCCGTGGGCGTGGTCGAATTCGGGCCGCGCGCGCGCCGCCACCGCGAGCGCGAAGAGCACGGTGTAGAGCCCCGCGATCACGACGTGCGGTCGGTACGAGAGCGACGCCCAGGGCAGAAACGAGTACCCGCAGAGCGAGGCCGAGTCCGTCGTGTCGAGCACCTCGCGCAGCGGCGCGTGGAGGAGCACCAGCGGGCTCGCGAAGACGAGCGAGAGCGCGGCGAGCGGCGCGAGCCACGGACCGACGCGGGGCCACAGCGCGCGCACCGCGAGGGCCGCCACCGAGGCCGTGAGCGCGAGGTAGAGGTCGTGCGCGAGGGTGAGCGCGAGCGAGGCGTGGAGACGGTCGCCCGAGAGCGTCTGGAGCATCGCGGCCACCACGTCGCCGAGGTAGTGGTAGCGGAGCGTCGTGAGCGGGAGATAGACGTTCTCGAAGGGAACCCGCTGCGCGCGCAGCGCCGACACGAGGGGAACGTGCCAGTCGCGGTCCCACACGATGAGCTCGTACGACATGCGCCAGAGCGCGCCCGCGGCGGCCATCGACGCGACGGCCACGACGGCGACGACGGCAGCGCGCGGACGCGGCGCGACGCGGTGGCGCACGGTGAACGCGACGGCGGCGACGACGTAGAGGGCGCGCGAGATCCACACGGCGAGCGCGAGCGGAACGAAGCGCGCGAGCGTGAGCACGAAGAGCCCGTCGAGCGAGAGCGCGATGCCCACGTCGAGCACGCGCACGAGCCCCGGCGCAGGCGCCCTGCGCCCCGTGACGGTCGTCCAGACCACGAGCGGGAGCAGGTACAGCGCGAGCGCGCGCGCCGAGGCGAGAACAAGCGGAAGCATCGGAGCGCGGGAGGGTTCGCGTGCCGCACCCCGGGTGTCAAGCGTTGGGACGCCTGCGCACGGGACGCGCGCCCCACGCGCCCGCGAAGGCCCGTCGGCGCCCCCGTGCGATGCGATGGCCGTCAGGTACGCCCGATCGGCCGTCAGGTACGCCCGATCGGCCGTCAGGTACGCCCGATCGCCTCTCAGGTACAGCCAATCGACCGTCAGGTACCGCCGAACGCCCCGTCAGGGACACGTGTCGGCCACCGGCCCTCAGCGGGGCGTGAAACGCAGGCCGAGGCCCGCGCGAGGCACGCCGGGAACGCCGCCGGGCTGCCACAGCACGGTGTCCGCGAGCTC
>CAMFHP010000196.1 GCA_945952225.1 uncultured Myxococcaceae bacterium
GATGCGGGCTGCGCGAAGGCGGGCGCGGGCGTGGCGAGCGCGGGCATCGCGACGGTCGCGGGCATGGGCGCGGCGGGCTGCGGGGCCGCGGGCGCGGGCTGCGGGGCGAGCGCGAAGAGGGCGCGCAGCGTGTCGTCGATGGAGCGGAAGCGCGTCGCGCCGTCGCGGTCGACGCAGCGGGCGAACCACGCGTCGAAGCCCGGGGGAAGGGTGTGTGCGGCGTTGAACTCGGCGGCGCGCTGCGAGGCCGGCGCGAGGGGCGCGGCCATGATCTCGGCGACCACGTCGGGGAGCGAGAAGCCCTCGGGGTTCGCGCCGCGCCAGTAGGCCCTCCCCACGAGCATCGCGAAGGCGAGCAGGCCCACGGCCCACACGTCGGTGTGCGGACCGAGGATGCCGCGCGCGTCGAGCTGTTCGGGGGCCATCCAGAGCGGCGAGCCCACGACGGCGGTGGCCTGCGCCGACGGGCGGTTCTCCTGGAGCCACTTCGCGACGCCGAAATCGAGCACCTTCACGGTGAAGGCCGCGTCGCTGCGGCGCGCGTTGGCGACGAAGATGTTCTCGGGCTTGAGGTCGCGGTGAATGACCCCGATGCGGTGCGCGGCCGAGAGCGCGTGCCCGAGCTGCTTGAGCATCTCGAAGACCTCGGCGGGCGGGAGCCTGCCGCGCGCGGCGAGCACGGCGGCGAGGTCCTGTCCGTGGAGGAGTTCCATCGCGATCCACGGGGTGTTGCTCTCGGGGTCGACGCCCGCGCCGATGAGCTGCGCGACGTGCTCCGACTCGATGCGCGCGACGATGCGCGCCTCCTGCTCGAAGCGCGCGCGCACCTTCGCGTCCTGCGCGTACTCGGGGAGGATGATCTTGAGCGCGCGGGGCGCGTTCGTCGGGAGCTGCTCGACGCGGTAGATCGTGCCCATGCCGCCCTGGGCGATCTGCTCGATCACCCGGAACTGCCCTGCGAAGACCGTGTTCGGAACGAGGCGTTGGGAGGGGCTCATGCGCAGCGGCGGATCCTACTGCGCGCCCGTCGCGCATCGGAAGCGCGCGCGACGCGCGGGGCTTCGTTCAGGGCGTGGGCGCCGGGTCGGTGAGCTCCCACGGCGCGCGGATCGTGGCGGCGGGTGCAGGCTGCCGGGAGGAGGGCGTGGCGGGCGTCCACGGCGGCGGGTTGAACGACGTGGCGGGCGCGGGGCCGGGGATCCACCGCACGGCGACGCCGGTGCCCGCCGCGAGCGTGCTGCCCTGCGTGACCGTGGCGCGCAGCACGGCGTCGCATCCCATGGAGGCCGCCTCGCGTCGGAGCCCTTCGTACACGTGTTCGGGGTCTGCGTGGGTGCCGCGCCCCACGGCCTGCACCACGGCGACCTCTTCGAAGTTCGAGGTCACACGCATCTCGGGCAGATAGATCTCCACGACGCGCGGCGAGGCCGGGCTCACGGTGCCGATCACGGCGCGGTACGTCGCGGTGCTTCCGCATCCGGTGAGGGAGGCGAGCGCGAAGGCGACGAGGAGGGCGTTGCGCGCGCGCATCACGGAAGCCCCACGCGAAAGGCGCGTCCGACCGCGTGGAGCGTGAGCACCTCCTGCGGCTGGTAGTAGGTGCGCGTGCAGTAGGTCGGGAAACGAAACCCGCCGCATGGGACGCTCTGCGTGATGGGCTGTTGCACCCACTGGAGGCGCGTGGTGAGCAGGTCGATGCGCGCGTAGTTGGCGCCGAGCTGCGCGGCCCGCGCGCGAAACTCGGGGACGACATCGCCCACGGTGGGTCCGCCGTCGACCTCGATCACACCGACCTGCGTGCCGCCTTCGGGGTCGCGGGTCGCGCTCACGGTGACCTCGCCGGTGAAGGGCGCGTGGCGCGGACCCGCGGTGCGCACCGACACGCCGCTCACCGTGGAGCAGCCGCCGAGCGCGGCGAAGACGAGCAGAACGGGCAGGGGTCGCATGGGCAGCTTCCCGGGGGTTAGGCCCGCGGCGCGCGGTGTGTCAAGCCGCAGGGCCGCGGCGTTCGAGGCCCTGGAGCACCACGTCGGCGAGCTGCGTGCCCGCGCGCTTGAGTCCGCCGGGCTCGGGGTTGCCGAGGGCCCACGTGAGCGCGAGGCCGTCGAGGGCGCCGAAGAGGGCGCGGGCCACGATGCGCGGCGACACGTCGGTGCGGAGCTCGCCCGCGTGCTGCGCGTCGGCGATCACGTGCGCCATGAGGTCGAGGTACTCGGTGAAGCGCTTCGTGGCGTACTGCTTCAGGAGCCGCGTCGACTGCCGGAGGTTCACGGTGATCACCTCGGCGAGGTCGCGCTCGCCTTCGAGGAGACCGAGCTGAAACTCGATGATCCTCCGCACGCGGTCGGGGCCCGAGGGCACGGCCTCGATCTCGCGGCGCAGCACGTCGAGGAGCCGCGTGATGCGGTCTTCGAAGAGCGACGTGAGGAGTTCGTCTTTGCTCTTGAAGTAGAGGTAGATCGTGCCGTCGGCGACGCCCGCGGCCTTCGCGATCTCGGAGACGCGCGAGGCGTAGAAGCCCTTGCGCGCGAAGACCTTCACCGCCGCGCGGAGGATGCGCTCGCGCTTGTCGCCCGCGGCCCGTGGCTCGTCGCGCTTGCGCGCGCTGAATCGCCGTTCAGTCACAGCGGCAGTCGCGCTACCACGCACCGCGTGAGGGCGTCAACGAGTCCGCGGCGCGCGGGGCCGTGCGGTGCGTGCTGGATGGTGGGTGGCGCGGTGTTGCGCGGCGCGTGCGCGCGGCGGATCAGGCGGTGGGAACGGCGGGCTGCGCGGCGGGCGCGGCGGGCGCGGGGGCCTGCGCCACGGGCTGCGGCGGAGCCACGGGGCGCGCGGCGTCGCGGAGGAACTCTTCGAGAAGGTCGCGGCACTCGGGGCGCCCGCGGAGGTTGCGCACGAGCACGTCGCTCGCGGAGGCGAACGCGCGTTCGAAGCCGAGGCCCTCGCGGGTGCGCTGCGCGACGCGCTCGCGGCCCTGGGCGAGGTCTTCTTCCATCGCGTCGGCGTAGCGGGTGAGCTGCGCGCGAAGCTCTTCGATCTGGCGGCGGAGGTCGCGGGCCTGCGCGTCCTTCTTGGCGGCGCGGAGCTCATGTTCGGCGAGGGCCTCGCGGCGCGCGTCGACGAGGGCCTGCATCTGCCCGGTGCGTTCGAAGATCGCGCGGAGGGCGCTCGGCGTGAGCGACTGACGCTCCGCCGCGTCGGCCTGCATGCGGGCCTGCGCGTGGTTGCGCTCGCTCGCGGCGAGGCGCTCGCGGAGCTGGGCCACGGTGTCGTTCTCCGCGGCCGCTTCACGGAGCACGCGGCTCTCTTCGTGGGCGAGCTCTTCGACCTTGCGGCCGATCTCGGCGCGGAGGGCGCGGCCGCGGCGTTCGAGGGCTTCGAGCTTGCGCATGTGCGAGGCCACTTCGCCTTCGAGGCGCGCGGCGCTGTTGGCGAGACGCCACGCTTCGTCGAGCGCGTCGCTCACCTCCTTGGGCGCATCGGCGCCGGGGTAGGCGCGGGCCACCATGCGCCCGAACTGTGCGGCGCGCGTCGCCCACTCGGCCACGCCCGCGGAGGGAGCCGGCGGCGGCGGAGGCTGCGCGGGCTGCGGGTTCTCGGCGTTGGCCGCGGCGTTCTCCCAGGTGTTCGACGGCAGCGAGCGCTGGAACGCCTTCAGGTCCTCCGAGAGGTGGTGGGCGTCTTTGTAGCGGCGCGCGGGGTCCTTCTGAAGGAGGCGAAGAATGATCTTCTCGGCCTCGGGGTGCAGGTCGGACTTGAGCGTGCGCGGGTTCGGCGGCGGCGCCGTGCGCTGCATCTCCAAGAGCTGCTCGCGGTCGTGCGAGTGGAACGGCAGCTTGCCCGTCGTCATCTCGAACAGAAGGATGCCGAGCGCGTAGAGATCGCTCGACGCGCTGGCCTCTTCGCCTCGCGCCTGCTCGGGTGACATGTACTCCGGCGTGCCGAACACCGCGCCCTTCGGGGCGAGGCGCGGGTCGCGCGCGAGATGCGCGAGGCCGAAGTCGAGGATCTTCACGAAGTCCTTCCGACCCACGCGGTTGGTCAGAAGAATGTTGTCGCTCTTGAGGTCGCGGTGAACGACGCCGAGGTCATGCGCGCGGCCCAACGCCGCCGCCATCTGCTCCAGCACGTCGATGGCGCGCGCGATCGGGAACGGCCCCTTCGCGATCTCCGACGAGAGCGGCGTGCCGACCAGGTACTCCATCACCAGATAGAGCTCGCCCTCGTCGGTCTCGCCGATGTCGTGAATGTCGATGATGTGCGCGTGATCCACGCGGTTCGCCGCGCGGGCCTCACGGAGCATCCACGCGCGGAGGTGCGTCTCCGTGCGAAGGTCTGGCCGGATCAGCTTCAGCGCCACCACGCGATCGATCAGCACGTGTCGGGCGCGATACACCACGCCCATGCCGCCTTCACCCAGGCGGCTCTCGAGCCGGTAGCGCCCCGCGACGACGCGCCCGATGTAGGGATCGCCGCCCTTGGTCGCAACCGGATGTCCTGCGCTCTGCTTGTTCGTCACCACTCCACCTCGGTGTTGGTTCGTCCGTGGCTGTTGAACGGCCATCACGACGATAACTCAAGCGTCGGAGCGGTCGGCTCGACAATGCGCGTGCGGCGGGTGTTTGAAGCGCGGTCGATCGAGCGACGATGGGTGGTCATGTGTGATGACGTGTCACCTCGATGCGCGTGATCTCGGGCGCCGCCGCGAGCCTCACCGGCGCGCCCGTGATGCCAATTCCGCGGGAGACATAGAGCGTGGAATCTCCGCGGGTGTAGCGACCTGCCACATAGCGAAGCACCGAGCGCGCGACGCCGCCGACGTTCACCTGCCCGCCGTGCGTGTGCCCCGAGAGCTGCACCGCGACGCGCGCGTCGACGCGATCGAAGAACACGGGATTGTGCGCGAGGAGCACCACGGGCGCCTCGGGGTCCGCGCCGCGCAGTGCCTCGTCGAGGTCGGGGGGCACGTCGCCGTTGTGTCGTCGCGCCATCACGTCGGCCACGCCCGCGAGCGTGAGCGCGCCCCGTCGCACGTCGCCCGTGTGCACCTTCACCGCGCGGTTCACGAGGCACGGGAGCCCCGCCGCATCGAGCGCCCGCTGCACCGCCGCGCCGCCCGTGTAGAGGTCGTGGTTGCCGAGCACGGTGTAGGTGCCGAGGCGTCCGCGAAGCTTCGACAACAGCCGCATCGCATCGCGAATGTGCGCGGGGTTGTTGTCGACGATGTCGCCGGTCACGACCACGACGTCGGCGCGGAGCGCGTTCACCCGCTCGACGACGTGTTCGAGCTCGCGGCGTCCCGTGAAGATGCCCGCGTGGAGGTCGGTGATCTGCGCGATCGTGAGCCCTTCGAGCGAGGGCGGCAGCGCGGGGATCGTCACGCGCACGTCGACGGTCTCGACGTCGTGGCGCTCGCGCAGCGAGCCGTAGAGCACCGCGGTCGTCGACGCGCCCACCGCGCCTGCCGAGAGCGCCTGGAGCAGCACCTCGCGGCGTGACATCTCGGGCCCCACGGGCGCGGTTGTCGGAGGCACGCGGGCACGCAGTCGGTCGACGATCGCCGCGGCCCACGCGAAGGGCGCCGCAGCCGTGCGGAGCGCCACCATCTGCACCATCGCGACGAGGCAGAGAAAGGTCGCGACGCGCTCGCTCCACACCAGCGGGCGCCACAGTCCGCCGCCGAAGGGCGCGAGGCGGCGCGCGGCGAGCTCGACGACGATGGAGCCCACGGCGACCACGGCGCACGCGGTGAGGAGTCGACGGCGTCCACGTCCTGCGGATGTTCGCTGCGGCGCGAGCGTGCGCGCGGCGAGGTAGAGCCCCAGCGACGAGAGCAGGGCGAGGGAGCTGACGAACATCCACACACGAACGACAGGGTGCATGACGGCGGTGCAGAGCATCTGCGCCCTTCGTGCGGCGTGCGCAACGGCCCGCGACGGCGAGCGGTCGAACGCGCGGTGCGAGAAGTCGCGCGCGGGCTCCGTGGTAGCGTGCGCCGTGTTCGACGCCGAACGCCTCGACCGACGCGCGCCCCTCGTGTGCGCCGTGCTCGTGGCCCTCGCAGCCGTGCCCGCCGCCCTCGCGCCGCTCTGGGACGCAGACCTCTGGTGGATCCTCCATGCGGGCGATGAGCTCCTCACGCGCGGCGCCGTTCCTCGCGTGAACGGGTGGAGCTGGCTGTGCCCCGACCACGCGTGGGTGATGCACGAGTGGGGCTTCGGTGCGCTCTACGCGCTGCTCGCACGCGCCGATCTCTCGACGCTCGCGCTCGTGCGCCTCGCGGCGGTGTCGCTCGTCGCCGGGGCCGCAAGCTGGCGCGCGTCGCGCGATGCGCGTCCGTGGGTCGCGTGCGCGTTGGTGGCGCTGACGGTCACGCTCTTCGGGGGACGCTTCGAATCCGCGCGTCCCGTCGGAATCGCCCATGCGCTCGCGTGTGCGCTCGCGATGGTGGCCTTCGAAGAGGGCTTCGCGATGCGTCACGCGGCGGTGTGCGTGGCGCTGTCGCTCGTGTGGGCCAACGCGCACGGCTCGGTCACCCTCGCGTGGGCCGTGCTCGCGATCGCGTGCGGTGTGTCTGCCGGAGATCGTCGCGCGCGTGTCGTCGCGCTCGTGGGATCGGTCGCCGCCACGTTCGCCACGCCCCACGGTGCGGCGATGCCCGCGCTCGCGTGGCACTACCTTCGCGGTGATGGCGCGCTCGCCGTCGTGCATGCGCGCATCGTCGAGTGGTGGCCCCTGTGGCGCGCGCCGCTCGCGGTGGTTCCGTGGCACGAGCGCGCGGGCCTCGCGGCGGTGGCGCTCGTCGCGGTCGCGGGGCTCCGTACGCCGCGGTGGAGGCCGCGCTCGGCGCTGGTGCTGGTGCTGACCGTGATGGCGCTCCGGCACGCGCGTCACGCGGCGCTCGCGGGCCTCGTGGGCGCACCGCTCATGGCCGCCGTGGCGGGCGCGTGGACCGGTGGAGTTCCGCGGCGACGGTGGATCGTCGAGGCCGCGGTTCCGTGGGCGCTGGGGCTCGTGGTGTGGGGGGCGGCGCGCGGTCGTGACGAGGGCGCGTGGATCGACGCGAGCGCGCAGGACGAAGCGTTGCGCGCGTGGGTGACAACGCTCCCCGCGGGGGCGCGCGTGTTCGCCGAGCTCCCCTACGCGGGCTTCGTGCGCTGGGCGGGCGGAGGGCGCGTGCGGGTGTTCTTCGATCCGCGCAACGACTGCTACGAGCCTGCGGTGCTCACGCGCGCGCTCGACCTCAACGACGGACGCCTCGCGCGCACTCGCACGGTGCCTGCGCTCGTCGACGCGGGCACCACCCACGCCGTGGCACGGTGCGCGTCGTCGTTTCGCCGCGCGATGCCCGTGGCCCCCGACTGGCAACGCGACGGCGTGTGCGCGTGGACGCTCTCCCGCACGGAGTCTCCCGCGTTGTAGCGTCGCGCGCCGCGATGGCCGACGACCCGACCGCCCGCACGCTCGACGCGCTCGACCGTCTCGACGCGGCCCTCGCACGCCTCGGATCGCAGGGACTCCAGCGCATGACCGCCGCGAGCGCCGCGGAGTTCGAAGCCCTCGCGCAGCTCGCCCACCACGCCGAGCTCCCGCGACTCGAACGGCTCGTCGAGACGCTGTCGACGATGGTGCGGCGATACCTCGACCGCGACCCGCTGTTCACCTTCGAAGAGTTCGCGGGCACGGTGAACCGCGCGTGGCTCCTCGTGCGACGCACCCGTGCGCGGTGCGCCGATGGAGACCCCGATGAGGAGCTTCCTGCGCTGCGTGGCGAGGCCCGACGGCGCTTCACCGAAGTCGACGGCGCGGTCACCGTGCAGGCCGTGTGCGCCGCGGGGTGGGTGAGCGACACGGACTACGTCGGTGTGACCGTCACGCTCCACGTCGAAGGGCGCGATGAGCCGTGGCAGGTGTCGAACGCGCGGCCCGTGATGTACTTCGGCAACGAGCCCCATCGGCTCTACCGCGAGCCCCTCTCCGACGCGGTCGCGCTCACCGTGGCCGACCTCGCCCACGGCGCGTGGAAGGTGCAGCGCGCGCGGGTCTCACGCGACGGACGCATGAGCGTCCACGCGGCGATGGCGGTCTCGCCGGGGGCGTTTCTCGGGGCGCGCGCGTGGGCCCCGATCGCGTGTGACTCGTGGGCGGCGGTGGCGGCGCGGTTGCGTGAGCGGGGCGTGCATCCCATCACCGGGTCGGGCGCGGCCACGGTGTACATCGAGCCCGCCGCGTGGGGCCCCGTGCGCATCGACGACAAGACCGCGCGCGCCGTGGGAACGCTCCGTGACCGACGCGGCGCCGAGGTGCGCATCGAGGTCGCGCTGCGCCCCGAGCACAACCGACTCGTCGACAACCTGGAGCGACTCGCGGGACCGCTGCGCGCGATGCGTCCCGATGGCCTCGTGGGCCGCGCGTGGGTCGAGCAGGGCGCGCTGCGCTTCACGCCGCTCACGGCAGTCTGGAACGAGCCGCGCGTGCTCAACGACCACGGGCGAAGGCGCGTGAACGAGGTCCACCTCACGCTGGAGTCGCTGCGCTACGTCTCCGCGGGCGACCGATGAACCCCGCGCCCTTCGACCTCGCCGCACAGCTCGCCGACCTGC
>CAMFHP010000197.1 GCA_945952225.1 uncultured Myxococcaceae bacterium
CGCTGGACTGCCTGCGTTTCAGGCGCTTCGCGAATCGGTACCTCACCACCTACGAGTGATCACCGCTCACATCGTCGGGCAGCGATGGGTGACGGCCAGCGGACCTTCACCGTCGCCGCCCACCGTGGCCTTCGTGATGCGCCACGGGCTCGCGAACACGCGCACCGCGGGAACGTTCCTCGCGCGCTCCACAATGCGCCGCGCGGCGTCGTGCGCGAGCAGCGCGAGCTCGCCCGGAGGTCGTCCCGTGAGCGCGCAGTAGCGCGATCGAAACGAGCTGAGCGCCTCGCCCTCCGACGGCATCGCGCCGACCCACACACCGGGCGCACCCGCGGGCCCCGAGCGCGCGTCGAAGATCCATCGGGTGGGCGCGCGCGTCGCGAAGGCCTCGATCTGCGAGCGACCTTCGAAGCTCCACGCGCCGAGCACGAGGTGGGGCTCCGCCGATGCGAGCGCCGCGCCCTCGACCGCCGTCACCCCCGCGAGGCCCAGCGAGGCTCGCACCCGCATCGGAAACAGCGTGCGCTCCGAGCCTGGCGCCGCGGCCCATCGCACGCGCGTGCCCCGCGTTCGCGCAGCCGCTGCCAACGCCGCCGCGCGCATCGACGGCGGCGGACCTGCTTCGAACACATGCTCTCCCAACGCGCCCGCGCGGTCGTCGTGCGGTGCGAGGAGGTACACGTCCACACCCGCCGCCTGCGCGGTGCGCGCGACGTCGAGCGCGTGCTCTTCGAGCGCCGGCCCCACGATCGCCGTGGGCGCCAGATCGAGGAGGTGTCGCAGCTGCGCGCCCGTCGTGTGCGCTTCGCCCCCGCGCGCCATCTGTCCGTCGCCCGTGGGCGTCACCGCGGTGCGCATCGTGAGGGGCGCATCGAACTCGTCGCCCGCTTCGATCTCCACCGCGCGCTGGTCGTCGAGGGCCACCTGCACCGCGCGCAGGATCTCCGTGCCAATCACCGCGCGCGGCCCCGACATCGGCGCGAGCACGCCCACCCGCAACGGCGCCGGGCCCTGGTCGTCGCGCACCACCCGAAGCGTGGCCTCGGTGTCGGGAAGGTCCGCGAGCCACGGGAGCCACTGCTGAATCTGGTTGGCCTCCACCGCGAGCGTGCGGAGCCTGCGCGCGACCTCGACGCGCGTCGGGTGCTCGGGCGGAAGCGCATCGAGCGCATCGGCGAGGGCCCGCGGCGTCTGCACCTGCCCCACGAGGCGCGTGAGCTCGCGCGAACGTTCCGCAGGGGCGTCGCACGCGAGGCCCGTGGGCATCCACCGCGCGCCGTGCTCGGCCTGCGACTCGACGCGCGCGAGGGCGAGCAGCGCCGCGTACGGACGGTGATCCGCGGCTTCGAGCGAGGCGAGCGCGCAGTCGGTCTCCGCGGTGTTCGCCGCGTCGATCATCCGTCGCGCGAGAGGACGCACCGCCGCGAGCCCCGCCGCCACCTCGTTGCGTCGCGCGTGCACGAGTCCGCGCACGAGGTCCCTGCGAAGCGCGAGCGCGGGGTCGAGGTCCGCAGGGAGCGCCGCGAGGAGCTCCACCGCGCCATCGAGGTCACCGCGCGCCACGCGGAGCCGCGCGAGCTCCACCCTCGCCACGTCGCGCAGCGGGTCTCCGATCGCGGTGTCGACGAGTCGCTGAAGCCCTGCCTCCGCCGACTCGCGGTCGCCATCGTCCGCGCGCTCCCTCGCCCGCACGAGCGCACGATCGCGGCTCACCTCACGGCTCGTGAGCCTCACGGGACGGCCTCGCGTCTCGGCACCGCCGCACGCCACGGTGAGCGCGACGACGAGCAGAGAGCGGGCACGGTTCGTCCACGGGCGCATCGACGCACCGGCGTCGTACCACGGGCCCGCACCGCGGTGTTCTATTGACGCAAATCGTCGAGCCTCCTATCAATCCCGACGGTTTCGCGCGATGAGCACCCTTGCGACGACGGCTGCGATCGATGACGACGGCCCCGCGCGTCGACACTTCACGCTGCGCCGTCTGCACTCGCTCTCGGGCGTGATCCCCACCGGCGTGTTCCTCCTCGCTCACCTGTGGACGAACGCCAGCGCCCTCGACGGACGCGACGCGTTCAACCACGCGGTGGGCGAGATCCAGTCGACGCCGGCGCTGCCCGTGATCGAGCTCGTGGGCATCGCGCTGCCGCTGGCCTTCCACGCGGTGTACGGGCTGGTGCTCACGGCGCGATCGACGGTCAACACCGCGCGCTACGCGTACACCCGCAACTGGCTCTACGTACTCCAACGGGTGTCGGGCGTGATCGCCTTCGGGTTCATCGCGCTGCACCTCTGGCAGCTCCGCGTGCCGAAGGCCACGGGCGCGCTGCGCTGGCAGTCGTTCTATGACGCGCTCGGCACCTCGCTCGCGGCGCCCGCGGTGTTCGCGCTGTACCTCGCGGGCGTCACGGCGTCGGTGTTCCACTTCGCCAACGGGCTCTGGCTCTTCGGCAACACGTGGGGCGTGACCGTCGGAGCGCGGTCGATGCGACGCTCCGCGGCCCTCTGCGGCGCCTTCGGGCTCGCGCTGTGGGCGCTCGGGTTCAACACCCTGCTGCACTTCTCGTATCGGTGCGGCGGCGTGCTCCCGAGGCCCGCGCAGCAGGTCGAGCGCGTGTGCCGCGACGGCGACACGGCGATGCGACCGGACCAGCCGTGAACCGTCTTCGTTCGAGTTTCTGAACGGCCTTCACACCGCGCGGCGCGCGCCCGCACGACGCGCCCCTCGCACCCCTTCGATAGGACCAACGATGGCAGCGAAATCCTCGATCCTCACGCAGTCTGGAACCGTTCGCCGCGCGATCGTCGTCGGCGGCGGTCTCGGCGGCCTCATGACGGTCATCAAGCTCTGCGAAGCGGGCATCCCCGTCGACATCCTGTCGCTGGTGCCCGTGAAGCGCTCGCACTCGGCGTGCGCGCAGGGCGGCATCAACGCGTCGGTGAACATCAAGGGCGAGGGCGACTCGCCGGAGACGCACTTCTTCGAGACCGTGAAGGGCGGCGACTTTCTCGCGAACCAGCCCCCGGCGAAGGGCATGGCCTACGCGGCGCCGGGCATCGTGTTCATGCTCGACCGCATGGGGGTGCCGTTCAACCGCACGCCCGAGGGCAACCTCGATTTCCGTCGCTTCGGCGGCACGCTCTTTCACCGCACGGCCTTCGCGGGCGCGACGACGGGGCAGCAGCTCCTCTACGCCCTCGACGAGCAGGTGCGCCGCTGGGAGACCATCGACGTCGAAGACGACAAGGGCGTCACGATCCCCGGCGAGAAGATGGTCCGCAAGTTCGAGTACTGGGACCTCGCGAGCCTCGTGATCGACGACGAGGGCGTGTGCCGCGGCGTCATCGGCCAGGACCTCAAGAACGGCGAGCTGCGGGTCTTCCGCGGCGACGCGGTGTGCCTCGCGACGGGCGGTCCGGGCATGGTCTTCGGCCGCTCGACGAACTCGGTGATCAACACCGGAAGCGCCGCCGCCATCGCGTACCGCCAGGGCGCGACCTACGCGAACGGCGAGTTCATCCAGGTGCACCCGACGGCCATCCCCGGCACCGACAAGCTGCGGCTCATCTCCGAGAGCGTGCGCGGCGAGGGCGGCCGCGTGTGGGTCCCGAAGGATCGCAACGACAAGCGCCCCGGCGCGCAGATCCCCGAGGGCGAGCGCTACTACTTCCTCGAAGAGCGCTACCCCAAGTACAAGAACCTCGTGCCGCGCGACATCGCCTCGCGCGAGATCTTCCGCACGGTGGTGCACGAGGGCTTCAGCGCCGAGGGGCAGCGCGCGGCCTTCCTCGACGTGACGCACCTCTGCAAGACGCCGTCGGGCAAGGCCGCCGTGCGCAAGAAGCTCGAAGGCGTGCTGGAGATCTACGAGAAGTTCGCGGGGCAGGATCCCTACGACAACCCGATGAAGATCTTCCCCGCCGTGCACTACTCGATGGGCGGGCTCTGGTGTGACTTCGAGAAGGCCGAAGACGGCACGCTCAAGGCCCAGTCGGCGCGCAACCAGGCGACGAGCATCCCCGGCCTCTACGCCTCGGGCGAGGTGGATTACCAGTACCACGGCGCCAACCGCCTCGGCGCCAACTCGCTGCTGTCGTGCATCTACGGCGGCATGGTCACGGGCCCCGCGATGGCCGCGTGGCGCGAGGGCGCCGCGAAGAGCGCGTTCGACTACGGCAGCGCGCTCTTCGACAAGGCCCTCGCGAAGGCGAAGGCGGAGCACGAGGCCTTCGCGTCGCGCACGGGCAGCGAGTTCGACGTGAACCCGTACCAGCTCCACGACGAGCTCGGCGACATGATGCTCAACAAGGTCACCGTCGAGCGCCACAACGCGGAGCTCGACGAGGTGCTCGGCAAGATCGCGGAGATGAAGCAGCGGTTCAAGCGCGCCGCCGCCCTCGACCGCGCGTCGGGCACGATGAACCAGCCGGTGGTGTTCCTGCGCCACCTGCAGGGGATGCTCGACCTCGCGCACATCATCACGAAGGGCGCGCGCGAGCGCGAGGAGTGCCGCGGCGCCCACTACAAGCCCGTGTACGACCCCGAGCTGCACCCCAACGACCCGAAGGCCGTGGGGCGCGACGACCAGAACTGGCTCAAGACCACGCTCGCGACGTACACGCCCGAGGGCCCCGCGCTGAGCTACGAGCCCGTCGATGTGTCGCTGCTGAAGCTCGCCGTGCGCGACTACGGCAAGGTGAAGAAGCCCGCGGAGGCGCCCAAGGCCGACGCCAACGCGCGCTGAACGATTGGGAGACGAAGCACCATGGCAACCGACACGGTCACCCTGAAGATCAAGCGCGGCGAAGCGAAGGGCGCCTCCACGTGGGAGGAGTTCAAGGTCCCCCGCAAGCCGATGATGAACGTCATCTCGTGCCTGATGGAGGTGCAGAAGCGCCCCGTCACCACGGACAACAAGAGCACCACCCCGGTGAACTGGGACTGCTCGTGCCTCGAAGAGGTCTGCGGCGCGTGCACGATGGTGATCAACGGCCGCGCGCGTCAGGCGTGCTCGGCCCTCGTGCATGAGCTCTCGCCCAACGGCGAGGCGATCACGCTCGAACCGATGACGAAGTTCCCCCGCGTGCGCGACCTCGTGGTCGATCGCCAGCGGATGTTCGACAGCCTCGTCAAGACGAAGGCCTGGATCAACGTCGACGGCTCGCACCAGCTCGGCGCCGGCCCGCGCGTCTCGCAGGAAGACCAGGAGGTCATGTACCCCCTGTCGCGCTGCATGACCTGCGGCTGCTGCGTCGAGTCGTGCCCCAACTACAACGAGCGCTCGGACTTCATGGGTCCGCAGGTGATCTCCCTGGCGCGCATGTACAACATGCACCCGTCGGGCAAGATGCAGGCGGGCGCGCGCCTCGACGCCATCATGGGCGAGGGCGGCATCTCCGACTGCGGCAAGGCCCAGAACTGCGTGCAGGTGTGCCCCAAGGGCATTCCGCTCACCGAGTCCATCTCGGTGATGGGCCGCGAGACCTTCAAGCGCGCCCTCTTCGGCTGGCTCCTCAAGGGCTGATCGCAGCGCCGCTCCCCTCCGTAGTAAGGTTCGCGCCCCTCGATGGCGCGGCCCCCCTCGCAGCACCCCTTCGCGCCCCTCGCGACGCTCCTCGCGGCCCTCACCGCGTGCCCCCGTCGCGAGGCCCCGCCCGCGCCCGCCGCGGCCCCGCAGAGCCCCTCTGTGACCGTTCCCGCGCCCACCGTGGCCTCCGACGCGTCGGCGCCCCGCGCGGCCCCGCGCGACGCCGCTGCGCCCCCGCGCGACGCGGCCGTCGACGCCACGCGATGCGCCAGCGACGACGACTGCGACGGCGACCACTGCTTCAACGAGAACCTCGAAGCGCAGTACAGCCGTGTGCTCCGTGACTGCGCGAACACGCGCGCCTGGCGCGATGCGCACCCGATCAACACCTGCGTGCGCCCGCAGTGTCGCGACGACGACGACTGCCCCGACGGACAGCGCTGCGGAACGCCTCCGATGAGCCCCTTTCCCGAGCGCATCTGCGTGCCCGCGCCGTGCCGCTGGGACGTGCAGTGCCGTCGCGGCAGTGTGTTCGGTCGATGCGCGCCCTACTCGGGCCGGTCGTGCGAGCGCGGGGGATGGCACTGCGTGTTTCCGAGCGACGAGTGCTCGCCCGAAGACTTCGCGCGACGGTGCCGTCCGCGCGACGGCGAGATCGCGTACTGCGTGCCCGTGAACGGACGCTTCCGTTGTGTGACCGACCCGCCCGCGCAGCCCGCCGCGCCGTGACGTTCAGCGCGCCACGAGCAGGGTCACCGAGCGCGCGTCGAGGGTGAGCGTCGCGCCCGACTCGTAGACGCACTCGTCGTCGAGCACGGCGCACCAGCGCCTCCCCTCGCCCGCCGACGGGAGCGTCACCGACATGCTCTCCGTGCCGCCGTGAAACCACACGAGCGCGCGGCTCCACGGCGCGTCGCACTGCGCGAGCATCCCCACCGTGCGCGCGGGCGGCGACCACTGCGCGTCGGTCATGCGCGCGCCCGAGGGGGCGTACCACTCCACGTCGCCGTCGCCCTTCGCCCAGCGGTCGTCGGTGAGCGCCGGGGTGGCGAGCCGCGCGGCGATCCAGCGCTTCGAGAACGCGAGCAGCGACGTGTCGAGGCGGGCCCAGTCGACCCAGGTGAGCTCGTTGTCCTGGCAGTAGGCGTTGTTGTTGCCGCGCTGCGTGCGACCGAGCTCGTCGCCCATGCAGAACATCACCGTGCCCCGCGAGGCCAGGAGCGTCGCGAAGAGGGCGCGCTGGTCTCGCTTCGGATCGGCGGAGGCCCAGCACACCTCGCCGTGGTGTCCGTCACGGTTGTCTTCGCCGTTGGCGTGGTTGCAGCGATGGGCGTAGCGCACGGCGTCGGCGAGGGTGAAGCCGTCGTGGGCGGTGACGAAGTTCACGCTCGACGTGGGACGTCGGTGACGGTGCGCGAAGACCTCCGACGAGCCCGCGAGGCGCGTCGCGAGTGCGCCGAGCGAGCCGTCGCCGCGCCAGAACCGACGCACGTCATCGCGGAAGCGGTCGTTCCATTCGAGCGCACGCGGCGTGAACGCGCCGAGCTGGTAGCCGTGCGAGCCCACGTCCCAGGGCTCCATCACGAGCGCGCGATCGCGGAGCACCGGATCCTGGTCGAAGGCCAGGAGCAGCGGCGCGGTGGGGTCGAAGCCGAGGCGCGTTCGTCCGAGCACGGGCGCGAGGTCGAAGCGAAAGCCGTCGATGCCGCCGACGGTGGCCCAGTGGCGGAGCGCGTCCATCACCAGGGGGATGGTGACGGGGCGGTCGAGCGCGAGCGTGTTGCCGCAGCCCGAGTCGTTGACGTAGCGACGCGGATCGTCGGCGAGGCGGTAGTACGCGCGGTTGTCGAGCCCGCGGAACGAGAGCGTGCCCCCGCGCTCGTCGCCCTCGGCCGTGTGGTTGAACACCACGTCGAGCCACACCTCGATGCCCGCCGCGTGGAGCGCGTCGACCGCCGCGGCCACGTCGCGCATGCCGCCGGGCGCGAGTCGCGGATCGGGCGCGAAGTACTGGATGGGGTTGTAGCGCCAGTAGTTCGTGAGCCCGAGCGGCGGCAGGTGTCGCTCGTCGAGGGAGAGCGAGAGCGGCATGAGTTCGACGGTGGTCACGCCGAGGTTCACGAGGTGCTCGATGGCGGCCGGGTGCGCGAGTCCGAGGAGCGTTCCACGGAGCGCCGAGGGGATCTTCGGGTGCCGCGCGGTGAAGCCCTTCGCGTGCATCTCGTACACGACGCGCGACGCGGGGCGCGGACGCGGTGGACGCATCGGAAGGTCGTTCCACCACGGGCGCTCGGCGATGCACTTCGGCACGAGCGCGGCGCTGTCGTCGGGGTCGCGCGCGAGGTCGTCGACGCCCTGCGCGGTGGGTGCGGGCAGCGCGGTCGCCGTGGGCGGCACGTCGACGCGCGTGGCGTACGGATCGATCAGCAGCTTCGCGGGGTTGTGTCGCAGGCCTTCGAGGGGCTTCCACGGGCCGTCGACGCGGAGGCCGTAACGATCGCCGTCACGGAGCCCGCCGACCCAGCCCACGTGCAGCGGCCCATGGCGCGTCGCGAGCTTCACGCGGTCGGTCTCGTGGGCGCCGTCGAAGCGGCAGAACCACACGGCGTCGGCCTCGCTCGCATGCACGGCGACCACCGCGCCGTCGTCGAGCCACACGGTGCCGGGCGCCGTGACCGAAGCCACCGCGCGGCGGATCGCATCGTCGTGGGTTGCCATCCCTTCGCGCATCGCGCGATCGCGACGCGAGATCAAGGGTCGAAGTGTGAGGTGAGTGCTACGAGAGCGCGCGCGTGCGACGGAGCTGATCGAACATCGCCGTCAGCCCGTCGAGGTTGGCGGTGGCGATGCGCGCGCGGGTGTCGTCGTCGAGCGCGAGACCGAGCACCTCGCAGAGCGCGACGATCGACTCACGCAGCACCGCCGCGCGGCCGT
>CAMFHP010000198.1 GCA_945952225.1 uncultured Myxococcaceae bacterium
CGGTGCCCCTGCGCAGCGGGAGGTGCATCCCCTCGGGCTCGCCCGCGTGCGGCTGCACCATGCGCAGCCGCGTCGAGGCCGCGCCGTGCGCGTGGGCGTTCTCGTCGAAGCGCAGGCGCACGAGGTAGCGGCCGTGCGCGTCGAGCTGCGCGTAGTCGCTCTCGGCGGGGCCGTCGACCACGGCGCGTTCGAGGCCCTGCATGCGCGGCCACGGCGTCGTGGCGGCGGGGCGAAAGACCGTGCTCGCGGCGATGGCCTCGACCTCGACGAGCCAGGTGCGATCGGGCGTTCCCGGTGCGGAGGCGGCGAGCTGGTCGCCGCTCACGCGCACCTCGGTGGCGAGGTACGTGGCGTTGTAGCGATGGCGGGGATGGTGCTCGACGGTGAAGAGAAAGCCCGCGCGCGCGGCGGTCACGCGACCCGAGGCGGTGTAGCGCGTGCGTCGCGCGGCCCAGCGCTCGGCGCGCATGCGGGCCAGCCGACGGCTCACGTCGGGGGCGGGGGCGTGCTCCCCGAAGGTCGCGACGGTCTGCGCGGCGCGGCCGTCGATGGGGGCGGCGTGCGCGAGTTCGAGCTCGGGGTGATGCGGGTTGTGGTCGTCGACGCGCGCCTCGCGGGGCGCCACCGAGGCCAGCGCCGTGAAGCGTTCGAAGCCCTCGACGCCGCTCTCGTCGAGCGCCCCCGTGGGAAAGAACCGCACCGGATCGCCCGCCGCCACGTGCACGCCCGCGTGGTCGGCGAAGACGATCCGCTCGGCGTCTCCGTCGTGCTCGAAGAAGTAGAACACCCCGTCGCGCTCGAGGCGCCGCGCGAGAAAATCGAGGTCACTCTCGTCGTACTGGCACACGTGGTCGAGGGCGCGGTACCGACCCGTGAAGCGGGTCACGTAGTCGTCGCCGCGGCGCAGGCCGTGGAGGCGCATCACGTCGTCGAGGATCTCTTCGAGCGTGCGCCCGACCCACACGCGGCCGTGTCGCGTGAGGGCGAGGCGCGCGAGGCGCGGCACGAGCTGCCCCGCGAAGAGCGAGCCCGTCGGGCCTGTGTGCACCCGCTCGAACGACGCCCACACGCCGTGCACACGAAAGCGCGGGAGGTCGTCGTCGCCCATCACCTCGAAGGTCGCCGCGCGGTCGATCGCGGCGGCCGGGTCGAAGCCCGCGGCGTCGGCGGCCGCCAGCCCGATGCGCAGCGAGAACGTGTAGGGGCGCGACATCGCCTCGACCCCCGCGATCGAGCGCACCGTCGCCGTCTCGGGGAGCACCCCCTCGGAACGCACACGAAACACCTGTGCCATGGCCTGATCCCCGACTCCCCACCGGGAGTGCCGCGAGACGGTAGTACGGACGGCGGTCAGGGCGCGCGGAGATTCGTCATCGGTCCGCGTGATCGTTGCGGTCAGCGCGAGACCCAGAGGGCGAGCGACCGGATCCGGGTGTGCGCGCCGTCAGCCAGCGAGAGCTCGACGTCGAGGGGCCCCGGCGCGTCGAGGGTCACGGACCCGAGGGCCACGGACGCGGCCACCTCGCCGCGGCGCGTGGAACCGAGCCACGTCGAGAACGAGCCCACGCGCACCCCGCGCTGCATGGGATCGAGCGGCTGCGACGTGGGCGGGCTCGCCGAGGCCACGGTCACGCGGTCGCGCCAGAGCTCGCCCCCCGCGGCGCGCACGACGACCTCGCCCGAGAGCTCGTACTCGTCTTCGATGCCCTCGTAGTCGAGGGCGTAGCGCATCCACACGATGCTGCGAACCGGCACGCGCGCGACGTGGAGCGCGAGGCGGCCGGCGCCCTCGCGGTCGACGCGCGCGATCGGCGGAAACGGCCGCACGCGCCACGCCACGTAGAGAATCAGCGAGGTGACGATCGCGAAGATGGCCACGAGGGAGGCGACGACGTCGTCGGGCATCGGCGCGACGGTACACTGCGCTTGCGCCTCGCGTCCGCCGCCCGGGTTCGCGTAGGGTAGCGGCGTCGTTTCTGGAGGGGGGCCATGGCCCGCTACGTTCCGATCTGGGTGGGGTCGTTGGAGTATTGGGTGATCGCGTCGCGCGACCTCGGGTCGATGAGCGGGCGCTACGAGTCGGTGCCGCGCGCGCTGCGTTCCGCGGTGTTCCGACACCTCGCGCTGGAGCCGTGGCGCGCGCAGGAGCTTCGCGCGTTGTGGGAGCGCGAGTGCGCGCACGGCGACGCCGCGGTGCAGGAGCCCGACGAGCGGGTGGTCGCGCGGGTCGAGCGCGAGCTCGTCGAGAACAAGGGTCGCTTCACGCTCGTGCGCGCGCTCCGCGAGGAGGGCGGCTTCACCGTCGTCACCTCCGACGACGACGACGACGAGACCACCGTGCGGCAGGCCGACCCCGACCTCGTGCTGCTGGAGGTCGACAGCCACTTCGCGTCGGGCCGCGAGATGCTCGACATCACGTACTCCATTCGCAACTACCACGAGGAGGACACGGTCACGCTGGAGGTCACGAGCCCCCACCACGCCAGTCCGCTCTACAAGCTCAAGCTCACGGGCGCCGACAAGTGCGACGGCGTGCATCAGTTCCGATGGAACGGCCGCACCAACGTCACCGCGGGCCCCATGAAAGACCGCTACATCCACCCTCTGCTCGCGCCCTTCAAGGTCACGCTCACCGGGAGCCTCGGCCATCGCGGCGAGCTCCCGTTCACCGTGCTCTACGCCGGCGTGCGCCTCACGCGCGGCGCGTGGGTTCCCGCCGACGACCGCCCCACCCCCGAGGACCGCCGCACGCACTGGGTCCAGTGGCAACTCAACGAGCTCGGCCACCACGCGGCCCCCGTCACGGGCACCCTCGACGACGCCACGAAGAGCGCGATCAAACGCTACAAGCGCTACCACTCTGCGCTCGCCGCCGACACCACCGACGCGATCACCGACGCGCTCGTCGAACGCCTCCGCGCAGGCGACAACGCGCGCGCTGTGTTCGACCGCGTCGACGCCCTCACCGACCGCGCGCTCGCGGCGAAGGTCTACACCGACGGCGACCAGTACTACCGCGCCTACTCCGACCTGCTGACGCCCTCGGTGAAGGTCAACCACGAGCGCGATGCCCTCGGTCGCCCGGCGTTCGTGCTGCGCTGCGAGGCGCTTCTGCTCGCGAAGGCGAAGCGGCTCGGCGACGAGGGCGCCGGCGTGTGGTCGCCCGAGGGCGTGGGGCCCGTGCGCGTGCGGTGGTTCACCGAGGATCCCGCCGAAGACACCACGCTGCTGCCCGACGGGAGCGTCGCGACGGTTCCTTCACGTACGAAGCAATACGTCGACCTCGCGCTGCCGCTCACCGCGCCGCCGGGCGACAATTGTGGAAGCACGTACGGCGGGCTCCGCGCGGGCGGCGCCCTCGACCACCGTCCGCTCTACTTCGACAGCACGGGGCTCCTCCCGTACTCCGTCGAAGAAGACGGCGGCGAGCGCGCCCGCGTGACCCGCGCGCACGTCGACACGTCCCGGGCGCGAGAGCTCGTGGGCGGTGCGTCGATCGTCGCGCACCCGAGCTACATCGCAGGCGACAGCTACCGCTTCGGCGCGGCGCTCGACTTCAAGGGCGAGGCGAACCAAGCCTACCTCGACGGGCAGTACCCCGCGGCGAAGCGCGCGCTCCTCGCGGCCACCACGGGCACGCTGACCGTGTGGCGACGGATGCGCGTCGCGGCGCACATCACCTGGGGGCGGCGCAGCGAGACCGGCGAGGCGCTTTCGTGGGGGGCGGTGTTCGCGCGGTTTCGCGAGGCGTACCTCGACTACGAAGGGCCTGCGCGCACGATGGGGCGCAGCGGCTTTCTCTCGCTCGCGGACTACAACAACATCGTGCAGGCGCGGTGCTCCAACGCCGCGTACCGGGCCGCGGTGCAGGCCGACGTGACCGCGGCGGCCGCGGGCAATCCCACGCAGCTCGACCTCGCGAACTACGCCGCCGATGCGCGCTCCGCGAGGCTTCCCGGAGAGTCCCTCGCGAACTACGGCATCCGTCTCGGCGGGCTCATGTCGACGGTGTGGAGCGAGATCAGCGGCGACGTCGTGGCGCGCATCGAGTCGCAGCTCCGACCGGGCTCGCCGCAGGGGCTCCTCGTGCTGGACTTCAAGGCGATCTGTCCGACGCAGTGGCGCGCGGCGGGGGGTGTCGGTGACGTGCCCGCGGGGCGCTCGGCGTGGGCCGACAAGCGCGGCGTCACCGTGATCGAGGTCGACCTCCCGATGGATCAAGACACCCTCATGGCCCACGAGATCGGCCACAACCTCTACCTGTCGCACTGGGAGGTGCCCGCGGGAGACACGTACCGCCGCCCCGTCGATCACGACCTCCGCGACCACAACTGCATGATGAGCTACGCGTGGAACATCCCGTCGCGCCCCGCGCTCGCCGCCAACGGTTGGCTCTTTCTCGGGCGCTTCTGCGGCCGGTGCAACCTCAAGCTCCGCGGCTGGGACATCGGCGCGGGCGCGCTCCCCGCGCAGTCGTGAGGCGCTGAACCATGGCACCGACGATCACCCTCACCGCGACGCCCCTCGACCCCGCGTGGGTCGCCGGTCGCGCCTTTCGCGTGCGCGTCACGGTCACGGCCCACGGTGCCTCCGCCGTGGAGGTCGCACGCCCCGACGAGCCATCGCGCGCGCTCGCCTTCGCGGTGGTCGCGCGCGGCGTCGACCCATCGCCCGACGACTGGCGCGACGGCGCCGCCTACATGACCCTCGCGGGCGCCCACGGGCACCCCGGCGTCGAGGTTCCGGTCGCCCTCGCGGCGGGCGCTTCGATCGAGGCCGTGTGGTCGCTCGACGCCTTCGTCGCACCGCCGCCGCGTGGCGCGTGGGCCGTGCACGTGCGCGTCGCAGCGCGCGACGGAGCGCACGCGCTGGCAGCGCCCTTCGACGTGGCCGTGATCGACGCCGACTTCGTGGCCGCTGCGAGCGCGCGCGTCTCGTCGAGCGGACGCTGGCTCGTGCACGCCTGCGCCGACGCGACGTCGATCACCGTGCGCACCGCGCCGTGGGCCGCGCCCTCGGGCGTCACGCAGCACCACGCGCCGTGCCCCTGGAGCGGCGGTCGCGTGGCGGTGGCCGCGCATGCGTTCTCGCCCCTCGACGACCCGCCCCTGGCCGCGTTTCGCCACACGATCGCGTGGTGCGACGGCACAGCCCTCGGCGTCGTGCGCATCGCGTACGACGGCACGATCGAGGCCCGCGCGGCGGTGGCGCACGGGCTCGGCAACCCATCGCTCCTCACGCCGGTGCAGTTCGAAGACGGGAGCGCGGCGGTGCCGCTCCATGAGGCCCGCGACGGCGCGCAGCGGATCGTGTGGGTGCGCGTCGAGGCGACGGGCACGGCGTCGATGCTCGCGGTGCACGACCTGCCCGGGGATGCGCGGGCGATCGGAGTGTGCGCGACGCCGCGCGGCGAAGTGCGCGTGCAGTGGATCGACGGCACGGGGCGCAGGGTCGTGTCGCAGGCGCCGCCGTGGCACTCCGCGTTTGCGGCGCCCGTGGCCTTCGCCGCGTTCGATCACCCGGTGGAGCACTTCGAAGCGCACGACCCGCGCGACGCGTCGGTGATCCTCGCGGTGTGCGCCGAGGCGCACGCTCCCCCGGCCCGCACGCTCCACGCGTACCAGTCGCGCGACGGCGCCGTGGAGGCGCTGGGGGCCGTGTACGACGACCGCAGCGGAGGCGGTGCGGTGCGCGCGGTGCTGACCGCGCAGGGCCCTGCGGTGCTGGCCGTGCGAGACCCCGCGGGGGCCGTGTGGAGCGCGCCCGTGGGGGCTGCGTGGACGCGCATCGAGGGCGTCGCGGCGTCGCTCGCGTGGGGACTCACCGCCGGCCCCCACGCGGTCACCGTGTGGGGCGTCGACGCGCGCGAGGGCCTACGCACCGCGCTGCGCTGATCGCCGCGGAACCCCCTCGGGCAGCGTCGCCCCCCATCGCACGAAGGTCGGCCGCCAGAGCGTGCGGTAGACCGTCTCGAAGAGAGTCCAGAGCGTGCGCTGCGGGAGCACCCCATGGGCCGCGAGGCGCGCGTCGTAAGCCTCGTCGGGCAACGCCTCGGGATCGCCGAACACCATTGCCACATAGTCCGCGAGCACCGACGGCGCGTGCGCCGCGAGGTACGCGCGCAGGCCGTCGTCGTGGGGAATCCACTGCGCGAGGAGCGTCCATCCGAGGCGCGCGTGCAGCGACTCGTCGCCCACCACCCGCGCGAGCACCGCGCGCACGAGGGGATCCCCCGCCGCGTCGCGCAACGCGTGGAGCATCGCGAGCGAGAAGGTCTCGGCCACCACCGAGAGCGAGAGGGCCTCGCGCGCGGCCTGCCATCGCAGCGGAACCTCCGGGTCGTCGGGCATCACGGGAAGCGCCGTCGACGGCGCGCGTTCCGGCGCTCCATAGGCCCGCGCGAGGTCTTCGAAGAGCTCGGCGTGGCGCACCTCGTCGAGCACCGCACGCGCCGTCACCGAGAGCACGCGTGCGTCGGCACCGGCCCCCGTGAGGTCGACGAGCCAGGTCGCGAAGATGGGCGCCGAGCGACGTTCCGCATCGGCCCGCGCGCGCCACACCGTCGCGAGCGTCGCGCGTGTCGCTGCGTCGAGACGATGGGCCGTGTGCTTGCTCCACGGGAGGTCTCCACGCGTGCCGCGCATCAGCCGTGCGTGCTCCTCGTCGAGCCACGTGGGGTCGTGCGAGGAGAGCGCGTCGAGCGCGTCGTTCATGCGCGGCGCAGCCCGGGGATCGCGTCGTCGGTGGCGCGATGGTTCCTGCGCGCGGGACGCACGGGCGCCTCGCTGAACGAGGGCGCCGGGGGCATCACCACCACCCCCGGAGGATGCGTCGGCGCCACCGTGGGCTGCGGGCGATCGAGCGGACGGCGCGGCGCGCGCACGGGCTCCACCCGTGACGCATCGGGCGCGTGCGCATCGGGGGTGGAGACCTCGTTCGCACGCGCGTCGAGGGTGTTCGCGTCGGGCGCGCTCGCATCGGGGGCGGTGACGTCGGGCGCGCTCGCATCGGGGGGCGGCACGTACGCGGCCATGCCCGGCGGCGTCGAGGCGATGACGGGCGGCGGTGTGGCGAGGCCGGTCTCGGCGGGCGCGGCGGTGCGGTGGCATCCGTCGAGCGCGGCGAGTCCGAGGGGCGCGAGGAGCACGGCGCGCGCAACACGTCGCGCGATCTGCTCGGGGGAGGTGCAGGCCATGGGGCGACCGTAGTCTCCACGGGCGTACGTGCGCCAGCGTTCGCGTGCCGCCTCGGGCCGCTCACACCGACGCCGTGACCGTCGACCCGGAGAGGCCCTCTCCGCGCGACGACGCACGCGCGTACGGTGGCGCCATGAACGCTCGACGGGTGGTGCTGGCAATGGCGGTCGCGATGGTGGCCATGGCGCGCGTGCTCGAACGCAACACGCTCGACGCGTCGCCCGCGTTGGCGCGTGTCGTCAACTGCGAGCTCACGCACCTCGTGGCGCACTCGATCCTCTACGGAGGCCTCGCGGCGGCCCTCGCGGTGTGGTGGTTCCCCACGACGACGCTGCACGGACCCCGGGGGCTCCGCGTGCGCAGCGCGGTGATCGCGGGCGCGCTGTTCCTCTCCGTGGCGGTCGCGCAGGAGATGACCCAGGTGCTCTCGCGGCACCGCGGGCCTTCGCGCGAGGAGCTCTTCGACCTCGCCGTCGACATCGCGGGTGCCGCGTGCGGACTCATCGTGTGGGCCCGCGCCGACGCGCTCCGTCGATGGTCCGTGGCGCGCGCGCTGGGCGTGATGTTTCACCCGGCGCTGCTCGGTCCTGCGGGCGCGTTCGCGCTGCTCTACACGGCCTTTGGCGACCCGCGTCCTGCGCTCCGGTGGGCGCTCGCGGTGACCGCCGCGGTGCTCCCCGTGGCGGCGCTGTGGATCCACGGCGTGCGCGTCGGATGGTTCGGTGACCGCGACCTCTCGGTGCGCACGGAGCGTCCGCGCTTTCTCGTGCCCGCGGTGCTCGCAGCCCTCGCGCTGGCCGTCGTCACGCACGTCGTCGACGCGCCCTCCGCGGTGCAGCACATGACCCTCGCGGCGGCGCTCGCCTCGCTGCTCGTCACCGCCGCCACGCTCGCGGGCGTGAAGGTGAGCGGACACGTCGCCGTGCCCGTGGGCGTGCTCCCGCTGCTCGAAGCCACGTCGCACCGCGCGCTGTGGCCCTTCGCCGTCGCGGCGCTCGCGGTGGCCTGGGCGCGCGTGCGTGAGGGGCGCCACACGCCCGCCGAGGTGCTCGCGGGTGGAAGCCTCGCCGCCCTCTCGGGCCTCGCCGTGCGCGCCGTCGCGTGAGCGCGGAATGCGGGGCCGTGGGCGCGTTGGGCGTATCGGGCGCGTTGGGCGCATCGGGCGTGTTGGGCGCGTTGGGCGCATCGGGCG
>CAMFHP010000199.1 GCA_945952225.1 uncultured Myxococcaceae bacterium
CCGTTGCTCGGGTGTGTTTCCGATCGTGCAGATGGGGACCACGTGCGGAGCAGGTGGAGCGACTGATCGTGCGATTGGGCCCCGCGTGCCTCCGGTGCATGAAGCGTGAGTCCCGCAAGGGACTTTCCCTTCCCTGCCGGTGAATTCATTCACCGGGAGGGCAAGCGCGCTCGTTCGCACGATCTCCCCACCGGCCGCACGCGAGCGCGTTCGCACGATCTCACCACCGCCACCACGCGCGCCTGTGCTCGCGATCGGCAACACACCCTCTCGATGCCCCCGGTCCGTTGCGCGCGCTGCGTGGTCGTCGGGGCCTACGTGCGTCGGCGCATCGCGGGGGCAACGGGATGCAGGGCGAGCGCGCGTTCGAGTGCGTCGCTCACGGGATGAGTCCGGGCAGCGTGGCGGCGACGACGGACGGGCGCAGCGAGCCGAACGCTTCGACGAGCGGGGCGGCGTCGCGGCGCGCGGCGTCGATGCACTCCGACACCCAGCGCTGCACGGTCGGGTGCGCGGGGTCGAGGCACGACGCGCAGAGAAAGAACACGTGCGCGACGGTGTCTCCGGGCGCGACGGTCACGCTCTGGATCGAGAGCGCGGCCTCGTCGCGGGGATGCACCGCGAGGCCCTCGTGGAGGAAGTGTCCGCGCGCTTCGAGGTGGTCGAGCAGAAAGGCGAAGAGGCGCGCGGAGTCTTCGATGGCGTTCATGGCAGAGGCTCCCGTGGTGTGCGTCGCGCACCGTACACCGCGGGCGATCGGCGCGACGCGCGCTGAACGTGGGCCGCCGCGCACGCAACGGTGGCGTTGACCCGGGGCCCCGCCGCGGTGCAACCTCGCGCCCCCTTCAAGGACGGACCATGAAGCTCTCCCTCGACACCGACACCCGCATTCTCGTGGCCGACGACGGACACGGTGAGAAGCGTTACGACCTGTACTCCCGCGAGGCGTTCTCGCTCCTCTCGCGCGAGTGGGTGAAGGTCGGCTGGGCGATCAAATACATCTACTCGTTCTCGTGGGCGGGACGGCCGATCATCCAGCTCCCCGAAGACATGATCCGCGCGCAGGAGGCGATCTATCGCCTGCGTCCCGACGTGATCATCGAGACCGGCGTGGCCCACGGCGGATCGCTGATCTACTACGCGAGCCTGCTCAAGGGCTTCGGCATCCCCGGTCGCGTGATCGGCATCGACATCGAGATCCGCCCGCACAACCGCAAGGCCATCGAGGCGCACGAGCTCTACCCGATGATCACGCTCGTCGAGGGAAGCTCCACGGCGCCCGAGATCGTCGAGCAGGTGCGCGCGATGGTGAAGCCCGGCGAGAAGGTGCTGGTGCTCCTCGATTCGAACCACACGCGCGACCACGTGGCGGGCGAGCTCGACGCGTACGCGGGCCTCGTCTCGTCGGGCTCGTACATCGTCGCCACCGACGGCGTGATGCAGTGGCTCGGCGACGTGCCCCGCGCGAAGCCCGAGTGGACGCACGACAACCCCTCGACCGCGGCCATCGAGTTCGCGGCGAAGCACCCGGAGTTCACGCTCGAAGCGCATCCGCCCTTCGTCTTCAACGAGGGCGAGATGACCGAGCAGATCACGCACTGGCCCTCGGCCTGGCTGCGCCGCGCGTGACCGCACGGCGCCCGCCGACGGCGCCGAGGTTCCGCTCCCTTCGACACCGACACTCCATCGCACGAGAGGCCCCATGGCCGTGACGCGCTTCACCGTCGTGGTTCCCACGCGCGAGCGCTGCGACACGCTCGCATCGACGCTCCGCACGCTCACCTCACAGAACCGTGACGACCTCACCATCGTGGTGAGCGACAACGCGAGCGAAGACGCCACGCGCGACGTGGTCGAGGCCGCGCGCGACCCGCGCATCCGCTACGTCAACACGGGCCGCCGCGTGAGCATGGCGAGCAACTGGGAGTTCGGCCTCTCGCACGTGCCCGAAGGGGAGAACTACGTGTTCTTCTGCGGCGACGACGACGGGCTCCTGCCGCACGCGCTCGACGACGTCGACGCCGTGCTGCGCGACACCGGGGCGCGCGCGCTGTCGTGGAAGAAGGCCGACTACACGTGGCCCTCGTGGGCGCAGGTGTCGTGGCGCAACGTGATCCTCCTGCCGATGGAGAACCGCCTCGTGCGGCACCGCTCCGACGAGGCGCTGCGCGACGCGGCGCGCATGTGGATCCCGTATTACCGACTGCCCGCGCTCTACAACAGCTTCGTCGATGCGCGCGTGCTCCACGCGTTGCGGCGGCGCGAGGGGCGCTTCTTCTGGTCGCAGATTCCCGATGCGTACTCGGGCTATGCGGCGCTCGCGGGCATGGACTGGTTCCTCTACTCGACGCGTCCGTTCAGCTTGAACGGCGGGTCGGGTCACAGCACGGGTGCGTCGTTCGGGAGCACCTCGAACGCGAAGCCCCGCGAGCGCTTTCTCGCCGAGCAGGACCTCGCCCCGCACCGTCTTCTCAAGCCCCTCTTCGGCTCGATGGTGGCGTGCGTGATGGAGCCGCTGCTCCAGGCCAACGACCACGCCCTCGACGGCCGCCTCACGCTGCCGCGCCCGTGGATCGTGCGGAACATCTTTCGCGAGCTGCAACCGCGCCACGCCGACATCTGGCGCAAGGCCGTCGACGAGCTCGACGCCTTCGCCCGCGAGCGCGACGACCGCGCGCTGCTCGCCACGCTGCGCGCGATGGAGCGGCTCTATCCCAACCGCCCCACGGAGACGCCCCAGATCGCGCCGCCACCGTATGGGCTCACGACCGAGCGGGTTCTCGTCGTCGACCTCGCGCAGTACGGCGTGGTGAATGTCGAGCAGGCCTGCGCGTGGACGGGGCAGCTCCTCGGCACGTACAAGCGTCCGGCGATCACCACGTACTCCACGACGGACAAGGTCGTGGCGCGTGCGGGGGCGTGGTTGTCGCGACGCGTGCCCGATTGGACCTTGTAGCAACAGCCGCTACGTCGATCGTCGCAGGCGAACTACCGTGGCGTGACCGAGACGAGGTGCTCCGAGGCGCCACAGGTGAAGGTCACCGTGTGTGCATCTCGCCAACGGAGGGATGTACGAAGGGCCTCGTGGCAGACGAAGGCTCGTTCGAGGACCACGTTGGAAGGATGGTCGGTCTGGTACACCCGTAGGCGCCATCGACCGTGGGGGCGCGCGTCGACATCCATGGTGACTTCGGCGGTCCACGCGCCATCGCGGGCCGTGAGTACACGATCCGTCGAGAATGCCCAGGCCGACGAGATGCAAGCGATGCCGAAGAAGATTCGCAGCAACGCCTGCCGCCACGGAACTGGAATGGAGTGCGTGGAGAACTTCATCATGCGACGGGCCGCGGTGGCCTGCGCAGTGGTCAGAGGACGCAGTACGAAACGTACGAGTCGAACGGGAAGCGCTCGATCTTCAGGTTCTTGAGGCCGAGCACCTCATCGACGGCGCGCGTCTCACCGGGGAACATCTTCGCGTTGAGTTCATCGAAGACGATCACCGCGCCGCGGGGCATGCGGGGCACAAACGTGCGGAGTGCCACGGCCGTCGGTTCGTACAGGTCCACGTCGAGATAGAGCAGCGACACGACGAGATGGGGGTTCTCTTCGAGGTACCGAGGAGCGGTCTCGCAGAGGTCTCCCTTGACGAGTTCGACCTTCGGGATGTGCGCGATGGGGCGGTTCAGGTCGTAGAGCGCCACGGCGTTTGCCACGTCATCCATCGCAGACCCGGTGAGTCCGCCGACCGAGAAGTGCGATGAATCACCACCCTTCGTGTCCTTCTCATGGATGGTCGGGAAACCCTCGAAGGTGTCGAAGCCGATGACCTTGCGCACGTGGTTCGAGGGCTCGAAGAGCGACGACAACTTGGCGAAGGTGAGCAGTCCCGCGCCATGGAGTACTCCGCACTCCACGATCGACCCGTTCACATGCAGGATCTTCTTGAAGATCTCGTAACGAGCGAGGAACTTGCCGATCGACTGGCGGCTGGCGAACTTGGGGAAGCCGTCGATCCGCTCCGAGAGCGTACCTGCCGACGAGTTGAAGACCTCTTCGACACGCTCGAACTGCGCGCGGTCGGCGGAGGACTGATTCTTGGGTTCACGGATCACAGATCACCTCATGCGGAAACGGGCAGCACCGCGCCCATGCCGGGGTCGACGGGAAGTCCCAGGGGCGTGTAGCGGGCCTGGACCGAGTAACGGATCGTGTCAGAAACATTGAGCCCCGACGAGTGCAGAAGCAGCGCCGAGAAGAGGAGCACGTCGCCCTTCTCCATCTCGACGAAGCGCACCTCGCGGTCGAAGATCCCACTGGGCACGTGCTTCTTGCCGAGCGGAAGATCGTGCGCGATCACCCCATCGGCGTGCGAACGGGGCATGACCATGAGGCAGCCACGGTCCCAACGGGTGTCCTGCATGGGAACCCACGCCGTGACGATCTCCGTGTTTCCTCGCACGTAGTAGTGGTCCTGGTGCCAGTGCGCGAGCTCCGACGTCCAGAGTGGCATGTCGATGCGGAACGGGATCTTCGAGAAGAGGCCGAAGGCGTCTCCGAGGACGTTTCCGACGGACGCGAGCACGCTGGGGTGACGCGAGAAGGCTTCGAGCGAAGGCGTGGCGCGGATCGCGACGTACACCCGCGACTCAAGGTCCGGGTGTTCGTTGTAGAACGCCACGAGGTCGGCGCCGAAGGGGTCACGAAACTCACGCCCCGTGACCTCTCGGACGACGTGGAGGTACTGAGAGAGTAGCGAGTCAATCGCCGCATCCGGAACAACTCCCTTGACGAGCAGGAAGCCGTTGCGGCGGTATGCTTCGAGTCTGTTGAAACGGTCCATGTTTCCTCGCTTTCCTGTCTTGGTGTGATCTGCATCGGCTCTTTCCCCTCGAAAGAGCCACGATTATTTCAGACATGAGACCGCGGATCCGCTTGCGTTGCGTCGCGGCGCGCATGCATTCACGGACTCACCGTGCGTGGTACGCCGTCGCCATGACAACAGCTCGTGCCGATCGCATGAACTTGCGCCTGGCATGGGCATACGGGCACGGGTCGTGCGTGTGCTGCGATTGTTTCGCGACTCGAAAACCGCAACGCCCCCAAACCTCGTCGCAATGGGCCACAGCCTCAAATGCTGCTCGCTCGTCGAGGTACCAATGCAGTCGAGTCGCTGTCAATGGTTTCTCGGGCAGAGGTGTGCCCGTTGGCGTTCGCGAACGCTGCGACGTCGTGCACATCAGCTACCGCAGGATTCGCGACGGCAGGCAGAGCACGAGCGTGTGGCGTTCTCGACTCGCACGTTGCGAACCCGCACCCGACAGCATCGCCGCACCGCGCGCCTGGAGCGGGTGCTTCGCCTCACAGATCCTGCACCTGTCTCCCCATGTGCGGGCACCTGTCTCCCGGTGTGCGAGCACCTTGCCCCGCATACGGAGCACGTGTCGCTGCCGCGGTGGCACTTGCACCCGCCGCCCACGCACCTGTCTCCGCGTGGGGAGCACCTGTCTCCGCGTGTGCGAGCACTTGTCTCCGCGTGTGCGAGCACTTGTCTCCACGCACGAAGCACCTGTCTCCACGTATGCGGGTGCGTGTCTCCCCATCGGACAGGCGTTGCCGCGCCGCTGAACGCGCTTGTTCGCGCGATCTGCGCTCCGTAGCGTGGGGATGACCGTGGGCGACGTCTCGCTCCGGTCGAGGAGGGGTTCCCGATGGCGAAGGCGAAGAAGGCTTCTGGGCGGTCGACGCAGGCCGCGTCGACGAAGGCGAAGAAGGTGTCTGTGCGCGCGGCGCAGGCCGCACCGAAGGAGGCAAAGCCCGCGACGGCGGCCACACCACGCGTCGACGTGGAGGGCGACGAGGCTTCGCTCGCGCAGGCGAGGCTCCTGCGCGACCGCCATCCGGCGCTCACGGCCGAGGAGGTCACGTACTTCGAGGCACGGCAGCCCGTGGAGCAGGCGCAGTCCGTAGGAGCAACCACGTCGGCGGCCGATGTGCTGCCCGACTCGGTGCGGCTCGCGGCGCGCTATGTCCACGCGCGGGCTGCGTCGTCGAAGGCGGCGTCGTTCATCACCGAGGCGCAGATGCGATGGCTCTTCGAGCACATCGTGAAGCTCGGCGAGGCCGTGGCGAAGCGCGACCGACTCGGCGCGGCGACGACGGAGGTCTCGCTCGCCGTGCAGCAGGCGTGGGATGCCGCGCGGGCGCCGCGCAACGCGCTCACCGATGCGATGGACGAGTACGCGAAGGGCAACGAGACCGACCTCGCGTTGCTCGCACGGGCGCGCGGCACGGTGGTGAGCCCCGCCGCCACGCTGGCCTCGCTCGACGCGCTGGCGCCCCTCGCGGAGCAGTGGCTCACGCGCACCGACGCGCTCGCGAAGGTCGCGGCGCGGGAGGCTTCGCTCACGCCGAAGCTCTGCGTCGACGTGCGCGCGGCGGCGGCGACCCTGCGCGCGGCAATCGAGGGCGACACCGACCACGCGGGGAGCCGTCGGACGGGCCGGGACACGCCGGAGATCAACGCGCTCGAAGGGCGTGTGGTGCTCACGCTTCGTACCGTGCGCCACAACCACCAGCGCGCGCGGGAGGCCGATGCCACGCTCGAAACGGTGGCTGTTCCCGAGTCGCTGCGTCGTGCGTTGAGGGTGAAGGTGAAGGCGAAGACTCCGGCCGCGCCGGTGGATCCGAACGCGCCCGCTGTGCCGAAGCCGCGTCGCACGAAGCGCTGACCCGGTGCGCCGCGCGCGAGAGAGCGCGCGAGCCTTCCCGATGGTTGGGGATATGCTGCGCCCGCGATGACACGGCACTTCAATACCGCCGGGCCCTGCGACCCTGCGGACCACTACACGCTCCCGCCGGAACAGCGCCTGCCCGACGTGCGCACGCTCATCGAGCAGAAGGCGTACTTCGTCGTTCACGCGCCGCGACAGGTCGGCAAGACCACCGCGCTGCGTTCGCTCGCGCGGTCGCTCACCGCCGAAGGCCGCTACGTCGCGCTGCTCGTGTCGATGGAGACGGGCAGCGCGTTCTCCCACGACGTCGGCGCCGCGGAGCTCGCGATCCTCGCGGAGTGGAGGATGTCGGCGCGTCACCAGCTCCCGCCGTCGTTGCAGCCGCCGCCCTGGCCCGAGGTGGCGCCAGGCGCGCGCATCGGGGCGGCGCTGGAGGCGTGGGCGGTGGCGTCGTCGCGTCCGCTCGTCATCTTTCTCGACGAGATCGACGCGCTTCGTGATGACGCGCGGGTGTCGGTGCTTCGGCAGTTGCGCGCGGGGCATAAGTACCGTCCGGGGGGCTTTCCCTGGTCGCTCGCGCTCGTGGGCCTTCGCGACGTGCGCGACTACAAGGTCGCCGCCGGTGGCTCGGACTCGCTGCACACGGCGTCGCCGTTCAACATCAAGGTCGAGTCGCTCACGATGCGCTCGTTCACGGCCGACGAGGTCGCGGCGCTCTACGCGCAACACACCGCAGAGACCGGGCAACGTTTCGAGGGCGAAGCCATCACCCGCGCCTTCGAACTCACGCGCGGACAGCCCTGGCTCGTGAACGCGCTCGCGCGACAGCTCACGCAGACGCTCGTGCCCGATCGTGCGACGACCCTCGTTGCGTCCGACGTCGACCGCGCGCGCGACCGCCTCATCGAGCGGCAGGACACACACCTCGACTCGCTCGCCGAGCGCCGTGACGCGCGCCGTCTGCTCCTCGAAACGCTGCCGTCGCGTGGGGAGGGCGCTCGCGGTGAGTAGGGTCTTGCGGAAGCGGGGCGGCGCTCGCGGTGTGTGAACCCACCGGCAGCGAGGCGCAGGCCCGCGCAGCGCGGACCACGGAGTGATCGTCGGAGCGGTGAAGGGCGCGAGAGGCGCAGAGGGCGCTGCGGGTGTGTTTCTGATCGTGCGAATGGGCGCGCGTGCCGACGGTGGTGAGATCGTGCGAACGAGCGCGCTCTGGTGGTGGTGAGATCGTGCGAACGAGCGCGCGGCGCTCCCGGTGAATGAATTCACCGGCAGCGAGGGGAAAGTCCCTTGCGGGACTTGCGCTTCATGCACCGGAGGCACGCGGGGCCCATGCGCACGATCGATCGCTCCACCTGCTCCGCACGTGGGCCCCATCTGCACGATCGGAAACACATCCGAGCCACGC
>CAMFHP010000200.1 GCA_945952225.1 uncultured Myxococcaceae bacterium
GACCCCCCACCGCCCGTGGTCAAATCCCTCCCTCCGCTCTCTGAACCCCCCCCCCCACACCTCGAACCGCGCTCCCCCCGTGCGCCAATGACTCCCCCCGCTCTCTGAACCACGCCGCGCAGTCCTCGAACCTCGCCCCGCCCGTGGTCCAACCACTCCCCCCGCTCTCGAAACCACCGCGCGCAGTCGTCGAACCACACCCCACCCGTGGTCCAACCACTCCCCCCGCTCGTTAGACGTCCCCGCCTGCTCCCGAAACCACCGCGCGCACTCCTCCCACCACGCCCCCGCGCTCCCCGAACCACGCCGCCCGCTCGTCGCCCCTCTGCCCGCCCTACGCGCCCGTCTCCGCCTCCGGAGGCGGAATGGGCACGGCCAGCGCGAGCAACGACGCGCCGCCCGCCGCGAAGGCCCACGCCCCGAGCGCCTGGTGCTCGATGAGCGTCCCCGCGATCAGCGGCGCCACGATCTGCGCCACCGCGTTGAGCGACTGCGACAGCCCGAGCACCGTTCCCTGTTCGCGCGGACCTGCGCTCTTCGTGATGAGGCTCGTGAGCGCGGGACGCAGCGGCGACGAGCCCAGCGAGGCCACCGTCGACGCGGCCAGCAGCGCGGGCGTCGAGCCCGTAAACGCCAGCAGCGCGAAGCCCAACGCCTGGAACGCGAAGCCGAAGCGCACCATCGTCGCTTCACCGAAGCGCGCGATGGCCAGGCCCACGAAGCGTCCCTGCAGGATCACGCCGAGCACGCCCGAGTAGGCCAGCGTGAAGCCCACCTCGCGCACGCCCCACGGGTGTCCGTCGGCGCGCACGAAGCGGCGCTCGGCGTAGAGCGCGAAGCCCGCCGTGAAGGTCACGAACGAGAGCGAGAACAGAAAGTACTGCGCCAGCCGCGCCGCCAGCGCAGGGCGACGGAGATACTGACCGTACGCGCCCCAGTCGAGCACCCCGAGGCGACGCTCCGGCGGCGGGGCGGGCGGAACCTCGCCGCGCAGCGATCCCTGTTGCGGCGCGGGCTCCGGCGCGCGCTTCGGCAGCAGCACCAGCGTCAGGATCACGCTCAGCAACGACAGACCCGCCGCGAGGTACACCGGCGCGTGCAGGTCGATCGTCGCGAGCCAGGCCGAGAGCGCAGGGCCGATGAGAAATCCCACGCCGAACGACACGCCGATGAGGGCGAAGCCGCGGCCGCGCTCCTCGGGCTTCGTCACGTCGACGATCGCCGCCTGCGCCACCGTCAGGTTGCCCGCCGTCACGCCGTCGATGATCCGCGAGAGGAACACCATCGGCAGCGACTTCGCACCCGCGAGCACCAGAAAGCCCGCGAAGGTTCCGAGCTGCGAGAGGGCCAGCACCGGGCGCCGTCCCACGCGGTCGGAGAGGCGCCCGAGCATCGGTCCCGCGAGGAGCTGACACACCGCGAAGACCGACACGAGGTGTCCGACCTCGCTCGGCGTCGCACCGAAGCGCTCTGCGTAGAAGGGCAGCAGGGGCACGATCAACGTGAACGCGAGCACGTCGACCAGCACGACGAGAAAGATGGCCAGCAGGGGAGATCGCATGAAGAGCAATGACGCCCACGACCGCGGGCCGTCGCCGCGTACCGCGGTTGTGCACCGGGTGCAAGACACGACATCGCCCGCGCGCATCGGGCGCAGTGACAGGGCTTCGACGAAGCAGTGCGGGAGGTAGGAGGCGAGGCGCGAGCGGTGCGAAGTGCAGCGCGGGAGGCGCGAGGCGGGGCGTGCGGTGACGCCCCGTGCGCGGCGGGCAGGAGAGGCGGTGGCTCAGTAGACCACGCCGGGGGGCGGGGCCACCGTGGTGGTGCCGTTGGGGCTCGCGGCGGCCTCGGGCGACGGATCGACCACCACGAAGACCACGCGGCGGTTCATCGAGCGCGCTTCGCGGAGGGCCGAGCCGGTGAGTCCGTCGATGGGGCGCACGGGGCGCGACTCGCCGAAGCCACGCGCTTCGAGACGCTGCTCGGCGATGCCGTTCTGCACCAGCCAGCGCATCACGTTGTTCGCGCGACGCTGCGAGAGGTCGAGGTTGTACTCGTCGGTGTTCGTGTCGTCGGTGTGGCCTTCGACGCGCACGCGGCGGATCCACGGCGAGGCGCGGAGCACATCGCCCACGGCGGTGAGCACCGACGAGCTCTGCGGCAGGATGCGGTCGCGGTCGACGGCGAAGTACACGGGCTGGAGCAGACGGATCACCGTGCCGTCGAACTCGATCACGCGGTTCGGGCAGCCGTTGCGCTGCGGGTCCGTCGAAGGAACGCCGGGCACGTCGGGGCAGTGGTCGACGTTGTCGGGCACCGTGTCGTGGTCACGGTCGGCGAGCGGGCATCCAGGGCGCGCGGGGTCGGGCTGCGGTCCGGCGGGCACCGTGCGGCACTGGTCGAGCGAGTTGCGCACGTTGTCGTGGTCGTCGTCGCCGTCGGGGCATCCGCGGCGCTCGGGGTCGGGGTTCGGTCCCTGCGGAACGTCGACGCACTGGTCGTCGTTGTCGAAGACGCCGTCGCCGTCGGTGTCACGGTGCGGGCATCCGCGGCGGGCCGGGTCGGGGTTCGCACCCATGGGCTCGGTCACGCACTGGTCTTCGTTGTCGAAGACACCATCGCCGTCGGTGTCGTTGAGGGGACAACCGGGACGCGTCGGGTCGGGATGCGCACCCTGCGGCGTGGTCGGGCACACGTCGTCGGGGTCCTTCACGCCGTCGTTGTCGGTGTCGGGCACCTCGACGACGCGCTCCTCGTGCTCCGACGGGGCGTAGGCGATGCGGGCGAGTCCGCGCCACTCGGGCGTTCCTGCGCCGCGCGACAGACCGGGACCCGCAGCGAGACCCACGAGCATCGTGTCGGCGATGAGGTAGTTCACCCCGAGGATCGCTTCGAGGTTGTTGTGCTTGCCCTCAAAGGCGTTGTCGAGAACCGTCGACGCCCAGAGCTCGGGGCCGATGGTGAGACGGTTGTCGAGGGCCACGTAGCCGAGACCCGCCGAGAGGAAGAGGTCGTTGCCCACCGTCGTGTCGAGCACGCTCGTCGTGTTCTGACGGAGGTGCGCGCCGAGGGTGGCGCTCCAACGGAAGCTTCCCGCGCGACCCGCCGCCGTGGCGTTGATGCGCCCGCGGAAGCCGTCGTCGGTCATGTTCGTGTTGGGCTCGACGCCGAAGAGGCCGGCGTTGAGATAGAGCTGCGCGCCCACGTGAAGCGAGAAGGCGTCGAAGTCGCTCTCGCCGAGCAGTCGCACGCGCACCCCGAGGCGCGGATCGCCGAGCGCCGCCGTGCCCGCCGCGCGGAGTCCGCCGACGGAGGCCGAGGCGCCGTCCTGCCAGAACGAGATGGGCAGCGAGAGGTGGATGTTGACGCGGTTCGAGATGCCGATGCCCGCCTGGAGGTGCCCCACGAGCATGTCGCTCACGATGGGAGTGACGACCTCCTGGCCCGTCGACGAGTCGCGCAACACCAGCGGGTTGCGCGCGTAGTCGAAGGTCAGCCCCGCGCGGAACGAGACGTCGCGGTTGTGGCCGTACCACGGGTGCTCCGCGGCGAAGAACGTGTCGCCCGCGGGAGACGGATCGAACCGGTTCAGCGCCCAGCCTGCCGTCTGCGCGCTCGCAGCCGAGGGGGCCAGCGCGCCCGCGAACAGCGCCGCGAGGAGCGGAAGGTATCGTTGGTTTCGGGTGCGTACGCGCAACACGTTGGAGGCCTCCTGAGAATCGCCAGAAAAGGGTCCGCGACGAGCGTCGGCTCTACGCGATGAAGCGAAGCTTTCATAGGAAAGCGCAGAAGAACACCCACTGTCAGGAATGCTGCATTTCTCCAATTCGCCTTCGGGCGTGCGTCTCGCCGTATCCCCCCGGCGCGAAACTCCGACCATCCCACGAGTGGTGAGCGCGTGAGAAGAGCGTCTCTCGGAGTTGTCGTATTCACCCGGAGATTTCGTCGCCTCGCGGCGCTGTGGTAACGCTTCGCGCGCCGATGCCCGACCTCAGTTTTCGCGCGATGCTCAAGCCGATCGACGTCGAAGAGGTGATCGACGTGGCGCTCCATCGCCCGCTCGCCTACGTCATCACGCGGCTCGCGTACCCGACGGCGATCACGCCCGATCAGATCACCTGGGTGTCGATGTTCGTCGGGATCGCTGCGGGCCTCGCGGGGTGGTCGTCGTTCGCGCTCGGAGCTCCGCACATGATCGCGTCGGGGGCGTTGTTCATCCTCTCGGCGGTCTTCGACTGCTCCGACGGACAGCTCGCGCGACTGCGCGGCACGAGCTCCTCGTTCGGCCGCATGCTCGATGGCGCCGTCGACGCCGTGGTGCAGGCCTCGGTGGTGCCCGCGGCCCTCGCGCACGTGTGGTGGCAACACGGCGGCGCATCCCCGGGCGCACCGCCCGCGATGGTGCTCCCCTCGGTGCTTCCTCCGTGGGCGTGGGTGCTGCTCGGCGTCGCGGCGGTGGCCACGGGCGTGGCGCACACGATCCTCTACGACCACTACAAGAACGTGTACCTGCACCTCACGCAGCCCATCCGCAAAGAGGGCGACGACCCCGAGGACATCGACGACGCGTGGGCCCGCAAGGGCACGGTGCTCCGCTCGGTGAAGGACTGGCTCACGTTCCACATCTCGCGCCCGTACCTTCAGCGTCAGCGGGCGCTCTTCGACTGGATCGATCCGTACCTTCCGTCGCGCTTTCGCGACATGCCGACGTACAGCCCCGAGACCGCCGCGCGCTTTCGCAAGGCCCAGCGCGGCCTCATGCGCGTGTGGACCTTCTACGGCATCGGCACGCACATCTTCGGGCTCGGTCTCGCGATGATGCTCGACCGCGTCGACGTCTACATTCTCGTGCGCCTCGTGGGCTTCAACCTCGCCCTCGTCGCGCTCGTGCCCGCGCAACGTCGCGCGTCGCGGGCGTTCTTCTCTCCCACCGCCGTCACCACCCCGGAGCACCCGTGAAGCCCTGGAGCGCCATCGTGCTCGCCGCGGGCGTGGGCAGCCGCCTGCGTCCCCTCACCGACTCCGTGCCCAAGTGCCTCGTGCCCGTGGGTCGCGAGACCATGCTCGCCCGCACGCTGCGCCTCGTGGCCGACGCGGGCGCCGCCGAGGCGATCGTCTCCACGGGCTACCTCGACGCCGTGGTGCGCGAGGCCGTGCGCGACGCGCCGCTGCCCGTGCGATGCGTTCACAACCCCGACTACGAGACCACGCAGAACGTGGTGTCGCTGCACCGTGCGCTCGCGCTCGTTCCTGCGGGTCACGGGGTGATGAAGTTCGACGGCGACGTGGTCTTCGAGCCCGCGGTGCTCACGCGCCTGCTCGATGCGAAGGGTGATGCGGCCGCGGCGATCGACGACGGCGAGACGCCGCCCGACGAGGCCATGAAGGTGCTCGTGCGCGACGGACACATCGTGCGCTTCGGCAAGTCGCTCGACGCACGGAGCGCCGCGGGAGAGTCCATCGGCATCGAGCGATTTGTGTCGGCGGTGGTGCCTGCGCTCACCGACGCGATCGCGCGCGCGGTCGGAAGCGGACGCACCGACGTGTACTACGAAGACGTGTACAACGACCTCTGCGACGCGGGGCTTGTCATCACGCCCGCGTACCTCGGCGCGCTGCGATGGAACGAGGTCGACGACGTCGCGGACCTCGAACGCGCACGCGCGCTCTTCGCATTCGACTGACGGTCTCGACGCGCTCGGGACGCGCTGTCACGCGGCACCCCGGAACGCGCGGGAAGGCGTCCATTTGCAGAATTGCGGGCGAAACGTCACCCGTGTTACACGCCGCCCGGGTTCGAGCCGGAGCCCGGGATTGCGGAGGAACACGCGAGATGTCGAAGCGAAGGGTCGATCGCGCCATCATTCTGGCGGCGGGCAGAGGATCTCGGCTCGCCCAGGGTGACGCGCTCCCCAAGCCCCTCCGCCCGGTGGCCGGCACGGCGCTCGTGCTCCGCATCGTGCGCACGCTGGTGAAGGAAGGCATCCGCGAGGTCGTGGTGATCGTGGGCTACGAGGCCGCGCGCATCCGTGAAGCCCTCGCGCCCGTGGCCGACGCGCTCGGCATCGCGGTGCACTTCGTCGACAACCCCGACTGGGAGCGTTCGAACGGTGTGTCGCTCCTCGCGGCGGAGTCGTGGCTCGACCGCGAGTGTCTGCTCACGATGAGCGACCACCTCGTGGCGCCCGAGCTCGTGCGACGCCTCGTGCGCGCGGAGCTACCCCACGGCGCGTGCGCGCTGGGCGTCGACTTCGACATCGAGCGCTGCTTCGACCTCGACGACGCCACCAAGGTGCGCGTGCAGGGGCACAGCATCCAGGCCATCTCGAAGGAGCTCGACGACTACAACGCGATCGACACGGGGATCTTCCGCATCAACGGCGCGCTCACCCGTGAGCTCCGCGCGGTGTACGAGCAGCGCGGCGACGCCTCGCTCTCCGACGGCGTGCGCTCGCTCGCGGCCCGCGGACGCTTCGTGGCCGTCGACGTGGGCGACGCCCGCTGGATCGACGTGGACACCCCCGCTGCGCACGCGCGCGCCGAAGCCATGTTGCGCGTCTTCGGTGACGACCTCGACGACGATCTCGAATCGCTCTCGTCGGGCGCGCAGGGCCCCATCGACCCCGAGGCGCTCGAACTGTTCACGCCCTCGTGGGTGCGCGGTGCGGGACCGTACCGCGAGGATCACTTTCAGCTCGCGGATCGTGAAGCGCGTCACCGCGACGGCTTCGCGCGGCTCATGTCGAACGAGAGCCCCTTCGCGCCGTCGCCCCGCGTGGTCGAGGCCGTGATGGGCGCGCTCACCCGCGGGCACCGCTACCCCGACGCGGCGATGGCCCGCGAGCTCCGTCGCCGTCTCGCGTCGGCGTGCGGACTCGGTGAAGAGAGCTGCGTGCTCGGCGCGGGGTCGAGCGAGATCATCGACCTGCTCGTGCGCACCTTCGTGGCGCCGGGCGAAGAGGTCGTGGTCGCCGTGCCCACGTTCTCGATGTACGAGGCGCGCACGCGGGTGGCGGGTGGCGTTCCGGTGATCGTGCCCATGCGCGATGACCTGACGCTCGACGTGCCCGCGGTGCTCGAAGCGGTGACCGAGCGCACGAAGCTGATCTTCCTGTGCTCGCCGAACAACCCCACGGGTCGGCGCGTGCCTGCGGCGGCGCTCCATCGGTTGTTGCGGCTGGGCATTCCCGTGGCCGTCGACGAGGCCTACGTGGAGTTCGGCGACGACGGCGACTCGGTGGCGACGCTCATCCACGCGCACCCGAACCTCCTCGTGCTGCGCACCTTCTCGAAGGCCTACGGGCTCGCGGGCATGCGTGTGGGCTACTGCCTCGCCGCGGCCGCCGTCGCACGTCTCGTCTCGCGCGTGAAGCTCCCGTGGAACGTCTCCACCGTGGCCCTCGCCGCCGCCATCGCGGTGCTCGACGACCACGACGAGTTCCGCCGTCAGCGCGACATGATCCGTACGGAGCGCGCGTGGCTCCAGCGCGAGCTCGGTCAGCTCGATGGCGTCGAGGTGTTCGAGAGCGCGGGCAACTTCATCCTCCTCGACATCCACGAGACGGGACTCGCGGCGGACTCCGTGGTGCAGACCCTCCTCCACGAGGGACTCTTCATCCGCTCGCTGGCGAGCCATCACCTTCGCCGCGGCTACGTGCGCGTCTCCATCGGCACGCACGACGAGAACCGCCGCTGCGTCGACGCCCTCCGCCGCGTGTTCACCCGCGTGCGCCCCCGCGTCACGCAGTAGTCAGCTCCCCTACCCCCCGACGACGGACACACCGCGCGGAGCCCCGTGGAGGGGCTTGCGGTGTGTTTGCGATCGTGCGCACGCGCTGGCGGGGGTGAGATCGCGCGAGTGGGCCTGCGTGCTGGCGGGGTGAGATTGTGCGAATGGCCTGCGTGCTCCCGGTGAATGAATTCACCGGCAGCAAGGGGAAAGTCCCTTGCGGGAC
>CAMFHP010000201.1 GCA_945952225.1 uncultured Myxococcaceae bacterium
GCGACGTGAGCGACGTGAGCGACGTGAGCGACGTGAGCGACGTGAGCGACGTGAGCGACGTGAGTGATGCGAGCGATGGCGCGCGCGATGCGGGCGCGCTCCTCGACGCGTCGATGCAGACCGTGGAGTACCAGGGAAGCGGCTGCGGATGCGCCGTGCCGGGCACCTCCCGGCGCGGCGATGGACGGGTGCTCTTCGCGCTCGCGGCGGTGTCGTCGGTGATCGCGCGCCGTCGTCGTCGCTGAGCGCTTCGAAACGGCGACGCCCCCGTCGCAGCGTGCGTTCGGGGGCGTCGAAGAAGTGCGATGAACGCGCGGCTCAGTCGAGCTGCGGCGGCACGTCGATCGCGAGGCTCAGGCGCGTCGTGGTGCCGTTGCGCTGGTCGGTGATGACCGCGCGGTGCGCTGCGAGGTCGAGGTTGATCGCGGGGTCGCCGTCGCCGCTCGACACGTCGGAGTCCGTCGCGCGGAGGAGCAGGCCGCGGTCGACGTCGCAGTGCGCGTAGCCCGTGGGGAGCGTGCCGTAGACCGTCTGGCCGTTGCAGACGACCTCGGCGTGGCAGTTGAAGTTCTGGAGCGTCACCGGCGCGATGCGCACGGTGCACGACGCGCCGGCTTCGAGGCCGGGCACGTTCTCGGCGGAGACCACGCGGGCCGAGCGCTCGACGGAGCGGGTGAATCCTTCGAAGCCCGTGAGGGCCTGCGCGCGCATCTGGCAGGTGTGCGAGACGAAGGGGTGGGGCACGTTCACGGCGGGCACGGGGTCGTAGTGAACGACGGTGGCCATGCCCATGGGCGACGGGTGGTAGCGCGGCATGAAGCGGCGCTCGCACATCGAGGTCATGAGCAGGAACGGGAGCATCAGCGCGACGCCGCCCATGAAGCGCATGCCGAACGCGAAGCGCTGGCGCTCGGTCTCGTCGTCGGTGGCACCGGCGCGGGCGCGGAGCTGCTCGGCCTCGGCCTGCGCGTCGCGGAGCTGCTGCTGCAGGCTCTCGTTCTCGGCCCGGAGGGCTTCGTTGGGATCGCGGTACGTCATCGCGTCACTCTCCTCGATGCGGGTGGGGATGAAAGCTTCACCCGAGATGTCATCGCAAACGCGCGGGCGCCGCAATCGCATCCACCGTGATTTCGTCGCCACGAACGTTGCGCATGGCTGCGACGTGACGCCGACTCGCGCATTGATCCGCCGCGCTCGCTTCGGGTAGCTTCGCGCCGCGCACACGCACAGCAGAGGAGCGTCGACGGTCCATGGCCTTCAGCGAACGCGTTCAACAGATTCTCTCGTGGTACGGCAGCGACAACCCCGGCACGCGCGCCAACCTCGCGCGGCTGCTCAACCACGGCGCCCTCGCGGGCACGGGCAAGATGGTGATCCTCCCCGTGGATCAGGGCTTCGAGCACGGCCCCGCGCGCTCCTTCGCGCCGAACCCCCTCGGCTACGACCCGGCCTACCACGCGCAGCTCGCCGTCGACTCGGGCTGCAACGCCTACGCGGCGCCGCTCGGCTTTCTCGAAGCCGTCGCCGATCGCTACGCGGGCGAGATCCCGCTCATCCTGAAGCTGAACAACAGCGACTCGCTCTCGAAGGGCCACGCCGCGTGTTCGGCGATCACGGGCTCCGTCGAAGACGCGCTGCGCCTCGGGTGCACCGCGATCGGGTACACGATCTATCCGGGCTCCGCGGCGCGCAATCAGCAGTACCAGGACTTCCGCGAGCTCACGCTCGAAGCGAAGCGCAAGGGGCTCGCGACGGTGCTCTGGGCGTACCCCCGCGGCGAGGGCATCTCGAAGGACGGCGAGACCGCGATCGACGTGGTGGCCTACGCGGCGCAGATCTCCGCGCAGCTCGGCGCGCACATCATCAAGGTGAAGCCCCCGAAGAACTTCATCGAGCAGGCCGAGGCGAAGAAGGTCTTCGAGAAGTACGGCATCCCGACGGCGACGCTGAGCGACCGCATCCGTCACGTCGTGCAGAGCGCGTTCAACGGCAAGCGCGTGGTGATCTTCTCGGGCGGCGAGGCCAAGGGCACCGACGACGTGCTCGCCGAGATCCGCGAGATCGCCGCGGGCGGCGGCTTCGGCTCGATCATGGGCCGCAACGCCTTCCAGCGGTCGCGTGAGGACGCGCTCAAGCTCCTCGCCGACACGATCGCCATCTACAAGAACGCCTGAGCGCGCCCCACACCCTCGCCCCATGACGAAGCTCTGGTCCGTGCTCGGCGCGGTCAACGCGCTGGTCTCTGTCGCGTGCGGCGCCTTCGGGGCCCACGGGCTCCGCAACCGCCTCTCGGAGCGCATGCTCCAGAACTGGGAGACCGGCGCGCGCTACCAGATGTATCACGCGCTCGGACTCATCGCGGTCGCGTGGCTCTCGACGCTCAAGCCCGCGGAGGCGAACGCCGCGGGCTGGTCGATGCTCGTGGGCATCGCGCTCTTCTCGGGCAGCCTCTACGTCATGGCCCTCACGGGCATCACGAAGCTCGGCATGGTCACGCCCCTCGGCGGACTCGGGTTTCTCGCGGGCTGGGCCCTCTTCGCCTACGCCGCCGCGCGCTGACCGCGGCGACGCCGCGCACACCACAACAGCACCGCCAGCACCGCGCCCGCACCGCCCTCGCCCGTCGCGCCGGGACGCGCGCCGCACTGCACGCCGCCCTCCATCGCAGGAGGCGTCGCGGGCGGGCTCTCGGAGGGTCCGCGGAAGCCTCCGTCGACGGCCGTGAAGGGGTCGACGGCGCCCGACGCGTACGCGGGAAGCACGGTCACGCACACGCCCCGTCGGCGGTCGCAGAGGGGCGCGCTCGCGGGGCAGTTGCGGTCGGCCACGGACTCGGGGATCGCGGGGTTGGTGCGTCCGTTGAGCTCGCGCACGTCGCCGTCGGGGGCGCAGTCGTTGTCGCTGTCGCGGTCGCGGTGATCGGGCGCGCCGTCGCCGTCGGTGTCGGGCGGAACGAGCACCGCGCCGGCCTCGATGCGCGTGGAGACGCCGTCGTTGTCATCGTCGGCGTCCATGAGGTCGGCGAGTCCGTCGCCGTCGCTGTCGAGGCCCGGCCCCGATGCGCTCTCGGTGAGGTCGTCGAGCTTGTCGTTGTCGGCGTCGGGGTCGCGGTGCGAGGGCATTCCATCGCCGTCGATGTCGTCGTTCACGCTGGGGTCGAGGTCGCGCTCGATGCGCGTGAGCACGCCGTCGTGGTCGTCGTCGGCGTCGAGGTGATCGGGCACGCCGTTGCCGTCGGTGTCGCGGTTGTTTCCCCCCGGACGCTCGTCGCGCGTGGGAATGCCGTCGTCGTCGTCGTCGGTGTCGAGCCAGTCGGGCACGTCGTCGCCGTCGGTGTCGCCCCACGCGGTGTTGGGCGACTCGTACGCGGTGGGGATTCCATCGTTGTCGTCGTCGGTGTCGAGGGCGTCGAGGTGCCCGTCGCCGTCGGTGTCGCGCGGGCGCGTGAGGTCGGCGCCGAACTCGTCGCGGTCGAAGACCGTGTCGCCGTCGCTGTCGCCGTTCGAGGGGTCGGTGCCCGCCGCGAGTTCGAGCCAGTCGGGCACGCCGTCGCCGTCGGAGTCGACGTCGCGCGGGGCCATGCACGTGTGCGTGGCGCGGTCGCAGACGGGCGTGGCGCCGGCGCAGTGCGTGTCGTTCACGCAGGCGTGGCAGAGGCCCTCGCTCGTGTCGCACCACGGCGCGGTGCCGCCGCACTGGTTGTCGACAGAGCACGGCTTGTGACCCGAGAACACCACGCGGTACGTGAGGTCGAGGTGGGGCTGCGGAAGGAGGTTCCACTGCACCGCGAGGGCGTTGTCGGTGGACCACGACGTGTCGACGGTGGCGCCGAGCTGACGCGTCGTCGCGATGCGCGCGAAGGGCAGAGACGCGGAGCCCGAGAACCAGTCGTTCCACTTCGGGGTCGGGGCCGCGAAGGCGATGAAGGTGCCCGGCGCGCTCACGCCCACGACCGCGGGCGTGGGGTCGTAGCTGCGCACGTACGCGGGTCCGGTGTCGGCGCCGCCGAGGTACGTGTCGACCACGTGGTAGAGCCGCAATGACTGGGTCACGCCCGCGGGCACGTCGACGGCGATCTGCTGCGTGAGCGCCTCGTCGCGCGCGATGTACGAGGTCGTCACGGTGAGCACGGGGCCCGCGCTTCCGGCGCGCAGCGTGGTGCTCGCGCGCCATGGGGCGGTGGGGGTTCCGGTGCCCTCGACGGCGGTCTGTGCGAGGGGCGTCCACGGCACGAGGGGCGTCGCGCATCCGTCGCACGAGGCGCCGTAGAGCTGCGTTCCCACCGCGAGGTAGAGCGTGTCGCGTACGGCCGTGTGGGGCACCTCGTAGGCGGCGCTGCTCACCTGCGCGACGCCCGCGCGCCACACCTGCATCTGCCCGTTGGGGGCCACCATGATGCGCAGTCCGTCGTCGGCGGTGCGTCCGCCGCCGGGGTTCAACGTGAACGCGTCGGCGGCGCGCGGTGTGAGCGCGGCGAGCGTGAAGACCATCGCGCGGAGGGGGCGCGTGCGGGGCGCGAACTGCGAGTCGGTGCGGCGCATGAACGGTCTCCTGCGGACCGCGCGCACGGGTGCGTGACCGACGCCCCGACGGGGGCTGCGGCGAGACGCGCGCGCGCAGACCATGAAGGGCGCTGCGCAGGGGTGTGAAGGGCGCGCGCCGTGGTCGGGAGAACGGCCACCGAAGCTCGTGTGTGAACGGAGTTGGGAAGGTCTCGCACGGCGGGTGTGCAGGATCTCGATGGCGCGCGGTGCGTGCGTGCTAGACGTGCGGTCGAGGCCGTGACCGACCCCTTCGCCCGCCATGCGCTTCTGTTCGTCGCCGGCTTCGTCGCGGGCACGATCAACTCCGTCGCGGGCGGCGGGAGCCTGCTGACCTTTCCCGCGCTGCTCTCGGTGGGACTCGGCCCCATCGCGGCGAACGCGACGAACACCGTGGCCCTCATTCCGGGCTCGTTCGCGGCCTTTCTGGGCTACCGCGACACCTTCGCGCACGACCGTCGACTGCTCACGGCGATGGCGCTTCCGAGTGTGGTGGGCGGCTCGCTCGGCGCGCTCGCCGCGATGCGCGTGAGCGACCAGACCTTCGCGCGGCTCGTGCCGTGGTTGATCCTCCTCGCGACGACGCTCTTCGCGCTGCAGGACCCGCTGCGTCGCGCCCTCCGCGCGCGCCTCCCGCCGACCGCGAGCGACGCCCCGGCGCCGCCGCGCGCGCACGTCACCCTCGCGCTCTTTCAGCTCGCAGTGGCCTTCTACGGCGGCTTCTTCGGCGCGGGCATCGGCATCCTGATGCTCTCGGCGCTCGCGATGATGGGCGTTCGCGACGTGCACCGCGCCAACGGGCTCAAGAACCTCGCGGCCGTGTGCATCAACGGCTTCGCGGCGGTGGCTTTTCTGCTCGGCGGGCGCGTGGTGTGGATGCCCGCGCTGGTGATCATGGTGGGCGCGGCCGTGGGCGGATGGGGCGGCGCGGGGCTCGCGCGGCGCGCGGGTCAGGTCGCGGTGCGGCGCGTGGTGACGGCGGTGGGCGTGGGGCTCACGGCGGTGATGTTCGCGCGCGGGCTGTGACCGCGGCGCGCGGCGCTCACTTCACGGGAACGAGCCAGCGCGTCATCACCCAGGCCACCTCGTGCTGGCGGCTCGTGGGGAGCTTCTTCGTGCGCGTGATCGCGTCGCCTTCGATCTGGAGCCGCGCGCGCTGATACATCTGCGTCGCGTGACGGAACTGCTTGTAGAGCTCGGGGCCGAGCTCGCGCGAGAAGTCCGAACCCATGGAGAGGTCGCCCTTGCGCAGCACCTTCGGGCGGACGAACTGCACCGGCGACTCGATGCGCGCGGTGTGCTCCATCTGCTCGATGCGCACGCCGACCCAGAGCTGCGTGGCGCGTGCGTCGGCGAGTCCGTCGGTGCTGCCCGAGAGGGCGCAGTCGACGTCCCAGAGCGCGTCGACGTGGGCTTCGAGGGCGAGCTCGTAGCGCTGGCGGTCGGGCTCGTGGCGCTTGTGCTTCGGCGCCGCGTCGCGAAGCACCGCGTAGACCTCGTCGGCCGGGGCGTCGTGCGCCACGCCGAGGCTGTCGTGAAAGCCCTTGAGCACATCGGGCAGCACGTGTTGCGCGATCGGCAGGCCGACCATGATGCGCATGTAGACCTCGTAGACCATCGGAGGCGCGGACCTATATCACCGCCACGGCCCGCGGGTCGCGCGTCGCCTTTTCACGTACGGGCGAATTCACTATGGTCGCGCCCACCATGCGCCGCCGCATCGCCTGCCTCGGGTTCTTCGTCGCGCTCGCTCCCTTCGCCGTGGGCGCGCAACCCCTCGGCACGCAGCCGGGCACGCTGAACACGGGGCTCCAGCCGTCGGACCGTTGCACCGAGTGCCACGCCGGGGCCACCACCTCGACGGGCGAGCGCTACATGGCCGGCGACGCCTGGACGCCCTCGCTGATGGCCAACGCCGCGCGCGATCCGCTCTTTCTCGCGACGCTCACCGTGGCCGAACAGGAAGCGCCCGGCGTGGGCACGGTCTGCATCCGCTGCCACACGCCCGCGGGCTTCGTGGCGGGCCGCGCGACGCCGGGCACGGGCGCGCGCCTCGATGCGCTCGAAGGCGACACCGACGGCGTGAACTGCGACACGTGCCACCGGAGCATCGTGCCGACGGGCGTCGCGAGCGCGCCGCACCTCGCGAACGCGCAGCTCTATTTCTCCGACGCGCCGACGGGGAGCATTCCCCCGCGCTTCGGTCCGCGCACCGATCCGTTCACGTCGCCGCGGCACCCGTCGATGGGCGGAGATTTCATCCGTGATCCGCGGCTGTGTGGTCAGTGCCACAACGTCGACCACCCGACGAACCACCGGCTCCTCGCCGACGGCACCGACACGGGCGCGCCCTTCCCGTTGCAGAGCACGTACACCGAGTGGGCGCAGTCGGACTTCTCGCGTCGCAGCACGCCCGAGACCTGCCAGACGTGCCACATGCGCGCGCTCACCGAGGACCTTCCGTCGACGCGCATCCCCGGCGCGCCCTCGCGTTCGGGACAGCGCGTGCACGAGTTCGTGGGCGCCAACGAGTGGGGCCTCGCGATGCTGAAGGCCGCGCTCCCCGGCGAGCACGACGCCGAGTTCGACAGCGCCCGCGAGCGCACGCGCGCCTACCTCCGCACGGCCGCGCGGGTGGAGCTTCTCGATGCGCCCACGACGGGCGTCGGCGGGCAGAACCTCACGCTGCGCGTGCGGGTGACGAACCTCTCGGGACACAAACTTCCGACGGGCTACGAAGACGCGCGGCTCATGTGGCTCCAGGTGCAGGTGGGCGACCGCGTGGTGTCGGGCGCCTTCGTGAACGACGAGCTCGTCGAAGACGCGCAGGCCCGCGTGTACCGCTTTCAAGCGGGGCATCGCGTGAACGGTCGCGTGGAGCCCTCGGACTTCGTCGTGCGCCACGACACCGTGATCGAAGACACGCGCATTCCTCCGCTGGGCATGCGGGCCGACGCGCGCACGATGCCCGTGGGACGCGAGTACGGGCAGACCGCGGGCGGCGAGCTTCGCAACTACGACGACGCGACCTTCACGCTCCCGCTGCCTGCGGCGGGCGGCAACGTGCCGGTGACCGTGCGGCTGCTCTACCGCTCGACGACGAAGCACTACGTCGAGGCCATCACCGGCGCGAACCGCACCGACAACCGCGGCCGCGACATGCTCTCGGTGTGGAACCTGTCTCTTATACACATCTCCGAGCCCACGAGACAAGAGGCAATCT
>CAMFHP010000202.1 GCA_945952225.1 uncultured Myxococcaceae bacterium
CCCGAGCCCGTCGCGCAGCCCGTCGCGCAGCCGCTCGCGCAGCCCGTCGCGCAGCCGCTCGCGCAGCCCGTCGCGAACGACGCCGCCGTGGCCGCTGCGCCCGTCGAAGATCCTCCCGCGCCCACGCCCCTCGATCGCCCCCGTCGCGGCGGACGCGCCGGACGCTTCGTCCGCCCGCCGCGCACCAACGCAGGCGCCGGCGGTGGCGCCACGGTCTCCGCGCCGCCTGCGGGCGGTGGGGCCCAGGGCAATGGCGAGTTCCGACCGAGCGGCATCTGACCGCGAAGGCCACAGCACCCCGATGCGAGCCCACTCCCTTCTGCTCACGCTCACGCTCCTCGCGACGCCCGCGCTCGCGTCGGCGCAGGACAACACGGTCTTCGCGCAGCAGCGCTTCTCGCAGGGCACGGCGCTCTACGACCAGCACGCGTGGGAGCCCGCGCTCGCCGAGTTCCGTCAGTCGGTGTCGCTCTACAACTCGCCCAACGCGCGGCTCTACATCGCCCGCTGTCTGCGCGAACTCGGACGCTTCGACGAAGCCGTCGCCGAGTACGAGCGCACGGCCCGCGAGGCCGGCGACCGCGCGGGCACCGACCCCCGCTACGCGCAGACCCGCGACGTTGCGAACAGCGAGCTCACCGCCGTGCGCCCCCGCGTCGGACGCATCACCGTCACCGTGCCCGACCTTCCGCCCGACGCGGTCGTGCGCATCAACAACCGAGACATTCCGCGCGAGGGCGTCGGCGTCGCGATTCCCGTGATGCCCGGACGCATCACCGTGCACGTCGAGGCGCCCGCGTTCTTCCCCGAGGACCGCGACTCCGAAGTGGTCGCGGGCGGGGAGGTGACCGTCGGCATTCCGCTGCGACGCAGGCCCGTGCTCGAAGGGCACACCGAGGTCGCGCGACCGATCCGCGTGGTGCCCGTGCAGCCGCCTCCGCCGCCGCCGCCGCAGGGAGGAATCCCCCGCTCGCTCGCGTGGGTGGGCTTCGGCGTGGGCGCCGCGGGGCTCGTGGGATTCACGGTCTTCGGGCTCATGGCCAGCGGTCGCTACGACGACGTGAGCGCGCGCTGTGGCGGCGCCGTGCCCTGCTCGCAGTCCGACCTCGACCTCGTCGCCGGTGGACGTACCCTGACCACCGTCGCGAACGTCTCGCTGGGCCTCGGCCTCGCGGGAATCGCCGCGGGCGCAGTGATCTTCGCGGTGGGTCGGCCCTCGTCGCCCGCGCGCCCCGCGGCGGTGACCGTGGGCCTCACGGGCGCGGGCCTCTCGCTCCGCGGAGTGTTCTGATGCGCGTCTCTTCTCTTCGCTCCGTCGCCCTCGCGCTGCTCACCACCGCGGGATGCTCCTTCGACTGGGACACCTTCCAGGGCCCGCGCCCCGGCGCCGACGGAGGCGTCGACGTCGCGACGGACCTCGCCGTCGACACGCCCGCCGATGCGCCCGTCGACACGGGACCCGAGTGCACGCCCGAGCGCGACACGTGCCCGACGGGGCGCTACTGCGTGCCCGGCGTCAACCAGTGCGCCACGGGCTGTCGCAACGACAACGACTGCTCCGCGCTCGGCGACGGCGGCGTGGCGCAGCGCTGCGACACGGCCTCGCACGTGTGTGTGGCCTGCGCGAACGACACGCACTGCCCCCTCGGCCAGCTCTGCATGGGCAACACCTGCGTGGCCGGCTGCAACGCCGCGCGCGGATGCCCCGCGGGGCGTACCTGCTGCGCGGGCGGATGCGTCGACGCGCAGTCGAACACGCAGCACTGCGGCGCGTGCGGGAGCGTGTGCAGCGTGGCCAACGCGACGCCCTCGTGCATCGGCGGACAGTGCGGCGTCGAGATGTGCCGCATGGGCTTCGGCGACTGCGACCGCAGCGCGAACAACGGCTGCGAGACCGACGTCACCACGTCGACGCTCCACTGCGGCGGCTGCGGCGTGGCGTGCCCGGTGTATCCCCGCGCAGCGGCGGTGTGCGCGGCGGGGCGCTGCTCGATGGGCGCGTGCGAGACGGGCTTCGCCGACTGCGACGGGAACGCGGTCAACGGCTGCGAGGTGAACCTCCGCGCCGACACCGCGAACTGCGGCGCCTGCGGCATGCGTTGCTCGTTCCCCGGCGCGGGCGCGGCGTGCACGTCGGGCGTGTGCGTGCGGACCACGTGCTCGCCGGGCTTCGGCGACTGCGACGGCGACCCGTCGGCCTGCGAGGTGACCTTCGCGAGCGACGCGGCGAACTGCGGACGCTGCGGCAACGCGTGCTCCTTCGCCCATGCGACGGGGGTGTGCACGTCGGGCGTGTGCGCGCTCGGCCGCTGCGAGTCGGGCTGGGGCGACTGCGACGGGATGGCCGCCAACGGCTGCGAGACCGACCTCAACCTCAGCGCCACGAACTGCGGCGCGTGCGGCAACGCCTGCGCGTTCAACGGCGGTACGGGCGTGTGCCGCATGGGCATGTGCGCGCTCGCCACCTGCGACACGGGGCGCGACAACTGCGACGGCGTGGCCGCCAACGGCTGCGAGGTCGACGTGCGCTCGAACCTCTCGAACTGCGGCGCGTGCGGGCGTCCGTGTGTGGGGCGTCCCAACAGCGTGGCGTACTGCGCGTCGGCCGCGTGCGGCTTCACCTGCGAGTCGGGCTTCGACAACTGCGACCGCGTCGAGAGCAACGGCTGCGAGGTGAACCTCCGCACGAGCAACCTGCACTGCGGCGGCTGCGGCCTCGCGTGCGCGCCGGCCAACGGATCGGGGGCCTGCAACAGCGGCACGTGCGAGGTCACGAACTGCAACGCGGGCTTCGGCAACTGCGACGGCAACCCCACCAACGGATGTGAGACCGACACCACCTCGTCGATGTCGCACTGCGGGGCCTGCGGGCGCACCTGCGCGCCGGCCAACGGGACGGGCGTGTGTCGTTCGGGCTCGTGTCAGCTCACCGCGTGCACGGGCACCTTCGGCAACTGCGACGGCAGCGCAGCCAACGGATGCGAGACCGACCTCGTGTCGGACAACAACAACTGCGGCGCCTGCGGGCTGCGCTGCGCCGCGGGCACGACATGCCTCGTCGGGCGCTGCTCCGAGCCCACCTTCGCGGGCTACACGGTCACCACGCCGCCCCCCGAGGTCACGTGGATCGACGCGTGCGCCGCGCCCGGCGGCATCAACGTGCTCGTGGGCGAAGACGACGGATTCATCGACGGCGCGTTGCCCTTTCCGGTGTGGCTCTGGGGCGGAAGCAACCAGCACTACCTGGTGAACAGCAACGGCCTCGTGGGCTTCGGCACGCTGTTCTACAACATCACGGCGGTGCCCGATCGCGCGCCCTTCCGCGCGTGGGCGAGCAGCGGCGCGTCGCGCGTGGCGCCCGCGGTGTACCTCTTCGGCGTCGACCTCGTGCTCGGCCCCTCGGGCGTGTGCATCGCCACCGTGGGAACCGCCCCCAACCGCCGCTGGGTCGCCGAGTTCTTCAACGCCGAACTCTATGTGAGCAGCACGATGATGTTCGGACCTTCGCAGTACACCTTCGAGCTCCAGGCGTACGAGGCCAACCGCAACCTCGACGTGCTCTACAACACGCCCTTCACCACGCCCTTCGGCCTCACGCCCACGTCGCCCGACCCCATCCTCGTGGCCGTGCAGGACTACCGCCCCACCACGTACACCAACGCCGCCCTCTACTCGTCGGGCATGCTCTCGGCTACCACACGCGTCCGCTTCGCGCCGCGCTGACCCGCTCGCGCATGACACACGGCGATCGTTGACAGCGCGGGTGCGCGTCGCCGATGGTCACTTCATGCACAACCGTCGGGTCGCCGCGCTCGCCGCGTGGCTCACGTTGTCGGGCTGCGTCGGGGTGGTCGGTGCGCCCGAAGCGCTCGTGCCTGCGCGATCGACGGAGGCGGGCGTGCCCGATGGCGCTGCGCCCGATGCGAGTGCGCGCGATGGGGCCGCGGTCGATGGGGCCGTTCCCGATGCGATGGCGCCCGATGGGGCCGCGGTCGATGCGCCCGTCGATGCGCCCGTCGATGCGCCCGATGTGGTGCAGCCCGTCGATCCGGGGCGCGTGACGCTCCATCGGTTGAACCGCGCGGAGTACGACAACACCGTGCGCGACCTCTTCGGCACGACGCGCACGCCTGCGAGGGATTTTCCCGCGGACGACCGGGGCTACGGCTTCGACAACATCGCCGACGTGCTCACCATCTCCGCAGTGCAGATGGAGCTGTACCAACGCGCGGCGGAGCAGCTCGTCGACGAGGCGCTCTTCAACCCCGCGGTGCCCTCGCAGCGCGTGCAGTACGAGGCCGAATCGCTCACGGGCACCGTCGGCGGAGCCTCGGGCTCGGTGTGGAACCTCTGGTCGAACGGAGACATCACGGCGCGCTTCGTTCCCCCTGCGGCGGGGCGCTACCGGGTGACCGTGCGCGCGTGGCAGACCCGCGCGGGCACCGACGACGCGCGCATGTCGCTGATCGTCGACGAGGCCTCGGTGCGCGACGTGAGCGTGCCCGCACTCGCCGCTGCGCCCGGTGAGTACACCGCGGAGTTCACCGTGCGCACGACCACCCCCGTGGCCGTCGGCGCGCGCTTTCTCAACGACTACTACATGCCCGACGTGATGGCCGACCGGAACCTCCTGGTCGACTGGATCCGCGTCGAGGGACCGCTCGACGCCGCGGGGCTCACGAACCCGCAGCGGCAGCGCATCCTGGTGTGCACGCCCACGACCGCCACCGAGGCCGCATGCGGTCGGCAGATCGTCGCTGCGTTCGTGCGTCGCGCATGGCGTCGGCCGCCCACCGAGGCCGAGGTCACCGCGCTCACCGACCTCTTCGCCGTGGCGCGCACGCAGGGCGAGGGCTTCGAAGCGGGGCTCAAGCTCGCGCTCACCGCGGCCCTTCTCTCGCCGCATTTTCTCTACCGCGTGGAGCTCGACGCCGAGCCCACGTCGCCCGTCGCGCATCTGCTCACGGACCACGAGCTCGCCGCACGGCTCTCGTACTTTCTCTGGAGCTCGATGCCCGACGACGCGCTCTCGGCGCTCGCCGACGCGGGACGTCTCCGCGACCCGGCGGTGCTGCGCGCGCAGGTCGATCGCATGCTCGCCGACCCGAAGGCCCGCGCGCTCACCGACAACTTCGCGGGCCAGTGGCTCTACGTGCGCGCGCTCGCCGAGCACGACGCCGACCCGACGCTCTTTCCCGCGTACACGCCCGAGCTGCGGGCGTCGATGCGCGCGGAGACCGAGGCCTACTTCGAAGCGTTCTTGCGCGGCGACGTGTCGATGGCCGAGTTCCTCACGGCGGACTACAGCTTCGTCGACGACCGCCTCGCGCGGTACTACGGCGCCACGCCCGCCGCGGGCACGGGGGTGCGCCGCACGACGCTCCCGGCCGCACGTCGCGGGCTGCTCACGCAGGGCGGACTGCTCGCGGTGACGAGCCACCCCAACCGCACCTCGCCCGTGCGCCGCGGACAGTGGGTGCTCAACCAGTTGTTGTGTGAGCCGCCTCCGCCACCGCCGCCCAACGTCGAGGGGCTGCCGATGGAGAGCATGCCCACGGGCTCGCTGCGCCAGCGCTTCGAACGGCACCGCGCCGACCCCGCGTGCGCCACCTGCCACGCCCTCATGGATCCCCTGGGCTTCGCCTTCGAGCACTTCGACGCCGTGGGCGCGTGGCGCGCGCTCGACTCGGGCTTCGCGATCGACACCGCGGGTGTGCTGCCCGGCAGCGGCGATCGCTTCGACGGCGCCGCCGACCTCGCGCAGCTTCTCGCGCGCGATCCCCGCTTCGCCCGCTGCGTGACGCAGCAGGTGTTCACCTACGCCCTCGGCCGCGGCCCGCAGGACTACGACCACCCCGTGCTCGACACCCTCTCCCACGACTGGAGCGCCGCGGGCCTGCGCCTCCGCGACCTCGTCGCGCGCGTGGTGCTCAGCGATTCGTTCCGCATGCGCCGCGGTGAACCCGCAGGAGGACGCTGATCCCGATGGCTCCCTCGCTCTCTCGCCGCGCGCTGCTCCGCGGAGCCGGTGTGGCCCTCGCGCTCCCCGCGCTTGAATCCCTGCTCCCGCGCGGTGTCGCGCACGCGGGCGGCACCGCGCCGCCGAAGCGCATGCTCATCTGGTACGTGCCCTGCGGCATCAACGGCAGCACGGCCAACGCGTGGCGTCCCACCGCCGAGGGCGCGGGCTTCGCGCTCTCGCCCATGCTCGCCCCGCTCGGTGCGCTGCGCTCGGAAGCGCTGGTGCTCACGGGGCTCTCGAACCGTCCCGCGCAGGCCGACTACGGCGGCGTGAACGACGGCGCGGGCGACCACGCGCGCGGCACCGGGTCGTTCCTCACGGCGGCGCGCATCACGAAGACCGAGGCCACGGGCATTCGCAACGGCATCTCCGTCGACCAGGTGGCGGCCAACGCGATCGGCATGACCACGCGCTTCCCCTCGTTGCAGATGGGCATCGACGGCGGCAGCGCCACGGGCAACTGCGACTCGGGCTACTCGTGCGCCTACGCGCGCAACATCTCGTGGGCCTCGGAGACCACGCCGCTGCCCAAGCTCACGAACCCGCAGATCCTCTTCGAACGCCTCTTCGCTGCGGGCGAGAGCGCCGCGCAGGCCGAGCGTCGACGGGCCTACCGCGCCAGCGTGCTCGACTACGTGCGCCGCGACGCCACGCGCCTCCAGGGCACCGTGGGCGCCACCGACCGCGCGCGCCTCGATCAGTACCTCACCGCCGTGCGCGAGCTCGAACGGCAGGTCATGGCGGGCGCCACCACCGCGCCCGTGTGCGTGCCGCCGTCGCGTCCCATGGAGGGACTCGGCTACGAAGACACCGTGCGCGTGATGAACCAGATCATGGCCCTCGCGCTGCGCTGCGACGCGACGCGGGTCATCACGTTCATGCTCGGCAACGCGGGCAGCGGTCGCGACTACAGCTTCCTCGGCGCCGCGGGCGCGCACCACGAGCTCAGCCACCACCAGTCCGATCCCGACAAGCTCCGCAAGCTCCAGCTCATCGGCACGTGGGAGGTGCAGCAGTTCGCGGCGCTCCTCCAGCAGCTCCAGTCGATGCGCGAGGCCGACGGGAGCACCGTGCTCGACAACACCGTCGCCCTGTTTTCAAGCGAGATCGCCGACGGCAACGGCCACTGGCACTACGGCCTCCCGGTGCTCCTCGCGGGCCGCTGCGGCGGGCAGTTCAACACCGGACGCCACGTCGTCTACGGCAGCGAGCGCCCCATCGCGAACCTCTACCTCGCGATGCTCAAGGCCGTGGGCGTGCGCGCGACGCGCTTCGGCGCCGAGGGCACCGCGGTGCTCGAAAACCTCGGCGCGGTGAGCACCGGGTGACGCGCCTCGTCTCGCTCGCCGCGATGGCCCTCGCGCTCGCGGGGTGCCCCGGATCCATCGACGACCTCGGGCCCTTTCTCGCCGCCGAGTCCGCCGACGCGTCGCCCGACGGAGCCCTCGACGCCACGGTCGATGCCGCCGTCGACAGCACCCTCGATGCGCCGCCCGACAGCACACCCACGTGCGCGCTCGACGTCGAGCGCGAGGTGCTCCGCGCGCGCTGCGCCTCGGCCGGATGCCACAACGCCGCCGCGCCCGTCGCGGGCCTCGAGCTCGAATCGGCCGATGCGGGCGCGCGGCTCGTGGCGGAGGGCGGACGCTGCCGATCG
>CAMFHP010000203.1 GCA_945952225.1 uncultured Myxococcaceae bacterium
TCCCCAGCGCGCCCACACCGCCGTCGCCGCCGCCCGCGCCCGGCGCGCCGAACGACGTGCCCGCCGCCGCCCCGGCCGCGCGTCCGAGGAGCCGATCGCCCGCCGCGGTCTCGACCCGCTGCGGCGACGGAAGCTCGATGCGCTCGACCTTCACCTGACAGGTCACCCCGTCGGAGCAGCAGGCCTCTTCGCTCCCCATCGCGGGCGGGTCTTCGAGCTCCTGATCCGCGGGCGGGAGCTGGTTCTTCACCAGGTAGGCTTCGGCCTCCACGATGCGGCAGCGGGCCATCATCGTGGCGCGCGTGAGCATGCGCGCGTGGGCCGTGCTGCGTGCGCCCGCGATGTTCGAACCGAACACCGTCGCGAGCGCCATCGAGAGGATCGCCACGGCGATCATCACCTCGATGAGCGTGAAGCCTTCGTCACCACGGCGCGCGGTCATGTCAGGGCCCTCCCTGCGCGCGGCGCTCGCGGGCGTCGACCTCGGTCTGGTCGTTCGCGGGGGTCTCGTCGGTGGGTTCGGGCTCCACGGCCTCGGCGACGATCTCGCAGTGTCCCGTGAGGGGACGCAGCACCACGGAGTACACCTCGCCGCTCACACTTCGGAGCTGCACGATCGCGCGCTCGCCCTGGCCGCCGGCCCAGAAATACACGTGCGCCTGGCCCTGCTCCGAGGGGTCTTCGGTGTGCTCGGAGAACACCCGCACGAGGGTCACGTCGTCGCCGAGCGTGCGCTCGCGGTAGCGGCTCCCTTCGGGGCGAGCGAACTCGGCGCGCGGGGCCCTCGGACGCTGCTGCGCGATGAGGTCCGCGGCGCGTCGCGCGAGACGCTCGGCGTCGTCGGCGCTCGCGGCGGTGCCGCTCTGGCGCAGGGGGTCCGTGGGGTCGAGCACGTGGGCGTCGTCGGTGTCTTCGATCCAGTAGCGGTTGGAGCCGAGCGTGAGCACGAGGCGCGTGGTGCGTCCCGTGGTGAGCGCGTGCACATACGCAGCGCGCATCGCAGAACCGATGGACGCCGCGCCCGCGCGGAGCCTCCCGCGACGGAGGGCCGAGAAGCCCACGGTGGCCGCGGTGGCCATGAGGCTCGCGATGAGCACCACGAGCATGATCTCCATGAGCGTGAAGCCGCGCTGGCCCATCGAGGGCGCACGGACGCTGCGGGGCTCGCTGGGAGCCCCACGGCGCACGGTGCTGGCGGTCATCACGCGCATGGAGTTGTGCTCACGCCTCGCGGGCGCTCAGCGGCGCTGGCGGGGAATGTCGTCGTCGGTGCCCTCCTGGCCGTCGGGGCCCTTGGAGCGCACGGTCACGTCGCCGTTCTCACACGAGATGGCGTAGTCGTTGTCCCACGGGTCCTTGGAGCGGGCGTGGTTGTCGAGGATGCGGTCGGCCTGGAGCTGCGCGACGGTGGGGCAGCCCGAGGGGTGATCCTGCTGCCAGAGCTGCACCGCGTGTTCGATGGAGCGCACCTCGGTGGTGGCCGTCTCGATGCGGGCCTTCTTCGCCTGGTTGAACACGCCGATGCCCACGGCGCTCGCGATGAGCCCCATGATCACCACCACGATCATGATCTCGATGAGCGTCATGCCGCGCTGGGCGATGCGGCGGAGGGCGCGGCGCGAGAGGCGGCGCGGAGCGGTCTGCGTGGGCTGCGAAAGGTTCATGGCGGTCACATCACTCCGTCGGAATCACTCGATGGTCACAGCGGGAAAGAGCCCCTCGGGCGGGCCCTCGGACGAAACGTCAGCGGACGATGGGTGCTTCCCCCCGGGGCACTGGAAGCGCAGCGGGCGACCCCACCCGTCGAGGCGAGGTTCGAGCAGGTAGCGGCCCGTGATGCCCGCGGTCTCGGGCGGCGCGGTGAGCTCCTCCATCGACGCGGGGCAGCGGCCATGGTCGGCGCGAAAGGCCTCCGTGGCGAGCATCACGCTTCGAATCGCCGCGCGGGTGGCGTGCACGCGCCGACGGCGGTCGTCGAGGGAGGTGAGCGCGCCCGTCGCGACGAGGGCCGCGAGCACGGCGAACGCTGCGCCCGCATGACGCCGCGAGAGCCACGCGAACGCGGGCGCGCGCGACTCCCAGGGGAACACCACGGTGCGCTCCCGGGGCCGTCGGCTGCGCCTGCGCTTGCGCGGCGAGAGCAGGCTCATTGCGCGAACTCGTTGAGCTGGAGGAGCGGCATGAGGATCGCGAAGGTCACGCCGCCCGAGAGCCCGCCCATCACCACGATGAGAATGGGCTCCATGAGCGAGGTGAGGATCGCGACGCGGCCGTCGATCACGCTGTCGTACGACTCGGCGACGGCTTCGAGCATCGATTCGAGCTCGCCCGACCGCTCGCCGATCGCGATCATGTGCGTGACGATGGGGGGAAACTTCCCCGAGCGCTTGAGGGGCTCGGCGATGCTCTCGCCCTCCTTGATGCTCGACGCGGCCTCGGTGATGACCGCTTCGAGCACGCGGTTCTCCATGACGTTCTTCACGATGTCCATCGCCTTGAGGAGCGGGACACCCGAGGCGAGGAGCGTCGAGAGCGTGCGGGCGAAGCGCGTGATCGCCACCATGCGAAGCAGCTCGCCGAAGAGGGGCACGCGCAGCGTGAACGCGTCCCAGCGGTACTGCCCCTCGGGCGTGCTCTTCCACCGACGGAACGCGTAGACCGCGCCGCCCGCGAGCGCGAGGAGCAGCCACCAGTAGCTCCCGAGGATGCGCGACGTGGTGATGAGCGCGGCGGTGTACCAGGGCAGCGCGGCCTTGAAGTCTTCGAAGATCGCGCTGACCTTCGGCACCACGACCACCATCATCAACGACAGGATCGCCACGCCCATGATCGCCATGAACGCGGGGTAGGCCATGGCGCCGACGATCTTGTTCTTGAGCTTGACCTGGCCCTCCATGAAGTCGGCCAGTCGCGCGAGCACCGCTTCGAGCGTGCCCGAGGCCTCTCCCGCGGCCACCATGTTCACGTAGAGCCCGGGGAAGTACCGCGGATGCCCCGTGAGCGCGGTCGCGAACGAGATGCCCTCGTTCACCTTGTTGCGCACCTCGCCGTAGGCCTCGCGGAGCCCCTCGTCCTCGATCTGATCGATGAGCGCGGTGAGCGCCTCGACGAGCGGAATGCCTGCCTTCACGAGCGTCGAGAGCTGGCGCGTCGACATGGCCACGGCCTGACCGGGCGACGACGCGAGCTCCTTCAGGGTCTTGAGCACCTTCGCGAACGCGGGCGCGCGCTCGGCGAACGAGAGCGCGGCGACGGCCTCGCCCTTCGCGGGCGCTGCGGCGGTGACCGTGCCCGCGGCGACAGGCTTCGCGGCCTTCGGGGCCTTCGAGTTCGACGCGTCGGCGAGGGGCGTGGCCGTCTCGAGAAAGAGCCCCTGCTTGCGGAGCGTCTGGCGGACGCCCTTCACGTCGTCGGCATCGACGGTGCCCCGAACGGTGCGTCCCTTCGCATCGACGCCGATGTACGCGAAGTGTCCCATGGATCAGACCTCGTCTTGCGTGGCGGCGAGCACTTCTTCGATGGTCGTGAGCCCTTCGAGCACCTTGCGGGCGCCGTCGTCGCGCAGCGTGTCCATGCCTTCGTCGACGGCGCAGCGGCGGATCGTGGGCGAGTCCGCGTGCTTGATCACCAGCGAGCGCACCGCGTCGGTCACGAGCAGCAGCTCGTAGATGCCCGTGCGGCCCTGAAAGCCCGTGTTCTGGCAGTGCTGGCAGCCCTTCGCGCGGTAGAGCGTGGCGGGGTATCCCGCGGCGATGGCCGTCGCGACGCGGGCCGCGGGCGAGCCGCCGAACGCGCTCTTCGCATAGAGCGACGCGGGGCGCGCGATGCGCTGCGAGATGCGCGCGCGGTCGAGCCCGAGGCGCACGAGGTCGTTCTCGAGCGGGGTGTAGGGCTCCTTGCAGTGCGGACACAGCACGCGCACGAGGCGCTGGGCGAGAATGGCCAGCAGCGAGCTCGTGATGTTGAAGCTCTCGATGCCCATGTGCACGAGGCGGGTCACGGCGCCGGCCGCGTCGTTCGTGTGGATCGTCGAGAGCACGAGGTGGCCCGTGAGCGACGCGTGCACGGCGATCTCGGCGGTCTCCTTGTCGCGGATCTCGCCCACCATGATCACGTCGGGATCCTGGCGGAGAAACGCGCGGAGGCAGGTCGCGAAGGTGAGCCCGATCTTGGGGTTCACCTGCATCTGGCCCGGGCCCGCGATGTCGTACTCGATCGGGTCTTCGGCCGTGAGGATGTTGATGTCGGGGCTGTTGATCTTGTTGAGGCAGGCGTAGAGCGTCGTCGTCTTGCCCGACCCCGTGGGCCCCGTCACGAGCACGATGCCCTCGGGACGGTTGATGAGGTCGTGCATGAGGTCGAGACGATCGGGCGCGAAGCCAAGGTCGGTGAGTTCGAGCATCACCGACGACTTGTTGAGAATGCGCATGACGATGCGCTCGCCCACGCCCTGCCCCACGGGGATCGTGCTGACGCGGATGTCCACGTCCTTCTGACCGAGCTTGAACCCGATGCGTCCGTCTTGCGGCAGGCGCTTCTCGGCGATGTTGAGCCCCGCCATGATCTTGATGCGCGCGACGATGCTCGGGAGCACGTTCTTCGGCGCCTCGCGCACGGGGTAGAGCCGCCCGTCGATGCGGTAGCGAACCACCACGCGCCCGCTGTCGGGCTGGATGTGAATGTCGCTCGCGCGCTCCTTCACGGCCTCGACGAAGAGGCTGTTCACCCAGCGGATGATCTGCGCGTCTTCGTCGCTCTCCAGCAGGTCGGCGCGGGTGTCGTCCGCGGCCTCGGCGGCGCCCTTGTGTTCGAGCTCCGCGGTGCGGTTGATCTCCGCCTGCGCGCGGTTGATCGCGTCGGCCACCGCGGTGGGCGTGGCGGCGACGGGCTCGACCTCGCGGGCGAGCACCATGCGCAGGTCGTCGAGGGCGACGGTGTCGAGGGGGTTGGCCTGGGCCACCACCAGCGCGCCGCCTTCGAGCTCGCGCACGGGCACCACGCCACGCTGACGCGCGAAGCCGAAATCGAAGCCCACCTCGCGGAGCAGTTGCACCGGGAGCTGGTCGGTCTTCGGCAGCGCGGTGGCGAACTCCATGCCCATCTCGTGGGCGAGGGCGCGGGCCAGCGGGGCCTCGTCGATGCCCGCGCGCACGAGCACGTCGAGCAGGTTGCCCGAGCGGTCACGCTCCGCGGCCGAGAGGGCGTCGAGGAGCCGCGCGTCGTCGACCACGCCGTGGCGACGGAACACATCGGCCATGTACTGTGCGCTGCTCACGTCGTGCGCTCCTCAGGGTCCGTTCACGGAGGCACGGGCACGCCCACGACGGGCGTCACCACGGGGGCCGCGATGGGCGGCGCGTTGGGAAAGGTCGGCGCCACGTTGGGCAGGCCCGCGGGCGTCGGCGCGAGGGTGGTCTGCGGCGCGCCACCGGAGCGAACCTCGGCGGGCAGGTCGATGCTCTCGCCCGGGTCGTGCGGATCCACGGGCGAAGGACGCGAGGAGTTCTCGAGCTCGGCGCGCGCGCGCAGCTCGCGGATCGACTGGCGGATCTCTTCGACCATGCCGTTGGTGCGGGTGTAGTCGAGCGGGGCCTCGTAGTCGTTCTCGGAGAAGACGAAGTAGCGGTCTACGAACTCCTGCCGCTCGCGCATCTTGCGTTCGAAGATGCGCCGCAGGTCGCTCTGATCGCGGATCACATACGGCGTGAGGAACAGCAGCAGATTCGAGCGCTGCACCGCGCGGTTCGTGCGGCGAAAGAGCGCCCCGAGGATCGGAATGTCTCCGAGGATCGGGATGCGCTCCTCGCTGTTGGTCTCCGTGTTGCGAATGAGCCCGCCGATCACGACGGTGTTCTGATCGCGCACCACCGTGGTGGTCTTCGCCGTGCGGCGGTTGATGGTCACCGCGCCGAGCTGACCCGTCGACGCGCCCACCTCGGAGATCTCCTCTTCGATCTCCATGCGCACCTCGCCCGAGTCGTTGATGTGCGGCGTGAAGCGGATCTTCGTGCCCACGTCCTGACGCGGGGCCGAAAAGCCTCCGCCGAGGCCCGCGAGCGCGCCGAGACCGCCGAGGCCGTTGGTGCCCGCAGCGCCCGCGAGCGCGCCGAGGCCGCCGCCGATGTTGGTCTGCAGGGGCACGTTCTGCCCGACGTTGATGTCCGCGGCGACGTTGTCGGTGGCGATGATGTTGGGCGTCGCGAGCACGTTGGCGTCGCCCGTCGACGCGAGCGCGTTGAGCGTCACGCCGAACTCGGGGATCGACACGCCGATGCCGGGCAGGATGTTCTGCGAGCCCGAGATGGCCGCGCCGCGCACGCCGAGGGCGAGGCCCGACAGCACGTTGGGGTCGCTGAGGGTGATCGACGTGAGCGGGAAGAACCCGCCGAGGCCCACACCGTCGGAGCCATCGTTGATCGGCAGCGCGCCGTGGAAGTTGAGCCCCAGGCGGCTCGAACGGTTCACCTGCAGCTCCACGATCACGGCCTCGACGAAGACCTGACGGCGCGAGCGATCGAGCTCGTCGATCACGCGGCGCACGGCGAGGTAGTCGCGCGGCGACGAGGTGATCACCAGGCCGTTCGTGGGCTTGTCGGCGGTGATGCGCACCTGGCCTTCGAAGACCGCGTTCTGCCCGCGGTTCGAGCCCGTGGCGCCGCCGGGCGCGCGCCCGCCGCCCGTGATGTTGTTGAGCGTGGTGGCCATCTCCTCGGCGTCGGCGTGCTGGAGGCGGAACACCCGCACCTGGCCTTCACCCGCGATGGAGACGTCGAGGCGGCGCACGAGTTCGAGCACGCGGAGGTACATCCGCTGCGTGGCCACGATCACGAGGGAGTTCGAGCGGTCGTCGGCGAGGATGCGCGTGAGGCGCAGGTCGCTCGTGCCCGCGGGCCGCTGCTGCGCGGCCTGACCACCGCCGAGGATTTCGTTGATGCGCCCCTGGAGCTCGCTCGCGAGGGCGTAGTGCACGGGCTCGACCCAGATCTGCTCGCCCACCGCGGGCACGTCGACCTCGCTCAGGATCTGGAGCATCCGTCGGATGTTCGCGCCCGTGTCGGTGACGATGAGCGTGCTCGTGGCGGCGTACGGGGTGATGTCGCCGTCGCGTGATTTGAAGTGCCCGAGCAGGCTGCTCGCGTCGTCGGCGGAGATGTTCCGCAGGCGGATGATGCGGGTGATGTAGCGGTCGTCGGCGGGGGCGTCGCCGCTGCCCGGCGCGTAGGTCGGGAGCACCGCGGTGGCCGCGCCCGCGGTCTCTTCGATCTTCAGGTAGCGCCCGCTCGGCACCACGGTCATGCCGTTGACTTCGAGCACCGAGAGAAAGGCCTGGTAGGCCTCGCCGGGCGTGATCTTCGTGGGCGAGTAGATCGTGGTCTTGATCTGCCGCACCTTGCCCGGAAGGATGAACCGACGGCCCGTGATGTTGCCGATCGCGCGCACGAGGTCGGGCAGGTCGGCGTCTTGAAGGTTGAACGTGATGCGCGCGCCAGGCGGGAGCGGGCGGTAGTCCATGCCGCTCTCGAACTCGTGCATCGAGGGCGATCCACCCGCGGCCGAGATCACCGAGTCGCTGTGCGGCCCCGGATTGACCCCCTGCGCGGGTCCCACGGGCTGTCCCACGACGGGCGTCGGCGCGGGCGTCGGCGCGGGCGGAGGCGGCGCGGGC
>CAMFHP010000204.1 GCA_945952225.1 uncultured Myxococcaceae bacterium
GGGGGCGCCGGAGTTCCCTGCGGTCACTCCGGGCTACGGTGTGCGGTCGCGTCGGCGTTCACCACCGCCGCCACCACCACCGCCACCCCCACCGCCGCCACCACCACCGCCCTACGCCGCCGCGTGCTCGCGGTCGTCGTCGTCGCGGTCGTCGGGCAGCGCGTCGTCGCACACGGCGCCCTCGACGGGATGCGCCGCGTGCCCATCCCAGCGGTAGAGCCCGCCCGCGAGCTGTTCCGCACCATCGCTACGGAGCCACACGAAGGGCTGCGCCGACTGCACCGGCCGCGCGCACGCGATGTCGTGGAACATCGGCGCCCACGTTCCGCAGTTGCCGACGAACACCCCGTCGCGCCATGCGCCGCGGGCGATGTGCGTGTGCCCGAAGACCACCGCGCGGGCGCCGTGGATGCGCGCGATCTCGCGCTGCGTGGGTTCGAGCGAGGCGTACACCGTGTCGAGTCCTCCCTCGGGCCACACGCGCGAGACCGCCGCCGCGACGGCCACACAGAGCGCGGCGAGCGCGAGGCCCGCGGTGCGGTGCGCGAGCGTCGCGAAGGCCACGGCCACGGCGCATCCCGCGAGGGCCACGAGGTCGACGCGCAGCACCCGCGCGGCGCGCAGAAGGTCCTGACGGGCGAAGAGCGTGGCGTGCTCGCTCACGGCTTCGAGGGGCGACGCGGTCTCGCGTGAGGTGCGCAGGAGGTTGTGCAGCGCGCGCTCGATCTCGTCGCGCGGATGCGTGCGGAGCAGGGCGGCCACGACGCGGAGCGTTCCCACGATCCACGCGCCGACGAGGGAGCGCGAGGTGAAGAGGTAGTACCGCGCCCAGTGGGCCGCGTAGCCCGGGAGCGTGAGCAGAAAGGTCGCGTCGGCGTTGGGGTTGAAATACCCGAAGCGCCCCGCGAGGTGACGCATCGAGAGCGAGCTCAGCGTGGGCTGGATGCTCCCGGTGTCCGGTCGAAACGGCGTCTGCGGATAGCGCATCGCGCAGTAGGGGTCGTACTGGTGGCCGTGCTCCACGTGGATGCCGTCGCGCGTGCGATGGAACCACGCGCGGAACAGCACCCTCGCCCGCACGCCCACGCGGGCCACGGCGCGTGACGGATGCACCGCGGCCACGGCGGCTTCGAGGCGCTCCACGATGCGCGCGCGCACCGCGGGGAACGCGAGCTGCGCGTCGTGGTTGCCCGACACGAACACCACGCGGTGCCCCCGCGCGAGAAGCCCCGCGAGCGCGCCCACGAACACCGGATGGTCGTCGAGGATGCGATCCACACACGCCGCCGCCTCGGGGGCCGTGTGCGGGGTGTCGTCGCGTCCGTCGGGGCGCGGAACGTCGAAGTCGAACACGTCGCCGTCGAGCACGAGCTCGCAGTCTCCGTCGGCCACGCCCGCGGTGAGCGCGGTGAGCAGCGCGGCGATCCCCTCGTCGGGAAAGTACCGGCGCTGTCGGTAGCGCATCCAGAGCCCGTCTCCCGCGACGGCCTCCCAGAGGTGCACGTCGGAGAGAACCACCGTGTGTCGCATGGACCGCGAGCACACACCGCCCGCGGGTCATCGCCGTGTGCTTCCCGTGCGCGACGTGTGACGACGCCCATCCCCGCGCCCCCTCCCACGTGCGGTGCGCTGCGCGAACTGCCGCGCCCCTCCCCATCCCGCGCGACGGGACGCACGGCCCCGCTCACCCGTCGACAAGACCCTTGACAGCGCACCGGAACGCCCCGATAACCGCTTCAATCTTGAAAACGGTTATCAAAATCACTTTCAACATCGCGTCCAGAGGGCTGCGATGAGCCCGGCGCTTCAGGACTTGTGCGGCGACCGGTTCCGTGCAGTGCACGACGCGCTGCGGGGCCCGGTGGAGGCGCTCCTCGACCCGTCGCACCGGGTGTTCGCGCCCTTCGTGCTGTCGGCGGGTGTGATCGCCGTGGCACTTCGCTGCGCCCGCGGACTGCCGCTCGCCCGCGCGCTCTCGGGCACGCTCTCGCCGCGCGTGTGGGCGCACCCCTCGGCCCTCGCGGACTACCGCCTCGTCGCCGTCCGCGCCCTGCTGCGCGCGCTCACCGTGGGCCCCGCGCGGGTGTCGTCGGTGGCCGTCGCCGCGCTCACGCTCTCGTGGCTGCGCACCACCCTCGGGCTGCCCGCGCTGCACGCGCCTGCGCTCCTCGTGGGCGCGATGCTCTCCGTCGCGGCGTTCACGGCCGAAGACCTCGCGCGCTACGTCGTTCACCGCGCGATGCATCGCGTGCCCGCGCTCTGGGCCTTTCACCGCGTGCACCACAGCGCCGAGGTGCTCACCCCCGTCACGCTCTACCGCACGCACCCCGTCGAGGGCGCGCTCAACCAGGGCGCCGCCGCGCTCGCCGTGGGCATGGTCACCGGACTCTTCGCGTGGGCCTTCGGACCCGCCGTGCGCACCTGGCACCTCTTCGGCCTCGACGCCCTCGCCCTCGCGTGGACCCTCGCCGGCGCCAACCTCCGTCACTCGCACGTCTGGCTCTCGTGGGGACCGCGCGTCGAGCGCTGGCTCCTCAGCCCCGCGCAACACCAGGTGCACCACAGCCGCGACCCCGCGCACGCCGACAAGAACCTCGGCACCGCCCTCGCGCTCTGGGACCGCCTCGCCGGGTCCCTCTACGTCACGTCTTCCACCCACCCCGAGCGCCTGCGCTTCGGCCTCGCCGACGACGCCGCGCCCATCGCCCACACGGTGCCCTCGATGCTCCTCACGCCCTTCGCGACGCTCTTCCAACGCGCGCGCCGCGCCGCGGTGATTCCGCGCGCCGCGACGCTCCTCGTGATCGCCCTCACCGCGACGTGCTCGACCGAGCGCGCCGTCGACCGCGCCACGCTGCTCCAGGGATTCGCCCGCTGCACGACGCAGCTCCACGACGGCTTTCACAGCGCCGCGAGCGAGCTCGCACGCACCACCGCCGCGTGGGCCGACGCGCCCGCCTCCACCCAATCTCGCGACGCCGCGCGCGCCGCGTGGGAGGCCGCCATCGACGTGTGGCAGCGCGCGGAGATGCACCGCTACGGCCCCGCGGGCGGCTTCGACGTCGTGGCCGGACAGAACCTCCGCGCGAACCTCTACGCGTGGCCCGACGTGAACCGCTGCCTGCTCGAACAGCGCCTCGTGTCGCGCGGATGGGAGGGCGCGGGCTTCGCGCAGCTCCCCACGAGCGTGCGCGGACTGGCCGCGCTGGAGTACCTGCTCTTCGTCGACGGCACCGACAACGCCTGCCCCGCCGACGACGCGCTCAACACCTCGGGCGCGTGGTCCGCCCTCGGCGCCGACGAGCTCACGCGCCGCCGCGCCGCCTACGCCCGCGCCGTCGCCGACGACGTGCTCGCCCGCGCCACCACCCTGCGCGACGCCTGGGCCCCCCACGGATTCGAAGCGCAGCTCGTCACCGCGGGCAACGGGAGCACCACCTTCCGCACGCAGCAGGACGCGTTCAACGCCCTCGGCAACGCGCTCACGCACATCGAGACCGACCTCCGCGACCTGCGCGTGGGACGTCCCCTCGGCGTCTTCAATTGCACCACGGGCACGTGCCCCGGGGCCGTCGAATCACCGTGGGCGCTTCGCTCGGTCTCGCACATCCGCAACAACCTCGCGGGCGCGCGGATGCTCCTCGAAGGCTGCCCCGCGGGCGACAACCTGGGCTTCGACGACCGCCTCGTCTCCGTGGGCGCGGCCCCGCTCGCCACGCGCATGCGCACGCTCCTCGCGGCCGTCGACACCGCCGTGAACGCGCTCCCCGACGGCGACCTCGCGGCCTCGCTCGCCCGCGACCGCGCCTCGGTGCAGCGCCTCTACGACGCGCTCAAGGGCCTCACCGACTTTCTCAAGACTGAGTTCGTCGCGACGCTTCAGATCACGGGCTCGCGCATCGAGGGCGACAATGACTGACACGCTCCCTCGACTGCTCGGCGTCTCCACCGCGGCGCACGCGCTCCTCGCCGCCGCGGGGCTCTCCGTGGCCGCGCGCACGGCGCCCGTCGCCCATCGCACCACGGCGATGCCCGCGGTGATGTTCGACCTCGCCACCCGCATCGCACGCGCGCAGCCGCAGCCCGTGGTCGCACCGCGCGCAGCCGCAGCGCCGCGCACGCCAGCGCAACCCCGCAATGCCGCGCCGCGCGCCGCGATCGCACGCACGGCCCCCGCAACGTCACCCGCACCGTCACCATCCACCGTGACAACGCCCGCGCCCCTCGCAGCACCGCCCGTGCTCACCGCGCGCGAAGGCGATGGACCGATCGCCACCGGCGACCGCGTGGGCAGCGCGAACGCGACGGCACCCGCTCCTGCGACGAGCGCACCGGGCACACCGAACGGAACCGGAACCGCTGCGGTCGCGGGCAACGCAGCGTTCGATGCGGGCGCCTACCTCGCGGGCGTGACCGAGCGCGTGCGACGTCATCGCAGCTATCCCGCCATCGCGCAGGAGATGGGCCTCGAAGGCACCGTCGAGGTGCGCGTGGAACTCCATCCCGACGGCTCCCTCGCCGCGCCGCCCTCCATCGCCGTGAGCTGCGGACACGAGCTCCTCGACGACGAGGCCCTCCGCATCGTGCGCCGCGCGGCGCCCTTTCCCGCGATGGAGGGACGCGACCAGCGCGTGACCCTCCGCGTGCCCGTGCACTTCCACCTCGACGCGTGATGAACCGCATGTTGTTCCGACGAAGCGCGCTCCTCGCCGCGGGCGTTCTCTGCGCCGCGCCCGCCGCCGCACAGACCACCGACGCCGCTGCGCCCGGCCCTGAAACCCCTTCTCCCGCGCCCGTTTCCGCGCCCGCGGCACCGACGCGTGCGCCCTTCGAAGGCGCCCTCGTGGCACCGCGCGTCGACGTGCTCGGCACGGCACCGCGCACCCTCGACCGCGTGCCCGGCAGCGCCACCCTCGTGCGTCGCGAAGACCTCGAACAGCTCGCGCCGCAGAGCGCGTCCGACGTGTTGCGCACGGTGCCCGGCGTCAACGTCGTGCCCGAAGACGGCATCGGGCTGCGCATCAACGTGGGCATCCGCGGCCTCGACCCGAACCGCTCGCGCCAGGTGCTCGTGCTCGAAGACGGCGTGCCCGTGAGCATGAACCCCTACGGCTCGCCCGAGCTCTACTACTCCCCGCCCATCGAGCGTATGGACCGCGTCGAGGTCGTGCGCGGCAGCGGGCAGATCCTCTGGGGGCCGCAGACCGTCGGCGGCGTCATCAACTACATCACCCGCGATCCGCCGCGGCGTCCGTCGGCGGGCATCGACCTGCGCGCGGGCAACGGCGGGTACCTCCTCGCGGTGGCCCACGCGGGCGCCACGCACGGCAACATCGGCTGGCGCATCGACGCCGTGCACCGACGCTTCGACGGACCGCGCGCCCTCGACCTCGGGCTCACCGACGTGTCCGCGCGGCTGCGCCTCCAGCTCTCGCCGCGGTCGATCCTCGGCGTGAAGCTCAACGTCTACCGCGAAGACTCGGCCTCGACGTACCTCGGTCTCACCACGCCGCAGCTCGCGCGCGATCCCACGTTCAACGGCGCCTCCAACGACCGCTTCACGGTCAACCGCTACGCGCTCGCGCTCACGCATCAGCTCGCGCTCTCGGGCGCGGTGATGCTCCGCACGACGCTCTACGCGTACCAGATCGAGCGCGCGTGGCGACGGCAGGAGTACGACCGCACGGGCGCCCTCGCCGACTACGAGCGCGCGTGTGATCCCACCGGGCGATGCGGCGCCGTGGGCTCGGCGAACCTCGACCTCACGCGCGATGGCGGGAGCGTGTACTTCCGTCGCAGCGCCGCGATTCGCGACCGTGTGTTCGGGGTGTTCGGCATCGAGCCGCGGCTCACGTGGGCGTGGCACGCGGGCGACGACGTGCAGGGTGAGCTCACGGGCGTGGTGCGCTTCCACACCGAGCGCGCCGACGATCAGCTCCGCATCTCGTCGCTGCCCACGGTGAACGCCGGTGTGCCCATCGACGCGGAGTTTCGCACCGGCTACGCGGTCGCCGCGGCGGTGCAGCATCGGTTCACCTTCTGGGATCGGCTCACGGTCACGCCGGGCCTGCGCGTCGAGAGCTTCTGGAGCGAGCGCGCCATCACCCGCGCCTCGTCGACCGATGCGTCGGGCAACAGCACCGCGCGCGACGTCGACATCCGCGGCAGCGCGCATTCGATCGCGCTCATTCCGGGCCTCGGCGTGTCGGCCGAGGTGGCGCGGCCCCTCACGCTCTACACCGGCGTGCATCGCGGATACGCGCCGCCGCGCACCAAGGATGCGGTCTCTCCCTCGGGGCAGAACCTCCAGCTCGACCCCGAGCTCTCGTGGAACACCGAGCTCGGCGCGCGGCTCCGTCTCGGGCGGTGGTTCCACGCCGACGTGGCGGGCTTCTGGTTGGAGTTCGAGAACCAGATCATTCCGCCGAGCGAGTCGGGCGGCGCGGTCGCGGCGTCGGGCTTCAACACCGGGCACAGCCGTCACGTCGGCGTCGAGGCCTCGGCGACCTTCGACCTCGCGCCCCTCGCGTTCGGTGACGGCGCGCCCTTCGCGCTGCCCCTCACGGTCAACTACACCTGGCTCCCCACCGCGGACTTCGTGGGCGGACTCTTCGGCGGCAACCGCCTGCCCTACGCGCCCGCGCACACGCTCTACGCGCAGCTCCGATTCGTTCACCGCGCGGGTCTCTCCGCGCAGGTGGCCGTGAACCACGTCGCCGCGCAGTTCGCCGACAAGGAGAACACGCCGTTCCCGAGCGTCGACGGCCTCGTCGGAACGCTCCCCGCGTACACCACCGTGAGCGCGCGCGTGGGCTGGGAGTTCCGCGGCACGGGCATCACCGTCTACGTCGCGGGCAACAACCTCACGGACCAGATCTACATCGCCAACCGCGCGCCGCAGGGCATCCAGCCTGCGGGCTTCCGCCAGGTCTTTCTCGGCCTCGCGTGGAACCTCTCCGCGCCCGCCGCACCGACCTCTTCCACCGCCTCGACGTCGCCCCGCGAAGCGACGCCGCCCTGACCGCACACCGTCCCCCAACACCGACCGGACGCCCTCGCGCGCCGGTTCCACACCCCCCGTTTGTCCACCACGAGAAGGCATTGAACACCATGCGCATCCACACCCTCCGCGCGGTCCTCGCGCTCTGCACCGCCTCGCTCCTCCCCATCGGATGCGGCAGCTCCGACAGCCCCGCCGCCGACGCGAGCACCACGCCCGACGCGGCCGTGTCTCCCGACGCGAGCACCACACCCGACGCGAGCACGCAGCCCGACGCGAGCGCGCAGCCCGACGTCACCACCACGCCCGACGCGAGCACGCAGCCCGATGTCTCCACCACGCCCGACGCGAGCACCACGCCCGACGTCTCCACCACGCCCGATGCGAGCACGCAGCCCGACGCGAGCACGCCCGTCGACGGCGGCGCGTTCCCCGCGATGC
>CAMFHP010000205.1 GCA_945952225.1 uncultured Myxococcaceae bacterium
AGCGGTGGGAGGGCGTTCCGTGTCGGTTCTCGACGGCGCGTCCGGCGAGCGCGGCGACGGCGCCCCTGCTGCGTGACGACGTGCTGGTGCTGCGTCGCAAGAGCGAGCAAGAGCGGCGCACGGTGACCGTCGAGGCGCGCGAGCAGTCGGTCTCGATGGCGGGCCTCGACCGAGGAACGCGCGCCGTGAACGAGATGCCCGGCGTCGACGACGGCGGCGAGGCGCTGTGGTTCGATGCGGAGCGTCCTGCGACGATTCCGTCGGACGGCGCGCCGGTGCGGGTGACGGTGGCGCGCGCGACGGTGCCCTGCGAGGTCGACCGCGTGGCGATGCCCGAGCGCTCGGCGGCGGTGCACGTGCGGGCGACGGCGACGTTGCGCGGCGAGCGTCCGCTGCTGGCGGGGCCCGTGACGGTGGCGCGCGGCGGCGAGGTGGCGGGCCGCGGACGCGTGGGCTTCGTGGGCCGTGGAGAGCCCTTCGAACTGGGCTTCGGCGTCGACGACGGACTGCGCGTGCGGCGTCACGTCGACGAGAAGCGCGAGGTGGCGACGATCACCGGCGCGCAGAAGGTCACCCGCACCGTGCGGCTCTACGTGAGCAACCTCTCGGGCGACGCGCGGCGCCTCACGGTGACCGAGCGCGTGCCCGTCAGCGAGGTGAAGGACGTGGAGGTCACCCTCGTGCAGACCGCGGGCGCCCGCCACGACGCGCGCGACGGCTTTCTCCGCTGGGAACTCGACGTGCCCCCGCGCGGCACGCAAGAACTCACGCTCGTGTACCGCATCGAGGCCGCCGCGAAGGTGAGCCTCCCCGCGTAAGGACCGCGACTCCGTTGAACCGCTCGATCGTTCGCGCTGCGGCGCGTGTGTGCGCTGCGCTCTCGGCCGGCGTGTGGGCCGGCATCCTCACGGGAGCCCTGTTTTCACTGCGTTCCGCGTCGTCGCGCGGCGCGCTCGCGTGGCGTCTCTCGGCGCTGCTCTCGGTGCCCGGCGTGGTCGTGGGCGCGGGCCTCGCCGTCGTCGCGCTGCTGGCCTCCGAAGACCGCGTGGCGCGTCTGCGCACCGTCGCGCTCTCGCACGCGCGGAGCGTGGGGGCGGGGCTCGTGGTGATTCCGCCCGCGAGCGCGGTGTGGGTGGGGCTCACGTCGCTGCTCGGGCGCCATTTTCTCACGGCGTACCATCACGTCGGGCTCGCGAGCTTCGCGCAGTCCGTGGCCTTTCTCGTCGTGACGCTCGCGGTGTCTCTCGGCGCGTCGCTCGTCGCGTCGGCGCTCGCGAAGCGTCTCCCCGAGGCGCCCACGTCGACGGTGCGCGCGGTGGGTGTGCCTGCGCTCGTGGGCGTGGCGCTCGCGGCGGCGATCGTGGGCCACGGTGTGTTCTGGGGCTCCGTCGACGGAAGGGGACGCGCCGTGGCCCTGCTCATGGGCGGCTACGGGGTGCTGAAGAAGCCCGAGCTCGACCTCGCGCCCGTGGCGATGCTGGCCTCCATCGGAGGCCTCGGCGCGGTGCTCGCGGTGCTGCTCCGACGCGCGGGGCTCGTCTCGCTCCCGTTGGCGGCGGTGTGCGCGGGGGTGCTTCTTTCCAAGGGTTCCCGTGAGTTCGGGGCCTCGCCGGTGGCCTCGGAGATCGACGCGCGTCCGGGCCTCGCGCGGGTGGTGCTGCGCGCGCTGCGGCACCGCTCCGACCGCGACCGCGACGGCTTCGCGGCGACCTGGGGCGGCGGCGATTGCGACGACCGTGATCCCGCGCGCAACCCCGGCGCGGCCGACGTGGCGGGCAACGGCGTCGACGAAGACTGCTCGGGCTCCGACGCGCGTCGCATCGTGCTCGCGCCCGCGCCGACGGCGCATTCCACGGCGCCCGCGGTGCAGATTCCCGCGAACCTGAACCTCCTGCTCATCACCGTCGACACGATGCGCGCGGACCTGCACTTCGCGGGCTACGCGCACCCGATCACGCCGCGCCTCGACGAGCTCGCCGCGCGCTCGGTGGTCTTCGACCGCGGCTACGCGATCAGCTCGTACACGGGGCGCGCGATCGGTCCCATGATGACCGGCCGCTACCCCACGGAGTGCGCCCGCGACGGCGAGCACTTCACGCGCTACATGCCGCCCAATGTGTTTCTCGCGGAGCGCTTGAAAGACGCGGGATTCAAGACCTTCGGCGCGGCCTCACACTTCTACTTCGAGCGCCGCTTCGGGCTCGCGCAGGGCGTCGACGCGTGGGACCTCTCGGCGAAGCCCGAGGGCGACGGCCAGGAGACCACGAGCGCCGACGCCGCCGTGGCCGACCGCGCGATCGCGCAGCTGCAGCAGCCCGCGAACGTGTCGGGGCGCTTCTTTCAGTGGGTGCACTTCTTCGACCCGCACAAGCAGTACGTCGAGCACCGCGACCTGCCCGTGTTCGCGCGCGGCGAGCGCGGACGCTACGACCGCGAGGTGATGAACACCGACCGCCAGATCGGCCGCGTGCTCGATGCGCTGCGCGCGCTGCCCGGCGACGTTGCTGCGCGCACCGTGGTGGTGGTGACCGCCGACCACGGCGAGGCCTTCGGCCAGCACGGCATGAGCTACCACGGCGTCGAGGTGTGGGATGAGCTCGTGCGCGTGCCCTGGGTGGTCTACGTGCCCGGCGTGGCGGCCCGACACATTCGCGCGCCGCGGAGCCAGATCGACCTCGCGCCCACGCTGCTCGAACTGATGCACCTCCCCGCGCCCGCGGCGACGGCGCCCGATGCGTTCTCGGGCGTGAGCCTCGTGCCCGAGTTCACGGCCGATCAGCCCGAGCGACCGGTGTACGTGGAGCTTCCCGAGGGGCCGTACAACAGCCTCCGTCGCGCGGTGATCTTCGAGGGCTACAAGCTCATGGAGCGCGGCACCGGGCGCTTTCTGCTCTTCAACCTCGCGACCGATGCGGGCGAGCGCAGCGACCTCGCGGCGACCGATCGCGAGCGCCTCGCCCGCATGCGCGCGGTGATGGAGCAGGTGCGCGGCGCGCTGCACGTCGTGGCCGCACCGCCGCCGCGTGATCGCACGGAATGAGCTTGTTTTCAGTGCTTTGAGAGAGGTCGAGGCGTGCGGTCAGGCGATGGCCAGCACGCCCTCGCGCACGAGGCGGCGCACGAGCGTGAGGCGCCCCTCGTCGTCGAGGCCCGGGAGCTCGGCGGGGGTGAACGTGTCGTGCTCCATCGCGTAGCGCAGGGGTTCGAGCGCGAAGCGGGGGAGGCGCACGCGGCTGCCGTACACCTGGAGCTCGGCGTGCTCGTCGTCGGCGCGCAGGCGGTAGAGGCACGCGCGCTGGGTCACGGTGCTCGTGAGCGAGAGCGTCGCGAGGCGACGGAGCTGCGCGCGCTGGTCGGGGAGGATGGGCTGGCGCGTGTCGACGAGGTCGTCGACGAAGTGCTCCATCGCGGCGTCGAGGTCGGCCTTCGCGGCGAAGCGCTGGAGGAGCGCGCGGAACTCTTCACGCGCCGCGGCGCGGTCGAAATCGGGCCGCGCGAAGCCCACGGGGAGCCCGCGGCGAAAGGCCGGATCGGCGAGCCCCACGATGCCCATGGCCTCGGCGAGGAGGTCGGTCCACGACGAGAAGAGCACGCCGAGGGTGACGTGCAGTGACTCGGTGCCCGTGGTGCGTGCGTCGTGCATCACGCCGCGGGGCACGTACGCCATGTCGCCCTCGTGGAGCACGAACTCCGCGGTGACCTCGCCGACGGGGTGCTCCTCGGGGTGAAACTCCTGACGGCGGTAGGGCAGCTCGACGGGGGTGTTGTAGAGCCGCCAGTGCTTGCTCCCGTGCACCTGCAACACGAACACGTCGTGCGAGTCGTAGTGCGTGCGAAAGCCCTGGGCGTTCTCGGGCGTGTAGTAGAGGTTGGTCTGAAAGCGGATCGAGAGTTCGCGCTCCATCGAGCGGCAGAGCTCGGCGAGCGCGGGGTGCTCGGTCTCGAAGCCGTTGAGGCTGATCGAGCTGCCCTCGGCGAAGTGACGGTAGAGCCGCGCCGTGTCGATGAGCCCGCTCGGAAAGCTGTACTCCTCCGCGGCGATCTTGCGCTGCGCGTTGATGAGCCCCACGCCGGGCGCGTGCATCGCGCGGGTCGTGAGCACGCGGTCGACGTCGTCGGCCGTGAGCAGCGACGACCAGTAGCCCGGGTCGTTGCGGTGCACCACGAGGGGCTTCTGCTCCCAGTGGTCGCGGAGAAACTGCGCGCGGTCGATGGGCGCGAGGAGGCGTTCGAGCGAGAAGGTCATCGCAAAGCGCTTTCGTCGATGGTGCAGAGCCGAGGCACGGACGGGGAGGCCGAAGCGGGGATGAGGGACTTCGCCGCGCGGCGCGGAAGGTCCGTGCGCCGCGGGCGAAGAGGGGGACGGAGGTGCGGTGCGCTCAGCGGTGTCCGCGGCCGCCGCCGACGGGGTCGGCCCACGAGCCGGTGTCGCCGTCGGTGATGCCCGTGTTGGCGAAGCGCGCGGTGCCGCGGCCGTTGCCCACGGGGTCGGACCACGAGCCCGAGTCGCCGTCGGTGAGGCCCGTGGCGGCGCCGCGGCCGAAGGTACCACGGCCCTGGTTCACGGGATCGGAGTACGTGCCCGAGTCGCCGTCGGTGATGCCCGTGACGACGCCGCGGTAGCCGCCGCGGCCGTTGCCCACGGGGTCGGCCCACTGGCCCTGGTCGTTGTCGGTCACGCCGGTGCGGCCCTGCTGCACCACGACGGTGCCGCCCGCGGTGCCCTGCACGACGGGCTGGGCGACGGGCTGCGGGCCCGCGGCGATGCAGCCCGTGAGGGCCTTGGAGGCGGCGCCGAGCACGGTCGCGCCGACGACGGCCATGACCGAGCGGCGGCCCGTGTCGGGCTGCGTGACGATCTCGTCGTCACGGAGGGTGTTGGGCTTCTCGGTCGGGCTCTTGGGATCCTTCGACATGGGTGCTCCTTCGGAGACGAATGGGGGTTGCGGTCCGACCGGAGCACCCCCAACCACCAATGACGGGTGGCTGTGCGCCGGCGCGGAATCAACAGAACCGCGGCGAAGATATCCCTTCGCTGCGAGCGCTGAGAAGCCCATCTTCACAGCGCCCGCGGTGCGCACGACCGCGCGTGCGACACCCGTCGGCAGAGTGCTTCTACGCGCGACCCGGGGCTCACCTTCGCTGCGGCGGCGCAGAGGTGTGCGCGGGCTGTGATAGAGTCCCGGGCCACCACCGCGGACTTGACGGACGCGGCGCACCCGTTCAACGCACCCGACGCATCCTCAACGCCCACAAGGACCACCGCCATGTTCGGACTCGGAGCCCCGGAACTCATCGTGATCGCGCTGCTCGTCGTGCTGCTCTTCGGCGCGGCGAAGATCCCCGAGCTGGGCAAGGGCATCGGCGAGGGCATCGCGAACTTCAAGCGCGGCCTCAAGGAAGGGGCCGACGACGACAAGGCCCGCCTCCCCCGCGACGCCAAGGACGACGAGCACCGCAGCGCCTGAGCGCGCCCGTCTCCCGTTCTTCTCTCTTCAGAAAGCACCGCGGCCGACGCCTCGTGAGAAGCGCCGGCCGCAGGTGTTTCGAAGCGGTGGTCTACGGTCTCACGGCGCGGTCCACACGTAGCCCGCGAGGCCTTCGTTCACGTATCCGCTGCGAATGGCGCTGTCTCGCTCGGCGGCGCTCGTGGTGTAGAGATGGTCTCCGTTGCTCGAACGCCAGAGGCGGTAGAGCGGCACGGACCCGCACACGGGCGAGCTCGCGATGTAGCCCATCACGCCCTCGACGCGGCCCGGCGAGAGGCCCTCGCAGTTGCTCGCCGTGGTGTAGAAGTGCTTCCCGTAGTCCATGATGCACCGGTAGAAGGGCGCGAGGCCCGGGGCGCTGGCTGCGTAGAGGTAGTAGTACGGCGAGAACTCCACGGAGAACCCGCAGCACGCGGCCTCCGAGGTGCTCGTGGTGTAGAAGTGCTCGCCCGTCGACGGGTGGTACGAGCGCGTGACCGCGGTGCGGCAGCCCGTGCGGTCGTCACACACGCCGTTGCAGTTGTCGTCGGCGAGGTTGCAGAGCTCCGCCGGGCGATTGCCGCACGCGCCGCAGTTCGACGGATCCGTGGCGAGGTTCACCTCGCACCCGTCCGAGGCCACGCCGTTGCAGTTGCCGCGTCCCGACACGCACGCGAGCACGGTGCACGCGCCCGAGGAACATCCCACCGACGACGCGCCCGAGAGCGAGCACGCGTTGCCGCACGCGCCGCAGTTCGAAGCGTCGCCCGCGGTGTTCACCTCGCACCCGTCGGCGGGGTTGCCGTTGCAGTTCGCGTAGCCCGCGTTGCAGGCGGTCACCGCGCAACGCCCGCTGGAACAGGCCGACGAGGCGTTCGAGAGCGCGCACCGCGAGCCGCACGCGCCGCAGTTCGAAGCGTCGCCCGTGAGGTTCACCTCGCAGCCGTCGGAGGCCGCGCCGTTGCAGTCGGCGAAGCCCGTGGCGCAGGCCACGACCGTGCACCGTCCGGCGCTGCACACGCCCGTTCCGTTCGAGGGCGCGCAGCGAGACCCGCACGCGCCGCAGTTCGACGGATCGGTGCCCAGCGCGACCTCGCACCCGTCGGCGGGGTTGCCGTTGCAGTCCGCGAAGCCCGCGTTGCAGCTCGCGATGGCGCAGCGCCCGCTTCCGCACGTGGCCGTCGCGTTGGGGAGCGAGCAGGCCGTTCCGCACGCGCCGCAGTTGCGCACGTCGGCGCCGAGGTTGACCTCGCAGCCGTTGCTCGCGACGGCGTCGCAGTCGGCGAAGCCCGCGTTGCAGGCCGCGATGTCGCAGCGCGCGCTCACGCACGCGGGCGTCGCGTTGGCGAGCGTGCAGCGCGTTCCGCAGGCCGCGCAGTTCGAAGCGTCGCTGCGGGTGTTCACCTCGCATCCGTCGGCGGGGGTGCCGTTGCAGTCGGCGAAGCCCGCGTTGCAGCTCGCGACGGTGCAACGTCCCGCGGCGCAGCCCGCGGCGCCGTTCGTGACCGCACACGCGAGGCCGCACGCGCCGCAGTTGCGCGCGTCGGTGGCGAGTGTGACCTCGCATCCGTTGGCGCTGTTGCCGTCGCAGTCGCCGAGGCCCGCGCCGCAGCTCGCGAGGCGACACGTTCCGCGCTCGCACGCCGCCGACGAGCCGGGGAACGTGCAGAGGTTGCCGCAGCGTCCGCAGTGCGAGGTGCTGGTGTCGAGGTTGATCTCGCATCCGTCGGCGGGGTTGCCGTTGCAGTCGGCGAAGCCCGCGTTGCAGCTCGCGATGGCGCAGCGACCCGC
>CAMFHP010000206.1 GCA_945952225.1 uncultured Myxococcaceae bacterium
CCATCGGCGCGGTCGTATCACCCGCCGCGCGCCACGGTCCAGCGGCGCTCCTGCGTGCGGTGCCGCCCTTCGCAGCACGTGGTCTGCGCAGGTGTGTTTCCGATCGCGCTCGCGTTCTGGCGTTGGTGAGATCGTGCCAACGCGCTCGCGCTCTGGCGGTGGTGAGATCGTGCCAACGCTCTCGCGTTCTGGCGCCGGTGAGATCGTGCCAATCGGCCCGCTTTCTCCCGGTGAATGAATTCACCGGCAGGGAACGGAAAGTCCCTTGCGGGACTCGCGCTTCATTCACCGGAAACACAACCGAGCGACGCGCCGCGAGGGCGACGCAGGAGCGCGAGTCCCGTCAGGGACTTTCCCCTTGCTGCCGGTGAATTCATTCACCGGGAGCACGATCGCTCCCCCTGCTCAGCACGCGGGACCGGGAGCACGATCGGAAACACACCCGTCTGCGCGACCGCCGTCAGCCGCCGCTGCGCGCGTTCACACCCGTGACACCCACGCGCGGAACCTCTCCCTCCGCGGGCACGGTGATCTCTTCGAAGCGCGTCGGAAGCAGTCCCTCACAGTTCTGTCCGCTTCCCTCGACCTGCATGCGGAGCACCGTCGACGCGACGCCCTCGAAGGGTTCGAGCAGCACCCATCCGCCGCACACCTGCGACGGCGTGAGCGCGTCGAGCGAGAAGCGCGCGGCCCCCACGGAATCATCGACCGCGAGGTCTTCATCGACGACCGCAACCCCGGCCTCCGCGCGTGCGCCGCAGGGCATGGACCACTGCGCCGGCGCGCCCGTGGTGGTGCTTCGCAGCGCGGCGACCCACGCATCCTGCACGGCGGGCGTCTGCCACCGCGCGACGCCGTCGAGGGAACCGCGCGCGAACATGTCGGGCCCCTCGTAGCGATCCTGGAGCCACCCCAGACCGAGTCCGCACTGCTGCGCGACGGCCTGCTGGAGCCGCGCGCGCACGAACGCATCGAAGGCCACGCCGCTGCCCGGAAGCGCCCCCTGCAACGACTCCCGCACGGCCCGCGTGACCGCCGCCGCGCCCGCGACGCACACGAGCTCACGCGCACCGGACGAGACGCCATCCCACGCCTCGCCCGCGGGCGTTCGGGGCATGGCGTACACATCCCAGAGCTGCACCCGCAGCGTGGCCCCCGTCGGACACGCGCGCTCCGCCGCCGGACGGGGATCGCCCGTCACCGCGCCATCGACGCCCGCATCGTCGCTCCACCCGCCGCCCCCGCCCGACGGAACGCCGCCACACCCCACCAGCACCGCGACCGTCGCCGCGGCGACCGCACGAACCCGCACACCCATGGAGAACCTCCCTCTGTCTCCCATGGACGCACGGGCCCGCGCGGATCTGACGCGTAGCGTGTGGCCTCGCTATTCGAGCGCGCGGAAGTCCACAAAGAACAGCCCGTACCCCTCGTGAAAGAAGTACCGACCCGGTCCCTCGAACGTGAAGGAGAACTGCGCGAGCGGCGCCTCGGTGTTGCCTCCGACCTCCCAGTCGTCGTCGGCGCGGCTGTCGTACTGCACGCGGAGGTAGGTGTTCCGTCGATCGACGAGGCGCACCTCCACGGTGTCACCGCGCTTGAGCCGCAGCGGGTACGAAGCGGTGAGCGTCTGCGCGTTGGGCGCGGCGCCGACCTCCGTGCGTTGTCCATTCACGCGCACGTAGAGGTGCAGGTCGGGAAGGTTGCTGCGCTCGTTCGGATCGTGGGCGCGTCCTCGTGCGGTGCTCGGCGACACCTGCACATCGAAGCGGCTCTCGTAGTTGCGCGTGTCGGCCTCGGGCACGTCGCTCGCCGCGGTGGCCGCGTGGTGGGTCTGCGCCACGAGCCAGCGCGATTGATCGTGGAGCCCGCGGTTCACGAAGCCTCCACCGCATCCCACCCCCGCCATCGCAAGCAGACCCGCCGCAAGCGCGGCACGCATCGTCGAAGTTCCCATGCGCATCACCTCGGCGGGGAGACGCGCAGGACCCTCCATCACTGACACGTGCCGCTGCGTGCCTGCGACGTGTCAGCCCGTAGCCCCACCCGCGTTGCCGCCGCCCGCGTTGCCGCCGCCTGCGTTGCCGCCGCCCGCGTTGCCGCCGCCTGCGTTGCCGCCGCCCGCGTTGCCGCCGCCTGCGTTGCCGCCGCCTGCGTTGCCGCCTCCGTTGCCGCCGCCCTCACCGCCCTCGCCCTCGTCGCTGCCGTCGCTCCGGGCGCTGCGAATGCGCGAACCCAGCGCGGGAACGTGGTCGTTGAAGCGCTCGCCCCAGACCTTGAACGCGCCGAGGCGCATGACGCTGTGAATCTGCCGGAGCGCGGCCCACAGGAGGTCGCGGTTGCGTGTGGCCTGGTCGGCGGTGACGACGCGCGGGGCGACGGTGCCGTCGGGGGTGACGTTGCGGAGGATCCATCCGCCGAGGCGTTCCATCGTGGCGATGCGCTCGTCGGTGAAGGGGTGCGTGCCCGGCGCGGTGGCGTTGAGCTCGCGGAAGAAGGTTGCGAGCGAGAGCCCGTCGCGGGCCATGTCGAGGAGCCCGCGTCCGGCCTCGATGGCCTCGACGCGTTCGAGGGAGGCGTGACCGAGGAGCGCGAGTCCCCGCGCGATGAGCAGCCCCGGCTCGCGGAGCTTCTGGAGGTCCGCGCGCGCCGCGTCGAGGTGCTCGCGGGTGACCTTCTCGGTCACGATCTGGTCGACGGCCACGAGGTAGGCCTCCGCAGCGTCGACGGCCATGGGAACGAGCTCCCACTTCACCGTCGGATCGCCACGGAGTTCCGCGAGGTGCGGCGCGATCTCGACCCAACCCCGGCGGATGTTCGCCATCGCCACCGTGGGATCACCCGGCACCGCATCCGCGGGCGGTGGCGCATGCGCCTCGAAGTACGCGACGACGCGTGTGTACTTCTGCTGAAAGGTCTCCTCGACCTGCACGTCGCCTGCGCCCTTCGCGGACGCGCCGACCTTCGTCTCCGCCGCCGTCGACTGCGCCGCAGCCGTGCCCTTCGAGCCCTTGCCGTTCGCCATGGTCCCTCTCCTGGCGCGCGCCCCGTCGGTCCCCCGCCGTCGCCGCGCCCGTTGTGTGTGTGCGCCGCGCCCGGAGCGTGTCTCCGCAGGCGGCGAGGTCCAGCGTCGCGCCGCACGGGGCCTCGCCGCAACGGTCCGTGCGGGGAGCGGCGCAAAGGCGGCCGTGGGTGTCCGAACGTTCGACAGCGGCCAGTCGGGTGCCCGCGCGGGTGCAATCGCGATTGAGGCGAGACCCTTCCGAATGCTCCTCGGCGAAATGGCGATTGAGGTGGCCGGGACTTTTTCGCCCGCTGCCGAAATCGTGATTGAGGCCTGAGGGACTTTTTCACTCGCCGCCGAAATCGCGATTGAGGCGGACGGGACTTTTTCGCCCGCATACCGAAATGGGGATTGAGGCGGGCGGGAGTTTTTTGCGGCGCGGCGAAAGCGCGATTGAGGAATCCCGGGGATTTCTGCGATCGGGCGCCGGTGCGGGGGCGGTCGGCGCGAGCGTTACGGCTCGACGCCCGTTCCCGAGCTCGTCGAGCGTCGCGGTGCCCCCATCGCCTCGATCCCTCCGACCGCGACGAGGAAGTCTCTCGCCATCGCGGAGAACACCGTCGCAGCCTGCGCGCAGCGAACGAGCGATGCGCGAGCCCGGGCGCGCAGTCTCGCGCCCTCTGCCGTCTGCGCGATGTCCGCGAGCGTGCGGAGCTTCGCGTACCAGTCGCGGCGCGCCTCACGGAGCGGGAGGCGGTCGAGGCCCAGATCCCGAATCGTCGCGACGCCTCGCGGGTTGTCACGCGGTGCGTAGGACATATGCCGACGGAAACGCACGAAGTCCGACGGCTCCTCGCCCGCCGGGTCGACAAACATCGGTCGCTCGGATTCGAGGTCGTCGCGATGCGACCGGGCTCGCCCCGATTCGTCTTCCAGGGGGAAGAGGTTGCCCTTGTGTTGCCTGCCGTTGCACTCCCTGCACGAGATCAGCAGGTTGCTCCACGCGTACGCGAGCCAGTAGTACCCCGGCGAGTGCACCGACGATCCGCGCTTCGATTGCCAGGCGCCCTTCGGGCGAAAGTGCTCCACGTCGCCATAGTTCGCTGCGGAGATTCGCTGCTCGCAGAACGCGCACTTTCGGTGCTGTGCGACGAGGAGCGCCTCGCGCACGGTGTCATGCGCATAGATCGCCTGCTCGAACTTGAAGGCCCGCCACGCGGTCGGGTCGGCGTCCATCGCGTCGCAGAGGGTGCGGGTCGCTCTCGCGCCCTCGACGTCGAGGCGAGACGGAACGCGCTCCGGGCGTCGGATGCGGATCACGGCTTCGACCTCATCGCACGCGCGGCGTCATGGATCACGCGCATCGCCTCGGTCTCTGCGGGCACTTCGCCCGCGGGCATGTCGTCGAGGGCGGCTTCGATCGCGGCGAGGCGTCTCTCGTCCGCATCGCTGAGCGTCGCCTGGCGAAGGATCCGGTCCTGCTCTTCGAGCAGCGCATCGAGCCGCTTCGCACGCGCCGACGGCAATCCGAAGAGGTCGCTCGTGAGGATCTGGTCGAGTCTCCAATCGCGAACGTGCGACGGGTCGTTGTCGATGACGACGTGGTCCCCCTCACGCCGGAGCACGGCGATCTGCGTGTCGGGGGGCGCGTTCTGAACGACGAGCGGCTTCGCGCGATGGTCGAGGAGCTGGCGCCGCTCGCGGAGCTCGATGCGATCGCGGGGCTTCGTGGTCGATCGCGCGATCCGAGGGAGCATCCGTCGTCGCGCGGAGAACAGCGCGATGCCGCGGCTGGGCTCGATGCCGCGCATGACCGTCACGCGCTCGCCGCAGGGCGACGTGCTTGGGCGCGCTACTCGCGGCTCTCCGTCGAGGCGCAGGAGACCGCGCGCTGGGTGGCGCTCGCGGGCGCTGCGTTGCCGCGCGGACAGTGTCCGACGGTCGAGGAGTTCGCGATGCTCTGCGGGCGACTGCACGGGCCCGTGCGACTTCGCGAGCGAGAGGAGGAGACACGCGAGCGGGCAGCGGCGTGCGCGCTGAGCGTTCGAGTCGCGCAGCAGCGCGTCGCGCGCGAGGGTGTGACGGCGGAGACCTCGCTCATGCTCGATGCCGCGAGGAGCGCGTCCGCGTTGATGGGGCACGCGCACGACGTCGCGGTCGCCGAGGTGCTTGTGTGGGGCCGCGGGCGGTTGGAACGGCTTGCGCGTCAATGGGCAGAGGTGTCGGGCTGAAGAGCCGCAGGAGAAGCTGGGAGGCATTTCTCTACCGCGAGGGTGCACGGGAGGGGGTGGCGGATCGCCATGGCGGAGGGTGGCGAAGGGGGTGGCGGGCCGCCACGTCTGCTGCGTCCAGAAGTGCTGATTTGCTGGGCCGATCCACGCCTCTCGCGGCGTGGCACCGCCTTCGCTCAGGCGCGCGGCTCCGATGGGGAGCAGCGGTCAATCGCGGGGCGGCTTCGCGCGCCATGATCCGACGCAGACGACGCTTCACGCGCTCGTGGCGAAGCACCTGGACACCTTCGTGCGCTTCGCCGGAGAGCGCTCTGGCAAAGCGCTTCCTCGCTACGTGGTCGAGGAGTTTCGCGCGTACCTCCGCTGCGGTGTGCTGGCGCATGGTTTCGCGCGAGCGCGCTGCGTCGGCTGCGGGCACGACATGTTCGTGGCGTTCTCCTGCAAGCTGCGCGGCGTGTGCCCCTCGTGCGGCGGGCGTCGCATGAGCGAGACGGCCGCGAAGCTCGTCGATCGCGTGTTGCCCGCGGTGCCAGTGCGCCAGTGGGTGTTGAGCGTGCCATTCGAACTGCGCGTGATGCTCGCGGCTGATCCCGCGTCGCTCACGTTGACATCGCGCGTGCTCTTCGAAGAGCTTCGCCGCTGGTATCGCGACGTGAGCGGTGTCGCGCGCTCCGACGAGGCACGGGTTGAGGTCGGCGCGATCACCTTCGTGCACCGAGGCGGAGGGTCGCTCAACCTCAACGTTCATCTGCACGTCGTCGTCGCCGACGGGGTGTGGCGCTGCGTGACCGACGGAGCGACGCCGACGTTCGTCGCGACGCGTGCGCCGACGAAGACCGAACTCGTGGCGGTGATCCGTCGCGTCGCGCTGCGCGTTGCGAAGGGCATCGAGCGAGCGGGCGATGCTCTCGGCGAGGGAGAGGACGACGCGCTGGCGGCGTGTCGGCGCGCGGCGCTCCGGCAGGGTGTCTACGGCGAGGTGCGCGACGCGGATACGAGTGAAGCGAGAGCCGACATCGACGAGACGCGTTTTGGGCAACGACCTCCGAAGGCTCAGGCGGGCGAGGTCGAGGGCTTCAATCTACACGCGAGCGTGGTGCTCGGCGCGGGTGACATCGGAGGCCGCGAGCGACTGCTGCGTTACGTGGCGCGGCCCATTGTGGTGGGCGATCGCGTTCGCGAGCTGGCCGACGGACGCATCGCGTGGCGTCTCAAGCTCCCCGGTGGGCGCGGCCAGACGCATCGAATCATGGAGCCCATGGAGTTCATGGCGCGCGTGGCGGCGCTGGTGCCACCGCCGCGACACCCGCTGGTGCGTTACCACGGTGTGTTCGCGCCCAACTCGCCGTGGAGGGCGGTCATCGTGCCCGGCGTGCCGCGCGCTGCGTGGGGCTGCGAGGGTAACTCCGTGCGGTCGGCGGCGATCACGACGCCGAAGAACGGTGCCCTCGCCGACGTGGTGCTGGCGGAGCCGCGTGAAGGCGCTCGTCCCGCGCGGAGCACCGCAGCACGCATCGACTGGGCGACTCTGATGCACCGTGTGTGGGGGTGGGACGTGCTCGCGTGCCCGCGATGCGAGGGGCGGATGAAGTTCGTCGCCGTCATCAAGGACCGCGAGGTGATCGTGCGGATCCTGACGCATGTGGGCTTGTCCGCAGCGCAAGTCTCGACTGCGCCCGCGAGGCGTTGGGACGACACGAGCTGACGGGCGAACTCGCCGACGGGTGGAGTCGAGGTGGCGGTGACGCGATGGCGATCGCTGCAAGGCCGAGGCGTGCCGCGAGGACACGCCGCAGACGGCCGTTGGAATCGGTCACGACAGCATAGGTGTCGTCGTACAGCGAGGTTTGACGGAACATCCGTGATGCGGGCTCTGCGCGTGCTCCGCAGCGGTGGGTGTCGGCGAGGAGGGGCGTTGAAATCCCTATCCGCCCGAGGGGTCGCCGGTATGCTGCTGCGGGCGGTGATAGACTATGGCCGCGAGCAT
>CAMFHP010000207.1 GCA_945952225.1 uncultured Myxococcaceae bacterium
GCGGGACTCGCGCTTCATTCATCGGGAGCACACGTGCGGGCAGTGGTGAGAGCGCGCGGAGGCGCTCGATTGCTGCGGGAGAATGAACGCACCGGAAGCGCGCGGCGCCCATTCGCACGACACGCTGGATGTGACCGCACGCGGCCGCTACGGTGCGCGTCCCATGATCGACGTGACCCATCCCGAGCTCGTCGAACTCCCCGCGCGCATCGAGGGCGAGCGCGTGGTCGTTCGGCCCTACACGCGCCATGACGGCGCGGCGATCTTCGAGGCGGTGACCTCGTCGTGCGAGCGCCTCTCGCGCTGGCTCCCGTGGCCGAAGAACCACGTCGACGTGCGCTTCAGCGAGGCCTACGCCGTGCGATGCGCCGCGCGCTGGATGGCCCGCGACGACCTCGCCGTCGGCCTCTTCGATCCCCACGGTCGCCTCGTCGGAGGCAGCGGCATCCACCGCCTCGACTGGAAGGCCCGCAACGGCGAGATCGGCTACTGGCTCCGCGACGACGCCGAGGGGCGCGGCTACGTGCTCGACGCCGTGAAGCTCCTCACCGCGCTGGCCTTCGAGCGCCTCGGAATGGCCCGCGTGAAGATCCGCTGCGACCGCGCGAACACCCGCAGCGCCGCGGTGCCCGCGCGCCTGGGCTACGTGCTCGAAGCCACGCTGCGCCACGACCGCGTCGACCTCGACGGCGTGACGCCCGCCGACACGTTGGAGTACGGACTCGTGCGCGCCGACCTCGACGCGTTGCCGTGGTACGCCGACGCCCGCGCGCGGGTGCTCGCCGCGCCCCTCTGACCGCTAGGAGGCGGCGGACGTGTGCCGCGGGAGGCGCACGGTCACCGTGGTGCCCGCGCCGGGCGCGCTGTCGATGTGCGCGCTTCCGTGGCAGCGCGCGACGAGCTCTGCGACGGTGGCGAGGCCGAGTCCCGTGCCGTCGGCGCGGGTGGTGAAGAAGGGCTCGAAGGCGCGGCGCGCGGTGTCTTCGCTCATGCCGCGTCCGGTGTCCTGCACGGAGAGCTCGCAGCGGTCGCCGTCGACGCGCGTGCGGAGGGTGATCACGCCGCCGTCGGGCATCGCGTCGCGGGCGTTCACCACGAGGTTGAGGATCACCTGTTCGAGCGCGCCGGGGTCGGCCCACACGGGCGTCTCCGCGAGGTCGTCGCCCTCGATGCGCACGTGCGCGCCCACCACCCGTCGGAGCATCGGCGTGTTCTCGCGCACCACGTCGGCGAGGTCGACGCAACGGGCCACCTCGGACTGCGTGCGGGCCACGGCGAGGAGGCGCTTCGCGATGCCCGCAGCGCGCGTCACGGTGGCGTCGAGGTCGTCGAGGGCCGCGGCATCGTGGGCGTTCTGTCCGTGGCGCTCGCGGAGCTCCCACGACGCGGCCTGCACCGCGGTGAGCACGTTGCGAATGTCGTGGATCACACCGCCCGTGAGCTGCCCGAGGAGTTCGAGACGCTGCGCGCGCAGGGCGCGATCGTGGGCGTGCGCGCGGGCCCACACGCCGCCGAGCATCGCCGCGAGGGTCTTGAGAAAGGTGTCGGCGAGCGCACCGGGATCGCCGTCGCGCGGAAGGGTCACCACGAGGCGCGCGCGCGCATGGAGCGGTCCCTGGACGGTGAAACATCGGGCGGGTCCGTCGAGCGCGAGCGACGCGCACTCGGCGGCGGTGCACGCGCGCACGTCACGGTCGTCGTCGAAGGTCACCGCGTCGTGGGCGAGCGCCTGCACCGTCACGTCACCCTGCGCGTCGAGCGACCATCGCGCGGTGCCACCGCCCTGCTCCACGAGCAGCAGCACGTCGCCGCCCAGCAGTTCACGCACCGCGCGTCCCGCCGACGGAAGGAGCCCGCGGAGCCCATCGACGGTGAGCGTGTGGGCCGCGAGGTGCGCCACGGCCTCGGCGAGCTGCGCGCGACGCTCGGCGAGCGACTGGGCCTCCGCACGCGCCGCGAGGGCATCGCGCTGTCGACGGAGCGCCGCGTGCGCCGCGTGGAGCACGTACCCGTGGAGCATCGCGACGACCGCGAGCGCGTAGTTGAGCGACACCCACGAGAAGAAGCGCGTGCTCGGGATCGCCGCGTGCGGAAGGTGCCCCGTCGCGCCGAGCGCGTAGACGATGCCCGCGGTGGTCGAGCAGAACGCGGCGGTGGCGATCCCCTCGCGCACGCCGAGGGTCGAGCTCGCGATCATCACCACGGGCACGTACGACACCGCCGACGCCATCGAGCAGTCGGAGAGCGCGAAGGCGAGGGTGACCGTGGTCCATCCCGTGAGGAGGAGCAGATGGCCCGGCGCGCGGGGCCATCCACGCCGGGCGGTGGCGAGCGCGGCGACGAGCAGCGCGAGGGTCGGCGCATAGAACGCCGCCGCGACGAGGCGGTTGTTGCCCGGAACGAGAAACACGAGCGACGCCGTGAGCGCCGTGGCCGCGAGCACCGAGCGCGCGATGCGCACGTTCATCGCCGTCTGAAGCGACGAGTCGTCGGCGGCGAGGCGTTCCGTCGAGGCGCGCGGTGAGAACATCGTCGGGCCCGTGGGCGCACCGGGCGGCGCGTCGCGAATGCGGGCGCAGCACTCCGTGACGCAGGTCCAGCGAATCACGCACCGCGCGCGTCGCCAAGACGGAATTGCGAGAACCCTGGACAATCCCGCGGCGACCGCGCGGTGTGCGCAGATCGTGGGTCGGTGCGCGGAGGCTGCGTGATAGCTTCAGCCGCTCGGGTGCACCTCGCCGGGCGCTGGAAACGGATTCGGCGTGACGCGGGGCGTGTGGGCGGGACTGGAGCGGGACGTTGCCCTTCTTTGCGAGCGAGTCGTGGTTCTTCTTCGACGCCTCGGAGCGCGAGATCGTCGCCTCCTCCCTGGCGTGGGTGCACGCGACGCAGCCGGGGCGCGAGGCGGCGCTGCGGGCGAACCTGAACCGACTGTGTGCCCTGGCGGTGGTGATCCGTGACAGCCCGCCCATCGCCACCTCGTGGCGCGCGATGCGGGGCGATGTCGAGGGGCGCGAGACGCTGGTCGACCTGCTGTGCCGTGTGCCCGACTACGACGTCGAGCTCCACACGCCCACGCTGGCGGTGATCGGTCAGGCGTACCTCGTCGCGAAGATCAACCTCTTCAAGGCCCTGGGCTACGCGCTCGCCGAAGCGCAGGGCCCCGCCCCGCTGCGCACCGCGATGGACCGCGAGCTCGCGCAGTCGATCTACTCGAAGATCGTCGAGGAGCTCCTCACCGCGATTGTCACGGCCCCCGACGTGGAGCCCGCGCTCAAGGCCCGCGCGGCGGCCCCGCTGCTGCGCCTCTGGGGAGACCGTCTGTTCTCCGAGGTCGACGACGTGGCGCCGCTCCTCGAAGCCGCGTGGGAGGCGCGCAACAAGGTGCGCCCGGTGCTCGGCACGATGCTCGGCACGGCGGAGACCTTCCGGCTCTTTCAGGAAGCCCGCGACGACCGCTTTCTCGACTACTACACGGGCGGCGACGAGCACCCCGCCGACGAGATGGCGGCCTTCGAGGAGTTTCTCTTCGGCCTCGCGTGGGAAGACATCACCGCCCTGCGCACGCACCTCCGCGAGCACGGCGTGGCCTCGGTCACGCCCGACGAGGCGCACGTGATCCTGGGCGCGCGCCACGACGCGTGGGCCGACTCGCTCCACGGCCCGCAGGCGATCTTCAGCAACTTTCGTCGACGGCAGACGCTCGCGGCCGCGCGGCGCCTCGCGAACGCGCCGGGGCCCCGACGGGTGGCCGAGGCGTACGTGCTCCTCGCCTGGCTCCGTCGCGGCCCCTGACGAGGGCCGATCACCCGCGGCGCAGGTACTCGGTGCCGTGCGCCGTGAGGAACTCTTCGTACGTGCCGTTGAAGAGCTGCGGTCCGCGCTCCGAGAGTTCGAGCACGCGGGTGCCGAGGCGGCTCACGAAGTGCCGGTCGTGGCTCGTGACAATGATGGTGCCGGGGTACGCGATGAGCGCTTCGAGCAGCGCGTCGATGCTCTCGACGTCGAGGTGGTTCGTGGGCTCGTCGAGGAGCATCACGTTGTTCTTCTGGAGCATGAGCCGCGCGAGCACGAGGCGCGCGGCTTCACCACCCGAGAGGTTCTCGGTCTTCTTGAGCCCGGCTTCACCGCTGAAGAGCAGCTTGCCGAGCACGGAGCGCACGGCCTCGATCGTGGCGTTCTCGTCGAAGCGACGGAGCCAGTCGTAGGCCGTGAAGCCCTCTTCGAGGGCCTCGTGGTGGTCCTGTGCGAAGTAGCCCACGGAGGTCTCGTGGCCCCACACGACGGAGCCCGCGTCGGGGGTGTACTCGCCCACGAGCATCTTGAGCAGCGTCGACTTGCCGATGCCGCTCGGACCGATCACTGCGAGGCGCTCGCCGCGCATCATCGAGAGGTGAAAGTCGGTGAAGATCTTCTTGTCACCGAAGGCCTTCGAGATGCCATCGACGCGGAGCACATCGCGCCCCGACGGACGCGTGGTTTCGAACTTCACGTAGGGGCGCACCACGCTCGACCGGCGCACGACCATCGAGGCTTCGAGCTTCTCGATCTCCTTCACGCGCGACTGGGCCTGGCTCGAACGGTTGGCGCTCGCGCCGAAGCGGGCGACGAACTCCTTGAGCTCGGCGATGCGCTTCTTCTTCTGCGCGATGTCGGCCTCGCCCTGGCGCTTGCCCGTGGTCTTCTGCTCCACGAAGCTGGTGTAGTCGCCGGTGAAGACCGTGACCGTCTGAAAGTCCACGTCGGCGACGTGCGTGGCGATGGCGTTCATGAAGTGCCGGTCGTGGCTGACGACCAGCAGCGTGCCGCGGAAATCCTGCGTGAGGTACGACTCCAGCCACCGGATCGAGTCGAGGTCGAGGTGGTTGGTGGGCTCGTCGAGGAGCAGCACGTCGGCGCCCGCGAAGAGCGTCTGCGCGAGGAGCACGCGGAGCTTGTAGCCGCCCGCGAGGGTGCTGAGCACGTCGAGGTGCTGCCCCGTGGGAATGCCCAGCCCTTCGAGGATCTCCGCCGCGCGCGACTCGGCGGTGTAGCCGTCCTCTTCGGCGATGGTGCATTCGAGCTCGGCGAGGCGCATGCCCACCTCGTCGGTCATCTCGCCGAGCAGGAGCTTGTCCTTCTCCTGCATGGCCTCCCAGAGCGGCTTCACGCCCATGAGCACCGTGTCGAGGATGCGGCACTGGTCGTAGGCGTAGTGATCCTGCTTGAGCACGCCGACCTTGAGCCGCGGCGGGATCACCACCGAGCCCTTGTCGCTCTCCTCCTCGCCGGAGATCACCTTGAGGAGCGTCGATTTGCCCGCGCCGTTCGCGCCGACGAGCGCGTACCGCTTGCCGGGGTCGAAGGTCATCGAGACGTCTTCGAAGAGGATCTTCGGGCCGTAGCGCTTGGAGAGGTTGTCGAGCGTGATCATCGGGGGCGCTGCTTCTCACCGATGACGCGCGCGATTGCAACTCCCTCAGCGTCGATGGCGGCGCGGCGCGATCGGAGGCGGCGCCGTCGCGGGCGCGGCGGCGGGCGTGGGCGCGGCCTGCTGCACGATGGTGAACTCCACGCGACGGTTGAGCGACGCGGCGTCGGGGTTCGCGCTGTCGGCCACCGGGCGCGAGAGCCCGTAGCCCTGGAACTCCAGGCGCTCCGAGGCCACCCCGTGCGCGGTGAGGTACTCGACGACGGCGCGCGCACGACGGAAGGACAGATCGAGGTTGTACTCCGCGGTGCCCGCCTGATCGGTGTGCCCCTCGACGCGCAGCCTCAGGATGTCGGGATAGCGCCGGATCGCCGCCGCCACCTCGTCGAGCACCGGGAACGACACGTTGCGAATCACATCGCTGTCGAACTCGAAATAGATCCGCTGGCTCACGAGCAGCCGCGAGTCCGAGCGCGTGACCACGAGCGCGTCGGGGCCGGGCTCGGGGCAGCCGTCGTCGTCTTGAAAATTGTCGCGGTCCTCGGCCTCGTCGGGACACGCATCGGCCACGTCGCGGAGCCCGTCGCGGTCGTTGTCGAGATCGGGACAGCCGTCGTCGTTCTGAAAGCGGTCGAAGTCTTCGGGCTCGTTGGGGCAGCGGTCGGCGTCGTCGAGCACACCGTCGCCGTCGTTGTCGGGGTCCGCGCAGCCGTCGCCGTCGAGCACACCGTCGCGGTCTTCGGCGTCGTTGGGGCAGCGATCTAGGTCGTCGGGCACGCCGTCGCCGTCGTTGTCGGGGTCCGCGCAGAAATCGTCGTCCTGGTAGCCGTCGTGGTCTTCGGGACCGAAGGTGCACGGCCGACGCTCGATGGAGAGCCGCGCGCCCACGAGCCCGCGCCATCCCGCGGCCCCGTAGGCACCCGTGAGCCCCGCGCCCGCGCCCGCGAACACATCGAGCCCGTGGGTGACATGGAGGTCGCCCGCGACAAGCACCTCGGCGGGCACCTGCGCATCGACCGCGACGAAAGAACCGTTCGACCAGCGCCCCGCAGCCGCTGCGTCGAAGGGCACGCGCACCATGGCCTCGGCGAGGAGCGAGACCTTCGAAGCCACATCCCACCGCGCGCCCACGGTGGCCGTGAGTTCGTCGTTCACCGAGAGGTACGGCGACGCGT
>CAMFHP010000208.1 GCA_945952225.1 uncultured Myxococcaceae bacterium
TCTACACGTAAGGAGTCGTCGGCAGCGTCAGATGTGTATAAGAGACAGGGTCATCGTGGTGCGGGGGAATCCGGAGACGATGATTCGACCGGTGCTCTCTGCCCTGGTCGATGGGCTGCTCGCTCGCGAAGGGCTCTCGCAGGGGCACGAGGAGTTGGTGCACCTCCTTCTGCGTGCCTGCTGAGTGATCAGAATTTCGAGCGGCGGTTGACTAATCTAATTGTCGCGGCTAGTGTTTGAGTCGTCGGGCGCGTTGCGCTCGCACGGAGGACACATGGCTCGACGAGATCAGCGAGAGAGCGCGCCCGGCGGCGCGGTGGCGAACGTGAAGCGTGCGCTGGGGAATACCTCGGAGGAGCGTGCGCCGCGCGCTCGCGAGCGGGGAACGACGCTGCGGCTCACGTCGTGGGGGCGGAACTCGCTCTCGGTGGCCGCCGAGCGGGAGGCCTCGCTCGCGAACACGTCGGGCAAGACCGCCGACGAGAAGGCGCTGCGCGCGCTGGTCGAGGTGCTCGACGGCACCGATGGCGCGGTCGAACTCGTGGTGCGCGTGCTCTGACCCGATGGGGCCTCGGCCCCCCGAGAGAGCTTCGGACGCGCACGCCTACTTCCCTCCAGGCGGAGCGCCCCCGCGGCTCTCTCGGTGGCCACGACGCCGCCGGGAAGGGGTTTCTACATGCTCAAGCTCGCGAACCTTCGCGACCTCGTGGCGCGCTTCGTTGGCGTGTCGCCCACGCTCGACCGCGTGCTCCTCGGCTCGATCTGGTGGGTCGTCGTGCAGCTCACCACGCGGTGGGGCCTGCACATGATCGCGACGTTCCACAACCGCGCGGAGCAGCTCCCGCTGTTCACGTCGATGCGCACGCTCCACACGCTCGACGCGCGGTCGATGCTCTCGCCCATCGCGAGCCGGAAGTTCTGGCCTGGCTCGCACGCCTCGACGCTCACGAGCTGGCTCGACGACGTTCCGCCCGTCGCCGAGTTCGTGCGCATCGGCGGTGTGGTGGTGCCCGTCGCGCCGCTCGCTGCGTACCTGCGCGAGGTGTCGGGCCCGATGATGGTGTTGACGCTCCCCATGCGGCGCCGCGAGATGTACGCGCGTGCCGAGACGGAGCGGGAGTTCCTCGTGTTGCGCGGCGGCGGTTGGGTGCTCGCGCTCGCGTCGGTGGATGCCCCTGCGAACGTGACGGTCCCCGAGTTCCGAGAGGTGCGCCACCTCGCAGCGTGTTCGTGCTGCGGCGTGCCGCTCGGGGAGAGCGATAGCGTGGAAGGGGCCGCCCTTCTCGCGGGCCGTGAGGGCGCGCAGTTCGAGCTCGGCGCTTGGTGGTGCTCGCAGTGTTTCGCGACGAAGGCGGTGTGCGCATGAGCCTCGTCGTGGCCCGACTGGCGAGCGTGCTCGTGTGCGACGACTGCGGAGGCACGCACTCGCTCAAGCGTCCCAGCAACGACAGCAGGATCCCCGCGACCGTCGCCACGCAGCACGCGCAGACGGCGATGGAGCAGGGCTGGTTGCTCTCGACCACGCGCACCGACGACGACCGCTGCCCCGCGTGCGCCGGGGCCTCGCGCACGACGCCCACGCGACGTGTGTTGCGCGTGGTGAGCGGCACGCATCCGGTCGCGCGCTCGCACGTCGCCAACGACCGCCCGTCCGGCATCGCGGCGCGCGTGCGGGCCCTGCTCAACCACGACGACGACAGCACCACCACGGAGCCCGCATGAGCACCGAGAAGGTCACGTTTCGGAAGCTCGACCGCATCCTCGCGAAGTTCATCACCGCGATGAACGGCGCGGCGCTCGCGGAGGGCTTCACGCTCGACACGAAGACCAGCGCGGGCCGCACGACGCTGGAGGTCTCGCAGAACGACGCCACGGGATCGCCGCGCGTGTTGATGCGCGTCGAGGCCGAGGTCGCGCGCTCGATGCCCCAGAGCGCCGCGCCCAAAGGCCCGAAGCAGCTCGGGCTGTTCGAGCACGCCACCAGCAACAGCGCGCCCGCTGCGGCCGCGCCCGCCGCGGTCGACGAGGAGCCCACCGCGCGCGTCGGGCACCCGCTCAAGGCCCGCGACACCATCGAGCTCGACGGCGTGCGCGTCGAGGTGCTCGCGGTCGACGACGACGGCTTCGCCTGGTGGGATCCGACGGACCACGACGCGTGCACCGAGGAACGCGCCGCGTGGGCCGACGTCGAGATGATCGCCGTCGACGTGTGGGTGACGAAGAAGCCCGCGCCCGAGGCCGTGGCAGAGCCCGCGCGTGCGCTGCCTGCGCGTGCGCTGCCCGAGGCGCTCCCGTCGTACCTGCGCGAGGTCGCCGAGCACGCCCGGCCCGGTCACTGGTCGTGCGTCACGTTCAACCGACGCGAGGAGTTCGAGACGCGCGAATGCGCCACGCTCGACGAGCTGCGACGCACGCACGCTGCCCTCGTCGACGGTGACCAGTTCGCGAATCGGTTCCTTCTCATCGTGGGATTCGCTGCCGACGGATGGCCCGTCGACGGGCTGGAGTTCACGCAGTACGAGCCGCCGCCGCGCGCGCTCGACCAGCACCCCGACGCGCAGGTGTTCCGTGTGTCGATCCCGCTCGACGAGACGGTGACCGACGGACAGGCGTGGGCCACGAAGCATCGCCTCACGCGCATGCCCGAATCGAGCGAACGACTCACGCGGGCCGAGCGTGCGCTGCGGGCCTGCCATGTGTACTGGCACGTCGAACGCGCGTTCGGGGGTGCGCGTCTCGTCACGCTGGTGCCGCGCGACCTCGTGGGGCCGCTCGCGCGCTACGCCGAGGGCATCGAGGGGCTCACCTTCACGCCCGCCGACGTGCCCTTCGATCACGTGCTCCGCGCCGGCGTGGCCGTGCGTACGGAGCGCGGTCCCCATCGGGTGTTGTTCGTCGCCGAACGCGTGTCGCTCTACCACGCGCAGACCGACGACGACCCCGAGCAGTTCCCGGTGCTGCGCGCCGAGCTCGACGCGTTCACGCCCGACCACGACGCCGCGTGCTGGACCGTGCGCGATGCGACACCCGACGTGCCGAAGCGTCACGCGGTGAAGCGCTCCGAGGTCAACGCGTCCGCGCCCGCGACGAAGAGCACGAAGAAGGTCGCGAAGAAGCCCGCGAAGAAGGGACGCGCGGCGTCGTGAGCGACGCGCCGCCCGAGGGCCCGGCAACGCCCGCGGCGCGTCCGCACTGGACGGTGCCCGAGCTCGCCGAGCGATGGCGCGTGCGCACCGCGACCGTGCGCGCCGAGATCAAGCGGGGACACCTGCGCGCCGTGCACATCGGCCGCGCGGTGCGGGTCGAACACACCGAAGTCGAGAGGTACGAACAATGCCCGCGCGAGCGCGCAAGTACATCCGGGGAGCCCACCTCTTTCTCCGCGGCCGCACGTTCTACTCCCGCGTGCCGGGAGCCTCGCCCGTCGAGGCCTCGCTCCGAACGGACTCCCGCAACGAGGCCGAGCGGCTCCACGCGGCCCGCGTCCTCGACGCCGATGCTCGACAGGGTGAACGCGCTGAGCGAACGCCTCGCGCGCAGACCCGCGGCGACCTCGCGGACGTCGCCGAGCAGTTCCTGAACGCCGACCACGACTGGACGCCGCGCACCGCGACGAGCGCCCGGCTTCGTGTGCTCGCGTTCCTGCGGTGGTGCGCCCAGCAGGAGCCCGTCATCGAGCTGGCGTCGCAGCTCTCGCACGAGGTCATCGACCGATGGATGGCCTCGCGTCGTGAGTCGGTGACCCGCTCGAAGCAGCCCCTCTCGCAGACGACGCTCGCCCGCGATTGGAAGATGGTCCGCCGCTGGCTGCGCTGGTGCAACGAGCGGGGCCTCTGCGGTGAGACCCCGTTCCTCTCGCGTCGCCCGCCGCGCGAGCCCCAGCGCGCCGAGGCGCCCGAGATCCCATCGCCTCGCGAGGTTGCCCGCGTGGTCCGCGCGCTACGCGCCTCGCGCCTCGACGGCGCCGCGCTCGCCGTCGTCGTGCTCCTCGCGACGGGCTTTCGTCGTGGCGAGCTGCGCGACCTCCCGTTGGAGAACATCACCGCCCACGCGATCAAGAGCCCACCGGGCAAGGGCAAGCGCGAGCGGGTGTTGCCCGTGTCGCGCCAGGTGTCCGATGCCGCCCGGCGCTTCGTCACCCTGCGCGAGAAGGCCCGAGGTCGCGGCGCGCGCATCGCCAACGAGCTCGGCGTGGGCCTCGACGACCACTGGGCTACGCGCGTGCTCGGCCCGGCCTGCGACGCGGCCGGTGTGCCGAGGTTTGGAGCCCACGACCTGCGCCGCACGTTCGCGACCGAGTGCGTCCGCTCGGGCATCGCGGTGTTGCAGGTGCAGCAGTGGCTCGCACATCGCTCCGTCGCGACTACGCAGCGTTACCTCGGGCGCTACCGCGACGACCCCGCGCCCGTGATCCCGACGCCCGCGGCCCTCACGCTCGCCGCGCGTCGCCGCTCGCGCTGAACCCGCGCCGCCCGCCCTTGACACCCACTCCACACGGGTCCGGCCTCTGCTGAATCAGCTTACGAATCCGCTGCTGGATTCGAGGTTGTTCAGTGGTCTGTTCCGCTGTGCGAACGCGCAGTCTTGACCCGTGCGCATCCCCCGAAATCGTGGAGGAAGAGGGATTCGAACCCCCGGACGACTCTCGCCGTCTGCGGTTTTCAAGACCGCCGCCATCGACCACTCGGCCATTCCTCCGACGCGCCCGTCGCGGGGCCGCGTGCGCCGTGCGACCGGTCGACGGCCGCTGCGCGCGCACGTAGTTACCACAGGACTCCGCGCGCCCGGTAGGCCTTCGCCGCGTTCACTCGGGCGCGTCGAGCGCGAGCTCCTCGCCGCGGTCGTCGATCGGGTGCATCGACCCCCACGCCATGCGCGCGCCTCGCGCGAAGGCCGTCGGAAGCTCCACCGAGAAGCTCGCCGTTCGCACGCGCAGCGTGAAGGGACCGCCCACCGGCGGCGTGTTGTCGATGTAGCGCAGGCCCGTGCCGCGACGGCTCCGGTGCCGCGCGCTCCGTGACCCGCTGCGCGCGCGCGCGGTCGGCGCCGCACGACGTTCGAGCGTGATGCGCGTCGCGGCCGTGTCGATCGCGCGCGTCGCCTCGGCCACCACCCCGCCGCGCGCGTCGAGGAGCTCGAAGGTCACCCGCGCGAGGGCCTGGCGAGACCGCACCAGCAGCGTGCGTCGGCGCGCGTCGTCGTCGAGCACGGTCACTGCCAGCGGAGGCGCCACCTGCGACTGAAGCCACGTCGCCGACCACGGCGCGTTCGCCGCGTAGGCGCCGCGCGTGAGGGCCTGCGCGGGGGTGGTGTCCGCCGGCGCCGCGAGCTCCCACGCGCGCGCCACCGGGCCCAGCGCGAGGAAGGGCATGCCGCCGTTGTCGACGACGAAGAGGCCCAGGCGCGGCGCGCTCGCGCCGATCCACGCGCGGGTGGGGGCGTTGCGCGCGGAGGCCCACGGGGAGGCGAAGGCGGCGCGGTCGCGGGTCGCTTCGAAGGGCGCGAAGAGGGCGCCGTACCATCCGCCCGTGGGGCCTCCGTCGGCGGCGTCGGGAGAGACCACCGACGCGAGAAACGCCGTCTGCGCGTCGGAGACCACGCGCCCCGCGAGCTCGTCGACCGACACCGCGCGCAGCGCCTGCGACACGCGCGAGAGCACGTCGAACGCGCGCACCAGCTCGGCGTCGCGCGCCTGCACCGTCGCGTCGCGCGCCGCGCTCCACGAGAAGGCCGCGTGGGCCAGCGCAAGGGCGCGTTCCGCGTACAGCTCCACGTCGCGGTAGAAGCCCGGCGCGGGGTCGACCCACACGGTCGGAATCTGCCCCGCGCCCTGCGCCGTCGCGTCGTCGCGCGGTGGGTCGTTGCGCGTGAGAAATTGCCCGTAGCCCGCGAGCGTCGCGTTGATGCGCAGGTCGCTCCACGCGTCGGCCGTCATGAACGTGGGCGTGCGCCCCTGCGCGGGCGTCGAGAGCTCGCGCAGCGCGCGCATGCGGAGCGACGGGAGGTCGTTGGTGCCGAAGGTCTGCGGCAATCCCACGCGGGCGCGGTCGAGCGCGTCGTCGAGGCCCGGCGTCTCGCGCAGCGCGCCGTCGAGCCACGCGCGGGCGCGGTCGTGGCCGAGGGCCCACGCCGCCTCGGGCGCCGTCGGTGTCGCGCGCGAGGGCACCGAAGGATCCACGAGGTCGGTGAGCAGGTTGTCGCCCGCGGTCGTGCGGAGCCCGAAGATCGACGCCGTGATCGGCGGCGGCGGCTGCGACGGGTCACCCGCGCGCGGTTGATTCCGCGCCACGAGGCGGAAGCGATCCCACGTGTCGTCGTCGCGGAGGTCGGTGATGTGCACCACGTCGCGAAGCACCGCGATGTGGGCGAGGGAGAGGTCTTCGCGGCGTCCGTGCAGGATCGTCCACGCGTGTTCGAGGCGCGTCATCGCCGTGCGCGCATCGCCCTGCGCCACGAGATCCGCGAGGGCGAGGGCGAGCAGCGCCTCGCGCGGCGTCTCGCGCGTGTCAGGCGTCGGCGAGGGATGCGCGACGCGTCCCGAGCGCGAGACCAGGTTCAGCGGCACCTGCGCGAGCCACG
>CAMFHP010000209.1 GCA_945952225.1 uncultured Myxococcaceae bacterium
GCCATGGGCGGCATGGCGGGCGGATCGAGCGGCGGCGGCGGATCGCTGGCGGGCGCGGGCGCTCCCTCGCCGAGAGAGATGGCGGGCACGCTGCTCACGACGGTGTACCCCACGATCAAGCCGCTGCTCGAAGGCGCGATCCGCAAGCTCACGGTCACCGTGCGCTGGAACGAGGGCTCGCGCGAGTACTCGTTCGACGTGGTGGAGTACGTCACCAACCCCGGTCAGACGCTCCCCTCGGCGGAGCAGCTCAACGCGCTCGGTGGCGGAACGGGCACTGGAACGGGCACGGGCACGGGCACGGGCGGCACGCAGACGGGAGGCATCCGGCCGTGACCCGACGCGCTGCGCAGCACGGACTCACGCTGCTCGAAGTGATGGTGGCCTCGGCCATCCTCGCGATGGTGGCGACGATGATCTGGGTGTCCTTCGACCAGACGTCGAAGATGCGCGTGAAGCTCGGCGAGCGGCAGGAGCACGACCACCTCGCGCGCGTCGCGATGGCCCGCATGACGCGCGACCTGCGCTCGGCCTTTCTCTCGCTCCACGTGAACCAGGATCAGCGCGCGGCCGCGGTCATCACGGCCTTCAAGGGACGCTCGGGCACGGGCGGTGCGCAGCTCGATTTCACCACGTTCACGCACCGTCGGCTCCGTCGCAACACGCACGAGGGCGACGCCTGCGAGGTGGGCTATCGCCTCGCCGACCACCGCGGCAACGACGACGTGCGCGGCATGGACCTCCTGCGTCGCGAGAGCCCTCGCATCGACGCCGAGCCCGACCGCGGCGGCGTGAGCGACGTGCTGCTCACGGGCGTCACGACCTTCGAGGTGCGCTACTTCGACGAGGCCAGCGAGCAGTGGGTCGACGGATGGGACACCACGCAGGCCTCGGGGCAGCCCGGGCGACTGCCCCAGCGCGTGCGCCTCACGCTCGCCGTCGAAGAGGGACCGCAGCGCGAGGAGCGGCGGTACAGCACCGAGACCGCGCTCTACATCACCCGACCGCTCACCTTCGGACTGCCGATCTACTGAGATGAACGACGCACCCGCCCAGCGCGCCCCGAAGCGCCGTCGACGCCCGCCGCCGATCCGTCGGCACGCGGGCCGCTCGACGCCCTTCACCGTGCGTCAGCGCGGCGTGGCGCTGCTCATGGTGCTCGCGGCGGTGTCGCTGCTCTACGTGCTCGCCGAGCAGTCGCGCAGCGAGGTGGAGGTCTACTCGCTCTCGGCCTTCGCGGCGCGCGATCAGCTCATCGCGGAGTACCAGGCCAAGAGCGCGGTGAACCTCTCGCGCGTGGTGCTCCACGCCGAGCCCACGATCCGTCGGGCCATCGCGCCGATCCTCACGCCGCTCATGGCGCTCATGGGACGCGGGCTCAGCGCGCCGCCGCAGATTCCCATCTGGGAGCAGGCCGACCTCATCATCGGACCCTTTCGCGGCGCCGAAGGGGGCTCGTCGCTCGGTCAGCTCGCCAACGTGAACTTCGACGAGGCCAAGAACCTCGGCGGGCTCACGGGCCTCGACTCGGTGCGCATCATCGACGAGGACTCGAAGATCAACGTCAACACCCTGGTGCGCTCGTCGGTCGCCGCGATCTTCACGGCGCGACAGTTTCAGGGCCTCGTGGCGAACCCCGAGCTCAATCCGTTCTTCACCGAGCGCGACAGCGACGGACAGTTCACCGACCGCCCCGTGCTCTTCGGCGCCATCGTCGACTACATCGACTGGGACGACAGCGCCTTCGACGTGAACCTGCTCAACACCAACGCCGCGCAGACGGGCTCCACGGGCGCCGAAGACGGGTTCTTCTACAACTCGCTCCGACCGTCGTACCGCCGCCGCAACGCGCCCCTCGACTCGGTCGAAGAACTCCGTCTCATCCGCGGCCTCGCCGACGACGACCTCTGGTCGCGCATCATCGACCCCGACCCGGGCAACCCCACGCGCCGCACGGTCACCGTGTGGGGACAGGGCGGCGTGAACGTGAACACCGCCAACGCCCAGACCCTGCTCGCGCTCATCTGCGCCTTCGCCGTGCAGGCGCCGCAGTGCAACGACGCCACGCAGGCCTCGCAGTTCATCACCTCGATCACGATGGTGCAGGCGCTCACCCTCTCGATGGGCATCCCCTTGTTCAACTCACCGCAGGGATTCGTCGCGACGCTCCAGGGGCGTCCGCCGCTCGGGCCGATGCTCCAGCAGCTCGGGCTCCAACCGTTCACCATCCCCGACTCGGGCGCGCTCGAACGCAACATCGCCGTCGAGAGCAAGGTGTTCTCGGTGTACGCCGAGGCCACCGTGGGCACGGCGCACACGCGCGTGCATGCCGTCATCGACATGCGGGCCCAGCCCGCGCTCCCGTCGACCTTTCTCCGCGCGTCGGGCGCCACGCTGGCCCCCACGGGCACCGGCAGCCTCGGCGTCGTGGCCGCAGGCGGCGGAACCATCATCCACTGGCGCGAGGACTGAGGCACCGCCATGGCGCGCTATCTCGGCATCGAAGTCACCGACACCGTGGTCAAGGGCGCCGTGCTCAAGACCGCCTACAAGAAGCTCACCATCGAGGGCGTGTACACCGTGTACCGCGCGCCCGGCGCCGAGGGGCTCGCCCAGGCCGCGCGCGAGCTCGCGGGCTTCGTGCTCGCGCCGCCCACCGTCGCGGGCGTGAAGGCCCCCGAGATCGACGGCGTGTACGCCGCGCTGCCCGGCACCGACGTGTCGCTGCGCACGGTCTCGCTCCCGCGGGCCGTGTACCGTCGCGGCGACAAGGGGCTCATGGCCGAACTCGAAGGCTCCGTGCCCTTCGACATCGACGAGGCCATGGTCGACGCGCAGGTGCTCCGCGCGGGCGATCCCGTCGAGCTCCTCGCGGCCGCGGTGCTCACCGCGCGCGTCGAGGCCTTCGTGACCGCATTGGCTTCGGCGGGCGTCGATCCGCGCGAGGTGGGCGTCGCGCCCGTGGCCCTCGGCGAGCTCGCGTTGCAGATCCCCGCGCTCGCGGCGGCCACGCCCGTGATGCTGGTCTACGCGTACGAGCGCCGCGCCGAGCTCGTGGTGCTCGAAGGCGGCGTGGTGCGCTTCGCCCGCACGCTCAACGGACTCACCACCCCTGCGGCCCGCGAGCGCGCGATCCGTCAGTCGGTGGGGGCGTACCGCGCGACGGGGGCGAACCCGATCACGGCGGCGTTCCTGTGCGGCGAAGAGGCGTCGATCACGGCGACGGTGGTGGGCGAGGCCTGCGGGCTCCATCCCGACGCGGTGCAGCCCATGCCCGCGGGCGCGCTGGAGATCGCTCCCACCGCGGGCGAGTACGCGCTCTGGGAGGCCCCCGTGGCCGTGGCCCTCGCGACGCGCGGGCTCGGACGCGAAGGCCGTCTCGACTTTCGCAAGGGGCACCTCACGGTGGCCGGGAGCGCGCAGGTGCTCCGCGAGCGCGCGCCGTACCTGGCCCTCGCGTCGGCGGTCATCGTGTGCTTCTGGGCCCTCGCGACCTGGGCCCACTACCAGAGCCTCGTCACCGAGCGGAACCGCCTCCAAGAGACCCTCGGCGCCGTCACGCAGGAGGTGTTCAACGACCGCGTGACCGACCCCGACCGCGCGGCCTCCATGGCCCGCGGCGAGGGCAGCGGCGACGACGTCGATCCGCTCCCGCCCGCGGATGCGTACGACGTGCTCGGCGTGCTCTCGACGCGCATCCCCGAGAACGTGCGCCACGACGTCGAGCTCCTCGACGTGCGCGGCGAGCACATCCAGATCCAGGGCATCGTCGACACGCTCGCCGACCGCGACAAGGTCGTCGAGGCGATGCAGGGCTACGGGTGCTTCCCCAACGTGCGCCCCGGACGCTCGACCACGAGCCCCGGCGACAACCGGCAGAAGTACACGCTCGACATCGAGTTCCGCTGCCCCGAGGCGCAGCAGAACACCCGCGGCCGCAACAACCGCAACGGCGGCAACGGGAACAACAACAACAACAACAACGGCAACTCGAACGGCGCCCAGGGAGGTTCTCGTGGCGGCAACGCTTAGCGCCGCGCGCGGCGCGCTCGCGGGTCTCTCTCCGCGCGAGAAACGACTGCTCATCGCGCTCGGCGTGGTGTTCGGCGTGCTCGTGTTTCTGGGGCTGTCGTGGTGGTCGTCGTCGCAGCTCGAAGCCATCGAGCGCGAGTGCAACGACACGAAGGACGCGCTCCGGGTGATCCAGCGCATGCGCCCGCGCATCGCCGCCCGCAACGCGCGCCGTGACGCGGTGCTGTTGCGCTACCGCACGCACGCGCCGGCCCTCACGAGCTTCGTCGAGGAGCAGGCCCGCGCGGCCCACGTGCAGGTCGCCGAGTCGCAGGATCGCCCGCCCACGCCCGTGGGACGTCGCTTCTCCGAGCGCGCGGTGTCGATCCGTCTGCGGGCCGTCGGACTCGACGCGCTCTCGGACTTCATGGATCGCATCGAGGGCGCGCAGTTCCCCGTGGCGATCACGTCGGTGCGCATCCGTCGGCGCTTCGGCGAGCCCAACCGCTACGACGTCGACGACATGGTCATCTCCACCTGGGATCAGATCCCCGGCGCCAACGCCCGCGGCAACGGCACCAACAGCAACACCACCAACAACAGCAACGGAGGCGCGCCGTGAAGGAGCGTCTCCTGGCCCTGCGTCCGGTGCTGATCCGCGCGGTGGGCTATCCGCTGTTCTTCCTCTTCTTCTTCGTGGTGTTTCTGTACGTGACCTTTCCGTACGACCGCCTGAAGGAGGTCATCATCGCGCAGGCCGAGGCGCCGCGCGTGTCGCCCTCGGGACGCACCACGCCCTCGGGCATGGAGCTCACCATCGGGAGCCTCGGGCCTACGTTCTTCCCCGGTCTCAAGGCGAAGAACGTGACGGTGACGTACCTCCCGCAGGGCCCCGGCGGACGTCCCACGTTCATGCACATCGACACCGCGGTGGTGCACGTCTCGCTCTTCGGTCTGCTCTTCGGCAACGCGAACGTGAGCTTCGACATCGAGGGCATGGGCGGCGAGGTCGAGGGATCGCTCTCGTACGCGCTCTCCTCCGCGAGCACCGCCGAGGAGTCTTCCGCGTCGTCGCCGACGCCCTCGCGCGCGCCCTCGGCAGCGGGCACGCCCGCGGGCCTGCGCTCCTTCGAGCTGGAGCTCAAGGAGGTCGACGCGGCGGAGTTCGGACCGCTCGTGCAGGCCGTGGGGCTCCCGCTCGGCGGCACGCTCAACGGAACGGTCTCTCTCACGGTGCCCGAGGGTCAGGTGGCGCAGGCCGAGGGCTCGGTGGCGATCACGGCCTCGCGCTTCTCCGTGGGCGACGGCCGCGCGCAGTTTCAGATCCCGCACTTCGGCGGCGTGACCATCGAGCAGATTCGCGCGGGCGATCTCACCTTCAACGTGAACATCCGCCGCGGCGTGGCGACCTTCGAGCGCACGGGGTCGACCTCCAACGAGTTCGCCCTCCAGATCGACGGACGCATCGACCTGCGTCCCGAGCTCGCGAACAGCGCGATGAACCTCGGCATGCGCTTCCGCTTCACCGACGTGTACCGCGCGAAGAGCGAGCAGGCCGCGCGCATCCTCACGGTGATGGACATGGTGCCCGACCTTCAGCGCGCGAAGCGTCCCGACGGGATGTTCGGCTTCCGCTGCGTGGGCACCTTCGCCCGCTCGCCCAACTGCCTCCCCGAAGCGCGCGCGCCCGGCGCGCCCTGAGCACGGGGCCAATTCCATCCGCTGCTTGAATGGCCCCATGGGGTGCGCGCAACGTCGCTCTCCATGCGAAGTTCACTCAACCTCTCCCTGATCCTGTGGCTGTCCGCGCTGTCGCAACTGGCCGCGTGCGCGGACAGCGTCACAACGCCGCGATGTGTGCCCGGACAAAGCGATCGATGCGTCTGTGATGACGCTCGCGATGGCGTGCAGATGTGCCTACCCGAAGGCACGTGGGCCGCGTGTCGATGTGCGTCCGACGCGGGCGCAGACGTGTCACCGGACGCTGCGTCCGACGGGGCTTCCGACACCTCACTGCCCGATGTCGCCGACGATGGGATGCCCGACGCCGCGCCCGACACGATCGCAGACGTTGCCGACGAAACGGCTCCCGATGCGGCGCCCGACGTCACCGTCGACACCGCGCCGGATGGGGCCCGTGACGCGGTGGTCGATGCGATGCCCGACGTGATGCCCGATGTCATGCCCGACGTGACGCGCGACGCTGCCGTCGACGGGATGCCCGACGTGGTGATCGACGCCACACGCGATGCGGCACTCGATGGGACGCCCGACGTGATGCCCGACGTGACGCGCGACGCTGCCGTCGACGGGATGCCCGACGCCGTCGTGG
>CAMFHP010000210.1 GCA_945952225.1 uncultured Myxococcaceae bacterium
CTCGCGAAGGCTGCGTAGTACTGACTGGTGTCCAAGGAATTGGGTGCGATACAGCGGATCGCTCGGGGAAGCGGGTGCGGGACGAAGGCAGCAACCTCCTCGCCTCCTACCGAGGTCCGATCATAGATACCGGTCTGGCGTGGCACCTTCGCGTTCTGGTTCGGGCTGGGACGTGGGTCTCCGCGCGAGTGGGAACGGCTTCGTACCTTACGGGGGACGTTAGTAAAGCAAACGTTCCTAGCACGCTCCACTGGGAACGTTTAGCTTCCCAGCTATCGGTCACATCGGGGCGTGAGCACGGCCGTCATGTCATCCACCGAGAGGCCGATGCGTCAAACGGACGAAGCGCGGGCCGCCGAGTCCGCTGCTCCGGTATGGCCGTACCGCAGGTTCGTGCGCCCGATCGATCCCCTCGCCCTCGGAGCCAAACGCGGCGCAGAATGTCGAGCGACGCTCCGAGCCGTCGACATGATTCGTCTCATACACCTATTTTCATAGTGTTTCGCGACACCATACGACGCGGCCTCGACGCTTCAAATCCTCTCGCCCCGACAACAAGAGACCCTCGGAAACAGCTTCGTTTCCGGGGGTTTCGCCATTTCGGGTCTCGGGCGCGGTGCAGTCCGGAGTTGAACCTCCTCCCACCGTCGCCACCCGCTGCCTCCTCCACACGGAGCCGGGCCACCTCGGCACGGTGGTGCGCCCCCCCGGTGCGCCGTTGGAGTGCGCACGTTCGGCGATGCGCTCCGTGCGGCGCGGCACGCTGCGCCCACGCACGTCGAGCCCCCCGCCCGACGCAGACCGACCCACACCCGTGGGCCCGCCCGTGTTGCGCAAGGGAATGCGTGCGCCCGGCCGCTCGCCATCCACACCAACCGTACTATGTTGCATAGTACAGCAAGAACACCTATACCCGGCGCGTCATGCCGCTGAGACTGAAGACCACGCCGGGCAGCGCTGTGCCGATCTACCGGCAGATCGTCGAGCAGATCCGCGCGGCGATCGCGCGGGGTGAGCTCGCCTCGGGCGACGCGCTCCCGAGCGTCCGGGCGGTGGCCGAAGACCTCGTCGTCAACGCGAACACCGTCGCCAAGGCGTACGGAGAGCTCGTGCGCGCGGGCGATGTCGTGTCCGAACCCGGCAGGGGCGTGTTCGTCGCCGAGCGCAAGCCGCAGCTCAACGCGAGCGAGCGGAGGCGAAAGCTGCGCGCGGCGGTCGAGCGTGTCGTCGCCGAGGCGGTCAGCGTCGGAGCCTCGCGCGCCGAGCTCGACGCAGCCATCGACGCCCACTGCGAACACACCGGGCTGCTCGTCGAAGAGGATGGGGAAGACGATGATCGACTTCGCACGGCCTGAGCCCGTCGTGACCGTCGACGACGCGGTCGTTCGCTACGGGGCGCAGGAGGCGCTCGCGGGCGTGAGCTTCGGCCTCGATGCGGGGCGCATCCTCGCCGTCGTCGGCGCGAACGGCGCGGGAAAGTCCACGCTGTTTCGCGCCCTCGCGGGGCTCGTCGCCGTCGATGCGGGGAGCGTCACGCTGTTCGGTCACCGCGCGGGGTCGCTTCCGCGAGCCGTGCGTGCGCGCGTCGCGTACGTGCCCGAGACGCACGCCGAGGTGCCCGAGGCGACCGTGAGGGAGCTGTGCGCGTTTCGGCGCGCGATGTACCCACACTTCGATCCCGCGATGTTCGACGAGCTCCTCGCGAGCACGCGCATCGCGTGGACGACGCGCTTCGGCGCGCTCTCGCGAGGGCAGCGCGCGCTCGTCGCCGTGGGCCTCGCGCTCGCACAGATGCCAGATCTGCTCCTGCTCGACGACCCGACGCTGGGGCTCGATCCGCTGGCGCGGCGCACGGTGGTTCAAGCCGTTCTCGCCGTGGCGAGGCGCAGCGCGACGACGGTGGTGCTCGCGACGCACGACGTCGCCGATGTGGAGCGCGTCGCCGACGATCTGCTCTTTCTCTCGCGCGGACGGGTCGCATGCCCCGTCGTCGAACTCGCGCAGTTCGTCGCGCAGTCGTCGGCCGTCACCCTCGACCGCTCGCACGGGCTCGACGAGGCCATCGGGTCGCTCGACGCGGTGGTCTACGCGTGGCCTCGTCGCAGCGGGGTCGAGGTCGTGCTGTACGGCGACGACGACGCGCGAGAGCGCGCGAGGGTCGCGCTGTCGAAGGTCGCGGGCGAGGCGCTCGCGCTGCGGGAGATTTCGTTGGAAGAAGCGGCGCTCGCATGGCTCGCGCGCGACGCACGGCGGGAGGTGGACCGTGGGTGAGCTGCGCGCGCTCGTGTCTCGGGAGTGGGTGCTTTCGCGGCGGTGGGTGCTCGTGCTCGCGGCGCTCACGACGCTCGGGTATGCGGCGCTCTACGTGCTGTGTCGCCCCGAGGATCGCTACCGTCTGCTGTGCGATCCGCCGCTCGTTCGTCGCGTGGCGCTGATCGGCGCGCTCGCCTCGGGCGGCGCGCTCGCCTATCGCTCGTTCGTCCACGAGATCCGCACGGGAACGTGGGAGCACCTGCTCATGCTCCCCGTCGCGCGAAGAACGATCGTGGGGGTGAAGTTCGCCTTCGGGGCCGTCGCGCTCTTCGCGCTCACGGCGCTTCCGTTCCTCGCGCTGTGGGCGATCGTCGCGAGCGCCCGCGCGACGGGAGGTCCGGTGCTCACGCTGCCCGAGCTGTTCGTCCACTCGATCCTCGGGCGCGCCATGCTGATCGGAGTCACGGCGTACTGCGCGGGCGCGGCGGCGGCCCTCTCGCTGCGTAGCCGCAACCGGGTGTTCTGGGCGCCGCTCGTGGCCCCTGCGCTGCTCTTCTTCGTGACCAACGGAGACGGCGCGGCCGACAGGGTGTTCGACGAGATGCGCTTCGCGTTGCTCGGTGTGTCCGCGCTCGCGCTGCTGCACGCGGCGCGAGAGACCGAGGAGGCCGGCGAACGTCCGTCCGAAGGGCTGAAGGTGCTTCGTGTGTTGAGCGCGGTTCCGCTCGCGATGGCGGGGCTCGTCTTCGCGGGCACGCTCGGCGTCGACGCGCTCGAACGCAACGCGCCCATCGACCGCGGAAGCGAGGACGACCCGCGCACGTTCGGCATCGGCAGCGACGGCCGGATCGGCTGGCATACGGGCGGCGGAGGCCCCGGGCTTCATGGGCTCTCGCCCCGTGTCTCGGAGCGCGAACCGCGCACGCGGTACTGGACCCCCGACATCGTGCTGCGAAGCACGCAGTTCTTTCTCGATCGCCGACGCAACATGCTGCTTGCGTACGACCTCGCCTCGGGACGCTCGCTCGGATGTGTCGGCCGTGACGGGCCGCGCGCGCACGACTGCGCGGCGTTCTCGTCGCGCCCGGGATTTGTGTCCGGTGAGACGGGCTTCGTCCTCGAAGCGGACCGTGTCGCGGTGATCGACGAGCGACGCTGGACCCTCGACACGATCTTTCGGGGCCCCGTCGATCGTGTGGTCTACATGGGATTCAGAGAGCAGATCATCGCGTTTCAGTCGGGCGACAGGGTCTTCGCGGTGGAGCGCGTCGACCTCGGGGCCGACGAAGAAGCGTCCGTCGCGTCGGTGCCCGTGAGCGCGACCCTTCGCACCATCGAGCTGTGCCGGGGCATCGGGCAATTCGGCGACGTGCGAGGACTCGCCATCACCCCCGAGTTCGTGGCGATCACCGCCGGTCGGCGGGAGAACAACGACGACACCTACGTCGTGTGCCGCAACGGGGTCGTCACCGCATCGCAGTCGCACCGCGAGGCGTGGGGGAGGAACGTTCAAGAGCGTCCGGTGAGCGACGTGGTGACCGCGACGCTCACGGGTCCAATCGGCCTGATGACGCTGAACTCCGAGCGCCGTTACGTCGTGAACGGAGAGGTGATCGAGGTCCGTCCCCTCCGTTCGCGCCCGGTGTGGATCGCGACACTCGCTGCGGCGATGGCGCTCGCGATCGCGCGAAGACGCTCGCACAGCGTTCTCGCGACGGTGGCCTCGCTCGGGGTGGGACCGGCGTTCCTGCTGGCGTGGGCGCTCGTTCACGCGCGGCGAGACGCGCGACGGGGCGCGTGACCGCGCGACGGTGGGATCGCACGCACGGCGCGTCGCACAGCGCGAAGAACACGGATGGGATTGCGTGGGGAGCCGGAGGAGACGTCTACCGTTCGCGCCACGCACACCCCACCATGACCGCGAAGGAACCGAATCACGCATGAATGCAAGCCAGCTTGCGAGACGCGCGATCACCGAAGTGGATCAGTCCGACGAAGGCCATCTGCCGCTGCCGACACGTCGCGCGATGTGGCAACTGCTTGGCGCGCTGCACGCCGACAGAAGGGAAGTTCATCCCGGTCCCGAGCGGACGCTCGGCGACCTGCCCCTCGCTCATCGTAAGCGTCTCGCGCTGCTCGCGCTCCTGTGGGAACACTTCGTGCGCCCGGTCTGGGCAGAGGAGACCGAGCAGTGGGCGCGCGACTGCGAAGCGACCCGCGGCACGCTCTGCAACGAAGAAGACCGTGCTGACGAGGTCATCCGGTTCGCGCTCGACAGGGATCGTTCCTCGCGGGAGATCGACACGCGGGCAGACCGGTACGCCAACTTCATGCAGTACGCCTACGAGATCTGGCCCGTCGCCCCTCGCGCGGCGCTTTGCATGGAGTTCGCGCGTGGCGTGCTCAGCGCACGTCTCTACGATCTGATTGCCCGCGACGACGACGACGACGAAGAGGGGAGCGACCGATGGTTTCCCGATGTGTATGCGTGCTGGGCGTTCGCCGGGTCCAGCCCGTTCCATGCGGAGGATCGTCCGATCGCGCGGGAGGAGATCCAGCGAAGGAGACGGTTCTGGCACGCCTACAGCGCGTTCTTTCTCGACCTGCACATGCTTCACGACGAGGCGACTCTGCGGACGAGGATTCAGTCGTCGGTTGTTACGGGATAGGCCCCCGATGACGGGCGCATGGTGTCTCCATGCTCGTTCTCGTGCGGCGGATTCGTCGTCGCGGAGGCGGTCTCCCGGGCCGATCCCCTGGGCAGGAGATTGGCGGAGGATGTGTCATGACGTGAGCGCACCGAATGTGCGCGCACAGGGCTCAAGATCGCGTGGATTCGCCAGCCGAAGAGGCCAACCATGACCCGTGCCAGCAAGATGCCCGACGCGCTCGTCGATGAGATTCGAGACCTCTACCGCCGCGAGCGGTCGTTCGCCGCAGTCGTTCATTTCATGCGAAGAGACGGACGATCCAATCGATACTTTTCCTACCAGGTGATGCTGCTCGACACCTTTCGCCTGCGTGTGTGGCAGCTCTCGTCGATGATGAGCTGGTTCCCCGGCGAGCGCCCCAGCGCGAGGTTCCTCACCGACGAGGAAGTCGATGCCAGGATGGTCCCCGAAATCGAATCGCGGCGGCATCTCTGGGATCGGCCCGCATGCGACGACGACCGTCCGTGACCCGGAATGGCGCCGTGCGCGCACTCGCCCGCGAGGACTTCCCCGACGCTCGGCGGCGTCCCGAGTCGTCGCGTGACGGCTCCGCGTCCCCCTGATGCTCGACCGATTGGAACCACCATGAACCACGACGACTTCGAAGTGCTCGTTCGCGACGCACGCCAGCGCGTCGCGCGAGACCCGCACCATCACCTCGACCTCCGACATCGGGCGTCCATCTGGCGCGCGTACGGCGCGTTCACGCCGGACGTTGCCCCGTATGCCCTGAAGCCATCGCCACCGCAGGCCCGGAGGGCAGCCCTTTCAACGTGGGCATCGTGAGCGCGCTCACCAGACATGACATGTCCTG
>CAMFHP010000211.1 GCA_945952225.1 uncultured Myxococcaceae bacterium
CCGCCGAGCGCGCGGCCCTCGCGGCCGCCCTCGACGCGATCGAGCCCGCGCCCCGAGGCCCCGGCGTCGTCGCCGTCGCCGACGTGATCGCCGCCGCGCGAGGTGTCGCGTGAAGCTGCTCGACGCTGCATCGCGCGCCTTCGCGCTCCCGCTCCTCGCGCGGGCCGCTCGCGCCCTCGGGGTGCGGTCGCCCGAGTCGATCACCGCGGACGCGGGCGGCGCGGACGCCCTCGACGCGCTCGACGACGCGGCCGTTGGGTTGCTGCACGCGCTCGCGGTAGGAGAGCCGGTCCCCGCGGGGCTCACACACGAGCAGCTCTGCGCGCTCGCGACGGCAGCGCACCTCGCGCGATCCGCGCGCTACGACTCCGCGGCCTACACGCTGCGCGTGTCTGGCATCGCCGACCGCTTCCCGCCGCCGTCGGACACGGTGCGCCTCGCGCGCGCCGACGTGGAAGCAATCCTCGAATCGCTGCGCGCGCCGCTCCGTGGCCGCGCCTGGCACGCGCCCGCGGTGCCCGTCCCGCCGTCGGTCCTGCGCGCCGCCGCGCACACGCTGCAACGCGCGCTTCACGACGACGCGCAGGGACGCGCCGACACGATCCCGCCCGAGGCGCCCGAGACGCGCGATGGGAGCGCGCCGTGATCGCCCTCCGACTCAGCGAGCAGGAGGCCCGCGAGGCGCTCCACGCGGTGGAGGGGCTGCTCTACTACGTTGACGCGGGCACCCCCGAGCACGGCCGCGCGATGGCGTCGCTCCGCCCGATGCTCGACGCGCTTCGTTCGTGGCACCCGGAGCAGTCGGGCGCGGGCTTCGCCCTCGACCTCGACGCGCGGGACGTTGCCGAGATCCGTGACGCCTTCGACGTGATCGCGCAGGCCGACGCGAAGCGTTCCGCTCGGGAGCTCGCGGAGCGGTTGCTAGAGACGCTGCGCGAGGCGCTCCACGCGCAGCTCTACTGCACCGCGGAGGGCCTGTGATCGCGCTCGCCGCCGTCACGCTCCTCGTGTGCGCGATCATCGCGTGGGCCTGCAACGCCGTCGAGCGGATGCTGCGGCCCGCGCCCGCCGAGCGCATCGAGCACGCACCCGAGGCCGCGCCGGTCACCGCCCCGCGCGAGACGCCGCGGGCACGTCGCGACCGTGCGAAGGCCCGCGCTCAGCGGCAGCATGGCCGCGCGAAGGCTCGCGAGCGCGCGCTGCGCCGCGCGAAGGTCCGCGCCGACCGCGCCAAGGACGCCCGGAGGCGCCGCGCGTGACCGCGCCCGTGTGCTCGTGCGGAGAGGTTGCGACGCCGGGACACCGCTCCTGCGCGTCGTGCCGCGCCGCATGGGTGCGCCAGAAGGCCGACCAGCGCGACGCTCGCCGCACCGCGGGCCGCTGCCTGCGGTGCCCCGCCGACGCGGCGCCGTCCCGTGTCCTGTGTCCCGCGTGCAGCGACGCCGACCGCGCCGCGCACGCCCGCGCCGCCGGCCGTTGCCGGTGTGGTGCAGCCGTCAGCGAGGGCCGCGCCTCGTGTGCGACGTGTCGAGAGAGCGCGGCCAATGCGAAGCGCGAAACGCGCAAAAGAAAGAAGGAGCGATGGGAGTCAACACGTCTGTCATTTCTGGAAATGTCGGGGCAAACGCCGAGGTGCGCGGAGGCGGAGAAGTCCTCTCTTTCCGTCTCGCTCACAACGAGCGTTGGACCGACCGCGACGGCACCGCGCGAGAGCGTGTGACGTGGCTCACGTGCGCGCTCTTCGGTGAAGCGCGCGTGCGCGCGCTCGCGCCGCGCATCACCAAGGGCGCCCGTCTTACGGTGTGCGGCGCGCTGCGCGGCAACACCTACGAGGTCGATGGCGTGAAGCACGAGGGGTTGCAGCTCATCGTGGACGGCATCGAACTGCCGCCCCTCGACCGCGACGACGCCCGCGACGACGACGCCCGCGACAACCCCGCGCAGGACGCCCCGCGCGACCAGCGCGCGCAGGGCCACCGCGCCGCCCGTGGGGGTCGCCGGTGAGCGCGCCCCCTCGCACCCCGCCGCGCGCCGCGGCCCTCGCCGCGGCCGTCGTCGCCGCCATCGTCTCTCACGTGCTTTCGCCCGCCACGCGCCGCGCCGCGGCCGTGTGGGTCGCGTCGGGGTGGGCCGGTCTGCGGCTCTCGCCGACGCTCATCATCGCGGCCCTCTGTGCGCCTGACGAAGAGCAGCCCACCGCGACCCTCGCGGAGCTCAAGCGGCACGGGATCGCCGCCGCACCCGCGCCGAAGAACGCGGCGCCGGGCTCGTCGCTGCACGCCGCGATCACGGGCGAGCACGCGACGACCGAGCTCCCCGCCGAAGTGCTGGCCGCGTGGCTCGATTCGCTGCCCCCTGTCGTCGCGTGGGGTGTGCTCCCGCACGACGCGCGGCACCTCGTGAGTGTCACCGACCTGCGCGCGCTCCTCGTGGCGCCGCTGCGCGGGTCGCTCCACCTGGCGCGGGCGGCGCTGCATGGGGCCGATGGGCGCATGGAGCCCGTCACGCGGATCACGGGCGAGGGGTGGGCCGTGCTCCTGCGCGTGCAGAGCCGCGAAGGGGTGCAGGCCATCGCCCTCGACCCTGCCACGCCGCACGCGCTCGTGTGCTCGCGCTGCGCGCAGAGCCCCGGCGCAGACGCGAGCGAGAGCGCGCGCGACGCACGCGCACGGGCGCGCCGATGGCGTCACGAGGACAGCGACGCGGGACGGCTGTTCGTGTGCCGCGCGTGTGTGGAGTCAGCACCATGACGCGGCGAATCTACGTGGCATCGTCATGGCGGTGCGCCCGTCAGTCCGACATCGTGAAGGCCCTGCGAGACGCAGGACACGACGTCTACGACTTCAAGAACCCGCCCGGTCGCACCGGCTTTTCGTGGCGTCAGGTGACCGCCGAGCCCGTGCCGTGGTCTGCGGAACGAACGCGCGAAGTCCTCGCGCATCCCGTGTCGCAAGCCGGTTTTGACACCGACTTCAACGCGATGAAGTGGTGCGACACACTGGTGATGGTGCAGCCGTGCGGCCGCTCCGCTGCGCTCGAACTCGGGTGGGGAGCCGGAGCCGGAAAGCGCACCGCGGTTCTGCTCGACGACAACCAGGAGCCGGAGTTGATGCTCAAGGCCGCTGACTGCCTCGTCACGTCGCTCGCAGAGCTCCTCGCGTGGCTGGAGTCCATCGAGCAGCGCGCCGACGCGCGGAGCCGTTGACGTGAGCGCGCCGGTTCGCGTCGAGTATCTCAGCGTCGCCGACGTGATGGCCCGCACCGGCCTCGCGCGGAGCACCGCCTATGAACTGATGGACCGCGTTGCAGCCCTCGCCGGGCTCGACCTCGCGGCCCGCGGCGTCGGGCGCAAGCTGCTCCCACTGCGCGCGTGGGAGCAGTGGTCGCGCGATGTGCTCGCGCCCGCGGCGGCGCCCTCGACGCGGCCCCGCGCCGCTCGCCCCCGCCCGTCGCCGTCGTCGCCCGCGCAGGTCGACGGCGGCGCCGTGCGCCCCTCGCGTGTGCGGGGTGCTCCCCGTGGCTAGCGTCACGCGCCGCGGGAAAAAGTGGGTCGCCGTGTGGTGGGTCTGGGACTCTCTCGCGGGCCGTCGCGTGCGGCATCGCCGGGCCACCGGAATGACCCGTCGCGACCACGCGCAGAAGCAGGCCGACGCCTGGGAAGCGGAGGCCCTCGACCCCTCGACGGCAACGCGGGCGCGCGCCACCCTCGGCGGCGTGCTCGCGGCGTGGCTCGCGCACCTGGACGCGCGCGTCCGAGAGGGCCAGATGGCCGCGGGCACGCGCCACTGTTACGGGGTGAAGGCGTCGGCGCTGGTCACCGTGTTGGAGCACGGCGGAGACCCGAAGGCCGAGCGCGTGCCGCTCCCGCTCGCAGCCGTCACCGTGGACACCGTGCGGCGCCACACGGCCGCAAGAACGGCCGCGGGGATCGCGGCCCACACGATCCACAAGGAGCTTGTGGCCCTCCGCAGCGCGCTGCGACTCGCGCGAGAGCGCGGAGAGCTCGACCGCGATCCGGTCGAGATCGTGCCCCACTATCGCCCGCGGTATGTGCCGCGCGATCGACACCTTTCGACCGAGGAAATCGCGTCGCTCCTCGCGCACCTCCCGAAAGCGCGCGCTGCGTGGGTGGCGTTCGCCCTCGCGACCGGCGCAGAGCGCGGCGCCGTCGAGCGCGCGCGCCGCGCCGACGTGCAGAGCGACCGGCGCAAGGTCGAGATCCGCGGGACGAAGAACGCGGCCCGCGCGCGTGTCGTCGAAATCGTGTTCGCCTGGCAGCGCTCGCTTATCACCTTCGCGCTGGCCCACGCGGACGGTCGCGACGGGATGTTGTTCTCGCCGTGGTCTGGCGTCGGGTGCGCGCTCAGCCGCGCGTGCGAAACGCTCAAGATCGCGCACGCCAGCCCGAACGACCTTCGCCGCACTACCTGCCACATGCTCCTCGCGTCTGGCGTCGCGCAGGCTCACGCCGGTGCCTTCCTCGGGCACACGTCGTCGCAGATGGTCGCGAGGGTCTACGGGCGCCTTTCTGCGCGCGAGGTCGGCGCCCACCTCGCAGCCGCTGCCGAGCACAACGATGCGCTCGCGGTGACGGTGCCGACGTGACGCGCGTGTCGCCCGGACCAGGTGACGACACGTCGAGAGCTACTCACGACGACGGGTGCCCGTGGTGCCGCGGGCCTCTCCCGCGTGACCCCCGCGCGCGCTGGTGTTCGAAGCGTTGCCGTCAGGCCGCGCACCGGGCCCGTCGCCTCGCCGTCGAGGTCGCGACGACCGCGCGACCGCTGCGCATCGCCTACGCCGACCCGCCGTACCCGGGGCTCGCGCGGAAATACTACGGCCGCGAATCGACCTTCGCGGGCGAGGTCGACCACGCCGAGCTGATCGCCCGCCTCGTGCGCGACTACCCCGACGGGTGGGCGCTCTCGACCAGCGCCGCCGCCCTGCGCGATGTGCTCCCGCTGTGCCCGCCCGGCGCGCGGGTGTGCGCGTGGGTGAAGCCCCACGGGGTGCCCGAGTCGACGCGGGGCCCGCACAGCGTGTGGGAGCCCGTCATCGTGGTCGGCGGGCGGAAGCTCGCCCCCGGTGTGCCCGATGCGCTGCGCGCGCTCCCCGCGCGCCTCGGCGGAAGTGACCTCATGGGGCGGAAGCCGCTGGCGTTCAGCGCGTGGTTGTTCCGGCTCCTGGGGATGCAGCCCGGCGACGAGCTTCACGACATGTTCCCGGGGTCGGGCGCCGTGTCTGCGGCGTGGCGCGCCGTGTCGTCGGGAGATCTTGGCGACGTGTCGCCGTCGGCCGACGACGACGTGTCGAGCGCCGGCGTTGGCGACGCATAGCGCGCCCACGGCGCGCCGATGCCCTCCGCGCGCCCTCGACCCCGAAGCCCTGAACGACGAAGGCCCGCGAGCACTGCTCACGGGCCTTCACCATTTCACCGCCAACGGATTTTGAGCCGCGCGCGCCGCGTGCCACGGGCGTGTCACCGCGCCCGAAACTGACCGGAATAGCCGGAGCTATTGGACGGGAACCGAGCCGCGCGAAGTGCCTTCGCGAAAGGGCTTTTCGGTGCCCAGGGACGGAATCGAACCGCCGACACGGGGATTTTCAATCCCCGCA
>CAMFHP010000212.1 GCA_945952225.1 uncultured Myxococcaceae bacterium
ACCCGACCGCGGAGGCCGCAGACGGGTCGTGGAGCCCTCGATGACCCGACCGCGGGGACCGCACACGGGTCGAAGAGGGTGTTGGCCCGGGCAATCACCAGCGCCGAAGGGCCCTCGAAAAAATCGACGAGGGTCACCTCGATCGACGCAACCGACCGGGGGGTGCTCCCGAGAACGGGGGGCGAAGGCGCGGAATGTCCGCGGAACCCCTTCGCCTCTGGAGTACGGACCATGCGTCAACACGAAGCCACCCGGTCTCTCTCTGCGATCCGTGACGGACTCACCTGGACCCTCGCCGCCCTCCGCGCGGCGGGCGTGCACACCCACGAGGTGCGTCCCATCGAGGCCCTCGGCGCGCGCGCGAAGTCGCTCGACGACGCGCTCGAAGCGGCCGACGAGGCCGTCGTCATCGCCAACGCGTGCGTCGCCTGGCGCGACATGGCGCTCGACAACGCGATCGAGTGCTTCGCCCGCGACCTGCTGCACCACTGCGGCGGCCGTCGCGACGACGTGCGGTATCGCGCGTTCTTCCCCGTCGCGCCGAACGAGTACACGCGCATGGCCCTCGCGGCCGAGATCGACGCGACGGAGCACTTCACGCGCGTGATCACCGAGGTCGCGCTCCCGAAGGCCGTCGCGGTGTCGCACGCCGCGGTGCTCACTGCGCGTGACGAGGGTCGCGAGGCCCTCGCCGCGCGCGCGGCCGCCGAGGGAACGCTCGCCAACGCGCGCCTGCGGCTCACGCTCTTTCGCGACGAGGTGAACCTCGCGCGCGCCTCGCTCCACAACGTGTTGGAGCGCTACCGCATCGACCACGGCCTCCGCGTCGGCTACCCCGACACGTTCTTCGCGCCCGTGCGCACGGCACCGCGGCGCGCCGAGGCGAAGAGCGCGAAGCCTCCTGCCGACGGCACGCGCCGCGACACGGACCCGCGCCCCGTCACGGGCTGAGGTCCCATCGGGCTCCGTGGCTGCGCGCACTCGCGCGGCCGCACCGCGTGTGGTGCCCCACCCACGCGACGCGTGAGCATCGACCGCGCATCCCGCGCCTTCTGCGGCGGCACACCGGGTGAAGTGTGTCGCCGCGGAGGCCCACACCGATGCCCCTTCGCCTGATCCTCGCGACGCTCCTTCTCACGGCATGCGGTCACGCCGCGAGCACCGACGCCACCCCTGCGACCGACGCGGCGCTCGTGACCGACGCCGCCGACGCGTCGTCACCTCGCGACGCGGCGCCTGCGACCGACGCAGCACCCACCGACGCAGCGCTCGTGACCGACGAGGCGACGACGCTCCCCGCGATGGCGATGCCCGTAATCCGCGAAGCCGGACGGCGCTGGGTCGTGCTCGCGACGAACCTCGACGACGACGCGGGCGACGGCGCGCCGGTGCTTCTCACGCTCGACGACGGCTACGCGGTCACGCTGCGCACGCCGCATCATCCTGCCCGCGCGGGCGAGCTTCGCGACGCGCCGCACACGGTGTGGGCCCAGGTCGACGGACGCGCGTGCGCCCTCTCGCTCGACGCGCCGGTGGTGCTCTCCCGCGCCGTCGTCGACGTGGCCGTGTGGGGCGCGTGGGTGGGCCTCGACGAAGACGGCGTGCGCGTGCGTCCGCACCTTCGCGACGACGACATCGCCCGCGAGGCCGACGCCTACGCCTCCGGGGGACGCGTGCTCGCAGCGCCCGTTCGCAACGACGCGTGCGCCGACGCGCGCATCGCCACGGTGTCGCCCACGGCGCCCGCGCGCTTCGAGCGCAGCGAGGCCGACGAGGCGCTCCGCCGACGCGTGCTGACGGCGTACCGCGCGACGCCCGCGTGGGTCGACATGCAGCGCTACCTCCACGCGGTCGGCGGCGACGAAGGGGCGCCCCTCGCGCGCAACCAGCGCTGGGACGAGTACCGCCACCACACCCCCGAGGTGACCGTGTGGCGCGGTCCGACGGGGCGTCGCTTCGTCACCGTGCTCGGCTTCGTGCCCGCGGAGGGTTGCGGCACCTTCGGCGGCGGCGTGTGGGCGCTCTACGCGCTCGACGGCGACGCGCTCGTGCCCCTCGGCGCAGAGCCCTCGGGTGCGTTCGACCCGCGCGAGGTGGTCGACGCCGATGGCGACGGACGGCCCGAGTTTCACGGCGACGACGAGGTGCGCGCGGTCGACGGAGCCAGCTGGCGCACGCGCACCTCGCTCGCGGTGCCCTCGCACGTCTGCCCCTGCTGACTTCGCCTCGGACACCGATCTTCTGCCTTCGTCTAGGCCCCGCACATCGCCCGTGTCGCTTCGTCCGCAGGGTACAGCGCGCACCCCATGGCGCCCCTACATCGGCGCAAGCTCCCGCTGCAGGCCGTCGATGCCAGAGATCCCCCCAGCTTCCGTCGAGGTGCGCGCGACCGGCGACTACGACGCGGCCCCGCAGCCGCCCTCGCAGGACCACGCCCCCCGACGGATCCGCCCGCTGCGCGACGCCATCGTAGCGGGCCTCGCGATCGTGGCCGTGGGCGCGTCGGTCACCGCCGTCACGTGGCTGGGCATCCAGCGCACGATTCGCGACGCCACGGGGCGTGAGCTCACGCGGCTCGCGACGGTGGTCGCCACGATGATCGACGTCGACCGCCACCAGAGCATCACGGCGCCCTCGCACATCGACACGCCGTCGTACCGCGCCGCCGTGGAGCCGTTGCGCGCGGTGCTCCGCGCCGACCCCGAGATCCGCTACGTGTACACGTTCGCGCGCCGCGCCGACGGAGTGCACTTCGTCCTCGATGCGAGCCCGGCCGGAGACCACGACGGCGACGGCCGCGAGGACCGCGCGGCCGTCAACGAGCTCTACCCCCGTGAGCAGGTGCCTGCGGCGCTGTTGACGATGCTCCGCACGGGTCGTCCGACCGCTTCGCGCGAGGTGTACCACGACGCGTGGGGCTGCTTCGTCGGCGGCTTCGCGCCGCTGCGAGACCCGCGTACGGGCGCGCTCGTCGGCGGCGTCGGCGTCGAGATCACCGGGCGACGCTACGAAGACCGCCTCTCCGTGGGAGACCGCACCGCGCGCATGATGCTCACGGCGACGCTGCTGACGGCGCTCGCGTACTTCGCCGTCACGTGGCGCGTGCGTCGGGCCGCCGCGCGCAACCAGGCCTCGCTCGACAACGCGGTCGCGCAGCTCGAAGAGGCGCTCGCCGAGGCCCGTCGCGCGAACCGGGCGCGCGCGCAGTTCCTCGCGAACATGAGCCACGAGATCCGCACGCCGATGAACGGCGTGATCGCGACGCTCGACCTCCTCCTCGGCGCGCCGCTGTCGCCCGAGCAGCGGAGCCTCCTCGACACGACACGACGCTCGTCGGAGGCGCTGCTGAACATCCTCAACGACGTGCTCGACCTCTCGAAGATCGAGGCCGGACGCATGGAGGCCGTGCGCCGCGACGTCGACCTCATCGAGCTCGTCGACGACGTGGCGAGCCTCTTCGCAGACCGCGCCGAGGCCGCCGCGCTGCGGCTCCGCGTCGAGGTGGGCGACCGGCTCCCGACGACGGTGCACACCGACGCCACGCGGCTCCGTCAGGTGCTCATGAACCTCGTGGGCAACGCGGTGAAGTTCACCGAGCGCGGCGAGGTCGTGGTGCGCGTCTCGCGGCCCTCGCCCGGTCGCATCGAGGTGGCCGTGCGCGACACGGGCATCGGCATCGCGCCCGAGCGCCTCGCGCAGATCGGCACGCCCTTCACGCAGCTCGACGCGTCGTTCGCGCGACGCTACCAGGGCACGGGCCTCGGCGTGGCCATCTCGCAGCGCCTGGTGCACCTGCTCGACGGCACGCTCACCATCGAGAGCGAGCTGGGTGTCGGCAGCACCTTCGCGGTGCAGCTCCCGGTCGCCGCGGATGCGCCGATGCGCGTGTGGCCGCGCCTCGACGGCGTGCGCGTGCACGTGCTCGCGTCACCCACCGACGCGGAGCGATGTGACCTCGCCGCGCTCACACGACAGGGCGCGATCGTCTCCGTCGCCTCGCCTGCGGAGCCCCTGCGGCCCTGCGACGCCGTGCTCGCCGTGGCGCCCGCCGACGTCGATGTGCAGGCGCTGCAAGTCCTCGCCGACGCGCTCCGCGGGGTCGAGCGCGCGGTGGTGCTCGTGCCCCGTCACGCGATGGTCGACGCGGCCGAGCGACTCTCGACGGTCGGGAGTGCGCGTCTGCTCCCGCTTCCGGCGCCGCTCGCGCAGCTCCTCGCGAGCCTGCAGGGCGAGACGCAGCACGCGTGCACGCCGTCGCTCATGCCGCGCACGTTCAAGCTCGACGTGCTGCTCGTCGAAGACCAGGCGGTGAACCTCAAGGTCGCGCGCATGATGCTCGAACGGCTCGGCTGCACGGTGACCACGGCGGTCAACGGACGCGAGGCGCTCGACCGACTCCACGAGCGCGCGTTCGACGTGGTCTTCATGGACTGCCAGATGCCGCTCATGGACGGCTTCGAAGCCGTGCGCCGCTGGCGCGCGGTCGAACGCAGCGGGTCGCGCACGCCGGTGTTCGCGCTCACGGCCAACGCCTTCGAAGAAGACCGTCGCCGCTCGATCGACGCGGGCATGGACGGTCACATCACCAAGCCCGTTCGTCTCGACGAGCTGCGCCGCACGCTGCTGCTCGCCGTGCTCGGCGCGCCCACCGCCGGATCGGCGCGGCCCTCGCGCGCCCGCGTCGAGGTCTCGGTCGCACCGGCGGGTGACGACGTGCCGTCGTGAAGCGCGCTCGCGGCGGGTTGCTTCGAACGAGCGACGCCCCGCCGTGGCAACGACGGGGCGTCTGCGGGAGCGACACGCGAGCCGACGCGCGGGTCAGAGTTCGAGCACGCCCGCGAAGGTGAAGGCCGCGAAGGTGCTGAAGCCCACGACGGTGTGGATCGAGCGCATCGCGCGCGAGAAGTCGGCGCGGGTCTCGGCGTCGGTGATGCCGAACACCTGCGGCGTCACGCTCAAGATGCCCAGCACGGGCAGCAGGATCATGCCCGCGCCGTGGATGTACGCGAGGGTCTTGTGCAGACGCAGCGTCGACTCGGCGGAGCCTTCGCCGACGGAGGCGTTCTCGGGGTCGGGCGCGGCGACGGCGAGCACGCCCGCGGTGGTGTAGAGGCCCGTGGTCACGAAGGCGAAGGTCTCGTGGAGGCCCTGGATGAGCGAGTAGTTCTCGCAGCCGAAGGCGCGCGGGTCGCTCGCGCAGTTGCCGCGGCCGAACCAGGTGTCCTGGTTGACGGCCTGGATGGTGCCGAGCACCTCGGTCACGAGCATGGTGCTCCACGCGGCGATCGCGAAGGCGCGGTGCGTGCGGAGCGTGCGGCCGCGGTTGCGCATCACGAAGCGGCCCATGCGCTGGCCCTCGTGGGCCTCTTCGCAGTCGACGTCGCACTGCTCGGGGGCACTGGCC
>CAMFHP010000213.1 GCA_945952225.1 uncultured Myxococcaceae bacterium
CACCAGCGGCGTGCGCGTGCGCAGCGCGAGCTTCACGTGTCCGCCGCGGCCGAAGCGCTGGAGCTTGTACCGCTCACGCCACGGCTTCGAAACGCCCTTCACGCCCTCGGGAAACATCGCCACGCAGGCCCCGCGACGGAGCAGCCGCTCGGCGTTCTCCTGACACGCGCGCACCGCCCCCAAGCGCGAGAGCGTCGTGCCCAGAAAGGGCAGGTGCGCCGCATAGTCGTCGGCCAGCCAGCGCAGCGCGCGCGACGTGGGGTGCTCCCTTCGCAGCGCCGTCGCGAGCATCACCCCATCGTAGGGAAGCGCCCCCGCATGGTTCGCCACGAGCGCCACGCGCCCCTCGGCGGGCACGTTCTCCACGCCGTCGACATCGACCCGCCACCACCGCGCATAGAGCGCATCGAGCACGGGACGCACGCGCGCATCGAAGTCCGGATCGTAGCCGAAATCGTCGACGGGCTCGGCCCGCTCGCGCATCGCCACGCGCCCCCACTGACGCAGGTAGAACTCGCTCGAAAGCAGCTCCCGCGACGTGTCCGCGGCCTCATCCTCCAGCGCCGTCGCCTCGCTCCGCGCCCGCGCGCCACCCTCGCGCGATCCCTCCGACGCACCCGCGCCGCGCGACGCATCGAGCATGCGATCGAGACGCGCTTCGAGCGCGCGAATGGTCGCTTCGAGGTCCTCGGCGCTCGGCTCCGCGCTGCGCTCCGTGGTCGCGCTCACGTCGTCACTGAGCACCGCCGCGGGCGGCCCATCGGCCACACCCAACGCGTCCTCCGACAGCTCGATGGGCGGAATCGACGTGCGCGCAACCGGCGCCTCTTCGAAGGCCTTGGCGCCGCCCTCGACCACCGCATCGGCGACCGCGAGCGGAGGCTCCGAGCCCATCTCCGTCGGCGTCTCGATGACCGGCATCGCGGCGGGCCGCGGGGCCACACGCGCGGTGTTGTCCGTCGCTGCATCGTCGGTCGCGGGCGGGGCCTTCGAGCGCTTCGGCTTCGGCGGCGTCGAGGCGCGGGGCTTCGCGGCCACCGACGACTTCTTCGGCGCCGTCGACGCGCGCGGCGCCTCGGAGCGTTGCTTCTTCTCGGGCTTCTCGGGCTTCACCGACGGCGGCGCCGGGGTCTGCGCGAAGGGGTCGTCGCCAAGAACTCGCTTTGCCATGGGATGCGCTCGAATCGGTGGAGTGAAGACGTCAGGTCGAGGCCGGCGTGCGGAGCAGGTGCGCGTCGCGGAGGCTCTGCGCGCCCGCGTAGTCGAGCACCGCCTCGCGCGTCGAGAACGCAGGGCGCCACTTGAGCTCACGCTGCGCGAGCTCGGTGTCGGCCACACACACCCAGCGGAGGTAGTCGAGCAGCACCGCGGGCGCCTCGGCGAGCTGCGCGGCCCACAGCGCGCGGGCGAGGGGATACGCCACGGGATGCGCCACCGGCAGCGCCGTACGACCCGCGAGGCGCACCACCGTCGAGAGCGGGAGCACACCGTCGCTCGCGATGTTGAACACGCCCGGCGCGTCGCGCATCACCGCGAGCTTGAACGCCGCGAGCGCGTCGACCTCGTGGGTGAACTGCAGCAGCGGATCGAAGCCCATCAGCGTCGGCACCACCGTGTGACCGAGGTAGCGCGTGAGGTAGTTGGCCACCGTCGGCCCGAGCATCGGCGCGATGCGCAGCACAGTCACCACGGTGCCGGGCATCTGCTTCGCGAAGCGCGCCACCACCTGCTCGGCCTCGATCTTGTCGGAGAAGAAGCGCGTCTCGGTGCTTCCGCGCAGCGGCATCGACTCGGTGAGGTGGTTCGGATTGCCCGGCAGCGCGCCGTACAGAATCGTCTGCGACCACAGCACGAACTTGCGCACGGGCCGCTCGCGACACGCGTTGAGCACGTGCATCGTGCCCACACTTTCGAGCTCGTGGGCCCACGCCGTCGCGTGCGTCGGCGACGCGAGAAACGCGAGGTGCAGCACCGTGTCGACCTCCTCCGCCGCGAGGATCTCGGCCATGCGCGCGTCGACCGAGGGCTGCGTCAGGTCGATCTTGTAGAAGCGCGTCTTGCGCCCTGCGGTGGGCGGGTTCTTCACGTCGAAGGCCACGATGCGCGCGATGCGGTCGTCGTCTTCGAGGAGCCCGATGAGGTTGCGTCCCAGAAAGCTGTCCGCGCCCGTGAGCGCCACCGTGCGCTTCGCGCGGGGGGCGCGGGCCACGCGCATCGAGTCGTTGCGTCCGTCGGTCATGGGAGTTGCGGGGCGGTGGAGGGCGTTGGGGTGTGGGCCGTCGAGGCCCCGTCGTCCGGTCGTTGCGCGCCTCGGAACCGTCGCCCGTAGAGCCCGACCGACGCGCGAGGCGCGCGACCCTACCACAGCCCCGGGCGCGGGTGACGCAGTGCGTTCAATCGCACGAGTGGGTACGCTCGCGCGGCCGTGATGCGCTTCGCCGTCGCCCTTCTCGTGCTCGCTTCTCTCGTGCCCGCGTGCAGCGCGCCGCCGCCCGAACCCGGCGCCGACGCCTTCGAGAGCGACGCCGCCGACGATGCGTTCTCGCTCTGCACGATCCCCTGCGGACGCAATCAGGTGTGCCGCAATTTCGTGTGCGTGACCCTCGACGCGGGCACCGGCGACGGAAGCGCCACCGCCGATGCGAGCGGCGACCGTGGCACCACCGACGTGCCTTCGAGCTTCGACACCGGCACCGCGAGCTGCTGCCCGATGGACCGCTTCCCCACCTGCGGATGTGTGCGCCTCGGCGGCTCTCGCACGGCGAGCGGCGTGTGTCGCACGGCCTGCGGCGAGGGCTATCCCGAGCTGTGGCGACAGAGCACCGACGTGAACAACTGCGCGGTGTGGCTGCCCTCACGAATCCCCTGCACCGACGCGGGCGACGACGACGGGGCCACCGTGAGCGACGCTGCGAACGATGCGGACACCGCCGACGGCGCCGACGCGCGTGCGCTCGACGGCGGCCTCGACGCGGGGCCGTGACGAGACGTTGACCCGCGCGATTGCAGGGGAATAGAGTCCGCCGCTCTTTTGCGATGAGACCTTCGAAGCTGCTCTGGGCGATTCCGTCGGCGACCTTTCACGCGACCCGCAATCAGGTGTTCAAGCGGGCGCCGCGCGTCGCGTCGGCCCTGCTGCGGCTCGGCAACGTCTCGGGCCGCGGCGGCGCGCACGAGGGGCCCGGCGCGACGGACTACTTCCGCGGCGTGGTCTCGGACTACGAGCAGATCGCGGCGCACACGGGCGTGGTGGCCGACGCGAAGGATCTCTTCCGCAACCGCCGCGTGCTCGAACTCGGCCCCGGCGACACGCGGGCCGTGGCGCTCATGGCGAAGCTGCGCGGCGCGCGTCTCGTCGAGGGCTACGACGCCTTCGACATCACCTCGCGCGATGAGTCATACCTCCGCGGCATCTACGAGCCCCTCATGGCCCGCGACGGCCACGACGGCGGCTGGGAGCGCGCGAAGGAACTCCTCCGCGACGTGCGCATGCTCCCCTCGCGTGAGGCGCTGCGTGCGGGCGAGAAGCGCTACGACCTGGTGATCTCGCGCGCGGTGCTGGAGCACGTCTCCGACCTCGACGCGACCTTCGACGACCTCGCGCGGGTGACCACGCCCGACGCGGTGCAGATCCACAAGGTCGACCTCCGTTGCCACGGCAACAAGTTCGACCACGAGCTCGACTTCCTGATGTTCCCCGACGCGGTGTACCGCCGCATGGCGTCGCACACGGGCATGCCCAACCGCGTTCGTGTGCCGGGCTACCTCGACCTGGGTGCGCGCCACGGGTTCTCGCTCGTGTACGCGGGCGCCACGCATCGCATTTCGGTGGCCGAGGTCGACGCCGTGCGCGAGCACCTCGCGTCGCCGTTCAACGTCATGGCGCGCGAGGCCCTCGCGGTGCTCGGCGTGTGGTTGGTGCTGGTGGGCCCGGAGCATCCGCTCGCGTCGAAGGCGCTCCACGACCTCACGACGGAGGCGCTTCCCGTGGCCCCGGCGGAGATCCTGTCGCGCTTCTGAGCGGTGGATCGGGCGAGGTCAGCCCGTGGGCTTCGTCGGATCGGCGGGGGCCGCGGCGGGCTTCGCGGGCGCACGCGACGAGGTCACGAGGTTCGGAAAGAGCGCGTCGGGGTTCTCCCGTCGGTAGAGGCAGCGCCCCACCGCTTCGACCTCGGCGTAGGTCTCCCGGAGCACGTGCCACGCGCGCGCGCCCGCCTCGATCCAGTCGGTGCCCTCGACACCGGGAACGAGCCCCAGCGCCGCGAGGATCTCGACGTAGAGCGCGCGGGCCTTCGCCTCGTCGTCGTCGCGCCAGTTGCGCCGATCGGTCGCGAGCCGCGCGCGATGCGTCGCGTAGAGGTTCGCGAGCGCGTAGAGGTCGTTGGCGCGATCGAGGTAGCCGTTTCCGGGGCGCACGGCGTCGATCACCTTCACGGCCTCGTCGAGGTCGTCGAGGTTGTACTCCGCGCACTTGAACATCCGGTCGCGGACTTCGAGCGAGCGTCGATCGAGATCGGCCGACAGCTTCGCCTCGCTGCCCGTGGCCGACGCGAGCATCGCGCGGTGGCGCACGTGCCAGCAGGCGAGGGCGGCGCGCTCCAGCAGGGTGATCGACGAGACTTCGAAGCGGAGCGCCGCGCAGGTCGACGCCTCCGCGAAGCGCGCGCGCACGTCGGCGCGCTGTGCCCACGTCGCAACGCCGAGCGCTGCAATCGCCGCGCGTTGGAGGTCGCCCTTCAGCGGAGCGAGCAGCGCCGCATCGATGCCCGCGAGCGTCGGCTGAAGCGCGTGGAAGGCCTCGGCGGCGTGGTCGAGGCTCGGGGCGAGGGGTTGCGCGTTCGCCTCGACGGCGGGCGCGGCGGGCCGTTCGACGGCCGCGTGGGGAGCGGGTTTCGGGGGTGCTGCCCTGGGTGGAATGCGTGCCATGGTCTCGCACCCTGCCGAACCGTCGCGCGGGCCGTCAACGGGTTTCCCGTGGCCCGGGGAGACGCGCAGAAGGGCGATCGAACGGCGGACCACCGACGCCCGCGCACAGGCTCCGGGGAATCAACGCGGTATCCCCGGCAGTCGTCGAGATGTGCCCCGGATACCGCGCGCTATCGCGGGAGGGTGTCGGCGATACAAAACGGATCGCCGCCGAAGCCCGCGGGATACCGCCGTGTATCCCCGACCCGTCGCCGTCGATCGGCGCGGTATCGCGGAGGGGCGTCGGGGATACGAATTGGTATCGGGGGCGGTCGTCGGGATGTGCCGGGGATACGAAT
>CAMFHP010000214.1 GCA_945952225.1 uncultured Myxococcaceae bacterium
GCGCAGCCCCCCGCCGAGCCGCCGCCGCCCGCGGAGCCTTCGCGCGCGCTTCCGCTCGCCGCAGGCCCGGAGCTCCCGGACGCCTCGGAGACCGCGAGCGCCGTGGAGCCCGGCGCGTGCACGTCTCCGACGCCCGCGGAGCCCGCGCACACCGCGGCGATGTACGGCCCGCCCGCCGCGTCGGCCGTGCCTGCCGGACCGCCCGTCGAGGGCCTCGCGATGAGCGCCGCGACGCACACGATGAGCGCATCGAGCGCCGCGAGCGCGCCCGTGGAGACCGCCCCCGTCGAGCCCGCGCACACGCCCCTGGAGCCCACGCACACGACCGTGGAGACCGCCCCCGTCGAGACCGCGCCCACGACCGCAGCGGTGGCCCCCGAAGCGCCCGTCGCAGACGCTCCCTCGCCCGACGCCGCGCGCCTGCTCGAAGCCGCGCGCACCTCGCGGGGTCGCTACTCCGCGCGCCTCGCCGCGTGGAACGCCTACTTCGCCGCGGCCCCGCACGACGACCGCGCGATGAGCGAGTTCGCGCTCTCGCTCGCGGACCTCGATCACTACCGCGAGGCCGTGCGCGTCGCGAGCCTCGCGATCGCGGCCAATCCCCGCAACGACCAGGCCTGGTACGTGATCGCGTGGTGCCGCTCGATGACCGGCGACACGCGCGGCGCCCGCGAGGCCCGCGCCCGCTGCCTCGCCCTCAACGGCGAGTGGACCCGCGAGTGCCGCGGGCTCTGACCGCCGCGCTCAGCGCGCGCCGCAACGACGCGTGCGCTGCGCCGTGAGGGCACGGTCGATGTAGGTCCGCGCCCTCGCCTGCCACGCCTCGGACATCAGCGATTCGCTCACCGACACCACGGACTCGATCGTCGGCGTTCCCCCGTCGCCCGCGCGGAAGCGCACGTACCAGGTGGGCGCGTACTCCATGCCCCCGACCACACACGACGACGCATCGCAGGTGATGTTTTCGAGGCGGTCGGCCTGCGAGAGCGCCTGACGGATCACGTCTCGCACCGTCGCCCCGCCCGCCACGTTGGCGCCGCAATCGCGGTGCGTCTCCATGCGCTCGCTCCCTTCGCCGCTCGGCGGCGCTTCGAGGAACATCACCCGCGTCACGCCCCACGCCGGATCGACGACGGTGGTGTTCGCAGGAAGCTCGCCCGCCACCAGCGCGCGGAGGAATCGCTCCTGCGCGGTGACCGTGCGCGGCGCCTCCTGCGGGGCGTCGACGGCGGCGGTCACGTCGGGCGCGGGCGTCACGTCGGGCGCGGGCGCGGGCTGCGCATCGGGGGTTGCGACGATCGCAGCGGGCGCGTTGGCGGGCGCGGGGGACGGCGCGCTGCTGCGGCAGGCGAAGGAAGCGACGACGAGGCAGAGCGCGAGGCCGGTCTTGTTCATGGGCGATGGATACCGCGAGCGCGGCGAGGTTTTGCACTTTGCGACGCATCGCAGACTTGCGCGGCGCGTGCGTGCCCCGCCACGATGCGCGTGGAGGGCGCGGTCGTCGCACGGCGCGTGCGGCGCTCCCGACGCCATGGAGCAACCCCCGCGATGGCCCAGATCATCCTCCGCCTCAAGGACCGTGAGCTGCGCCGCGCGCCCATCACCGCGATGGCCACGCGCATCGGGCGCGACACCACGAACGACGTGGTGATCACCAACGACAGCATCTCGCGGCACCACGCGACGCTGCGCTACGAGCCCGCCGAGGGCGCGTTCGTGATCTACGACGAGAGCCAGAACAACGGACTCTTCGTGCGAGGACGCACCACGCCCTCGGCCCGTCTCGGCGACGGCGACGAGGTGATGCTCGGCAAGTTCACGCTGGTGTTCCTGGTGTCGGGCGGTGCGCCCCTCGACGCGCTCCGCCCCGAAGCGCCCGCGGAGCCCGCCCCCGACGTGCAGCGCCCTCGCAACCCGCTGCCCACGGTGGCCGTGCCCGCGGCGCGCGCGCGTCCCTTCTCGGCCCCGCCGGGCGCGCTCTCGCCGCGCAGCGAGCCCGCACACGAAGAGCCCGTCGCGTCCGCCACCGACGGCGCCGACGAGGGTGACACCCCCGACACGGCGGCGCTCCAGACGAAGCTCATGCGCCAGCTCGTGTGGCTCCTCGCGGCGCTCGTGGCGGTGCTCACGGCGCTCGTGGTGGTGCTGCTACGACGGGGGTGACGCGCGGGGCGTGAGTGGGAGGTCGGGGATGCGCGCGGAGCTTCAGCGCGGGCGCGTTTCGAGGCGGCCGTCGGCGTGGCGGGCGAAGCGTTCGGCGTCGCGAGGGTGCACGGGGCCGTCGTCCTTCCAGGGCCAGCCGCCGAAGCCCGTGCGCTGGTAGTCGCGGAAGGCGTCCATGATCTGCTGGCGCGTGTTCATCACGAAGGGACCGTGGGCCACCACGGGCTCGGCGATGGGACGCCCCTGGAGCATCAGCGCCTCGCCGGGTGCGCCGAGGTTCTCGATCTCGACCTCCACGTCGGCGCGGAGCGACACGGCGGTCTTCGGCCGCACGAGCGTTCCGCCCACGCGCACGCCCTCGCCCGCGAAGACGTAGAGCGTGCGGTTCACGCCGGGCGACGCGGGCGGCAGCGCGGTGCGCGCGTGGGCCTCGAACGCGAGCGTCCAGATGGCCACCTCCGACGAGGGGCGCGCGGCCCACGAGTGCGGCGGCGGCGACGGAGCGACCGCGTCGTCGAAGCGTCCGGCGATCACGGTCACCGTCGTGGCGCGTCCCTGCGCATCACGGCGCGTGCGCACGGGAATGCTCTCGGACCACAGCATCGAGAAGTGGGGCTCGACCATCTTCTCGTCGGCGGGGAGGTTCAGCCAGATCTGAAAGAGCTCCGCGGGGTTGGGACCCTCGCGGTTGAGCAGCGGGAACATCTCGCAGTGCACGATCCCGCGGCCCGCGGTCATCCACTGCACGTCGCCGCGGCCGAAGCGCGCCGTGGCGCCGAGCGAGTCGCTGTGGTCGATGAACCCGCGACGCGCGAGGGTGACCGTTTCGAAGCCCCGGTGCGGGTGCTGCGGAAAGCCCGGCACGGTCTGCCCGTGGTACATGCGCCAGCCGTCGCGGGGCTCGAAGTCGTTGCCCAGGTTGCGCCCGCGGAGCAGCGCCGGATCGGGCGCCATGCGCGCGTCGCCCGCGGGGTACGCGTCGTCGTGGTGCACGCAGAAGAGAAACGGATCGGCCGTCTCCCACACGAAGCCGAGGGGGGCGGTGTCGAGCACGGGGTTCGGAGCGTTCATGGCGCGGCAGCGTGCGCACCCCACGGCCCGTGCGAAAGGTGCTTCAGCGCTTCGGGCGGAGTGCGTCGAGCGACACGCCCGCCTGCGTGAGGGCCTCGCGCTGCTTCGCCGCGAGGGCCGCGATGCCTTCGAGACCGAGCGAGACGAGGGCGTCGACGCGCTCGCGGGGCAGCGGCGCGTCTTCGGCGGTGGCCTGCACCTCGACGATCGCGCCCTCGCCCGTGGCGACGAGGTTGAGGTCCATCTCGGCGCGGCTGTCTTCGGGGTAGTTGAGGTCGAGCAGGGCCTCGCCGCCCACGACGCCCGCGCTCACCGCGGCCACCATCGCGCGCAGCGGCGGCGCCGTCACGAGGCCCTTGCGACGGAGCTCATGGAGGGCGATCGCGAGGGCCACCATCGCGCCCGTGATGCTCGCGGTGCGGGTGCCTCCGTCGGCTTCGAGCACGTCGCAGTCGAGGGTGATCGTGCGCTCGCCGAGGGCCTTGAGATCCACCGCGGCCCGGAGCGCGCGGCCGATGAGCCGCGAGATCTCGTGCGAGCGACCGCCCAGGGGACGGCCGTTGTACCCGTCGCGCGACTGCCGACGCACGCCCGCCCGCGGGTGCATGAGGTACTCCGCGGTGACCCATCCCTGCGAGCGGCCGCGGAGAAAATCCTTCACGCCCTCGTCGACGCTCGCCACGCAGAGCACCACGGTGCCCCCGGCGCGCACGAGCACGCTCCCCTCGGCCTGCTTCTTCCAGCCCGGCGTGAGCTCCACGGGTCGGAGCTCGTTCGCCTGTCGTCCGTCGTTGCGCATGGCGCACGTATCGTCTGCCGCGGCCCCGTCGCGCAACCCCGATCGCCGCGCGCTCACCCCGCCGTCGCCGCGGGGAACCACAGCGTGAAGCGCGCGCCGCCGCCGTCTTCGAGGGGGGCCGCGTCGGCGCGGATCCACCCCCCGTGGGCCAGCATGATCTCGCGCGTGAGCGGCAGTCCGAGCCCCGACCCGCGCTGCTTCGTGGTGAAGAACAGTTCGAAGAGGTGCGCCCTCGCCTCGTCGGTGAGCCCGGGGCCGTTGTCGCACACCGCGATCGCCGCGCCGCGCGCGCCCTCGTGCGAGCGCATCCCCACGCGCACCACGATGGCGGGCGACGCGACCTGCGCGGCCTCCATGGCCTCGCGCGCGTTGCGCAGGAGGTTCAGCATCGCCTGACGCACCTGCGACTCGTCGAGCATCACGGGCTCCACGGGCGCGTCGACGCGCACGGTGACGGTCACGCCCGCGGACTCCATCTCGCGGCGCACGAAGCCCACGGCGTCGCACGCGAGCGTGTCGGGCTCCTCACGTTCGAGGCGCGGCTGCGGCAGTCGCGCGACGCGGAGGTACTCCTCGGTGACCCCGGTGAGCCGGTCGATCTCGCGCTGGATGGCCCGCACGAGGCGCTCGGCTTCGGGCGCGGCGACCCCGAGCGACGACACCTCGTCGACGAGCATCTCGGCGTTGAGGGCCATCGACGAGAGGGGGTTGCGCACCTCGTGGGTGACGTGGGCGGCCATGCGTCCGATGGCGGCGAGGCGCTCGGCCTGAAGCACACGCCCGTGGGCCGCGCGGAGCTCGGCGTCGCGGGCGGCGACGGCGTTCACCATGCGTTCGAACTCCGTGGCGAGCTCGCCGATCTCGTCGGGTCGCGCGTCGACGGTGAAGGGCGCGAGGTCGCCGCGGGCCACGGCGCGCGCGCGATCGCGGAGCCGCGCGAGGGGACGCAGCGCGCGCATCGCGGTGAACGCGCTCACGCCGCCCAGCACACACGCCAGCGCGATGGCCGCGAGGGTGAGCTGGAGGCTCTGGCGCTGCCGTCGCTCGGCCTCGTCGGCGAGGCGCTGGATGCGCAGTTGAAGCTCTCGCATGAGCCCGCGGAGCGCGGCCTCGCATCGGTCTTCGCGCGTGAGCACCGGGCGCTCGTAGGCGCGCGCGGCCTCGACGTTGCCCGCGGCGAGGAGGGCGAACAT
>CAMFHP010000215.1 GCA_945952225.1 uncultured Myxococcaceae bacterium
GCGTGCGGGCTCACCTGCGCGGCGGGACGCGGCGACTGCGACGGCGACGCGGCCAACGGCTGCGAGGTCGACGTGACGACGGCGGCCGCCCACTGCGGCGCGTGCGGGCGGACGTGCGCGGGCGGCGTCGGCGGACGCGCGAGCTGCGCCGCGGGCGTGTGTTCCGTGCTGTGCCTGGCGGGGTACGGCAACTGCGACGGCAGCACGGCCAACGGGTGCGAGACCGACCTGCGCGCCGCGGTGACGAGCTGCGGGGCGTGCGGAACGGTGTGTCCGTCGCGGGCCAACGCGACGGCGACGTGCGAGGCGGGCGCGTGCGGGTTCGTGTGCAACACGGGCTTCGCGAACTGCGACGGAGACCTGGCGAACGGGTGCGAGGCGCTGGCCGAAAGCTGCGCGGGCAACGCGCGGCTCGCGGTGGCGTCGTACACGGGGCCCGAGATGCGCACCACGAACGTGATTGGCGCGCGGGGCATCGCCTACGAGTGGACGGGCTCGTCGTGGGTGCCGGTGGCGGGACTCCCCGCGGTGGATCAGGTGGCCTGCGGGTATGGGCGCTGCGTGGCGCGCACGCCCGGCGGAGAGATGTGGGCCTGGGGAGAGTCGGGGTGCAACGGGGCGTACCTGCGCCCGGAGCGCATCGCGACGAACCTCGCGCGGGTGATGGCGGGGCTCCACACGGACTACGGGCTCACGACCGATGGGCGCTTCTTCTCGCCGGGCGACCGTTGCTACACGTGGCCCAACGCGACGACGCCGTCGGGACTCGCGGCGGTGGCGGGCGCGATCCCCGGGGAGTTCTGCACGGTGTCGACGTCGGGGCGCGTGGCGTGTGAGAGCGTGTTCTCGTCGACGGTCGTGCCGCCCACGCTGCCGACGGACATCGTGCTGCTCTCGATCGTGAGCCCCATCGGGTACGCCGCGGCGGACTTCTACTGCGGTCAGCGCGCATCGGGTGACATCGTGTGCTGGAACCGCCTCGGCGCCCTGCGCGCCACCCCGGTGCTCACGGGCGCGCGACTCATGAACACGAACGCCGCGTGGAACGTGGGCCTCGCCATCGCGCGCGACGGCACGGTGCAGACGTGGTCCTCGTACGACGGCGCCCCGACGCGGATGTTCGACGGCGTGACCGATGCTGTGGAGGCTGCGGGCGACGGCGCCAGCGGTACGTGCGTTCTTCGACGCACGGGCGCGCTGCGGTGCACGGGGTACATGGGCGGCACCGTGGACATGCCTGCGGTGCCCTGACTCCAGCCAGTGCCCCTGGATTCACAATCCAGGGCCATCTGCACAGCGCGAGACGCCCCTGGATTCGCAATCCGGGGGCATCTTCACACCGCGGGATGCACCCGGATTACCAATCCAGGGGCATCTGCACACCGCGAGACCACCCCGGATTCACGATCCGGGGGCGTCTGTACACCGCGGGCGTCCCCGCGCGTCGAGGTGAACGCCTTCTCCGAGAGCGCCCCGACGGACTACGACCGCGCCAGCACGGCGGGTGCGCGGGTCGTGACGGGCTCCTCACGTGAGGCGCCGGGCAGCGGCGTGAGGGCCGTTCCTTCGCCCACGCGAAAGGCGTGACCGCGCCACGAGACGCGGTCGCTCACGAGCGCGAGCGCGCCGCACAGCACGGCGAGGGCGACCCGCAGCGGCTCGAGCAGCGCCACCCACGCCGGAGCCTCCACCCCGCGCAGCATACGCACGAGAATCCGCGCGCCCGCCACCTGGAGCAGCGCGCAGAACGCCACCGCCGCAAGGGTGATCCGCGAGGGAGCCACCACCGCCGCGACGCACGCAGGCGCGAGGGGATTGAGCAGCCACTCCTGCGCGAGCCCGAGGCCGAAGGGCGTGAGCCGTCGGCGCATGAGGGCCCAGCGCGTGTGGCGTTCGAGCGTGCGCGTCGGGGCGCAGCGCACGTTCACGTTGGCCACGGGCGTGAGCGAGGTGCGCACCCGGTAGCCCGCCGCGCGAATGTGAACGCCGAGGAGGTGATCCTCCGCGAGCGTGTCGGCGACGCGCTGGAGCCCGCCCGCGCGGTCGAGGGCGCGACGCCAGAGGGCCATCGATTTGCCCACCGCGAGGCACCGATCGCCGAGGTGCTGCACCGCCGCGATGCCCGCGGCCACGCCCGCACAGAGCTGGAGGTTCTCCAGCGCGGCGCCGAAGCTCCGCTCGCCCGTTCCGACGACGAGGCTCGACACGAGCCCCACGCCGGGCTGCTGGAGTTCGGCCACGAGCTCGGCGAGCCACGTTCGGTGGGGCCGCGTGTTCGAATCGGAGATCACCAGCGCCTCGGCGTCCGTGGCGAGCGCCATGTCGAGGAGCTGCGCCACCTTGGGGTTGCGCGCGTTCGTGGGCCGCGTGAGGAGCACCCGCACGGGCAGCGCCGGGTGTCGCCGCTGAAACGCGAGCGCCGCGCGCATCGCCGGGTCGTCGAGGGTGGCCACGCCGAGGATCACCTCGTACGCGCCGCCCTCCTGCGCGGCCAGCGCGTCGAGGTTCGCGTCGAGGCTGTCGTCGCGTCCTGCGAGGGGGCGCAGCACCGCGACGCGAGGCCACGGCGCGGTGCGCGTACGACGGGGACGCTGCGCGAGGGCGCGCGTGGCCGCGACGAGCTGCGTGAGGTAGAGCCCCGCGGCGAGCAGGGCGGGCGCGAGGGGGACGAGTTCGCGAGCGCTCATGGCGCCGACGGTGTCCGGTCGCGGTGTCATCGAGACGGTCGCCGCGGTTGCGTCCGTGCGACACACGACGCGCACACGGCCCCGACACGCAGGCGCTACGCAGCGCGCGCTACCGCGGCCCGGCGCCGACGGATCAACGCGCGCGGGGATGGCATCCGGCAGCGCGATGCGCGGCGAGGTCGTCGGCGCGCGCCACGGAGACCACCAGGTCGTAGGCGAGGTGCGCGATGCGCGAGAGGTGGTCCCACTCGATGCGCGCGGCGGTGTCGCAGGGGCGGTGGTAGCAGCGCGGATCGGGCGTGTAGAAGAACGTCGTCGGAACGCCCGCCGCGCAGAAGTTCACGTGGTCCGAGTCGTCGCCCGCGGTGCCGAGCTCGATGCGCAGGTCGGGGTACGCCGGTGCGAGCGCGTCGAGCGCGAGGCGTCCCGGCGTCCCGCGAAACGTGTGGAGCGCGTAGAGGCACCCGTCGCTCGCGTACGAGCCCACCATGTCGAGGTTCAGCATGAACATCGTCTGCGCCATCGGGAGTTCCGCGGGCGGCGAGCGCACCCACGCGGCCGATCCGTGGAGCCCTTCTTCCTCTGCGCCGAAGGTCACGAAGGCCACCGTGCGCGGGAGCGCGACCGCGCGCCGTGCGAGCGCCTCGGCCACCGCGAGCACCACCGACACGCCCGACGCGTTGTCGTTGGCGCCGTGAAAGATCCGCCGTCCCTCGCGTCCGAGGTGATCGTGGTGCGCACCGACGACCACGATCTCGTGGGCCCGTTGCGGATCGGCGCCGCGAAGCACGCCCACCACGTTCGCGGTGTTCACCTCTTCTTCGTCGTCGTTCTCGAAGGTGAACGGCTGTTGAAACCCGCCCGTCGGCGCGGTGAGCCCCGCGCGGCGCATCGTCGACTCGATGAGCGCGCGGGCCTGCGCGTCCCCGCGGGTCTCGGGCTCGCGGCCTTCCATCGACGGCGCGGCGAGGGCCTCGACGGTCGCGCGCAACGACGTCGGCGCGAGCGGATCGCGCAGCGGAACCGGAGGCTTCACCGCGGGCACATCGGCACCCACCGCGGGCATAGACACCACGTCGCGAACGACGAGGGGCGCGGGCGGCGCGGCGGACGACGGGCGCCGCGCGCAGGCCAACGCGCTCAGCACACCGAGCATCGGAAGCAGTCCGCGAAGGCTCCACACAGCGCGCGAGGGTGTCACGGCGCCGCGCGTGCTGTCAGCGTCCCGCGACGTCGACGAACGCCCCCCACACACGACGCCCCGGCGGCAAAGAAATGGGAGGCAGGCCCTTTTCTGCGGTGGATTCGCGCGCCACGAAGGGTGCAAACCCGTGCGCGCGGAGGCGCTGCGATGACGATCCAGTTTCGTGTGTGGGGTGTCTCGGGTGTGCTGTTCGGCGCTCTGCTCGGAGGCTGCGCGACGCGCTACCTGCCGCCGCCGCAGACGCCTGCGCGCGTGGTGCCCGAGGTCGCGGCCGCGCCGCCTCCACCCACTGCGGGCGAAGGGCGCGTGACGCTCGCGAGCACCGCGGGCCGCGCGCGCGTCGAGCTCATCACACAGCGCACGCAGATCGAGCCGTACACGTCGGGCTTCGGACTCGCGCCGCGCGGGTCCTCGGGCCTCGCGCTGCAGACGCAGTACACGCTCCGTCCGCTGTGTCTCACGCCGTGCGCGGTGAACCTTCCGCTCGGCACCCATGAGCTGCTCTTCAGCGACGTGAACCCGGGCACGGGCCGCACGAGCACGGCCTTCGTCGACGTGGGCGCCACGCCCTCGGTGCTGCGCCACACGCTCGGACGCCAGACCACGAGCGTCGGCGGCCTCGTCGGGTCCATCGTGATGGGCGGCCTCGGCGCGGCGCTCTCCCTCGCGGGAACGATGTTGCTCCTCGTGCACGACGACGCCGATGCGCGACACGACAGCCTCGACGTCGCGGGCGGCATCACGCTCGGCGTGGGCGCGGGCCTCGGCGTGGGCGCGTTACTGCTCGGCCTCGCGAGCCGCCCCACCGTGCAGCCCGGCGCCTCGACGCAGTGGACGCCGTAGCGCCATCGCGTGACGCGCCCGCGGGGGCGCCGGAGTTCCCGCGGGGTCACGCGGCATGACCCGGTGAGCCCGCGGGGACGCCGGAGTTCCCTGCGGTCACTCCGGGCTAGGGTGTGCGGTCGCGTCGGAGTGGCCTCCGACGCTGCATCGCTCGCCGCGCCCATTTCAGAGCGCCGGACGCAGTCCGGTGCGATTCACACACCAGCCCGGTGGTGACCATCGGGAACCCCGGGCTCCGACGCTGCATCGCTCGCTGATCCCACTTCAGAGCGCCGGACGCAGTCCGGTGCGATTCGCACACCAGCCCGGTGGTGACCATCGGGAACCCCGGGCTCCGACGCTGCATCGCTC
>CAMFHP010000216.1 GCA_945952225.1 uncultured Myxococcaceae bacterium
GTGCTGAACAGGGGAGCGATCTTGCCGCGCGGCCTGCGTGCTCCCGGTGAATGAATTCACCGGCAGCAAGGGGAAAGTCCCTGAAGGGACTCTCGATCCTGTGTCGCCTTCGCGGCGCGCTGTTCGGATGTGTTTCCGATCGTGCGACAGGGCCTGCGTGCTGCCGATGAATGAAGCGCGAGTCCCGTGAGGGACTTTCCCTTCCCTGCCGGTGAATTCATTCACCGGCCTGGCGCGAGACCGTTCGCACGAACGACCAACCCGCTGAGCACGAGATCGCTCGCACGATCGGAAGCACACGCGTGCTGATGCCGCTGCGCGCGTGGCGAGGCGAGGCGAGGCGATGCAGGCGAGTTGACAGCGGACGCGGTCCGTTCGACGTAGCGGCCGATGCGTCGTTCTTCGAGTTCAAGGGTTCGCGCGGGCGTCGCGCTGTGGGCGGTGCTCGCGTGGGTGGCGGGCTGCAATCCGACGGCGGGCGGCGGTGATCCGGGCGGTGACGGGGGCAGTGATGCGACGAGCACCGATGCGACCCGCGACGTGGTGAGCACCGATGCGACGAGCGATGTCACGAGCACCGATGCGACGAGCGATGTCGCGAGCAGCGATGCGACGAGCACCGATGCGACGAGCGACGTGACGAGCCCCGACGCGGCCGTGGTGGATGCACCCGCACCCGTCGACGCACCCGCACCCGTCGACGCACCCGCACCCGTCGATGCGCCCGCACCCGTCGATGCGCCCGCACCCGTCGATGCGGCGACCGATGCGCGCGCCGATGCGACCACGAGCGCCGACGCGACCACGAGCAGCGATGCGGCGACCGATGCGCCCGTCGATGCCGCCACCACGCCCGATGCGCCGCCGCCCGTCGACGCAGCGCCGCCGCGATGCCCGGAGACGCCCTGCGCAACGGGGCTCGGGTGCCTCGACGGCGCGTGCAGGCCCTACACCGTGACGGACAACTGCACGCAGTCGTACTCCTCGGGCTACTGCGCGCGGTGGACCGTCAACGCCACCGCGACGCGCTGGGACTGCACGCAGACCTACTCCTCGGGCTACTGCGCGCGATGGGTCGAGGACCCGATGCGCACGCGCTGGGACTGCACGCAGTCGTACTCCTCGGGCTACTGCGCGCGGTGGAACGTCAACAGCGACGGCCTCACCTGGAACTGCACGCAGACCTACTCCTCGGGCTACTGCGCGCGATGGAGCGGCAACGCCGACGGCACGCGCTGGGACTGCACGCAGTCGTACTCCTCGGGCTACTGCGCGCGCTGGACCGTGAGCGCCGACGGACTGCGCTGGGACTGCACGCAGACCTACTCCTCGGGCTACTGCGCGCGCTGGGATCGCGCCGCGGCGCCGCGCTTCTCCTTCGGGCACCCGATGGTGCTCTGACCGCCGCTCACGCGCCCGCGGTGAGCTTCAGCCCCACGAGCGACACCACCAGCATCGCGAGGAACAGCGCCCGCGCGGGCGACAGCGCCTCACCGTAGAGCACCACCCCGCCGACCGCGGCGCCCACCGCGCCGATGCCCACCCACACCGCGTAGGCCGTGCCGATGGGCAGCGTGCGCGCGGCGTGGGCCAGCGCGACCATGCTCGCGACGATGGCCGCGACGGTGAGCACGCTCGGGAGCGGACGCGTGAAGCCCTGCGTGGACTTCATGCCGAGCGACCATGCGACTTCGAACAACCCTGCGACGACCAGCGTGAACCAGGCCATGGAACGAACTCCATCTCTCCGCCCGTCGTTCCAGCCTGGTACGGGTGGCGCCTCGTCAGGGCTCGCGTTGAGCGACGCGCACCCTACGCAACGGCGCCGCGTCGCGCAATCACGGCGCAGGACACGGCGTCGTCGACTCGCACCCGTCGCTGCGGCTCGCGTTGCAGTCGTAGCGTCCGGCCACGCACGCGCACCGTGAGCCCGCGCATCCCGTCGCGTTGGGCGCATCGACGCACGAGGCTCCGCACGCGCCGCACTGCGCGGCCGTCGTGAGGTTGGTCTCGCAGCCGTCGCTCACCGAGCTGTTGCAGTTGCCGAAGCCCGCCGCACACGCGATGCGACACGCGCCGCCCACGCAGTTCGGCGTGCCGCCCGTTCCGTTGCACACGCGCCCGCACGCGCCGCAGTGAGAGACCGAGCTCGTCGTGTCGACGCAGCCCGCGTTGGCCGTCGCGCAGTCGGTGGTGCCCGTCGGACAGGTGGCGACGCACGATCCCATCGCGCAGCGCGTTCCGCTCGCGCAGGCGCGCACGCAGGCGCCGCAGTTCGCGTTGTCGAAGCTCGTGTTCACGCACGCGCCCGCGCACAGCGTCGACCCCGACGGACACGCGCACGACGACCCGCTGCACGTCTGCGGCTGCACGCATACGCGCCCGCACGCGCCGCAGGCCGTGTTGTTGTTCGTGAGCGAGGTCTCGCATCCGTTCGACGCGACGCCGTCGCAGTTGCCCCATCCCGCGAGGCACGACGTGATCACACACGCGCCCGCGGCGCAGGCCTCCGTCGCGTTCGGGAGGTCGCACGCGCGGCCGCACGCGCCGCAGTTCGTCGCGTCGGTGTTGAGCGGAACCTCGCAGCCCGTGCCGAGGTTTCCGTCGCAGTTCGCGAAGCCCGCGTCGCACAGGATCGCCACGCACGCGCCGCCGCTGCACACCGGCGTGCCGTTGGTCGCATTGCACGCGCGCCCGCACGCGCCGCAGTTGCGCGCGTCCGTCGTGAGGTCGCGCTCGCATCCGTTGGTGGGGTTGCCGTCGCAGTCGCCGAGCGACGCACCGCACACGCCGCGCTGCGCGCACACGCCCGCCACGCACACCGCCGTGAGGCCCGACGCAGCGGTGCACACGCGCCCGCACGCGCCACAGTTCGTCGCGTCGGATTGCAGGTCGGCCTCGCATCCGTTCACCGCCGCGCGGTCGCAGTCGGCGAAGCCCACGCGGCACTCGCCGATCGCACATCGCCCCGCCGCGCAGGTCGCGCGGGCCACGTTGGCGGCGCCGCAGGTCTGACCGCATGCGCCGCAGTGCGTGACGCTCGTCGCGAGGTCGGTCTCGCAGTCGTCGGTGCCCCCGCAGTCGGCGCGTCCGGGAACGCACGCGGCCACGCGGCACACGCCCGCCACGCAGCGCTGCACGGTGCCCGTCGCGGTGCCATCGCACGCCCGCTCGCAGGTGCCGCAGTGGGCGCTGTCGCGGGTGAGGTCGACACATCCGACGCCGTCGCAGAAGGTCTGCCCCTCGGGACACGCCGCACGCACACACGTCCACGCAACGCCCGCATCGCCCGCGTTGCGCGCGCACACCTCGCCCGCGGCGCAGCGGGTCTCGCAGGCGCCGCAGTGCTCCTCGCTCGACAGGTCGACGCACGCGCCGCGGCACGCCACGAGGCCCGACGGACACGACACGCAGAGCCCCGCCGCGCCCGCGTCGAGGTCGCGGGAGGTGGCGCACACGAGCGATCCCCGGCAGGCCGCGGTGCCGCCGTCGAGCACGCAGCAGCGCTCGCCGAAGGATCCGCAGGGCGACGCGAGCGGCGCCGTCGGCAGGTCGAGGGAGCACGCGCAGAGCGCGAGGGCCGCGACGATCCAGCGCATCGGTCAGAACCTCACTTCGACGACCGCGCCGCCGAGCCCCGCAGCCACCACCGGCGCGACGCGCACCGTCGTCGAAGGCGGAAGCATCACCGCTACCACCGCGCCCACCGCGGTGAGCGCCACGCCCGCTGCGCCGAAGGCCCACGCGGTCGCCACGAGCGACGACTGCGTGCGGCAGGTCGCATCGACGGTGCGCGCGTCTCCGTTCGAAGCAGCCTCCCGCGAGGCACGGTTGCAGAGCGCATCGGCGTTGGAGGCGCCCGTCGCGGTGGCGTAGCGGGCCCACGCGGCACCCGTCACGTTCGAAGGGTCGAGGGCGTCGCTGCGCAGCGACGACGAGCGCGCCCACTGCACCACGCCGACCACGGTCGAGAGGGCGCCAACGCCGACGGAGGTCCATGCGAGGGCGCGGGCGACGCGGCGTGCGGAAGGCTCGGCGAGCACCTCGGGCGGCGGCGCAGGCGGCGGCGCGCGGGGCACCGGCGCGAGGGCGACGGGCACGGTGCGCGTGTCTCCCGCGGCGAGGGTGATCGTGGTGGTGAAGGGAAGGTCTCCGTCGCGCAGGGCCTCGATGTGGTGCTCGCCGACGGACACACGCATCGCGGTGCCGAGCGCATCGGCGCTCACGGGACGGTCGTCGAGCCACACGCGCGGTGCGGCGCCGGCGGGGGCCGTGAGGGTGAGCGTTCCGACGCGACCGCGGAGCCGCGAGACCAGCGCCTCGCAGTCGTGAAGGATGCGCGCGCGGTTGTTGATCGCCGTCTGCGCGGTGGCCTCGGCGACACATCGCTCGGCCTGCGCGAGCCCGTCGACGAGGTGGCGCTCGGCGGGTGCGGCGGAGGCGAGGTGTTCGTGCTCTTCGGCGAGAAAGAGCCGCAGCGAGGGCGTGGTGCGCAGCGCGGCGGCCTGCTCGGCGACGGCGAGCGCCCGCGCGTGATCGCCCGCGTTCGAGAGCGCGAAGGCCGTGTCGACGAGCGCGCGACGGGCGGCCTCGGCGGGAGACTCCTGCGCGACCGCGCGCGATGCGGCCAGGGCGAGGCACAGCGACAGGGCGAACGACGGCGCGCGCATCACAGAAGGGAGCGCCACCGTATCACCGCTTCGCGCGCGAGCTGATCGAGTTCGCGCAGCGGCTCGACTACTCGGGGCGCACGCGCTCGCTCCCGGCGCCCGCGTCACGGCGCGCGCGAGGCGTGGTGCGTCCGTGCGTGCGTCCGTGCGAGGGCGCGGTGGGCAGCGCGGGCGACGGAGCGGCGACCACGGGCGACGCGGGCGCGACGGTCGGAGG
>CAMFHP010000217.1 GCA_945952225.1 uncultured Myxococcaceae bacterium
GCGATCCCGAACGCCACCCCGAGCAGTTCAAGGACTCGGAGTTGGGGCGGATTCCAAGGGAGTGGGGCGTCGCGAAAACTGAATCGCTGTGCACGGAGATCTGTGTTGGCATCGTGGTGAGGCCTACGCAGTATTACCGAAGTTCTGGCGTGCCTATTCTGCGTGGCACAAACATCGTTCCAAACGACATTGATGCGACAGACCTTCGGTTTATGTCCATGGATGACCACAGGCAGATGTTGAAAACGTCTGTTTCGCCTGGCGATCTGGTGACCGTGCGCACCGGAGCACCTGGTACGACAGCCGTGATCCCTCAGTGGCTTCCGACTGCGAACTGTGTTGATATTATTGTTACGCGACCAGGGCAGCGCATTGAAAGTCGATTTCTTTCCCTCTGGATCAATTCAGACTCGGGCAAGGGGCAAGTGCTTCGAATGCAAGGCGGGCTCGCGCAGCAGCATTTTAATGTAGCGGAAATGCGCGATCTAATCACTCCTATCCCCTCAATCATTGAACAGGCACGAATTGTGGAGCGGTTTTCGTCTGCGCTCCTTCGGATGAATGAGGAACGCTCGACTCTTCACAAACTCCGCGCCCTGAAGACCGCCCTGATGGACGACCTCCTCACCGGGCGTGTGCGCACCACCTCACTGCTGGAGAATCCCCCATGAGCGGCGGACCCGAGTTCACCTACGTCGAGCAGCCATTCCTCGATCAGCTTGCGGGACTCGGGTGGAAGATCGTCACCGGGAGCGTCGACGACCCGACGGTGACGGGGCGCGAGAGCTTTCGCGAGGTGCTGCTCCGCGACGACCTGTGCCGTGCGCTGCGGCGGATCAACCTCCGCGACGGCGCGGAATGGCTCGACGACGCGCGGCTCGCCCAGGCGGTGGGCGCGCTCGAACACATCACGGCGCCGAAGCTTATCGAGGCCAACCAGCAGGCCACGGCGCTGTTGCTGGGGGGCATCGCCGTCGAGGGCCTCGCCGACTGGGATCAGGGGCGCGCGAAGGTCGTTCACTACATCGACTGGGAGCATCCCGAGCACAACACCTTCACGGCGATCAACCAGTTCAAGGTCGAGTGTCCGGGGCTGGCGAAGGCGTCGATTCGTCCCGACATCACGCTCTTCGTGAACGGGATTCCCGTGGCGGTGGTCGAGTGCAAGAGCCCGACGATCGCCGAGCCGATGGCCTGTGCGGTCGACCAGCTTCGTCGCTACCACAACGCGCGCGCTGCCGCGGGCGAGGTCGACGAGGCCGAGGGCAACGAGCGGCTCTTTCACACCAACCAGTTGCTCATTGCGACGAGTTTCGACGAGGCCCGTGTGGGCACGCTCGGCGCCGAGGGCGTGCACTACCTGGAGTGGAAGGACACGGCCCCCGTGGCGCGCGCCGAGGTTCAAAAGGAACTCGGTCGCAGCACCCTGTCGAGTCAGCAGCGGCTCATCGCGGGAATGCTCCGCAAGGCGCACCTGCTCGACATCGTGCGTCACTTCACGATCTTTCAGCAGACCGATGGACGCACCGTGAAGGTGGTGTGTCGGTATCAGCAGTTTCGCGCGGTGCACGCCACGATGGCGCGTCTGCGCACGGGGAAGACCCGCACGCAGGACGGCGAGCACGACCGCCGGGGCGGGATCATCTGGCACACGCAGGGCAGCGGAAAGAGCCTCACGATGGTCTTTCTGGTGCGCCGGATGCGGACCGATCCGTGGCTCCGCAGCTTCAAGGTGGTGATCGTCACCGACCGCAAGGACCTGCAACGGCAGCTCTCGGAGACGGCGGGTCTCATGGGCGAGACGGTGCTCGTGGGGCGGCGCATCACCGAGGTGACGAAGCTCCTGAAGCGCACGGGGCCCGAGGTCGTGTTCGCGATGATCCAGAAGTATGTGGATCGCGAGGTCGACGCGCTCAGCCCCGACGACCCGGTCGACGACCTCGGGGTGCTCAACGACAGCGAGCACATTCTGGTGATGGTCGACGAGGCGCACCGCAGCCATGCGAGCGCGCTGCACGCGCGGCTGCTTCAGGCGATGCCCCACTGCGCGCGAGTGGGCTTCACGGGCACGCCGATCATCATGGGGGCGGCGCGGCGCACGAAGGAGATCTTCGGCGAGTTCATCGACCGCTACACCCTGAAGGAATCCGAGGCCGACGGGGCGACGGTGCCGATTCTCTACGAGGGTCGGTATGCGAAGGGCGCGGTGGCCGATGGCGCCACGCTCGACGCGGAGCTCGCCGCGAAGTTTCCCGAGTTCACGCCCGAGGAGCGGCAGGAGCTTCAACGGCGCTACGGCACGCTGGGGGCGATTCTCGAATCGAAGGAGGTCATTCGGGTCAAGGCCGCCGACATGCTCCGTCACTACGTCGAGAACATCCTCCCGAACGGCCTGAAGGCGCAGGTGGTGGCCGTGAGCCGCTCGTGTGCGGTGCGCTACCAGGAGGAGTTTCTCGACGCGCGCACGGCGCTGGTGGCCGAGGCCGAAGCGCTCGACGAGGCCACCCGCGCCCTCGACGACGTGGCGCTCGACGCGAAGCCTCCGAAGCTGCGCGCGGCGGTGCGTGCATGGCGGGTGATCGATCGGCTGCGCGTGCTGGCCTTCGCGGCGATCATCTCACCGGAGAACAACGACCCGCCGACGTGGGCCGAGTGGAGCGACGGCGCGAAGATCGAGCAGCGCATCGCGCGCTTCAAGAAGCCCTTCGAGCACGACGACCCGGCGAAGTGTGACCCGCTGGGGTTTCTGATCGTGAAGTCGATGCTGCTCACGGGCTTCGACGCGCCCATCGAGGGGGTGATGTACCTCGACCGCCCGATTCGCGAGGCCGAGCTGCTCCAGGCGATCGCGAGGGTGAACCGCACGCGGTACGGCAAGAGCGCGGGCATCGTGGTCGACTACTACGGCATCGCGCAGAGCCTGAAGCAGGCGCTCACGGCGTACTCGGCGGACGAGATCGACGGCGCGCTCCAGAGCCTCGCGGAGGAGATTCCGAAGCTGCGCGACCGTCACACGCGGGTGGTGGCGCTGTTCGCATCGCACCGGGTCGACGTGATGCGCGACCCCGAGTCGGCGGTGGAGCTCCTGGCCGACGAGAAGCTGCGGGCCGAGTTCGCGGTGAAGCTCCGGCTGTTTCTGGCGACGCTCGACGTGGTGCTTCCGCGGCCCGAGGCGCTGCCCTTCGTGCGGGCGGCGACGGCGCTGGGCGAGGTGCAGGCGCGCGCGCGCAACCGCTACCGCGACGGCCTGGGCACGCTCGACCGCTCCGTGGGACGCAAGGTGCAGGCGCTCATCGACGCGCACATCGTCTCGCTGGGCATCGACCCGCGCATTCCGCCCATCGCGATCACCGATGCGAAGTTCTTCGAGCAGGTGCAGCGACAGGTGTCGCCGCGCGCGAAGGCTTCGGAGATGGAGCACGCCATCCGTCACCACATCAAGAAGCGCTTCGACGAGGACCCGGTCTTCTACCAGACGCTCTCGCAGCGCCTCGAAGAGGTGATCCAGAAGCACGGCAACGACTGGGAGCAGCAGGTGCTGTTGCTCACGCCCCTCGTCGAAGAGGCCGCCGGAGGACGCAAGGCCGAGCACAGCGTCTCCGGTCTCGATCCGCAGCGCCACGCGCCCTTCTTCGACGTGCTGCGCGAGGAGCGAACCCGCGAGCGTCCGGTGCACGGCGCCGACGTGGCGTGGCTCGCCGCGCTGACGGTGCAGGTGGTCGACCAGACGATCCGCCCGGCGATCCGCAAGGTTGGCTTCTGGAAGAGCGCCTCACGGCAGAAGGACCTTCACGACGAGATGGTGAGGTTTCTCGACGACGGGGGCATCGTGGATCTCGACCGGGCCGAAGCCGTGGCCGATCGGTTGATGGAGCTCGCGAAGGCCAACCACGCGAAGCTCGTCGCGAACTGATGGAATCGCTCTCCGTCGGCGATCTCACCTTCGAGGTGCGACGGAGCGCGCGTCGTCGCTCGATGCAGATCACGATCGACCGCGGGGGCGAGCTGGTGATCGCCGCGCCGGAGGTGTGTCCTCGCGAGGCGCTCGATCGCTTCGTGGTCGAGAAGCGCGGATGGATCTACACGAAGCTCGCCGCGAAGGCCGCGCTCCAGCGCGAGGTGCCGCGCAGGGAGTACGTGACCGGCGAGGGCTTCGCGTACCTCGGGCGCAGTCACCGCCTGCTGCTGGTCGACGGGCAGCGCGAGCCCGTGAAGCTCGAAGACGGACGCTTCAAGATGCGCCGCGACGTGGTGTCGAGGGGGCGCGAGGTGATGGTGCGCTGGTACGCGGACCACGCGCTGCCATGGCTGACCGAGCGGGTGGCGCGCTGGCGCGATCGCGTGGGGGCTGCGCCGACGGGGGTGCAGGTGCGCGACCTCGGGTATCGCTGGGGATCGTGCAGCGCCGCGGGGGTGCTGTACTTCCACTGGCGAACGATCCTGCTGCCACCGCGCGTGGCGGAGTACGTGGTGGTGCACGAGCTGGTGCACCTCCTCGAAGCGCACCACGCGACGGCCTTCTGGAAGCGCGTCGAGCGCGCCCTGCCGGACCATGCGCTCCACAAGCGCTGGCTCGACGAGCACGGGGCGGCGATCGCGAGCATGTAGCGCTGCGGGCGGTCAGGGGGCGGAAGCGCGCGGGAGGGCGTGTGGTGGGCGCGTGGCGGGCGCGTGGTGGCCCCGTGATGGGCGCGCGTGGCGGGCCGGGGTTCCGCGCTGCGCGTGGGGCGGGCCGGGGTCCCGCGCAGCGCGTCACCCCGGGCAACCGTGGGCGGTCGCACCGGACTCCGTCCGGCGCTGCATGGAGATCGCTCGCGGTAGCGCCGGACCCCGTCCGGCGCGGCAACACACCCTTGCC
>CAMFHP010000218.1 GCA_945952225.1 uncultured Myxococcaceae bacterium
ACACGTAAGGAGTCGTCGGCAGCGTCAGATGTGTATAAGAGACAGCTGCGCGACGGGCGCTTCGGGCTGCGTGGGCGCCACGGTCGTCGCGGAACCCGTCGCACCACGGTCGGCCGCTCCCTCGACGGGGGCCTGGTCGTTCACCGTGGGCGCGGCGGGCTGCGCGGGCGCGGCGGCCGTCTGCGGGGCGGCCTCCGAGGTCACCGCGGGAGGCGAGGCGCTCGTCGCATCGCCGCGCATGTTGTTGTAGATCGCGAACACGCCGGCCATGAGGGCCATGCCGCCGAGCGCGCCGTAGAGCGTGTTGCCGCCACCGCCGCGGCGGGGCGCGTCGACGTCGGGCAGCGGCGCGGCCTTCTTCGGCGTCACCATCACGTCGTCGGTCTTGGCCTTCGCCGCGGGCTTCTCCTCGGCCTTCGCGACGGGCTTCTCGTCGGCCTTCGCCGCGGGCTTCTCCTCGACCTTCGCGACGGGCTTCGCGGCCTCTTCGCGGGCCATCTCCGCGAGCTTCTTGATGTCGACGATGCCCGAGCTCGTGTCGTCGACCGCGTCGGAGATCGACGCCAGCGACGGACGCATCGAGGGCACCGCGGAGACGCGCGCGGGCACCGTGCTCACGCGGGTCAGGGCTGCGAGGTTCTCGTGGTCGGCGTCGTGTTCCTGGGGCTCGGACATGGGCTGCTTGCTCTCTCGGTTCGGGGAGGGATCGTCTTCGAAGACCGGCGCCGCGGCGTAGTCGGGCTCCGCAGGGGCAGAGACCTTCTTGCCCTTGCGCGCCTTGGCCCGCTCGCGCACGGCCTCGTCGAGCTTCGCGTCGAGGCGGCGCAGAAAGGCCTCGTCGTCGGCGTCGCTGCGCGTGCGCACGGGCCACGTGCGGAGCGCGCGGTCGAGCGTGTGGAGCGAGCGCGCATAGTCGCCCGCCGCGGGGTCTTCATGGAGTGCGCGGGCCACGTCGGGGTCCGCCGCGGCGTCCGCGGGCAGGTCGAGCGAGGCCGCGATCTTGAGCTTCAAATGGTCGTCCACGTGGTGCCTCCGTGGGCTCTCGTCAGGGTTCCTCAAGCGCCGCGACCACCTCATCGGAGATGACCTCGCGGAGCTTCCGCCGCGCTTCGTGGACGCGCCACGCGACGGTGCCTTCGCTACAACCCAGCACCTGGGCGATGTCTTTGTACGGAAGCTGCTCGACGCACGCGAGCACCATGGTCGTGCGCAGCGACTCGGACAGCGTGTCGAGCGCCGCGGCGAGCTCCGCATAGGCCCGCGCGCGTTGGGTCTTCACCCCGGGGTCGGCGCCCTCCGCGGCCACGTCGGGCACGCGCGGGTCGTCGAGGTCGGCGGTCACCCGACGCCGCGAGCGACGGAGGTTCAACGCCACGTTCACCGTGATGCGGTAGAGCCAGGTGAACACCTCGGCGCGCCCGTCGAAGCGGTGGATCGCACGGAACGCGCGCAGGAAGGTCTCCTGCGTGACGTCGTCGGCGTCGCCCGCGCTGCCGGTGAGCTGCATCGCGAGCCGGTGCACGCGCCGCTGATGCTGCCGCATGAGGATCCCGAAGGCCGCGCGGTCGCCGTTGCGTGCGCGTTCGAGGGTCTGTTGTTCTTCGTGCGTCGCCATTCCCGCTCGTGGTCACCCTTCGGGCGGCGCGACCATAGACCATCACTTTCTGCGCCACAACTACGGCTCCAACGCGCGCAGGAGCTTTTCTCACGGCGTTTCCAGAACGTCGGGACCGCGGCGTCGGAGCCCTGTCGCCCGCTGCGGGCGCGCACCGCGGGCGATGCTTGCGTCGGCGGAACGCGCGCTGGCAGGATGCGCGGCGGGTATCAACGCATGACCACCGAGCGGTTCGTCGAGGTGCTCTCGAAGGTCGACGGGGCGCTCTCCGGGGGCGATGCCCACGGCGCGTTCGCGCATCTCCGTCCGTGGCTCGCGTACCCCACGCGGGTGCCCGGCGGTGACTGGGGTCCCGCGGTGCGAGCGTTCGCGCGCATCGCCCGTGCGCTGGGCGTCGAGAGCCTCGCCGAGCTGTGCCTCGCCGCCGAGAGCCCCGACGACATCCAGCCCCTCTACGACCTGGGCTACGAGCTCATCGAGCAGGAACTCTTCGACGTCGCCGCCTCCGTGCTCGCCCGCGCGGTGGAGCGTCGTCCCGACCTTCCCGGTCTGCTAAGCGAGCTCGTCGCGGCCCTCGAACGCGACGGGGCCCACGCCGACGCGTGCAAGTGGCTGCGGAAGGCCCCCGCGCTCCTCGACCACGAGTTCGTGCTCCGGTACCTCCTCGCGTGGAACACCGCGATGACGGGGGACGTGAAGGCCGCGCGCGCGCTGCTCCCCTCCCTCGCCTCGCCCGCGACCAGCGCCGAGGCCGTGATGGCCGAGCGCGTGCGCATGCTCCTCGACCGCGCCGACGGGCTCCACGCCCGCAGCCCCCTCGACGCCACGGACCTCCGCGGCTGGCACTACGTGCTCCACGGCTCGGTGCTGCTTCGTCTGTCTCCCCACGGGTTTCGCGAGGGCATGCGCGGTCGCTACGCCTTCACGCAGGACTCGGAGCTCCGTTGTCGCGAGTCGATCGAGCGCATGCGGCTCACCCTCGACGCGATGGGCGTGGCGGTGCCGCGGGTGTTCTCGCTCCCCGACCGCGACAGCACCATTCTCGCCATCGCCACCGCGCGCGCCCTCGACGTGCCGATGGAAGAGTTCGACTCCGACACCACCGCCGACCCCGGACTCATCGTCGCCTACGACCTCGAATCCGCCGGGCCCGACCTCCTCACCCAGCTTCAACCGCACCGCCCCGGTCAGGTGCTCTGGGAGCACGCGAGCCGTTGGGTCGTCGACCGCCCCGTGGCCGCCGACCTGGTGACCTACCTCTACCAGTTCAACACCGCTCCCTGGGCCGAGCGCACGGTCACCGACGGCGCCACGGGAGACACCGTGCGCACCCCCGCCGACAGCGCCCCGCCCGAGGTCATCGGCGCGCGCATCGCGGCCCTCTCGCCCTCGCCCGACGATCTCTCGGACCGCGGCGTGCTCACGGCCTTCGCCCGCGCCTGCGCCGCCGTGGAACGCAACGGCGAGCCCATGGCCGGCGCCCTCCGCGACCAGGGCCTCCGTCCGCGTCAGTGGACCGGCGGACCCGTGCGCAGCAACCGCTTCCGTTGACCGTCAGCGCGGCACGCCGGGCGGAAGCGTCGTCGGATCGTAGGCCGCGCTCCCCTTCGTGACCGCGAGGGGCCACGCGCAGTAGAGCGACGAGAAGATGCCCGCGGGGCGGTGGTTTCCGCTGCGCTTCAGCCCGCCGAACGGGAGCCTGCTCGACGCGCCCACGGTGACCGCGTTCCAGGTGATTCCGCCCACACGGAGCGTGCGCGCGGCGGCTTCGAAGCGCGCCTCCGAGGCCGTCCACACGCCCGCGGTGAGCCCGTAGTCGCTCTCGTTCGCGAGCGCGAAGGCATGGTCGTCGTCGTCGGCCACCCACACCGCGAGGTCGGGACCGAAGACCTCCTCGCGCTGATACGCACTCTCGCGCGACGGCGCGGTCACCACCCGCACGCGCGGAGCGACGTACCACCCGCGCACGGCCCTTCCCTCGTGGGTGACGGTGACGGGCGGAGGCTCGCGCACGCAGCGGGTTCCCTCGTCGTCGGCCATGCGCGCGTAGCGCTCGAAGCGCAGCATCGCGGCGGCCGATGCGAGCGGTCCCATGAAGCTCGCCGCGTCGAGGGGATGGCCCACGCGGAGCCCCGCGGTCTTCTCGGCCACGGCCTCGATGAAGCGATCGGCGAGGCCCCGCGTGACGATGAGCCGCGAGGCGCAGGTGCAGCGCTGTCCCGTGGTCGAGAAGGCGCTGAGCACCACGTCGGCGACGGCCTTCTCGAAGGGCGCGTCGTCGAGCACCACGGCGGGATTGCGTCCGCCCATTTCGAGCGCGAGGAGCCGTCCGGGGCGCGCGGCGTTCTCGCGGAGGATGCGCGTTCCCACGTCGTAGGAGCCCGTGAAGAGCACGCCGTCGACGTCACCATGTGACGCGAGCAATGCGCCCACCCGTCCGTCGCCCTGCACCACGTTGACGACACCCGGCGGAAGGCCCGCTTCGTTCGCGAGGCGCGCGTAGAGAGACGCGCAGTGGGGCGTGACCTCGCTGGGCTTGAACACCACGGTGTTGCCCGCGAGCAGCGCCGGCGCGATGTGCCCGTGCGCGAGGTGCAGCGGGAAGTTGAACGGACCGATCACCGCCAGCACGCCGTGGGGACGCCAGCGGACCGAGAGACGTCCGTCTTCGAGGTTCCAGTCGCGGGTGTAGGCGAGGCCCTCGGTGATCGAGAGGTCGATCTTGGCGACGAGGGCCTTCGCTTCGGCGCGCGCCTCGCGGAGCACCTTGCCCATCTCGCGGGTGATGGCGTGGGCGATGGCGTCTTCGTGGGCGGCGAGCACGTCGCGAAAGCGGCGCAGGTGGGCGATGCGCGCGTCGAGTCCGAGAGCGTCCCAGGGGCCGGAGGCGCGGCGCGCGGCGAGCACCGCGTCGTGCGCATGGTCGAGGCGCCACGGAACCACCCCGAGCGCGTCGTCGACGTCGGCGGGCGAGCGCAGGTCGAGCTCGCCGTCGGGGTGATCCACGGGGAGGAAGCGTCCGTCGACGAAGGTCGCAGAGGGGGCGTCGCGCATGACCGCGCAGTGTAGGCGCAGCGCGGCCGCGCGAGGAGGTGCGCGCGCTGCCAGGAGGGTGGCAGGGGGGCTCCGGGGGCTGCCGGGACCATGGCAGGGGGGCTCCGCGGGCTGCCAGCATCCCGGCAGCACCTCCGGAGGCCGTGCCGACATTCCGGGAGCACCT
>CAMFHP010000219.1 GCA_945952225.1 uncultured Myxococcaceae bacterium
GACGGCTCCTGGACGGGCGGCGAGACCGGCGCGGACGCGCGGGGCGTGCCTCGTGACGGCCGCCGTGGCGCTGATCCGCTCGGGCTGCCGGTGCTGCGCATCGACGGGATGCCGCCGTGGGGCTCGGTGAGTGTCGACGGCGTGGCGGTGCTCGGTGCATGGACCGACGAGGCCCAGCGCATCTGGGAACTGCGCATCGACCCCGGGCCGCGCGTCGTCGAGGTGACGGCGCCGGACGGCCGCGCGATGCGTCGAGCCCTCACGATCCCCGCGGAGGGGCCCACGCTGGTCGCGTGGGCTCCTGACCCGTCGCCGGTCGTCGAGGGCGCTGCACCGGCCTCCGGGGGCCTTGGCGGCCTCGTGGCGCTCCTCGCGGCGGGCGCCGTCGCGGTCGTGATCGCGCGGGGCGTGGATGACGTGGGCGATGCTGTCGCGGCGCGTGGCGCGCGTCGGCGCGGTTCTCGAGTGTCGGAGGGTGGTGACGAATGAGCGCGGTTCTCGTGAAGGCGTCGCGGTCGAACATCCTGGAAGCGACCATGCCGGAGGCCGTCGAGGTCGCGCAGGCGTTCCGCGCGGCGCGCCTCGCGGGTGGCGAGGATGTGCGGGGTACGTGGGTCGGTCCGTCTCCGCGCATCACGCGCACCGCGCCTCTGGGGGCGTTTCACACGGCGGTTGCGTGGGTCTATGCGTGGCCCACGGCGGCCCCCTGGCGCACGGGCGCGCCGATGCGTGCGTTGAGCGAGGAGCTTCGCGCGAACGTGCTCCGTGAGCTCGGCGACGGCTGGTCCGTCGAGGTGCTCACCTTCGACCCCGCGGCGCACGGTTCGCTCGATTGGTGGCGCACTGGCGGTGCAGCCGTCACGAACACGCGCGACGCCGCGCCGGTCCTGACGGATCGGCTGCGCCAACCCGACAACCCCACGGGGCCCACGGTGCCCACGGCGAGCGGTGTGCCCTGGCTGGCTCTCGGCCTCGGCGCGGCCGTCGTCGTGGGTCTGGGCGTGGCGGTCTACAGCGCCTCGGCCTCGCGCGCTCCCCTCGTCGTGGTGCAGTCGGGCGGATCGCGCTCGCGGCGCTGAAACACCTTCCTGCACGGCGTTTCCGCGCGCCGTGCCGTTGACAGGATATGTCACGCGACTTAAATTGTGGCTTCCTGGGTGACGTGGTGGTGCGGGGCGCGGCGCGTGTCGGTGATGACGCGCGCCGCGCCCGTGGGCGGGCGTTTGTCCGCGCGGGAGCGGTGAGCGATGGCGTGTTGCGGTGCGTGTGCTCGTGGTGACGGATGCGAGGGCGGCTGCGACTCGGCCCCCTCGCGCGCCTCGGCGCGTCCTTCGCGTCTGCCTCCAGCCGTCGCGGCCTCGCGCGCCATGACGGGCTCGGTCCCGCCGCCCGCGCGTGACGAGGTGGAGCCCTCGCGCGACGAGGCCCCCGACGCGCGCGCCTCGGCGCGGCCGTCGTACTCGCCTCGGCCGTCGGAGCGTCCCTCCGCGCGTCCCTCGGCGCGTCCCTCGGCGCGTCCCTCGCTCCCTCCGGCCGTCGCGGCCTCGCGGGCGCTGACTGGCTCGCGCGAGTCGGGCGCGCTCGCCCCCGATCACCCGCTCTATGCGTACTCGGTCCCGCGTCACTCCTACGTCGCGGAGCCGCGCACGTCGGGCGATCCTGCACCCGCGCCGCTGACTCCCGCGGAGGCGGTGATCGCGGCGTCGCAAGCGACCCTCGACGGCGACGATGCAGCCTTCGCGGCGGCGCTCCGACAGGTGCCGGACGCCGCGCAGCGTGAAGCGCTGCTTCGCGCACACCTTCGCGCGCGCGGCGCCTCGGACGAGGCGATCCGCGCGGCCGTGTCGCAGCTCGTGTCGGGCGGGTTCTCTGCGCTGAACACGTGGCTCCGCAACGACCTCGAACGCGACCTCGCGCAGATCCGCTCGGGCTCGGAGTCGGAGCGGGAGCGAATCCGCCAGCAGGCGGAGACGGAGCGCGAGGAGATTCGCGCGGCGACGGAGCGATACCGGATTGACCATCCCGCGCCTCGCGATCCCGCGCCCGCGCCCGCGCAGAGCTCGGGCCTCACCACGCTCGTGCTCGGCGGGCTCGTGCTCGGGCTCGGCGCGCTCGTGCTGCCGCGCCTGATGGACTCCGGGGACCGTCGATGACCGCGCCTCGGCTCCCGGCTGCCTATGCGGCGGAGGCATGGCGCGACGGCGACTGGAGCTGGAACGGCGCCAATCGCTTCCTGGAGGTCTCGCCGCAGGGCGTGGCCCTCTGGCAGACGACCACGCTGCAAACGCTCCGCGCGGTCTGCGAGGCCGTCGGGGTCGAGGTGCCTTCGCGGCTCGCGTTCACAGGCGAACTGCTCGCGCGCGCGAAGGATTCCGCGCGCTCCGCGGGCTACCGCTCGGCGAGCTCGATGCGTACGGACTCGATCGACCGCGAGACGTGGCGCGGGCTGCTCTGGCTCGCGTGGCGCGATGGGATGGCGGACGGCGGCGCGAGCATGGGCACGGACATGGCCGGTGTGTGGCTGCCGGAGTCGCTGCGCACGCCGGAGCTGGGGACCGTGATTCCCGGCGCGATCGGCACGCGCAGAGCAGACCGGGTGCGGCTCGCTCCGTCGACCACGGCGCCGCCGCGCAACACGTCGACCACGACGGGCAGCACGCCGCGCAACACGGGCACGGGCACGGGCACGACGACGGGCAACACGTCGACCACGACGGGCGCGACCCCGCGGCCGCCGCTCGTGACGCCGCAGACGGCGAGCATGGGCGTGGCCCTGCCGCTGATGGTTCTCGTGGGAGGGGCCGTGGTCGCCCTGGCGTGGTCGAACCGCGCCGACGTGCGGCGGATCAGTGCGCGGGAGGCTCTCGGCTTCTCGAAGACTTCGAAGAAGGGCGCGCAGCGCTCGAAGGCGCGGCGCTGAGCGCTGCGGAAGGGTGAACCATGGGCATGAAGGATCTGGCCGGGGGCATGGCCCTCGCGGGCAAGGTGGGCGTGGGCGCGGTGGGCTCGGCGCTCCTGACGGATACGTTCCTCGGGGCCGTCCCCGCGGACAAGCTCTCGCCGGTCAACCGCGACCTCGCGACCGCCGCCGTGGGGCTCATCCTGACGGGCGGGCTCCTCGCGGTGGGCGTCCCGGCCCCTTACGCAGCGGGCCCCTTCGTGGGCAACACCGCGGGCGCGGCCGTGAGCGCCGGTCGGCGCATGGGCTGGTCGGCAAGCGTGGCGAACGCGTGGCGCCAGAACGGCGGCTCCGCGGGCCTGCGCCGCTGAGCGCGGGCACGACGACGACGACGACGACGGCCCGCGAGGGCTGAGAGATGCCGCCCGCGGGGCGGCGTGAAAGGCATTCGAATGCAAACGAACATGTACCACAGCGACAACCAGGGCCCCGCGGATGGCGGCGTGTGCGACCCGAACGACAAGATTCGCGGGCGCGCCCGCTTCGGCTCGTTCCGCTTTCAGCGCGGCATCTTCACCGCCACCAACTCCAGCGGCGCGCTCACGATCGCCGCGGGTTCGCAGATCAAGCTCTTTCAGCGCGGCGTGGGCGGCTCGGCGTCGGATGCGGGCTTCCCCTCGGGCGTTCTGTTCACGGACGCGGACACCAACATCGCGGACAAGAACGGCCTGGCCAACTGCGAGGTGACGCACGTCGGCGCGGCCTTCGGTCGCCCGCACGGAGGGTCGGTGAGCGGCTCCGTGTTCACCCTGGCGGAGTCGGACGTGCTCGAGTCTTACCAGGAAGGCCTGGTCCACATGCTCAGCGAGAGCACGTCGATCATCGTCACCCCCGCGGCCGACGAGCAGGCGCCCGAGTTCGTGCTCGGCAACGTCTCGCTCAACCCCGCGCACCGCGGCCTGACCGGCGCCAACTTCCCCGGCGCGCACGCGATGACGGGTCTCCCGCCGCTCCTGGCGCGCCGCATCGACGTGCCGCCCGCGACCGGCTCGGAGCGCGGGTTCGCGATCCTCCTGCGCGTGGAGCGCCAGATCACCTTCGCTGCGCGCAGCACCCCCGCGGTCGGCTCGGTCTACGTCCCCGTGACCGTGAGCGTCGAGATCGCGCCGCGCGAGCAGGGCTGAGGGTTCGTCGTGAGCTTCGACCCTGACCGCACGTTCGTGCTCTGCGGAGAGGCGACGACCGCCGCGACGGTTCGCGGGGCGGTGATCGAAGCCGCGCCGACGCTGCGCCCCTGTGCGGCCCTCCAGGCTGCGCCGGGGCTCGGCATCGGCGCGGTCTCGATCTACCTCCGCGCGCTCACGGGTGCGGTCGGGTCCGTCGAGGTCGAGGTGCGTGTGCGCTACGGGGCCGCGGAGGCTGAGCCCGTCGCATCGTTGGCGCTCCCGAAGCTCACGACTGGCAGTAGCGGCGGCTCGGTGCTGCATCTCTCGGGGCGTCGCTGCCTCGGGGTCGAGCTGTGGGCGCGTCACGACGGCGCGGCCCCGGCTCAATGCTCCGTGCTGTTCGTGCCTGCGCCCGCCTCCGCGGGCCTTTCGTGGTTTGCAGAGCCCGGGAGCCTCGCATGATCGACCGCGGCGCGCTCTATCTCGTCGCCGCGACCGCGACGCTGGCAGCGCTCCTCTGGCCTCGCGCCCCGCGCGCGGCCGGGCTGCCCCCGTCTCCGCCGCCCCCGGAGATGCTCGACGCGCCGCCGCCGG
>CAMFHP010000220.1 GCA_945952225.1 uncultured Myxococcaceae bacterium
GACCGCTCCCGATGCTCCGCACACAGACCCATTCGCACGACCGCTCCCGATGCTCCGCACACAGACCCATTCGCACGACCGCTCCCGATGCTCTGCACGCGGGGCCCATTCGCACGATCGATCGCTCCATCTGCTCCGCACGTGGGCCCCATCTGCACGATCGGAAACACACCCGAGCCACGCGCCGCGAAGGCGACGCAGGATCGCGAGTCCCGTCAGGGACTTTCCCCTTGCTGCCGGTGAATTCATTCACCGGGAGCACGACCGCTCCCGATGCTCAGCACACAGGCCCAGTCGCACGGTCGGTCCGCACACGGTGACCATTCCCACGATCGGAAACGCAGCGGGCGCGGCGGGCTACTCGTCGGCGGTGGCGCGGTCGATGGCGGCCATCACGTCGGCGGTGAGCTGCGGCACGACCTTGAGCGCGCCGAGGTTCTCGTGGAGCTGCGACGTGCGGCTCGCGCCGAGGATCACCGTGCTCACGTGCGGGTTCTTCAGGCACCACGCGATGGCGAGCTGCGAGAGCGGAACACCGAGGCCGTCGGCGACGCCCTTGAGGCGCCGGGCCTTCTCGATGCCCTTCGGGTCGAGGATCGACGAGCGCAGCCACTCCATGCCCTTGAGCGTCGCGCGTGAGCCCTCGGGCACGCCGTCGTTGTACTTGCCCGTGAGCAGGCCCGAGGCGAGGGGGCTCCAGGTCGTGGTGCCGAGGCCGAAGTCGGCGTAGAGCGGCGCGTACTCGCGCTCCACGCGGTCGCGGTGCAGCAGGTGGTACTGCGGCTGCTCCATCACGGGCTTGTGGAGGTGGTGGCGCTCGGCGATCTCGTAGGCGCTGCGGATCTCGTCGGCGCTCCACTCCGACGTGCCCCAGTAGAGCGCCCTGCCGCTGCGCACGATGTCGTGCATGGCCCACACGGTCTCTTCGATGGGCGTCTCGGGGTCGGGGCGGTGGCAGAACACCAGGTCGACGTACTCGAGCTGGAGCCGCGTCAGCGAGCCCTCGATCGCCTGCATCAGGTACTTGCGGTTGAGCGTGTTCTTCTCGTTCACGTTGTCGTGAAGGCCCCAGAAGAACTTCGTCGACACCACGTAGCTCGCGCGACGCCAGCCGACCTCCTTCAGCACCTCGCCCATGATCCGCTCGCTGTCGCCGCGCGCGTACACCTCGGCGTTGTCGAAGAAGTTCACCCCCGCCTCGTACGCGGCGGTCATGCACTCCCGCGCCGCGTCGTTGTTCATCTGCCGCCCGTAGGTGACCCACGAGCCGAACGAGAGCTCGCTCACCTTGAGACCCGATCGCCCCAGCCTTCGGTACTGCATCGCGTGTGATCCTTTCGTGCGTGACTCCGATGCCCGCGCGCCCCGCCCGGTGACGCGCCGGCACCGCGCGGTGATGTACACCCGCGCGCAGACCCCGCGAACATTGCACTTGCGATCGTTATGTTGCACTGCACAATCGCGCGCCATGAGCCGCTACGTCGCGATCCGCAGTACGGGCATCCACGTGCCCGAGATTGAAGTTCCGAACTCCGTGTACCGCGCGCGATTCGCCGCGACGGCGCCGGACTTCGTCGACAAGATGGAGGCCGCGGCGGGCATTCGCACGCGCTGGCACGCGCCCGAGCACGAAGCCACGAGCGACCTCGCCACGAAGGCCGCGCGCCACGCCCTCGACCGCGCGGGCCTCACCGCCGACGACATCGACCTCATTCTCGTGGGCACCGACTCGCCGGACTACATCACCCCGAGCACCTCGGTGATCGTGCAGCAGAAGCTCGGCGCCACGCGCGCGGGCACCTTCGATGTGGGCTGCGCGTGCGCGTCGTTTCCGACGGCCCTCTCGGCGGCCAACGGGATCATGGCGACGAACCCCTGGATGCGCCGCGTGCTCGTGATCGGCGCCTACATGATGCATCGCCTCGCCGACGAGAACGACCAGATGCACTTCTTCTACGGCGACGGCGCGGGCGCTGCGGTGCTCGAAGCGTCGGACGAGCCCGGCCTCATGGCGGCCGCGTACCGCGCCGATGGCAACTACGCCCGCGCGTGGTTCATCGCGAGCGGCGGCACCGTGGAGCCCGCCAGCGAAGCGTCGGTGCGGGCCGGTCGCACGCAGGTGCGCATGGTCGACAAGTATCCGCCGGAGATCAACGAGGTGGGCTGGCCCGCCGTGGTGCAGGGGCTGCTGGAGCACAACAACCTCACCCTCGACGCCATCGACCACTTCGTCTTCACGCAGGTGCGCAAGCGCACGATCGAGAAGGTCATGCGCGGCCTCGGGCAGCCCATGGAGAAGGCCCACACCGTGATGGAGAAGTGGGGCTACACGGGCTCGGCGTGCATTCCCATGGCGCTCCACGACCTCATCACCGCGGGCAAGGCGAAGCCCGGACAGCTCGTCGCCATGGTGGGCTCGGGCGTCGGCTACAACCAGGCCGGCATCGTCGTGCGACTCACCGACGCGCTCGTGCGCTGACACCTCCCTCCCCGTCACTTGCACGGCGCCGTTCCGGGCGCCTTCAAAAATCTTCAACGTCGAAGACCGTCTTCGCGAGAGCCCCGTCGGAGGCTTCCACGCGCCGGGAACCACACGCTGTGTGGCGCTCCATGGCGTCGGGCGACCGGGACGCGCTCCGTTCCTGCGGCACACCTCGATGACGACGACGTCACGTGTGAGTCCGCGGTGTGAAGGGGAGCCGCGATGCGGGGGCGCGCGACGCAACGGAGGGCCGCATCGTCGTGACGGCGCGCTCGTCCACCCGTCGCCCGGAGGAATCGCGCCATGAAGTCTCCCCTCTCGCTGCTCTCGCACCACAAGGTCGCCCGCGCCGTCGCCGGTGGAGCCGTCGCCCTCGCGGCCGGCGGCATCGTGCTCCTGCGCGCCCCCACGCACGGTCGCGCCGAGGCCCCGCACGCGCCCGCCGCGCCGTCGGTGAGCGCGCCGCACGGAGCCCCGCAGAGTGCATTCGAGGGCCTTCGCGCGCACGGTCGCCTCGCGCTCTCGCAGGGCGCGGTGCAGGCCCACGGCGAGCGCCACGTGTACGCCGAGTTCCGCCTCACGGCCGACAACGCGGTGACCGGTGACGAACCCGCGCGTCCCGTGGCGATGGCCCTGGTGCTCGACGTGTCGGGCTCGATGAGCGGCGAGAAGATCCAGCAGGCGCGGCAGTCGGTGGTCGAGATGATCGACCGCATGCGCGACAACGACCAGATCGCGCTCATCACCTACAGCGACACGGCCCGCGTGGTGCAGCCCCTCGCGCGTGTCGGCGCCGTGCGCGCGTCGCTCCACCTGCGCGTGCCCACGATCGAGATCGAGGGCGGCACGAACATTCCCGCGGGGCTCGTGGCGGGCACGCAGGCGCTCGCCGAGGCGCCCTCGACGCTCACGCGGCGCATCGTGCTCCTCAGCGACGGACGCGACGGCTCGGGGCGCGACCTCGAAGCCCTCGCGGGCGACGTGCGTCAGCGGGCCGAGCAGGGCGTGACCCTCTCGTCGCTCGGGGTCGGCGCCGACTACGACGAGCACTACATGGCCCGCCTCGCCGACGCGGGACGGGGCAACTACGAGTTCCTCCGCGACGGCGCGCAGATGCGGACCTTTCTCGCGCGGGAGCTTCAGCAGGCCACGCGCACGACCGTCGAGCGCGCGCAGGCCGAGGTCACGCTCCCCGAGGGCTGGCACCTCGCGCGGGCCTACGGCTGCGAGGCCACGACGCGGGGCTCCACGGTGGTGCTCCCGGTGGGCTCGCTCTACGCGGGCGAGGAGCGTCGCCTCGTGCTCGATCTCACCGTCGCGGCGGGCGCTCCGACGGCCTCGGTGGGCTCGCTCGCGGCCCGCGTCGCATGGCACGCGGTGCCCGATCAGCGCGAGGTGCAGGTGCGCACCGGCGACCTCGCGCTCGCGGTGGTCGAGACCGACGCCCTCGCGGTGGCCTCGCGCGATGCGACGGTGTTCGGCGAGGCCGAGTCGACGGCCATCGCCGCGCGTCAGTTCGCGGCCGTGGAGGCGTGGCGTGACGGGCGCGTCGAGGAGGCGCGTCGCATCGCGCAGTCGAACCTGGTGCAGCTCCAGCAGTTGCAGGCGGCGGCGCCTTCGCCCTCGCGCGCGGCGCAGATCGCGCAGTTCGAACGGGACAGCGACAACATCGTGAACGTCGCGCCCACGTCGGCCACGGGTCGCGCGTACGGCCTCGGCGCCAACGCCCGTCACCGCGCGGCCCTCCGCAGCGGCTCGGCCTACTGAGCGGAACGGAGGCCCCACCATGCGACCGCTCATCACCGTGCTCCTGCTGGGTGGCGCCCTCGTCGGCGCGCCCGCGCTGCTCCAGCTCTCGCCCGCGTCGGCGGCGCTCGTCTCCATCGCGGCGGGCGTGCTCGTGTCGGCCGCGGCCTGCGCGCTGCTCGACGCCCGCGCCGTCGCCGCAGGATCGCTCGCGGCCCTCTCGCTCCACGCCGTCGGTGAGTCCGCGCCGGTGATGGCGGGCGCGCTCTTCGTGGCGCTGGCCCTCGCGCCCCGCGGGCTCCGCGCACGCTCGCGGCGTGACCTCGGCGCGCACCTCGCGCTCTCGCTCGTGGGCGGCGCGATGGCCTCGGCGGTCGCGCTGCATCACGG
>CAMFHP010000221.1 GCA_945952225.1 uncultured Myxococcaceae bacterium
TGCGCGACGCGTCCCGAGCGCGAGACCAGGTTCAGCGGCACCTGCGCGAGCCACGTCGTCGCGAGGAGGTAGCGCGTGAGGGTCGGCGACGTCGCGGCGCGACCGCGCGGTCGAAAGGCCGTGAAATCCACGGTGCGCGTGCGGCCGAAGAGGGCGCGCTCGGTGTTCGGCGAGGCCTCGCGTGCGGCGCGTACGAGCTCGACGACCGCGGGCGAGGGACCGAGCGCGGGCTCCACCGTTCCCTCGTCTCGTTCGAGGAGCGAGCGGGCGACCGTGAGCATGAGGTCGGCGTCGGCGGCGGTCTCGTCGGGCAGCGCGCGGGCGTTCGCGGCGAGCGCGCGGTGCATGCGCTGCAGGGCCTCGGTGAGCAGCGGCGCGAGCGTGTGCGCCTCGACGTGGGCCACGAAGGGATCGTGGAGCGACGACACCGCGTGCAGCACCGCATCGACGGTGATCATCGCGGGAAGCTCCGCCCGCTGCGCCACGCGATAGGCCTGCGCGAAGCTCCGCGCCGACAACCGCTCGGGCACCACGAACCCCTCGCGCGAGAGGGCCTCGCGCTCCAACGGCGTGAGGGCGAAGCGGCGCTCGAAGCGGTCGATGTAGCGCGGGGCCGTGATGCGATCCCACGGACGCGACGGCGCCACGGGGCCGCGGGTCTCCTCACGCGGCGCGGTGAGCAGCACGTCGAGGGCGGCGCTCCATCCGACGCTCGCGTCGTCGGACTCGGCGGGCGCCACGGCCCGCTGCACCCGCGCGTTCGTCGCAGGAACGGCGCGGTCGAGCGGCGCCACCCACGGCCGCGGACGTTGCGCCTGCGCGGTCGTTCGCGCGGTCGACGCACAGGCCGCGAGCATCGCCGCGGCGAGCAGCGCGCAAAGACCCGGCGGCCCGTGGCCCTGCTCGACTGGCGTGCGCCTTCGCATGGGGTGCGTGGGCGGTACTGAAACCTCGCGCCGCGCGGTCGGTCAACTAAGCCACAGGCCGCGACGACGGCGCGCCGCCCACGGCCACCGCCTCGGGGAACTGCACGCGCAGGGCGGCCGCGTCGAGGCCGTAGGCGGGGGCGAAGGGCGTCCACAGGGCCGACGCGCCCGCGAGCATCTCGGGCTTCGGCGGCACGAGCGCTTCGAGCGCGCGCAGCACCGCGGTCACGTCGACGCGCGCGGGCACCGGCGGCAACGGACAGCGCGTGGCCACCACGAGCGAGAGCACCGCGACGCGATCGTGGCCGCCGGGCGTGGCCGACTGTGAGGCCGCCTGCGCGCGGTAGTTCGTGGTGCCGAGCACCTGCTCGAAGAGCGCGGGGCCCGCGGCGGGATCGGTGGTCCACGCCTGCATCGCGGCGGCGCGGATGCCCACGTGCTCCGTCGCGAAGGCGTCGCGCACGGTGGCGAGCATCGTGTGCTGACCTGCACACGTCTGCAGGTCGGCCCGCGCGAGCACCGCGCCCAGCGTCGCGTCGATGGCCGCACGGCGCGACCAGTCGACGGCGATCACCAGCGCGCGCACCTCGATGCCGGGGTGCAGCGAGAGCCCCGCGCGCGGCGCCGCACGCATCGTGCGACGTCCCCGGGGCTGCGTGAGCTGCCACGTGAGCGCGAGGCCGATGCCCGACACCAGCGCGAAGGCCACCGCGCCGAGGCCCCAGCGCGGAGGTCCCACGGTCTCGGTGCGCTGCGCGTGGGCGGCGAGGAGGGCGCGTTCGGCCGAGGGCGTCGCGCGCGTCGGCGGGGTGCGCACGATGGGTCCGTCTTCGCGCGGCGGACGACCGTTGGGGAGCGCGTTCTGCGCGAGCGCCGCGGCGCTGTGCAGGGCGAGCATCGACGCGAGCGCAGCAGCGCGTGCGGGGCGCAACATCGCGGCGAGCATAGAGTGTTTGAGGTGCGCCGCGCACCTGTGCGAGTGTCGCCCCGTGGCGAACACGGGATTCGCAGTCGGTGCCGCGCTGAGCGTCGTCGCGGGCCTCGCCGCCGGAGGGCTCACGGCCCACACCCTCCGCGTGCGACGCGCGACGGAGGCGCCGCCGTCGGTCTCGCGCGAGGCCGCGATGGCGGCGTTCGAGGGCGAGCGCAACGAGGCCCTCGCGCTGCACATGGCGCTCGTCGAAGAGGGCGACGCGCCGCTCGCGAAATACGGCGCCGTCGGAGGGTCGTGGTCGAAGCGCGTGACCGTGCGCGCGGGCGAGTGTGTGGCCGTCATCGCGACGGCGTTCAACCACCACCGCCCCGTCGCCGTGGCGTGGCAGGGGCTCTCCGACGACAACCAGCACATCGCGACGGGCGTGACGCCGCCGCTGTCGGTCACGCGCACCGACGGACTCGTCGCGCAGGCCCAGTGGTGCGACGCCGAGGACCACACGCGCGTCGCCGTGTTCGAATCGCGCGCGCTCACCGAGCAGGTGTTCGACCGTCCCCTCGTGGGCACGGCGCACTTCGCGATCTACCGCGGAACGTGGGCGCGCGTCGGAGGGTTCACGCGGCTCACGCGGGGCGCGTTCGCGTCGCAGGGGTTGCGGTTCTTTCCTCCGCAGGCGGCGGTCGACGAGTCGAACGCGTTCGTGCCGCCGGGCGTGACGATGGTGGGGGTTCCGGTGCCGATGCGCGTCGATGGCGCGCGGCTCATCCCCTCCGACGAGGCCACGTACCGCGTGCTCTACGAGCGCGTGCGCGGACCGGGGGACCGCGTGGTGAACCCGCGCATCGACGGCGTGCGTCCGCAGGGAGAACCCTGGGGAACGGGGCTCCCCGAGAACCTCATGGGGCTCTACGAGTCCATGCGCGGCGAGCGTCCGGGGCCGCCGCTCCACGACCCGGTGTTCGAAGCGGGCGGCGTGCGTCGGCGCGTGCTCGCGGTGATCGACACGGCGCGGCTCCGCGCGCCCTGCGTGACGCTGATGTTCACGCGGTTGCTCTTTCTGCACGGCGCGGCGCTGTGGCGTCACGACGGCGCACCGGGCGACGCGGGCGTGCCCCTCGACGCGCGCGAGAACACCGTGCTCGATCGACGGTGCCCCGCGCACGGAACCTCGGTGTACGCCGTCGACGAGCGCGACCAGGAAGAGTGGCTGCTGCGCGTCTTCGCCGATCCGTTGCCCGCCCCCGTCGCACCCGCGGTCGATGCGACCGGGCCCGCGGCCGACGAGCCCGCGTCGCACGGACGCCGACGTCACGGCCGTCGTCACCGCCGTTGACCGTGGACACCGCCGCGCCCGTGTGTGATGGCCTCGCGTCGCGCGCGACGATGCGCGAAGGGAGTCTCCGTTGACGCTCGCGATCGTGCTGTGGGTGATCCGTTCGGTGGCGGCCGCGCTGTGGGTGGTCGATCACGCGACGCTCGCGTGGCGCTCCCGCGCGCGGGGCGCGTCGTGGGGCGAGGCGCTCGTGGTGCCCGTGCGCGGCGCGTGGACGTCTGGCGATCGTGCCGCGGCCGTGGCGTGGTTCGCGCTGCTCGTGGCCTACGTGGCGTGTGCGGTGATGCAGTCGCGTCTGCGCTGAGCCGCGCGGTGTGTCCGACGGCGGGCGCGCGCGGTGATGGCGCTGCGTGACGGCCGCGGGTCTGTGGTAGAGGGGATGGACCATCGCGCCGTTGCGCGCGGAGGGCACGCCATGGCGAAGGTCCAGTCACCGCTGCTCGGATACAACACGAACGTCCGGCACAAGGGCCGGGTGTTTCACATCCAGACCGAGGACTCGGGCGTCGCGCGGCCACACGTCATCACGCACCTCTTCGCCGACGGCGGACGCGTCGTCAAATCGCTCAAGACCTCGTACGCCGACCTCGTGGGCTCCGACGACCTGCAGACGCAGGTCAAGAAGCTCATGCAGGATCAGCACAAGTCGATGTTCGTCGCCCTCCGCGACGGACAGTTCGACGCGCAGTTCGAGCCCGCGCCCGAGGCCACGCCGCCCGCCGCGCAGCCCATCGCCGCGCAGCCCGCGGATGCAGCGCCCGCCGCACAACCCGCCGCGCCTGCGCCCGCGGTCGACGCACCCGCGCCCGTGGTCGACGCGCCGGTGGTCGAAGCACCCGCGCCCGTCGTCGCGGTGCCCGCGATCCCCTCGTCGATGCCGTCGAGCGACGTGATCGCGGCCATCGCGCTCGATGCGCCGCCGCGGGTCACGGCCTCGTCGCGGTCGAGCGAGGTGATCCCGGTGCTGCCGCCGCTCGACGAGCCCGTGATCGCGCCCGCCGCGCGTCAGGTCGAAGAGATCCCCGACTCGCTCGTGGCCACGCTCCGTCAGGCCGACGAGTTCGCGCACGCCGAGGGACCGAAGCCCGCGCCCACGCTCATCGACCTCGTGCCCGTGCACGGTCCCGATGCGTCCGACGACGACGAGATCGAGATCGACGAGAGCCAGTTCATCGACTCGCTCGACGGCGATGAGTTCTCCGAGCGCCCCACCACCGTCGCGCCCCCGCCGGTGACGCCCGCTGCGCCCGCGCCGCCGCGCAGCGCAGGTCCGTGGGTCACGCCCGCGCGCTCGCACCCGATCACCACGCCGCGCGTCGCCACGCCCGTCACGTCGCTGCCGGGCGGCGCCCGCG
>CAMFHP010000222.1 GCA_945952225.1 uncultured Myxococcaceae bacterium
CGCACGGCTACCACGGCGGACACGACCATCACTTCGTGCTCACCACCGACGGCGACGGGCTCGTGCACACGGGCGATCGCCTCGACGTCACCGTGGGCGGCGAGAAGCGCGAGCGGGTGCAGAAGCACGTCGAAGAGGCCTACGACGCCACGCAGACCACGACGGTCGCGCACGACGTGACCGAGCGCTACGGCGCCACGCAGACCACGACGGTCACGGCCCACGGGCAGGAGACCTTTGGCTCGCACACCACGACGGTGAACCGCTCGAAGATCGAGCGCGTGGGATCGCAGGACACCACGGTGACGAACGCGCTCGTCGAGCAGCACGGCGTGCAGGTCACCAGCGTCGCGAACGCCCTCACCGTGCGGGTCGGCACGCAGGCGCTCACCGCGTGGGGCGTCAGCGTGCAGCGCTACGGGTCGCTCTCGGTGAACACGCGCGGCGGCACGGTGATCTTGAGCCCCGCGGGCATCGAGCTCACGGCGCCGAACCTGCGCATCGCAGCGCCCACGGTCACGGCGGTGCACGGCGACCACAGCACGGCGGCGCCCTCGCACAAGATCTTCGAGCCGATCAGCACCGACACCACGTCGTACAAGATGGGCGTCTACGCGAACGCCACGCAGATCACCATGCTCATGAAGGGCGACGCGGTGGGCGCGGGCATCGCGTACAGCGACCTCAAGATCGACCAGGGGGCCATCAAGAACGAGTGCGGCATCCTCCGCGCGAAGACCAAGGCGACGAAGTCCGTGGCGGCGGGCGCGAAGCTCTGGCGCTTCGGCCTCATCGTCGTGACCTGAACCCCACCGCGAAGCGACACCTCCCACAGCACCCTGCGAGCGCCTGAAACCCCATGGAGCGGATCTTCACCTTCGAGGCCCCCGGCGCGCTGCCCGACAGCGTGGAGGTGGTGGCGTTTCACGGCAGCGAGGCGGTGTCGGCGCTCGATCGCCACGAGGTGTACGTGCACCTCCCGCTCGCAGACGCGCGGGGCCTCGACCTCGATGGCGCTCTCCTGCGGCGGGCCGTACTCCGGGCGCATCGAGACGACGGATCGGTGCGCGCGCAGGTTCACGGCATTCTCGCCGCCGTGGAGTTCATGCATGCGTTGCAGGACACCGCGCTCCTCCGCGTCGAACTCGTCCCCTCATTGTGGAAGCTCACGCTCCACGAGCACTGCCGCGTGTGGGTGCGCCGCACGCCGCGCGAATTTCTCGACGCGACGTTGCGCGCCGGCGGACTCGGCGACGGCGACTTCGAACTCCGTCTCGACGGCCGCTATCGCCCCATCGAACACGTGTGCCAGTACCGCGAGAGCGACTTCGATTTTGTGTCGCGCTGGTGCGAGCGTCTGGGCATCCACTGGTACTTCGACCACCGCGGCGACCGCGAGCTCCTGGTGCTCACCGACGGGCGGCGCGCCCCCGAGTCGCTGGGCGCGCTGCGGTACTTCCCCGTCGCGGCCGACGACGCCGCCGCGGGCGAGACCGTCGACCAGTTCAGCGCGCGTCGCACGGTGCAGTCCGAGCGCGCGTCGGCGAGCGACCACGACCCCCTCGCCCCCGACACCGACCTCAACGTCGAGCACACCGTCCGCGGCGGCCACCACGGCGACGTGCGCCGCTGGAACGACCACTACGCCACGGTCTCCGACGGCCGCGCGCTCACCACGCTGCGCGCCGACGCCCTCGCCGACGCGCACACACGCTTCTTCGGCGCGGGGCGGGTGTTCGAAGCGCGCGCGGGCTTCGCCTTCACCCTCGAAGACCACCCGCACGACGCCCTCAACGCGTCGTACCTCACGCTCTCCGTCGAGCTCCACGGCAACCAGGTGAGCTCGGCGCCGGAGGTTCGCGCGCTGCTCGGTCTCGGCGCCCACCGCACCTGGGGTGTGCGCTTCACCGCCGCACGCGCCGACGTGCCCCATCGCCCGCTGCGCCGCACGCCGTGGCCCCGCGTGCATGGGCTCGAACCCGCGGTCATCGACGGCCCGACCGACGGCGACTACGCGCAGCTCGACGCACACGGTCGCTACCTCGTACGACTTCGCTTCGACGAGAACACGCACCGCGCGGGGGAGGCCTCGACGCGGGTGCGCATGGTCCAACCGCACGCGGGCGAGCCCGAGGGAATGCACCTCCCGCTGCGCGCGGGCACCGAGGTCATGGTGGCTTTTCTCGGCGGAGACCCCGACCGCCCGGTGATCGTCGCGGCCTCGCACGACGCGCAGCATCCGTCACCGGTGACGTCGGCGAACGCGACGCAGAACGTGATCCACACGGGCGCGAACAACCGCATCGAGATCGACGACAACGCCGACCATCCGTACATCGACCTGTACTCGCCGCCGAAGCACACGGCGCTGCACCTCGGCGAGCACCACCCGCGCGGCTACCACGGCGGACACGACCACCACTTCGTGCTCACCACCGACGGCAACGGGCTCGTGCACACGGGCGACCGCCTCGATGTCACCGTCGACGGCGAGAAGCACGAGCGCGTGGCCCTGCACGTCGACGAGACCTACCACGCCACGCAGACCACCACCGTGGGCGGCGACGTGACCGAGACCTACGGCGAGAACCTCACGGTGACCGTCGCCGCGCGCTGCACCGAGTCGTACCGCTCGCACACCACGAACGTGTCGAAGCGCCGCGTCGAGGAGTGCCTGCGTCAACAGACCACGGTGCGCGACGCGCTCGTCGAGCAGCACGGGTCGCAGACCGTGACCGTGGCGGGGCCGTACCTGCTCGACGCCGCGAGCCACGCGCTCACGGTGTCGGGCGCCGCGGTGCACACCTACGGCCTCCTCGGCATTCGCATCGGCACGACGGGGCTCGTGCACGACGACACGAGCATGACCGTGGTGGGGCTGCGGTTCCGCGCGACGGGCGCGACACAGATCCAGCTTCAGACGGCGAGCAACACCGAGGTGTGCCTCTTCGCTTCGAAGAAGTTCGATTCGAGCTGGCTGGGCATGAGCATCATGAAGGCCGCCGCCAACATGCTCTCGATCACCCTCGCGGCGACGAAGTTCGACTCGACGGTCATCGCGTGGGGCACCGCGGGGCTGAAGGTCGACACGGCGAACGTGAAGCTCAAGAACGAGACCATCGACGACAAGGGCCAGGCCTACGCCTTCGACTTCGAGGCGAGCGGGATGAACACCGCGCTCACCGCCGTGAACACCAAGAACTGATCCGACGGGGACCCCGCGCCATGACGCCACTGTTCACCCTTGAGTGCGACGCGCTCCCGGCGAGCGCCGAGGTCGTCGGCTTCTTCGGCGCCGAGGGACTCAACCGCCTCTACGAGTTCTCGGTGTACCTGCACACGACGGCCGCCGAGGCCGAGACCTTCGAGCCCGACGCGGCGCTCTACGCCCGCGCCACGCTCCGCGCGCACCGCGACGACGGCAGCGTGCGCCTCACGCGCCACGGCATCGTGCGCGCCGTGGAACACCTCCACGACCTCACCGACACCGCGCTCTACCGCGTGGAGCTCGCCCCTGCCGCGTGGCTCCTCACGCTGGGCCACCACAGCCGCGTGTGGGTGCAGTCGACGCCCGCCGAGGCCATCGCGGCGGCGCTGCGCGCGGGGTCGCTCGGCGCCGACGAGTTCGAGGTGCGCGTGCAGGGCGCCGCGCGGCGCTACGAGCACATCGCGCAGTACCGCGAGAGCGACCTCGACTTCGTGGCGCGCTGGTGCGAGCGCGAGGGCTACACGTGGTTCTTCACCCACGACGGCGCCACCGAGCGGCTGGTGGTGGTCAACCGCCCCGACCAGCACCCCGCCCTCGACGACGACCCGCTGTGCTTCTTCGCGAGCGGCGGCGACGACGGCAGCGCGCCCGAGGCCGTCGAGACCTTCACCGCGCGCCACGGCGCCCGCACCGCCGCCGTGCGCGTGCGCGACCACGACTGGACGCGCTCCGCCGACCCCGTGGAGTTCACTGCGCCGGCCCACACCCGCGGCCACGGCGAGCGCGCGCTCTGGCAGCGCAACGTCGCCACCGCCGCCGACGCACGGCGCATCGCCGCGGCCCGGGCCGACGCCCTCACCGCCGACCAGACCGTGTTCAGCGGCGCAGGCCGCAACCTCGCGCTCACGCCGGGCTACACCGTCGCCCTCGCCGACCATCCCCTCGACGCGTTCAACGCGCGCTATCTGCTCGTGACCGTACACCACCGCGGGTCGCAGATCAGCGCCGCGGCGGCGATGCACGAGCGCCTGGGCTTCACCGCGGGGCGCGCGTGGCACCTGCGCTTCACGGCCATCCGCGCGGCGACGCCCTACCGCCACGACGGCGCACCCCCGTGGCCGCGCATCGACGGCCTCGTGCCCGCCGTGGTCGACGGCCCCGCGGACGGTGACTACGCGCAGCTCGACGCGCACGGTCGCTACCTCGTCCGCCTGCGCTTCGACGAGCGCGAGCACGCGCCCGGCGAGGCCTCGATGCGCGTGCGCATGGGCCAGCCGCACGCGGGCGAGCCCGAGGGGATGCACCTCCCGCTGCGCAGGGGCACCG
>CAMFHP010000223.1 GCA_945952225.1 uncultured Myxococcaceae bacterium
GTGCCCAGGGACGGAATCGAACCGCCGACACGGGGATTTTCAATCCCCGCAAAGTGTGCAGTTTCTACGGGAAATGCGCGCGTCAGCGCGCGGGACGTGCCACGGGCGTGACACCCGCCCACGCGGGCGAGGGCGCCCAGGGTGCCCCGAGTCCGCCCGACCCCACCGGGGGAAGCACCGCGGGCCGGGACGGCACGAGGCGCGCGACCAGATCCAACCCGGTCACCAGCACGGGGCCCGCCAGGGCGCCCGAGGCCACCGCCGCGGGCGCACCCACCCAGGCCGCGCCCGACGCCAGCGCAGCGCCCGCCAGGAGGCGCGCGAGGGCCCTCGCCGCGGGGCTCTCGACCCCGAGCGTCGCGACCTCGACGGCCGCAGCCGACACCGCCCCGGCCGCGCCCACCGCCGCGCCGGTCACCAGGACACGCCCGACCTCACGCCCTCGACGCATCGCCCACCCCCTCGACGCCCTCGCCGCGTCGCTCAAGAACGCGAGCCAGATCCGACCGGGCCCACGCCTCGCGCGGGTCTGGCCGGGCCTCGCTCAGATACCGGTCGTCGCGTTCGCCCGCATCGAGCGTGACGCCGCCGCCCCAGCGGCGCAGCACGTACCACGCCCCGCGATCCACCACGACGTGCGCCCGCGCGTAGAGCCTCAGCGCCGTAAGGAGCCCCGCGTCTTCGCGATAGCTGCACGCGGGATAGCCACCCGCGCGCACCACCGCGTCACGCGCGAGCAGCGCCGAGGCCTGCACCGGCCGCAGAAGCTCCTCACGCCACCCGGCGAGCCGGAGCTCCCCATCCGCCACCCACGAGCCCGAGGCCAGGACGCCGGCCGCGCCGGTGCGCTCCGCCGTCGCAAGCTGCGAGGTCAGACGATCGGGCAAGCTCACGTCGTCATCGTCCCAGGTCGCGAGCCACGCCCCGCACGCGAGCCGCACGGCGACGTTGCGTTTCTCGCCCACGCTCCACGCCCCGCCGACACGCGGCGGGAGGTTCACGACGCGCACGCCCGCGCGCGTCGAGCGCAGCGGGGTGCCGTCGTTCACGATCAGGAGCTCCCGCGCGTCGGCGGGGAGGGTCTGCGCTTCGAACGAGCGCAGCGCATCGCGCAGGAAGGCCGCGCGCCGCGGCGCCGTCGTGAGGCACACGCACGTCACGAGCGGCGCCGCGCCCATCACACGACCCCGCGGCCCGACAGCCAGGCGTGAAGGTCCGCCACGGCGCCCGCATCGAGCGCGTGTTCCCACGCGCCGACCGCACGCACCGCACCGAGCGACTCCGCCGTGTCGCCACGGCTCCCGACGGTCAGCGCCGCCGTGGAGGTCGAGACCGAGGCCGCAGCCTCCACCGCGAGCGTCGCGCCGAGGTAGAGCCGCGCGGTCGCGCCGTCCCACGTGAGCGTCGCGAGCGTCGGCGCCGCGATCGTGACGCCCGACGAGCGCAGCCCGCCCGCCTCCGCCTGGATCACACCCGCGGAGTTGAGGAAGACCCCGAAATAGCCGCCCCACACGGCGCCCCACCGTTTCGAGGCAGGCCCACGAGGGAGCATCACAACCGACACCGAGCGCGGCGCCGTCGCGGCGATCGTGAGCGCGTCCGCGCGCAGATAGGCGGACGCTTCGAACGACACGCCGCCCGACGCATCGAGCGACACCGGTGCGTCACCCTCGACGAGCCGCGCCGGGTCGCCCACGAGGGACGGCCACGCGCGCACGCCGACGCCCGAGGGCGGCAGCCGCGAGGGGTCGAGCCACAGGAGCGCGCTCGCGCAGCTCGCGGGCAGCGCGACGCCCGACGACACGGCCGGGGCCGTCGCCGTCGGGTCCCAGCCGTCGACGCGCGGGCCGCTCACGCGAGCCCCGCGCCAGTAACGACCACGGAGCCCGCCCCGTCGAGCGAGATCACCAGCCGCAGCGCATACACGGCGTCAAGGTCCGCCGAAGAGATCCCCCACGAGTCGCCCGCGTCGAGCGTCGCGCCGTCGGGCAGACCCGCGACCGGAGGCCCGAAGCGCGACCCGAGCGCCGCCGCCGCGTGCGTGATCGACGTGACCGACGCCCCGGCCACATCGACAACGACGCGCCATCGCGGCTCCCAGCGCACCGGGACCACGATCACGAGGTCACCGGCCTCCGAGGCCGTCAGCGTCCGCTCGATCGTCCAGGAGGGGAGCGGCACGTCAGCCTCCGTCGCCCGCGTCGCCGAAGCCAGGTGACGACGCGTCGCCCGCGGCCGACGACGACGCATCGCCCGCGTCGCCCGCATCACCCGCGTGTCGCACGCGCAGCCACGGGGGCGCCGGGTCGTCGTCGCAGAGGCCCGAGAAGCGCGCGGCGTCCCGCGCGATGGCCCAGCCCTTCGACACGCCGTCGACGGCCACCGCCGCGGCCGTCGTCGACGCGGAGCAGCCGAGGCCCACGAGGAGCGCCGCCGCGAGCGCCAGACGGCGGGTCATCGGGGGTCACCCATCACGACGCGCCGACCGGCCGGGGTGACCCAGCCGTCCGAGTCCATGAAGCCGAGCCGCACCGCCTCGGGACGGGCCGCGCGCTGCGCGGTCGTGAGCTTCGCCGCGCGGATCGAATTCCCGGCGCGGGTCACCGCGCGCAGGAGCGACACCACCGCCCGCGAGGGACCGTGCACGCCCACCGAGCCGCACGACTCCCGTTCGATCTGCCGAAGCGCATCCATCATCGTCGCCATCGTCACTCACCTCCGCGCGCCGCAGCGCGCTCCCCGACCACCGCGGCCCCCTCGGGCGCCGCTTCCACCGCCACCACCTCGCGGGCACCCTGGGGGTCGATCGCGCGCGCCGCGCGTCGCCCGACGGCCTCCAGCGTCCGCCCGCCCGCGTCCGCGATCGCCCCCGCGAGCCGCGCCACCACCACGGACAGCCCCGCTCCGACCGCGCCGAGCACGACGCTTCGCGCGTCGGCGGGCAGGTCCGAGAAGACCGGCAGGTGCAGCCCCAGCACGCCCGCGAGAGCGCCCGAGCCCAGCGCGCGCTCCACGTCGCTCGCGCCCCTCATCGAGCGCCCCGCGCGCGCCAGCGCTTCACCTCGGCGGCGCCGTCACGGCCCGCCGCATCGAGAAGCCCGCGCATCACGCGCTGCGCGTCCATCGCGCCCAGCACCTGACCGGTGCGCGACGCGTGCGCCCGATAGAGCTTCACGAGCCCGTTGACACCCGCGGAGAGCTTTTCCGGGGAGTCGCCGCGCCGCGCCCGTTCGAGCAGCGCCCGCTCACGCGCCGCGATCCGGTCCAGATGCGTCGCAGCGTCCGAGCCCTTCGAGCCCTTCGAGCACGCACAGCCCTTCGTCGCCGCCGTCGTCGAGTCCGACGCCGCCGCCGCCACGAGACCCACCACCGCACCACCCACCGCGCCGAGCGCGAATGACCCGAAATCCATCAGAACCCCCGTCGCGTCTAACGACGCCCGCCACGCCCGCCACGTTCACGCCGCGCCGCATAGAGCACCGCGGCGCCCGCAAGGTCATCGGCGGAGCGCCACCGCAGGCCGGGCACGCCCGACGCCACGCGCATTGCGTCGCGCGCCTCGCGCTCGACGACCGCGAGCGACTCACCGCGCGCCGCCGCCGCAAACACAGAGTCGACCGCCCGCATCGCCCGCGCACCCTCTGCCTCCGACACACGCCGCGCGCGCGGCGCCGTGGTGGCCTGCGAGGCCTGCGACGCGAGCACGCCCACGAGGGCGCCCGCGACGGCGCCCGCTCCGAAGTGTGCCCAGCTCACCGCCACCCCCACGCCACGCCCGCGAGCGCAGCCAGCACCGCCGCCGCCATGAGCCACACCGCGAGACCGCTTCCGGCCTCGCGGAGCGCCGCCATCGCGCGCCGCTCCATCTCCGCGGCACCGAGCGCCCGCCCCTCGGGCGAGAGCTCGAAATGCACATGATCGTGGTGCGGGTCCGAGCCTGTGTAGCGCTCCCAGCGCGGGCCGATGCGCGAGGCGCTCCATTCGAAGTTGGACCAGAGCACGTACTGAACGCCGAGCGTTTCAGCGTGCTCCACGAGCCACGCCGCGAGCGCATCGCCCACGGCCTCGCGCGTGCCGTCGTCGCGGATCATCGCGTCACCCGCGACCCCCAGCCTGTGGGGGTCGCGACTCGCGCCCGCGAGCCGATCCGAGGGACGCCGACGCCCCACCGACGTGACCCCGCGGACCTCGCGCGTCAGCACACGCGCCAGCGCATCGAGCGCGGGCGACGCAGCGAGCTGCACGCCGTCCGCGACCGCCTCGGGGATCGAGTGCGAGACGCGCGCCCGC
>CAMFHP010000224.1 GCA_945952225.1 uncultured Myxococcaceae bacterium
TCTACACGTAAGGAGTCGTCGGCAGCGTCAGATGTGTATAAGAGACAGGGGGAACCCTTCAGGGCGGCCCCGGTGCGCGGTCGCACGAGGGCGCTCAGGTCGGCGCGCGCGCGCCCGTTCACGAGCGGCACGCAGTCGTCGGGGAGTGCGTCGGTGAGCGTGTGTCCGCGGGCCTTCGCCGCGGTGAGAAACCCGTCGAGCCCGTCGAGGCACGCGCCGGGAATGTCATGGAGCACGAGCAGCGTGTGCGGCCGTCGTTCGAGGTCGGCGAGCGCGGTGGCGGGCCATCCCGCGGGGTCTTCCCAGTCGCGGGGCACGCTGTTCCAGAGCACGACGCTGTAGCCCTGCGCGGTGAGGTGCGCGAGCGCGTCGTCGCGGAGCAGATGGGGTCCGATCACGCCGCCACCGCCGAACGGTCGGAACGTGCGCGCACGGTCTCCGAGCAGCGGCGCGAGGAGCGTCTCGGTGTCGACGATCTCGCGCGCGACGAGGTCGTCGCGGGTGTCGTCGCCGAGGGGCGTCTGGTGCGTGTACGAGTGGTTGCCGACGTGGTGCCCTTCGGCGAGCGCGCGGGCCACGAGGGCGCGTCCTTCGGGCGCTTCGAGGCACCGACCGAGCACGAAGAAATGCGCCGTCACCCCGTGGTGTGCGAGCGTGTCGAGCACGCGCGGCGTCACCGCGGGATCGGGTCCGTTGTCGAAGGACAGCGTGAGGCGCATCGCGCGGGGTCTCAGCGGTACGTGTTGTTCGACGTGTGGTCGCCGCCGAGCCAGCGTTCGAGGTCGGCGTGGGCGTCGCGGCGCTTGGCCGACACCACGGCGTCGGTGATGGCCTCGGGCGCGTCGGCGGTGAGCTCGACGATCATGCCGTTGGGGTCTTCGACGTACACCGACCGGCAGTAGCCGTGTTCGAGCACGTAGGTCTTCGGCGCGGTGTAGCCCGCGGCGGCGAGGCGCGCGGAGACGGCGTCCTGCTGGTCGCGCGAGACGTGGAGCGCGATGTGATGAAAGGGCGACGGCGGCATCGGCGGACCGAACTCGGCCTGGTCCGCGGCGTCGGCGAACTGAAAGAACGCGAGCGCGCTGCCGTCTTCGAGGCCGAAGAAGCAGTGGCAGTAGGTGCGCACCTTGCCGAAGAGCTCGTCGCTCTCGCACCACGTCGCTTCGAGGGGAAGGCCCAGCAGGTCTTCGTAGAAGGCCCGCGTCGCGCGGAGATCCTTCGTGACGTAGGCGGTGTGGTGGAGCCGGTGCGGTCGCGTGTCGGTCATCGCAGTGCCTCCCTCTCGACGGTTCCTGATGCGCGCAACGCTAGGCGCCCTCGACGCCCGCGCTCCACGGGAATGATGGGTGGCCCGTGTGGGTCGCGACGGTTGCGCGCCTCGCCCGATGGCATCGTGCCCGCGCCTCGCAACCGCGGAGGGCCTCGTGGCATCGTCGCGCCATGCGTTCCACCCGCCGAGTCACTGCGTCCGATGGGGTCTCGCTCGCCGTGCGCGAGTCCGGTCCCCGCGAGGCGCCCGCCCTGGTGTTGCTCCACGGCATCGCGCAGAGCGCCGCGAGCTGGGACGCGCTGCTCGACGGCCCCCTCTCGACCACGCACCGCCTCGTGGCCGTCGACCTCCGCGGCCACGGCGACTCGGACAAGCCCCTCGACGACGCCTCGTACGCGCGCCCGTTGTTGGGGGAAGACCTCGCGGCGGTGATCGCGCAGTCGGGCCTCGTGCGTCCCACGGTGGTGGCCTGGTCGTACGGCGGCGTGGTGCTCGGCGAGTACCTTCGCGCGCAGGGTGACGGCGCGCTCGGCGCGATCGTGCTCGTGGCCGCGGCCATTCAATCGGGACGCGACGCGAAGGACCTCTACGGCCCCGTGATGCTCGGCCACGCGCGCGCCCTGATGAGCGACGACGAGGCGGTGTACCTCGCGGGCAGCGAGGCCTTCGTGCGCGGATGCAGCGCGTCTCCGCTCGCGGAGGCGACGGTCGACGCGGCGGTGGCGGCGATGCTGCGCGTGCCCGTGCGCGTGCGCCGCGCGCTGCTCTCGGGGAGCGGCGACTACCGCGCGGAGCTCGCGGCGACGACGGTGCCGCTCACGACGATCCACGGGGCGCTCGACGCGGTGGTGGCGCCGGCGATGAGCGCGCGCGTGGGCACGCTGCGCGAGGGCGTCACGGCACACACGCTCGCGGGCGTGGGGCACCTGCCGTGGATCGAAGCGCCCGATGCGTTCGTGCGGGCGCTCGTGTGACCTCACCCCCCGCTGCCGCGCGCCCCCTCTCCCGCGCGAAGCGCGAGCGAGGGGGCTCCTTGGGACTGTGAGGTCCGGGGGAGCTGTCACCTCACATCGCGCGGAGCACCTCGACGCACCTGCACGCAGAGCCCCTCGCTCGCGCTCTGCGCGGGAGAGGGGCGCGCGGCAGCGGGGGTGAGGTCTGTGCGAACTCGCTTGCCAGCGCGCGACGGGTTTCTCTACCGTGCGCGGTCATGGCGACTGTGAGGACAAAGGGCAAGACGACCCAAACCACTGCGAAGAAGGGAACGGCGAAGAAGACCGCGGCGAAGGTCGAGACAAAGGCGGCGGAGACGGGGGATGTGAAGGTCGACATGGCGACGGTGGCGGCGGCGGTGAACCGTCTCCCCGCGCCGTCGGAGGCCGAGGTGACGGCGTGGCGGGCGCAGTACCCCGAGGGCTACGTGCTCGAACTCGCGGCGCAGACGCGGGCGACGAACGTGGTCGGTGAGGCGTGGGGGTGGTTCCAGAAGGCGGAGCCCGTGTTGACGGGAGAGCTCGCGTCGGCGATCCGGTATCCGGCGACGCGGCTGGCGTTTCTGGGGCGCACGATCCTCGACCTCGCGGGGGCGCTGGAGGCCGAGCGCGCGAAGAAGCGTTCGACGGTGACGCTGGTGAAGGCCGTCGACGCGGCCGAGGCGCTGGCGGGCGCGGCGCTCGCGGAGCTGCGTGGTGCGATGCGCGAGGCCGCGGGGCGCCACCCGACGATGACCGCGGACCTCAAGGCGCGGCTGGGCGAGTCGTCGGCGTCGACGACGGCGGGCGCGCTGCGGGCGCTGGCCGCGCTGCTCGCGTCGTGGATGACGGGTGACGACCCGGTGGTGCGCGAGCTCGCCCGGTCGGCGCGGCTCACCGAGACGGACACGAAGAACGCCCGCGCGCACGCCGACGCCGTGACGCAGGCCTCCACCGTGCGGCGCGGCGCCAACAGCGCCGACCGCGACACGCCCGAGGTGTCGGGGCACGAGGGCCGCGTGCTGGCCGAGATGCGCGTGCTGCGCAACGCCTTCCGCAACGCGCGGGCGCTGCGCGACGACAAGCGCATTCCGGCGCTGACGCCGGGCGCGGCCACGCGGGCGGTGTTCACGCGCTCCGGGCCCGCCGACGACGAGGGCGAGCCGCAGCCCCCGCCCGTGGGCTGAGCGGGCGCAAGGGCTCAGGGCGTCGGGGCGCGACCGCGGGCAACCGCGAGCGTCCCGGCGCGCGCCGTCTGGGACGCCGCGATCACACGAACCCCTGCATCAGTCGGTCGACGCGCGACGGATCGGTGAGCGCGATCTGCGCGCGCACCCGCCCGGCGAGCCCTGCGTACGCGGGGAGTTCCTCGTTCGCGGCGAAGGTCACCGCCAGAAACCCGAGCATCGTGACGGTGTCGAGGCGCCCGACGTCCACGGCGGCCAACACCTGGTTGATCGCGTCGAAGTTTCCGTCGAGCACGTACCCGTCGAGCGTGTCCCATACGGCCGTGTTGGCCGCCCGCCCCTCGCCGCGCGCGACGCGGTCGTACACCCCGTCGAGCCACGCGTGCGGTGTCGTCGGGTCAGGGCATGGAGCGTCGCACCCGGGGCTGCGTTGTTCGGGGGTGTCGGCCATGACGGCGGCGATCCTTTGCGGGTTTCTCCCGCGGTGGCAATGAAGATCCGCGGGCGCGGCAGCGGGCGCCGTTCCGCGCGGCGCGGGGTGCTGTCGGGAGCCGCGCAGGGGGGCCATTCAGAGCACGGGGGGCCGCCGTCCAGAGCACGGGGGGCCGCCGTCCAGAGCACAGGGGCCGCCGTTCAGAGCACCCGTTCCGCCGTTCAGAGCACGGGGTCTGACGTTCAGAGCACCCGTTCTGCCGTCCAGAGCACGAGTTCCGCGATCCGAGGGGCGACTTCCACCGTCGGGAGCAGCGCGCGAGCCGTCGGGAGCAGCGGTCCCGCGATACAGACAGCCGTCCGGGCGATACAGACAGCGCTCCGGGCGATGCAGACAGCGCTCCGGGCGATGCAGACAGCGCTCC
>CAMFHP010000225.1 GCA_945952225.1 uncultured Myxococcaceae bacterium
GTATAAGAGACAGCCGCCGCCGCCACCGCCGCCACCGCCGCCACCGCCGCCGCCACCGCCGCCGCCGCCCGTGCCGACCATCACCGTCGGCGCGCCCTTCACGACGGAATCGGGCGGCCCGACGCACACCATCGTCGAGCCGACGGTGGCCTGCGGCATTCCTCCGACGAGCACGGTGGGGACGCCCAGGGTGATGGGCCCGCCCACATGGGGAATGGGCGGCACCGCAGGCGTCTGCATCGGGCACGTGTGCATGTCGGCAATGCGGGCCGCGGGCATGCCGCCGATGAGCACGGTCGGAATACCCGTCACGATGGCGCCGCCGTGCGCGCTTTGGTCTCCAATCCTCGCTGCTGGACCAGGCACGATTCGCCCTCCCGGGAGGCGCCGACGCGATGGCGACGGGCCGGTCGCGACGTTCTCAAAATCGCGGCGGGGTCTCAACGAGCTTCGCGCACGCACGGCCCCCTTTCGTTCGCGCCCCCGCGGGCGCTATAGAGCGCGACCATGTTCAAGAAGGTCCTCATCGCGAACCGCGGCGAGATCGCCGCCCGCATCGCCCGCACCTGCCGCCGCCTCGGCGTGGCCACGGTGGGCATCCACAGCGAGGCCGACGCCGGCGCGCTGCACACCACCGCCGTCGACGAGAGCCACCTCGTGGGCCCCGCGGCCGTGAAGGAGAGCTACCTCAACGCCGCCGCGATCCTCGAGGTCGCGAAGCGCACGGGCGCCGAGGCCGTGCACCCGGGCTACGGACTCCTCAGCGAGAAGGTCCACTTCGCGCGCGCCGTGCTCGACGCGGGCCTCGTGTGGATCGGCCCTCCCCCCGAGGTGCTCGACCGCCTCGGCGACAAGATGCGCTCGCGTCACACGGCGCACGCCGCGAAGGTGTCGCCCGTGCCCGGCGCCGACGCGCCCGTCGAGACCCTCGACGCGGCCCGTGAGGTCACCGCGCGCATCGGGTTTCCCGCGATGGTGAAGGCCGTCGGCGGCGGCGGCGGCATCGGCATGCAGATCGTGAAAGACGACGCGGGCCTCGAGCGCGCGATGAAGAGCTGCAGCGACCGCGCGGCCCAGGCCTTCGGCGACGCGCGCGTCTACGTCGAGCGCTACGTCGAACGTCCGCGGCACATCGAGGTGCAGATCTTCGGCGACACGCACGGCAACGTCGTGGCCCTCGGCGAGCGCGAGTGCTCGCTCCAGCGCAGGCACCAGAAGATCATCGAGGAGTCGCCGGCCCCGGCGTTTCAGGGCGAGCGCGGTGCCTCCCATCGGGCGGCGATCCTCGACGCGGCGGTGCGCATCGGACGCGCCGCGGGCTACGTCGGCGCAGGCACCTGCGAGTTCATCTGGGACAGCGCGCGGGAGGAGTTCTACTTCCTCGAAACGAACTGCCGCATCCAGGTGGAGCACCCGGTCACCGAGGCCGTCACGGGCCTCGACCTGGTGGAGTGGCAGCTCCGCGTGGCCTCGGGCGAAGCGCTCGGCGACGAGGTGCGCCACGTCACCCCGAAGGGCCACGCGGTCGAGGCGCGGCTCTACGCCGAAGATCCCTCGAAGGGCTTCATTCCGAAGCCCGGCGACGTGCACGAGCTCACCTGGCCTTCGCTGGAGAACGTGCGCATCGACGCGGGCATCGCGGCTCCCGGCCAGGTGACGCAGTACTACGACCCCATGGTCGCGAAGATCATCGCGTACGCCCCGACGCGCCCTGAGGCCCTCGCGCTCCTCGACCGCGCCCTCGACCAGACGCACGTCGCGCCGCTCGTCACCAACCGCGTGTTCCTGCGTGCGGTGCTGGTCTCGCCGGAGTTCACCGCGGGCCAGTACGACACGTCGTTCGCCGAGATCTTCGCGAAGCGCAAGTAGCGCCGCCCGCACCTCCCATGCACACCCTCGGACTCACCGGCGGCATCGCCTGCGGCAAGACCGCGGTGGCGCGGCTGCTTCTCGAACGCAACGTCCCCGTGGTCGACGCCGACGCCATCGCGCGCGACGTGGTGGCGCCGGGCTCCGAGGGACTCGCCGAGGTGCTCGCGGCCTTCGGTGAAGACCTCCGACTCGCCGACGGATCGCTCGATCGCAAGGCCCTGGGCGCGCGGGTGTTCCGCGACGAATCCGCGCGGCTGCGGCTCAACGGCATCCTGCACCCGCGCATCGCGATGGAGAGCCTCGCGCGCCTCTCGGCCCTCTCCGACGCGGGCCATCCCTTCGGCTTCTACGACGCGGCACTCCTCGTCGAGAACGGCTCGTACCGCAACTTCGAGGGCCTCGTCGTGGTGGTGGCCTCCCCCGCGGTTCAACGCGCGCGGCTCATGGCCCGCGACGGGCTCTCCCTCGACGACGCGCAGGCCCGCATCGACGCGCAATGGCCCCTCGAACGCAAGGTCGCCGTCGCCACGCACGTCATCGACAACTCGGGCACGCGCGAGGCCCTCGAGGCGCGCGTGGGCGAGGTCTTCGAAGCCCTCGTCGCGCAGTACGGCCCGCCCCCCTCCGCACCGTGAGAGCTCCAGCGTTCAGGCGCGCGACGACACCAGCGTGAGCACGTCTTCGACGTCTTCGAGCAGGTGGTCGGGCGCCGCGGATTTCAGCGCCTCCCGCGATCCGAGGCCGTAGAGCACGGCGGCCGTTCCCATGCCCGCGGCGCGGCCTGCGAGCACGTCGCGCGCGGTGTCACCGACCATCAGCGCCCGCGACGGCGTCACGTCGAGCGCGCGCGACACCGCGAGCAGCAGGTCGGGCGCGGGCTTGTGGCGACGGTCGGTGCCGCCCGAGCCGTCGATCACGTCGAAGTACGTGGCGATGCCCGTCGCGGCGGCGAGGCCCCGCGCGGCCTCGGGACGCTTCGACGTGGCGATCGCGAGACGCATGCGCGGGGTCAGAAGCGTGAGCGCTTCGAGCGTCTCGATGACGCCGGGATAGAGCCGCGTGGTGGGGTGTCCGGCGGCGTTGTAGTGCGCGCGGTAGCGGGCCACGAAGCGGTCGAAGGTCGCGGCGTCGGCGCCGGGCGCGGCCACGGCGAACACCTCTTCGAGGGGCGAGCCGTCGACGAGGGCTTCGATGGGTTGCTCCACGCGGATGTGGAGGTCCTCGAAGGCGCGACGGAGCGCGGCGCCGATGTCGGCGGCAGAGTCGGCGAGCGTGCCGTCAAGGTCGAAGACGACGGCGTCGAAGGGGCGCTGGGGCATCGGGGGTCAGAGGCGGGCGGTGCGTGGTGGAGTCGAACGCGCGATCGAAGACGCTTGATGCGACGCTGCGTTGGCGTCGAGAATGGCGGAGAAGGGTGCGTGGGAATGCACGCAGACGCAATGCCTTCACGGTGATCGCGCGCGGTGAACGCGCTTGACACCGACACCCGCGAACCGCGATGCAGAGCGGCAGTTCGGTGGGAAACAGAGCCACCGCAGTGAGGAGACGAGAGCCCCGATGTTGACGCTGATCGTGACCGAGAAGGGCGGGACGCCGAAGCGCATGGACTTCGACAAAGACGAAGTCACCGTCGGTCGTGTGCCGGGCAACGACATCGTGCTCAACAAGGGCAACGTGTCGAAGCGCCACTCGCGCGTGGTCAAGCAGGACGGACGGTTCTTCGTCGTCGACCTGAAGAGCACGAACGGCACGTACCTCAACGGCCGTCGCATCACGACGCCGTCGGTGATCCGCCCCGGCGACAAGGTGTACATCGGCGACTTCGTGGTGATGGTCGACATGGGTGACGGCTCCGCGATGGAGCTCGCCGCGCAGGACGCCGGTGACATGCCCATGGACCCCGGCGGCGGCGAGATGGACGCGCAGCCCGACCACGACGACAACGGCGGCTTCGACGAGCCCCCGCCCGCCCCCGAGCCCCCGCAGCCTCCGCCCGGTTTCGGTCCGCCGCCGATGGGCCCTCCGCGCCCCGCCGTGATGACCTCGCCGGGCCCCGTGGGAGGCCCCGGTCCCGGCGCGCCTCCGGGCCTCGGGGGTCGTGGCCCGATGGGTCCGCCGCCTGGTCCGCCGCGCCCGATGTCGAACCCCGGCGCGCCCTCGCCCATGGGCGGCCCGAACTTCGGTGGCCCGATGGGTGGTCCCCCGGGCCCGATGGGTGGTCCGCCCGGTCCGATGGGGGGTCCTCCGGGCCCGATGGGTGGTCCCCCCGGTCCGATGGGTGGTCCCCCGGGCCCGATGGGTGGTCC
>CAMFHP010000226.1 GCA_945952225.1 uncultured Myxococcaceae bacterium
CAGAACATCGACACGTCGATCGCCGACCTCGCGACCTTCATGCGACCGACGCTCACCGTGGTCGACGGCGTGCGCGTGATGCTCCGCAACGGCCCGCAGGGCGGCAACATCGATGACACGCGGAAGATGAACACCGTCCTCGCGACCATCGATCAGGTGGCCGCTGATGCCTACGGTTGCACCCTCATCGGTCAGCGCCCCGAGGCCCTCGGGTACCTCCGCATGGCCCAGGAGCGCAACCTCGGCACCACGCGCTGGCAGGACCTCCGCCCGCGCGAAATCGCTTTCGATGCGCACGGTCGCGCGGACCGCTTCGCCCTCTACGTGCCCGATGGCGTCGACGCGATCGACGTCGCGCGCGCCATCCACCGCCCGCGGGTCACCCTCGCATGAGCGACCTCCCTTCGCCCATTCCGTGGCTCGGCGTGGTGGGCCATGTGCCCGCCCTCGACGCGCCGGAACAGCCTCCCGCGCAGCCCCTCCGCCCCGTCGCGGCGCCCGCCCCGACGGCCGTGTGCGCGCCTCCGCCCGCGGCCTCGGTGAGCGCCCCCGCAGCGGTCACCGCACCCGCGCCCGCTCCCTCCGTGACCGCACCGACTGATGTCGCCGCGAAGCCCACGGCGCTCGATCGCGTGCTCGATTGGGGACGCGCGAAGCTCAAGCCGAAGAAGCGTCCGGGCTCGGGAATCCCGCCTCGCAAGGTCATCGCTGCGCTCCGCAATCTGCGGCGCGTGTCGCAGGCGGGCTTCCTCTTCGCGTTCCTCTTTCTGCTCGTGCGCACGGAGTTTCGCGGGAGCTTCTCGGGCGGCGCCACCGTGCGCATGCCCTACCCCGTCGAGGCCTTTCTCCTCGCCGATCCCTTCGTCTCGCTCATGACCTTTCTCACCACGCACGCGGTCTACCGCGCGCTGTGGTGGTCCGTCGGGCTCGTGGCGCTGACCCTCGTGTTCGGTCGCGTCTTCTGCGGCTGGATCTGCCCCTTCGGCACCCTGCACCACTTCTTCGCGTGGCTCGTGCCCAACCCCCGCGGGGCCACCACCGGCGCGCGGCGCGTCCGCGCGAACATGACCCACAGCTATCAGAACGCGAAGTACTACCTGCTCTTCGCGTTCCTCGTGGCTTCGGTGTGCGGTAGCGCGATCGGCGGCCTCTTCGACCCGATCTGCATCTCGGTGCGCGCCATCGGGCTCGCGGTGCTTCCGGGCATCAACTACGTGCTCGGACGCGGCCTCGACGGCGTGTCGCAGAGCAACGTGCACGTGCTCCAGACGGCCACCGATGCCACGCGCGATGCGCTCGTCGCCACGGTGCTCCAACCGAAGCAGTACTTCTTTCACCAGACCTGGGTCATCGGCGGGCTGCTCTTCGCGGTGCTCCTCGCGAACCGATGGATCCCGCGCTTCTGGTGTCGTGTGCTGTGTCCCCTCGGCGCCACGCTGGGGCTCATCGCGCGCCACGCCCTCGTCGGCATGGAGAAGGACCACTCGAAGTGCACCGACTGCAACCTCTGCCTCGTCGACTGCCAGGGCGCCGACAGCCCGCAGGGCGGCGTGAAGTGGCGTCAGGACGAGTGCCACGTGTGCCTCAACTGCGAGACCGCGTGCCCTGAAGACGTGATCAAGTTCCGGTGGCTCCCGAACCGTCGCAGCACCACGCTCGCGCAGTCGGGGCTCGACCGTCGCACGGCCCTCGTGAGCGCCGCTGCGGGTGCCGCGGTGCTGCCCCTCACGCGCACCTCCGACACCATCGACAGCAACTACTACGACCGGCTCATTCGACCGCCGGGAAGCGTCGCCGAGCGCGACTTTCTCGAACGCTGCATCCGCTGTGCGGAGTGCATGAAGGTGTGCCCCAACAACGCCCTCCACCCTGCCCTTCTGGAGAGCGGACTCGAAGGCTTCTGGACGCCCATTCTCATTCCGCGCATCGGGTATTGCGAGCCCACGTGCGTGCTCTGCGGCCAGGTGTGCCCCACGGGCGCCATCCAGAAGATCACCGAGGAGCAGAAGCTCGGGAGCGCCGTGCGCCACGTCGAGCCCCTCAAGATCGGCACGGCCTTCTACGACCACGGGCGCTGCCTCCCCTGGTCGATGGCCACGCCCTGCATCGTGTGCGAAGAGTTCTGCCCCACGTCGCCGAAGGCCATCTGGGTCGAGGAGCTCGACGTGCCCGACCGCAACGGACAGCCCGTGCACGTGCAGCGTCCCCACGTCGACCCGAAGCTCTGCATCGGCTGCGGCGCCTGCGAGAAGGTGTGCCCGGTGCAGGACCGCCCCGCCGTCTACGTGACCTCCGTCGGAGAGTCGCGCAGCAAGACGAACGTCATCCTCCTCGAGACCAGCAACTACAACCGCTGAGTCGCTTCCCTCGTGCGGCGCAAATAGGTGCGGGCCGGAGATGTGTCCTTCTCCGACCCGCGTGAGCCGCCACTTCCGGTGAGCACCACGTTTGAAACCGCCGCGTCATTCTTGAAAACGTCCATCCTGCCGTTGGACGACCTCCCCGTAGGAGAGGGGAGGGCTGGACTTGAACCAGCATCAGACGGGTTCGCGCGGCGGTGTTCGATGTGCTCTCCGACGGCAATGTTGAGGTTCGAGCGATAGCCTCATCGTGATGCCACCGCGATGCCTCTTCCGTTGGGCTACACGGCCTCAAAGAGTGGCCGCGGCGGGATTCGAACCGCGCACTGTCTCGCGTTCTTGTGGCGTGTGAGATTGAGCTTGAGCCTCAGGGTTCGCTCACCGACCTTCGTGCCTCAACGGCCTCGCGCCGTCAACGCAGCAGGTACGCGAAGAGGGCCTCGCCGACCTTCTTCTGCTTCACCTCGTGGCCGTTGGCCTCTTCGCGCGCGAACTTCACCGCGCGCTGGAGCTTCTCGACGCGCTCGGTGAGCTCTGCCACGCGACGGGCGGGCAGCGCGCCGGAGTACTTCACCGTGCGCCAGTAGCCCACGGTGATGTCTTCGTAATAGACCTCGACCTGCGCGGGGTGCTTCTCCGTGGCCTCGGCCTTCACGTGGTTGCGCGGGACCTTCTTCGTGCGGAGCGTCTCGACGGCCTCGGTCGCGTAGCAGTTCTGCGCCGCATCGAAGACCCACGTTTCCGAGGGGTCGAGCTCGGGCAGCTTCTTCAAGAACGTGTGGATGTCGACGAGCTGCTTCTCGAGGAACAGCAGGAAGGTCACCGGCGCCTTCTCGACCAGCACGGTGCCATCGACCACGACGTCGGCGTGGGCCTCGGTGTTGGCCACGTCCTTCGTGAGCGTCACGTCGAGGAGCTCGGTGAGCGCCGCGGCGACCTTCTTGAGCGCGTCCTCGGTGCGCATCTGCACGCGCGTCGACTCGGGCGGGAGGCGCTCGTCTTCCTCGTTCTTGGGGCGGTAGTTCCGCGCGATGCCCGCGAGGAGCGCGGGCTTCTGGAGCTGCTGATACGCCTCGGTGAGCTCCCCCTGCGCGCGGCCCTTGACCGACTTCTCCACCGCGATGATCTGATTCAACTTCGCCATTGTTGTCCTCGGGAGTGACATGGCGCGAAGGCGGCGCTGCGGCGTCGAAGGCCGCGGTGTACGGCGTTGCGAGCGCCCCTTTCGCGTCGAGGGACCGTGTTATAGCTCAACGGTGCTTCGTCGCGCCCTCCCGTGGCCCGCGCTGGGCCTTTCCTTCGCCCTCCTCGCAGCGCTCCCGTCTGTGCAATGCGCCAAGACGCAGTGCCAGATCAACTCCGAGTGCGGGCCCCGTCGCTATTGCGACCTCGACAACGTGTGCCGCCAGGACTGCGCCGAAGACCGCGATTGCCCCGACGGCTATTGCGACATGAACGGCCGCTGTCAGATGGGCATGCGCCCCGACGCAGGTCCCGACGATGCGGGTGACGACGCCGCGCCCGACGTGACGCCCGATGTGCCCGTCACCCCCGACGTGCCCGTCACGCCCGACGTCGCGATGGATCGCACGATGCCCGTCGACAATCCGCCGCCGCCCGACGTGCCCGTCACGCCCGATGTGCCTGTCACGCCCGACGTGCCTGTCACCCCCGATGTGCCTGTTTCGCCCGACGTTCCGCGCACCATGCGCCAGGCGTTCGACCCCTGCGCCGTCGACAGCGACTGCGTCTCGAACGTGTGCATTCGAGCGGGCGCATCGAGCTACTGCACGCGCAGTTGCACGACGTCG
>CAMFHP010000227.1 GCA_945952225.1 uncultured Myxococcaceae bacterium
TACACGTAAGGAGTCGTCGGCAGCGTCAGATGTGTATAAGAGACAGGAACAGCGCCGCCGTGTCGAGGAACGCATTGAACCCCCACACCTGGCCGTCGCGCAGCTCCAACACCTGGAGCGCCCACGCATGGAATCCCCCCTCGGGGCTCCGTCGGTACTGCCCGAACGCGGGGAGCCCGTTGGCCACCGTGGGCACGAGCCGCGAGCCCGCACAGTGGATCCCCGGCCCCGCGAGCCACGTGCGGATGTGCGCCCTTCCCTGGAGCCACAGCGGAAACGGCGGCATCGAGAGCGTTCCCTCTTCGTGGAGCAGCGCGGTGAACGCATCGAGGTCGTAGCGCTCGAAGGCCTCGACGTAGCGGGCCAGCAGCGCGCGCTGGGCCTCGTCGAGCGGCGCGTACGCCGTGGTCTCCGCCGGGCGCTTCGCATCGAGCGTCGCGCGGGCCCGCTGGAGCGCGCTGTTCACCGAGGCCACCGTGGTGTCGAGCATCGCGGCGCACTCCTCGGCGCTCAGGCCCACCACCTCGCGCAGCAGGAGCACCGCGCGCTGCTTCGGCGGAAGGTGCTGCAACGCCGCCACGAGCGCGAGCCGCACCGACTGACGCTGCGCCATCACGTCGGGCGCGCGCGCGTCGATCACCATCGCGTCGGGCACGGGAACCACCCACGACTCCGCCGACCACGGCTCGGGCATCGGAAGCACCGGACGACCCGCGTCGCCCACCTCGATGGGACGCCCGCGACGCTTCGACCTCGCCAGCATGTCGAGGCACACGTTCGTCGCGATGCGGTGGAGCCATGTGCGTGGAGAGGCGCGTCCCTCGAAGCCGTCGAGGCTCTTCCACGCGCGCACCAGGGTCTCCTGCACGGCGTCGTCGGCGTCGGCGGGCGAGGCGAGCATGCGGTAGCAGAACGCGGTGAGCTCTACGCGGTGCTGCGCGAGCGCGTCGAAGGTCGGAGCGGCGGAGGAACCCGGAGGCGATGCGAGGTCGTGCACGGCGAGGGCGTCGCTATCACCGCCCTGACACACGCAGCAAGACCGCGCCCGTCGCTCACGGACGTTGCCTGACCACCACCTCGTCGGTGAACCGCACGCCGCGGTTGACCGTGACCGTCACGCGCAGCCGTTCGCGCGCGCCGCGCCATCGCACCGGCGCCACGTAGACCCCGCGCTCCGGCGCCTCGCGCAACGGATCGATCTCGACACCCTCGTCGGTCTCCGCGGTGAGCGTGAGGTACGGGAGCGGACGTCCCGCGAGGTCCCACAGTCGCACCGAGAGCACGCGCTCGGTCATCGCCTCGCCGCCCAGCGTGACCTCGTGACGGAGCGCGCCCGACTCCTCCGCCGACACCGTGAGCGTGCGCGTCTCGCCCTCGCCGTTGCGCGCGCAACGCACCGTGTGGGCGCGTCCCGGCGGCAGCACCAGCGCGCCATCGAGGGGAACCATCCGCGCCCCGTCGAGCCCGCACCAGATGCCCGCGGGCGCGAGCACCGACGCGGGACGGGTCGACGTTCCGGGCTCGATGCGCGGCGCTTCGAGCGTGAAGCGCGCGGGCGCACCGAAGGGACCTTCGTACCCGTTGGCATCGACCGCCGCGACGCGCACGTACCAGTCGCCCGCGCCCTGCACGCGGCCCGTCCATCGCGTCTGCGCGGCGCCGAGACGCTCGCTCGTGAGCACGTCGTCGAAGCTCGCATCGCGCGCGGTCTCCACACGCCATCCCGCGACGCGGGTGTTGTCGCCCGCGGACCACGTCGCCGTCGCCTCGCCCACGTCGAGCAGGCACGCCACCCGCGGCGTCGGACGCTCGCGCCACACGGGCGCTGCGGGCAATGGCTCCTCGGGCGCCGCGGTGGGACGCAGCCGTTCGCGGCTCCCCGCGCCGGCGCGCAGCGTGTGGGCCACGGCGCCCGTGCGGATGTGCATGCGTCCTGCGAGGGTCGAGACGCGCACGAGCGAGTGGCTGCGCACCGTCGAGACCACGGCCTCGCCGCGTCCGATGTCGACGCTCGTGGCGCCCGTCGCGAGGGGGAGCACGCGCGCGCCCTCGGGTGCAGCGGTCACGCGCACGGTGCCGAGGTCGAGCGTGGTGGCCGTCGAGGGCGTGTGCGTCGGCGTGAGCTCGGTGCCGTCGGAGAAGAGCACCACCGTCGCACCGGGAAGCACCGTGAGCGACGATCCGTTGGGCAGCGCGAGCCGTGCGATCCCGTGCTCTCCGGCGCGCACGCGGGCGCCGCGACCGAGCGACGTTCCCGCGTTGAGCGGATGCCAGCTCCGCTCGTCGGGTCCGCGCACGTCGACGTTGGCGTGCACGGCGACGACGCGCGCAATGGGAGACGGCGCCGCGGCCTGCGCGAAGACCGACGCGGGCGCTGCGACGAGCGCGAGACACGAACACACACGAACGACGAGAGAGGGCACGAGCGGGGCTCCGTCGCGCGCGGAGGCGTCGCACGTCGACGGGCGGGTACGTGGTCGCTGCGATGCGACGGTGCAAGCGACGGCGCCGACCGTGGAGGGCGCGCGACCGGGACTCACACAGTCACCGCGCGCCGTGGGACGAGAAGCGGTCAGCCCTTCGCCGGTGCAGGCGCGGGCGCGGGCGTCTTGCGCGTGCGGCGCGGGGCGGGGGCGGTGGTGGCGAAGAGGGCGTCGAAGAGTCCGACGGCGCCATCGTCGGCGGCGGCGCGTGCGGCGCGCTTGAGGGCGCCGAAGTCGCGCTCCCACGGGAGGCTCAGGGCGTCACGGCGCGCGCGGGCTGCGACCACCGAGGCTTCGAGCGCAGGGAGCTTCGCGAGCGCCGCAACGACCTTCGCCGCGGCCTTCTCGGCGACGCCGCACGCGCGCAGCACCGCGGCGTCGGAACTCTTGCGCGCGCGGACCTTCTTCGTGAGCGCGCGAACGAGCTTCGCCTCGTCGGCGTACCCGAGCTTCTTGAGCGTGGTGGGCGCATACGACGACAGCCCGCGGAAGGGCGAGATGCGCGGCTGTCCGTTCGTGACGAGGGCGAGGGCGAGCGCGTCGACGGACTCGTCCTGGGTGACGTCGGCGTCGGCCACGGACGCCTGCGCGGCCGCGAGCTTCGCCTCGGCCCCATCGACCACGGACTGCGCGCGCACGAGGGCGGCGTGGGCCTTCGAGAACGCCGCGAGACGGACCTTCACCGCGCGCGTGTCGGTGGTGGTTGCGCGCGTCAGCACGGCGTCGCCGGTCACGACACGTCCGCGGTGTGTGCCTCCGATGAGAACTCCCATGAGCAGAACCTCCTTGCGTGCGACGGTGCACGAACGCGCGGCGCGGATGCAACGGCGTTCCAGCGCGCGGGCGCGGCTCCGTCGGCGCTGGCGTGTTGCGCGACACGAGGTGGCGCTTCGGCGTTGGAGTGGGCGTCTCGTGCGACGTGCGATGGCAACTCCGGGTTGGAGCTGGCGTCTCGTGCGGCGTGAGATGGCGACTCCCGGTTGGAGCGGGCATCTCGTGCGGCGTGAGATGGCGACTCCAGGTTGGAGCGGGCATCTCGTGCGGCGTGAGATGGCGACTCCGGGTTGGAGCTGGCGTCTCGTGCGACGTGAGATGGCAGCTCCCGGTTGGAGTTCGCGTCTCGTGCGACGTGAGATGGCGACTCCAGGTTGGAGCGTGTGCCGCGGGCGCGCGCATCTCGACCGGCGGACCTCTCCATGCGACAACACGCGACGCGATGAATCGCAGGGGGCCTACAACGTGTCAGGTCGGCGTCGTGAGCGGCGCTGCCGCAGACCAGAGCGCGTTCACTGTGCTCCGCTGGGATGCGCGTCGAAGTCCCGCACACGACTGCGCAGAAACGGCCTTCTTCACGGGCGACGGTACGACTGTTCGACTGCTGCATCGCAGTCAGGGTCCGTTCGGTGGTGCATGGCGCGCGCCCTCGGGCGCGGCGCATTTTTCGATGCCCGGTAAGATTGTCGAACTTCACCTCGCGGGCGAGCGCGAAGCGCGTACGGAGCATGCGGTCGCGGGGCTGTTTCCCGAGATGTGGGGGCGCTTCGACGACGAGGCCTTCGCGTGGGGCACGTCGTCGATGCTTCGGTGGAACGGCGCGACGTGGTCTCCGTGCGCGTGGCCCGGTGAGGTGTACGCGATGCACGGCGCGTCGCGGACGCAGACCTACGCGGTCGGTCGTC
>CAMFHP010000228.1 GCA_945952225.1 uncultured Myxococcaceae bacterium
TCTTCGCGACGGCCTTCTTCGCGACGGTCTTCTTCGCGACGGCCTTCTTCGCGACAGCCTTCTTCGCGACAGCCTTCTTCGCAGCGGTCTTCTTCGCAGCGGTCTTCTTCGCAGCGGTCTTCTTCGCGACGGCCTTCTTCGCAGCAGGCTTCTTCGCGACGGTCTTCTTCGCGGCGGTCTTCTTCGCGACGGCCTTCTTCGCAGCAGGCTTCTTCGCGGCGGGCTTCTTCTTCGCGGCCATGGGGAGTGCGTCCGTGGGCGTTGGGGTTGCGATCAGGGGAGCGTGAGCACCGCGCGCACGCCGTAGTGGTCCGAGAGGTTCACGCGGTTCGGGGCCGTGGGCACGGCCACCGTGGGCTCGGTGAAGGTCCGCGAGAACGAGCGCACCGCCGACACCGGGAGGTTCTTCAGGAACACGTGATCGAGCCACACGTCGTCGGAGCCGAGCGTGAGGTAGTTCGCGTTGCAGAACGTGCAGGTCGGCGTGTAGCCCGCGGGAATCGCCGGCGTGAGCTGCGTGCGGAGGTAGTCGTAGGTCTCCACCGCCTCGGGACGCACCATGCTCGACATGGGGCTGGTGTTGAAATCACCGAGCACCACGACGGGCGTCGTCGACGGAACCTGGTTCACCCACTGCACCAGCGCGCGCGACTGGGCGAGCTGCTCCGAGGCCCATCCCTCGCGGCCCACGCGTCCGCACCCGTGACGGCCCGTGTAGGGGAAGGCCGTGCTGTCGAACTGCGGCGTGAGGTGGTTGCAGAACACCGTGACCCGCTTGCTGTTCGGCAGCGTGGCCGTGGCGCGCATGATCACCCGCTGGTTCCACGTGCCCGGCACCACGCGGGTCTCGACCTCGCTCAGCGGATACTTCGAGAGGATCATCACCCCGTTGCGTCCGCCGTACGCGAGACCCGCGCGGGGGTTGGTCTCACAGAGCGTGCGCATCGACGCGAAGGTCTCCGTCGGCAGCGCCGACGCGAGGCAGCCGTAACATCGCAACGCGTCGGCCTCGGGGCTCGTGATGAGCGCGCCCACCTGCCCGATGCACATCGTCTGCGCGCACTGCGTCGACGTGGTCTGCCCGTTCTCGCTCCCGGGCATGGTCGAACAGTTCGCGCGGAGGCACGTGAGCCCCTCGTCGAGGGCCGTGCGCAGCGCGGGCGTTCCACACGGCGGCGTCGTGGGCACCGGCGCCACGTCACACATCGGATCGATCTCCGTGGTGACCGCGGTGTTCAGGTCCGTCGCGAGCCGGGCCACATGCGGAAAGCGCGTGCGCACCGCGGCGGCGATGGTGTCCTTGTCATCCTCGCGCCACACCTCTTGAAGACACACCACGTCGGCGTCGAGGGCCGCGAGGGCGCCGGGCACCGCCGCGCGCCGCTGCGCTTCGAAGGGCACGAACGCGCCCGCGAGCCCCACGTTGAGCGAGTCGATGGTGAGCGTCGTCGCCGCGGGCGTGGTGCTCCCGTCGTCGCCGCCACAGCCCACCGCCACGGCCGCCGCCGCCACCAGCAGAGTCCTCATGTGCCTCATGGGCACGGGAATCTACATCCCTTCGAAGCGCGCGAAACCTCTGTTCGCGTGGGCAACGCGCATTGCACCGCACGCGCATCCTCGGGCATCGTGCGCGCCGTGAACCTCCCCTGCGAGAGCGTCATCACCCACGTGAACGTCTACGCCCGCGGCGCCCTCGTGACCCGCCGCGTGACCGTGCCCGCCGCGCTCCCCGCGGGGCCCGTCGCGCTCACCGTCGACGGCGTCACCGGCCTCGCCGAGCCCGCGGGCGTGCGTGCGGTGATGCCCGACGGATGCGACCGCGCCCTCATCGCCGTGCGCGCCGTCACCGCCGTGCCCGCGCCGGGCGCGACGAAGGGCGAGGCCACGGTGCGCCTCCGCGACGCCGAGCGCCGACTGCGCGACGTCACCCGCGAGCAGAACCACCTCCGCGAGCTCCGCGGGCACCTCGAACGCCTGCGCCTCGACCCTGCGCTCCGTGCGAGAGACACCGCGCGGCCGCACCGTGACGCCGCCTCGCGCGCGGCCGACGCCCTCGCCGCCGACGCGCTCCTCGACCGCCTGCTCGCGCGCCTCGACGTGCGCGACGCCGACCTCGACGCGGCCGAAGACGACGCCCGCCGCGCGCTCTCCGCGGCCTCGCTCGCCGTGGCCCAGGCCGACACCGCCGCGCGCGAGGGCGCACAACGGCCGACGCTCTCCCTCGTCGTCGAGCTCTCCGACGGCGGGAGCGTGCCCTTTCTCGACGTGACGTATGCTGTCACCGCCGCGCGCTGGTGGCCCGTGTACGCGCTGCGCCTCCGCGACGGGGGACGCCGCGCCACGTGGATCGCCGAGGCCCTCGTGGCCCAGCGCAGCGGCGAAGACTGGCGCGACGCGGCGCTCTCGCTCTCGACCGCCGACCTGCTCGTCGACGCGCGGCTGCCCGAGCTCGCGTCGCTGCGCTTCGGACGCGCGCAGGCGCCTGCACCGCGGGGCTATCGCGAGGCGCCCGCGGGGCTCGACGAGATGTTCCGCGGGTATGACCGGGCCTTCGCCGACGCGGCGCCGCCCGCGCGCAGCGAGGCGCCTGTGATGAGCGACCTGCTCCTGGCGCAATCGCTCGCCGCGGACGAGGAGGTCGAGGCCGAGGCGGGCTACGGCGCGCCGCAGGAGCTCGCCCGCGAGGTGATGCCCCAGGCCAAGCGACGCGCGATGCCGATGCAGAACGCACCGAGGGCCGCGGCGCCTCCGCTGGGCTCGATGCCCGCGCCCGCGTCGCGCGGCGGAGGCGGACTCTTCGGCGCGTCGCTCTCCCTCGACATGGGCCCCGGCGGCGCACCTCCGCCACCGCCCGAACCGCTGCCCGTGGAGCCCGCCGACGCGTGGCTCGACTACGACGCGCTGGGCCTCGCCGACGCGACGGAACACGGCCTGCGCGGGAGGCTCCACCGCCGTGACGACGACGACCGCGGACGGCGCGCGGCCCTCGACGCCATCGAGTCGCTGGAGGGACCGCTGCACACGCGCGATCCGCGGGTCTCGCGGGGCCTCTTCGACCACCGCTACGAGGTCGGTGGAAGGGCCGACGTGCGCTCCGACGGGCAGCTCCATCGTGTGCCCGTGGCGACCGCCGAGGCCGAGCCCACGCTGCGCTGGCGCACCACGCCCGCCGAGGGGGCCGAGGTGTTTCGCGAGGCCGAGCTGCGCAACCCCTTCGACGCGCCGCTGCTCGCGGGGCCGGTCGATGTGTTTCTCGACGGCGCGGCGCTCACGGTCTCGCCCATGGATCGCATCGACCGCGGCGGCACGATGCACGTGGGCATGGGCGTCGATCCGCGGCTGCGCGTGGCGCGCAACGTGAGGGCGCGCGAAGAGACCGCGGGGCTCCTCGGCGGCGACACGGTGGTGCACCACGAGGTCGCCATCGAGCTCACGTCGTCGCTCTCGCAGTCGGCCCTCATCGAGGTGCTCGATCGTGTGCCCGTCACCGACGACCGCGCCGTGGAGATCACCCTCGTGCGCAGCGCGCCCGAGCACGAGCGCTACACCCAATCGGAGCGCGGGAGCGCCGTGCGCGGCGGGCTCCGATGGCGCGTGATCGTGCCCGCGGGGGCGCGGCAGTCCGTGGAGTTCGCGTACCGCGTCACCTTCGCTTCGAAGCACGAGCTCGTGGGAGGCAACCGCCGTGGCTGAGCCCATCACAACCGACAGCGAGGTCGTGCGCGTGACCTTCTTCGAAGACCGCGCCGAGGTGGTGCGCCGCGCGCGACGTTCCGTGCCCGCGGGCGTCTCGTGGGTGACCCTCGGGGGCGTGAGCGCCTCCCTCGACGACGCGAGCCTCGTGGCCTCCGTCGGCGGAGACGACGCGCGCGCCATCGCCGCCCGCGTGCGCCGACACACCCGCGACGCCGACGACGGAAGCGCCCGCGCCGAGGCCGAACAACAGCTCCGCGCGGCGCATCGCGAAGAGTCACTCACGGGGAGAGCCATCGCGCGCGCCGAGTCGTCGGTGGAGCGCGCCCGCACGCTCCAGGCCGCGTGGCTCGATGGGCTCCGTCGTGTGCCCCGCGGCGATGGCGACCCCGAGGCCGCGCTCGC
>CAMFHP010000229.1 GCA_945952225.1 uncultured Myxococcaceae bacterium
CGAGGAGCACGGCGGCGACCCCGCGCGCTATTTCGCGCGGCGGCGCAACCTCTTCGGGGCGCGTGCGCTCGGGCTCGACGTGCGCCACGGCACGAGGCTCGCGCTCTGCGGTGTGGAACGCGACGAACTCAACACGGCGCGCCAGGTCGCGCGCCTGCGAGAGCTTCACCCCGGCGCGCAAATCCCGCTTCACCGCGAGCCGATGGCCGCGCTTCGTGGGCGCATCGTCGCCGTGGCGCGCGTCGAGACCTGCGTGCACCGATCGCCGGTGATCGCAGACGGTGGGCCTCCGTCGACGTGGTGTGACGGCGACCACGCGCGCCTGTGGGGCGTCAGCGATCCCGCGCCGTGGTGGGTGGTGCTGCGCGACGTGATCGCGCTCCCCCTTGCCGTCGAGGCGTCGAGCGCACCGGGGCTCTGGGGGCTGCCCGAACACACCAGCGTTGCGGTGATGGCCCAGGTCCACCGGATCGAGCGCGACGGGAGGGCCGCATGATCGCGCTGTTGGATCGCGTCGTGATCGCGGGCGCACTCGTGGGCTGCGCGGCCCTCGTGGGCGATGGGCTCGCGTGGGGTGTGGTTCTGGCGCTCACGCTCACGTGGGCCCGGGGGTGCGTGTGATGGCCGCGCAACTGGCTCTGGCGCTCGGCCTCCAGGGCGCACACTTCGGCCCCGTCGGGGGCGAGCGCATCGCGCTCGTGTGGATCGGAGGCGCGGCGCTGCGCGCGCTGGCCCCGCGCCTCTGGTGGGAGCCGTGGCCCGGCGATCGGTCGGGCCATGAGCTCGACGCGGGCCCGGACGCGCCGGGCGTCGCAGAAGCGATCGGGGCGGCGGGCGTCCTGACCTCGTGGGACACGCGCAGCGAGGGCCGCTGGGTGACCGCGGACGTGCGCGACGAGAGCGCTGCGGCTCTGGTCGAGCGCCTGCGCGCGCTGGGTCTCGACGCGCGCACGCCGCGTGTCGGCGATCCCGTGTCGGATTGGGAGGGTGGAACCGCGCGCGTCGAGGCGATCGGCGCGGGCGTGGTGGTGCTGCGCGGGCCGCGCGGCGGCGTCGGCACCGTGCACCGGGCGGAGCTGCTGCCGCTCGAAGCGCGCGGCGCGTGGTGGATGGGGCATTGTGAAGCGCTGCGCAGCGCGGGGGTCCGATGAGCACACACAGGGAAGCGCTCCGCTATGTCGCGCGCGGGTGGCCCGTGCTGCCCGTGTGGCCCGTGGTGCAGGGCGAGGGCAGCGCGTGGCGGTGCTCCTGCGCGGCGGGCGCGGCGTGCACGGAGCCCGGGAAACACCCGCGCGGGCGGCGCGGCGTGCTCGGGGCGACGCTCAACGCCGCGGCGATCGACCGGCACTGGCCGGAGCTCGCTGCGCGCGACGGCGTAGAGCCGTCGGTCGCCATCGCGACGGGCGGCGCACTGGTCGTGATCGACCTGGATGCGCCCGCGCTCGGGCTGGAGTCGTGGGAACGGCTCTGCGAGGCGCGCGGCGAGCGCGTCGAGACCGTCACGGTGAAGACGCCGCGCGGGCGGCACCTCTACTTCGACGCGTCGCGCATCGGGCGCGTGGGCTGCTCGGTGGGGAAGCTCGGGCCCGGCATCGACGTGCGCGGCGAGCGCGGTTATGTGCTCGCTCCGCCGTCGAGGCACGCCAGCGGGCGCAGCTACTGGTGGGAAATCTACGATTTTCCGGGCGCGGAGCTCGCAGAACACACGGCACCGCTCGCACCGCTGCCGCTCTGGGTGGCGGAGCTCGCGCAGCGCTCCACGCGCGCCGCGGCTGTCCGTGTCGAGGGCGGCGCGCCGCTCGACGTGGGCGGGCGCAACGATGGGCTGATGCGGCTCGCGTGCAGCCTGCGGGCGCGCGGGCTCGAAGAGGTCGAGCTCCGTGCGGCGCTCGACGACGCCAACGCCACGCGCTGCACGGAGCCTCTGCCCGCGCGCGAGGTCGCGCGGATCGCGCGGGGCGTGGCTCGGCGTTATCGGTCGGGAATGTCGCCCGCGGCGCTGCTCGAAGCGGCCCGCGTCGAACTCTCGGCGGAACTCTCTACGGCCCAACAGGGCCGGTACGATTTCAAGGCTGATCCGTCATGGTACCTGCACGAACCGCCCGTGCCCGCGGACCCGGAGGCGGTGCGCCGTGGATGATCTGCGTGGCGTCGACCTGGAGGCCCTCGCAGAGCGCGAGGCGATCGGGCGTGAGTGCGAACCTCAACCGCCCGTGGTGCCGTCTGTCCCCCCGGGGGGCGGGGGTGCGGGGGCGGGGGGGCGTGGTTATATTGTGCCGTCCGTGGCGGACCTGATCGCAGAGCAGGACCGCGCGGCGGCGGCGTCGCTCACCCACCTGCTGGGGGCGCGGCTCGCAGGGGCGACCGAAGACACCTGGCGAGGGCTGCTCACGACCGGAAGGCGTGACGCGGTTGAAAATACGATCGGCAACGCAGTTTTGATCTTGACGTTTGATCGCAGGGTTTTGCCGGAGCCGCCCCGGTACAACCAGCAGACCCTTTTTTGCGAGAGCGCGGGCCACGTCATCGACGACGCGGCACTTACGGGACTTCGTGTCAACATTGAAAGCGTCTACGGGTTCGCGCCGAGCGAGCAAATCATGGCCGCGGCGCTGCTCCTTGTGGGCAAGCGCAACGGCTATCACCCCGTGCGTCAGTACCTCTCAAAGCTGCGCTGGGACGGCATTCCGCGCATTCACGACGTGGCTTATGAGCTGCTCGGTGTGCCGCGCTCGCACCGTCTCGCGGGCCGTTATCTGTGGTGCTTCCTCGGCGGGGCGGTGTCTCGCGCGCTCCGTCCGGGCTGCCAACACCACACGGTGCTGACCCTCGTGGGCGAGCAGGGCGCGGGTAAGAGCACGTTTTTCCGCGTGCTCGGCGGGCCGTTCTTCAACGAAAGCAAAATTGATGTAGGCGAGAAAGACGGCGCGCTCAAGACGCACGCGGCGTGGATTCACGAGCTCCCGGAGGTCGAACAGGTCACGCTCTTTCGCGAGGCGAGCGCGGTCAAGAGCTTCATCACACAGGCAACCGACACGCTCCGCGCGCCCTATGAACGCGTGACCTCGACGCGTCCCCGCTGCTCGATCTTCGGGGCGACCACGAACCAAGAGGATTTTCTCCGCGACGAGAGCGGGAGCGGCTCGCGGCGCTGGCACCCGCTGCACGTCGGCGTGATCGACGGGGAGCGCCTCGCGGCGATCCGTGACCAGCTCTGGGCGGAGGCCCTGGCGCGCGTCCTGGCGGGCGAGCCCACGCACCTGACCCGCGACGAGGAGCGCGAGCGCGAAGAAATCTCCGCGCAGCACTATCAGGTTGACCCGTGGGATGCCGCGATTTCGCGGTGGATCGACCGCGCGCCGGAGGTGCAGAAGCTGCCTGGCCTCGGGCGTTTTTTCGTCTCGACGCGCGACCTCCTCGTGGAAGCGCTGCGCTTTCCGGTGCAGCACTGCGGCGTTGGCGAGTCCCGGCGCATCGGCGGGCTGATGCGGCGGCGGGGCTGGCTCCCGCGCAAGGCCCGCGTGCAGGTCGGATCGGGTCTCGCGCGGCGTCAGTCCCGCGAGCCTGAGAATGGCTGGCTCGCCCCTGAGGGCTGGGAGCCCGCGCACGGCACCGCCGACGCTTCGTCGGGCGACCCGTTTGACATGCCCGTCTGACCCTCCCCTCTCCCGCGTCCGCGGGGCGTTCGTTTCTTCCCTCACAATCTGACTCGGTGGCGACGCTTCGGAGCGGGCGCGACCCTGTTCCGGTTCGCACTGTGAGTACCGGTCACACCTAAGACTTTTTCGGCACTCACCAACCACCAAACCCAACCGGAACTACCGGAACATCCGGTACATCGTTGAATTGATTGGGGAATTGGTGTTCCGGATAGCTTCTCCGTACCGGAACAAACCGGAACACCGCCCCAAACCCCACGGGGGGACGCACAGCACCACGGGCGGTTGAGGTTCCCGCGGCGGTCTCGTGTCGCGCGCCAGTGGCGCGCCGGTGCCCTCCGCGCGCC
>CAMFHP010000230.1 GCA_945952225.1 uncultured Myxococcaceae bacterium
GGTCGCCGTCGGGAGGCACGTGCCGAGCGAGCACGTGAGCATCGCGTCGCAGGGCATGGAGCCCATCGCCGTGCGGCAGCGTCCGCCGCGGGTGCCGTCGGCGACGCAGGTCGACATCATGCTCGCGGTCACGCACGACGTCCCCATCGCGCACACCGCCACCGAGGAGCCGCAGGGCATGCCCGCGGTCGCCGTCGGGAGGCACGTGCCGAGCGAGCACGTGAGCATCGCGTCGCAGGGCGTGGCGCCCATCCCCGTGCGACATCGCCCGCCGCGTCCGCCGTCGGCGACGCAGGTCGAGGTGGTGCCGCTGGTGATGCAGGTCGAGCCCATGGCGCACACGTTCGTCGCGCCCGTCGCGTCGCACGCCATGCCCGCGGGCACGGTGGTGAGCTCGGTCACCGAGAGTTCGAAGGTTCCCTGCGCCGCCGCGGTGGCCGATGCGGTGTAGCCCGCGACCACGATGTAGATCGGCGTGCCCGCGGTGACGGGCGCGGCGGTGGTGAAGGTCGACGCAAGGTTGCGCGGCATGGCGCTCGCGTCGTCGTTGCATCCGAGCGAGCCCGTGGTGCCCGCATCGGCAGGAATCGCCGAGCACGCGCTCTGGGCCCACACCACCGTGTCGAACATGTCGGCGGTGCCCATGTTGTTCGTCGAGATGCGCAGGCGCGTCGCCGCGCGCGGCGTGTAGCGGAACACCACCTCGTGGCCCACCGAGCTCACACACGGCGAGCGCAGCGGCGCCATCGCGCCCACAGCGTTGTTGTTCGACGTGATGCGCGTCGTGGTGCCCATCGCCATGCCGCGGGCGTTGAGGTCGACCACCGAGGCCATCGAGCAGGGGTCGTAGGGAGGACCCGCGTCGCGCGGACCCGTGTCGGTGGCGCTCGTGTCGCGCGCGGCGTCGGAGGTCGCGCTGTCGGGGGTCGCGCGGTCCATCGCGACGTCGGTCGCGGTGGCGTCGGCCGCGTCGGTCGCCGTGGCGTCGACGGCGGCGTCGGCGGTGGAGACGTCCGTCGAAGCGACGTCTTCCGTGGGGGTTCCGGTTCCACCGCCCGAAGGGCTGGTGCTGCAGGCGACCGCGCCGGCGACAAGGGCGGTCCACACGATCCAGGGAGAACGACGAGTCATGGCACCTCGGAGGCACACACCCACCACTGTGGCAGGTCTACCGCAGGCGCTTCTCACACGGCCTTTCGCGGGCGGTCAAGGGCCCTCGCGGTGTTCCCCGCGCGACGCGACCGCGAGGCTCACCACGACGAGCAGCACCGGGGTCGCCGCGCCCACACGCTCGATCACGTCGCGCACCGCGTCCCACGCGAGTCCGCCGTAGCCCGCGCCGATGCGCGGCATGCCCACGCGCGCGAGGCCCGCAGACTCGCAGTGCGCCACCATCGCGCGGAGCGAGCGCTCGATCGCGTCGAGGGTCGCCCCCGTGCGCCAGTGCTTCTCCGTGCAGAGGTTCAGCACCGCGGGCCGCGACGCGTCCCACACGAACACGTCGCCCGGCGTGAAGCGTCCGTCGGCGCAGCGCGCGCGATACTCGCGGTACATCGCGGGCCATCGGTCGCGAAAGAACACGGCGATTCCCTTGCCCATGGCCCCCGCGGCGTTGCATCCGTGGGCGAGCGCGTCGAGGTCGGGCTGCGCGAAGAGGTCTCCGGTGCGGTATTCGACGGGCATGGCGCGCACGGTCGTAGCGAAGCTCACTCCGCGCGTAAAGCCTCGCGCGGGTGCGGCCCTCGCGGTCGCCCTCCTCGCGCTCGTCGCGCCGTCGACGCTCGCCCAGCCGCGGCGCAGCGTCGTCGCCCGCGGCGTCACCTACGAGCGCGTGATCTTCGCCGACGGACCGTGGCGCGCGACCGCCCATGTGGCGCGCGTCGACCTCTGTGACCCCTCCATCGAGCTGCGTGCGACCGCGCCCGATGAGGGCGGCGTGACCGTGCCCGCGTGGGCCCGACGGGTGGGTGCGCTCGTCGCGGTGAACGGTGACTACTTCGACCTCCGAACACGGCGTCCGCTCGGCCCTGCACGCGGCGACGGACGCTGGTGGCCCGACGGCGCGCGCGAGCACCGCGATGCGCTCTTCGTGGCGGCGCCCGGCGGGCGCGTGTCGGTGCTCGATGCGACGGCCGACGACGTGCGCTCCCGATGGGCGAACGCGGCGGCGCGTGTGGGCGACGCGTGGCGCGAGGTGGTGGCCGTGCGCGAGCGCGTGCTCGTCGACGGAAGGGCCGTGGAGAGCGACACCATCGCCCACGACGGCGCGCGACACCCGCGCACGGCGCTCGGGCTCGACGCGCGGCGACACACGCTCTGGATGGTCGTGGTCGAGGGCCGACGCGAGCAGGAGGCAGGCGTGAGCGTGGCGGGTCTCGCGGCGCTGCTCCGACGGCTCGGCGCGCGCGACGGACTCAAGCTCGATGGCGGCGGATCGTCGACGATGTACCTGCGATCCACGGGGGTGGTGAACCGACCGAGCGATGGAGCGCCGCGCGCGGTGGCCACGCACCTCGGCGTCGTGCGGCGTGATGCGAGCGGTCCCCCGCGGTGCCGCGATCAGGGCACGTAGCGCACGACGAGGCCGTGCTGTCCGACGGCCCACACCTCGCCGGTGCTCGCGCCCCACATCGCGGCGACGTCGTACGGCGTGGCGACCTGGTCGACGGACCACAGACCGCCGCTCCAGTGCGCGACGCGTCCCGCGCGGCCGCCGATCCAGAGCTCGCTGTCGCCGTTGCACCAGAGCGCGCGCACCTCGCCGAAGCCCGCGGGCAGGGGCACCGCCGACCACGCGCCCGTGCGACGGAGCATGCGTCCCGAGGCGCCCGGCGCCCAGATCACGCCGTCGGGGGTCACACAGAGCGGGCCCGTGAGCGGCTCCGGCGGCGCGGGGAGCGCGGGGCTCCACACCACGGGCATTCCACGGCGCTGGAGCATCGGCCCGCGGCCCGCGGCGTACACGTTGCCCTGCGCGTCGCCTGCGACAGAGAAGAGCGCGTTGATCGGTGATCCGCTCGTCGGGTCGGGAGAGAGTCCGTCGCGGTCGAGGTGCCAGATCGGGAGCACGCCGTCGAAGCGCCGCCCCACGACCGTGAGATCGCCCACACCGCCGCTCCACACCGAGAGCAGCTCGCCCTCCCCGCGGAGCGGAATCGCCGCCCACGACGTGCGATCGCGACGCAGGGCCACCGCGCGGCGATCCACCGACGCGTTGCCCACGAGGAACACCACGTCACCACGGCCCGCCCACACCGCGTTGAGGTTCGCGTCGGTGGGAACCGCCACGCGCACCCACGCCGAGCCCTCCCAGTGCAGCACCGCGCCCGCGGAGCCCACGGCCCACACGTCGTCGGGCGCCGATCCCCACACGCCGTGCAGGTCGTCGGTGGCGCCGCTCGCGACGAGCTCCCACGGAGACCGCAGCCGGGTGTCGGGCGCTGCCGCGCGCACGAGCTCCACGTCGTAGGCGCAGGCCGTGACGGAGAGCGCACACGCGACGAGGGCGAGACGCATCATGGCGTGGGCGTGAGGTAACGCCGCACGAGCGGCGCGAAGGGGCTGTCGGGGTGACGGCTGCGGAGTCGCTCGGCGCGCTGCGAGGCCTCGGCGGTGCGTCCGAGACGGGCCAGCGCGCGCACCGCACAGTACTCGCGCTCGGCGGCCATCTGCCCATCGGGAAAGGCCCGCGCGTGCTCGGCCACACGCGCCAACGCGGCCTCGGGATCGCGCTCCAGCAGCCCTTCGGCGCCTTCGAGGAGCTGCCGCTCACGGTCGAGCGGATCGAGGTGCGCGGCGGGCTCTGCGGGCGCTACGGGCGCAGCGACGACGGCGGGCTCCGCCGCGGGAGACGGCGCACGGGGATGCACCGGCGCCCCGGACGCGCTGGAACCGCGACCGTGCGAAGGCGCTGCGTGTCCCGGCATCGCCGTCGGATCTTCC
>CAMFHP010000231.1 GCA_945952225.1 uncultured Myxococcaceae bacterium
GCACCGCATCGCGCGACGCGCGCGACACCTCGTCGTCGGCCCCGAACACCGGCGCGAGGGCCGCCACCCGATCCCCCGCGGGCGCGCGCATCGCCGCCACCGCACGCACCGCCGCGGGCGCCGTCGCCGTGCGCGCGGCGAGCAACGGGAGCGCCGTCGGTCCCACATCGCGCAACGCATCGAGCGCCGCCGACTCCAGCGACGGACGCAGCAGGGCCTCGACGAGCGCCGCCATCGCGACGGGACCGCGCATCCCTCCGAGCGCGCGCACCACACGCCGCGCCGACGCATCGTCGAGCGACGGAAGCGCCTCCACCGCAGCGCCGATTCCCGCGTCCCCCAGCGAGAGCAGCAGGGCGAGCGCATCGCCGCCGTCGGGTCCGCCGAGACGTTGCACGAGCGACGCACGCGCCGACGCGCCGTCGTCGAGCACGGAGCGCATCGCGAGGCTCCGCAACGCCACCCCCGACGGCGCCGCGAGCACGCTCACGCACGTCGTCGGAACCTCCGCGGGCAGCGTCACACGCCACACCTCACCCACACCGGGCGCACGCGCATTCCACGTCACATCGAGGCGTTGCCCCGAGGGCCAGAGCAGCACGGTCATCGCGCCCGCGCGGCCTTCGGCAGCGGTGAAATCGACGCCGCGCACGGGCACAGAGGCCGGTGTGGTGAAGGTGATCCACGCGCCGCCCGGGGCCGTCCACGCGCTGCGATCGTCGCCGTCGAAGAGCGCGCGCGCATCGCCCGCCGTGGCCCGCACGCCCCTCACATGGAGCGCCGTCGACTGCGCCCGCGCGGTCGTCGCCTCGACCGCCCTGCGCGCCTGATGCGGAAGCAGCACCGTCGGCCCGAAGCGCCCATCGGGCACCATCGCAAGGCTCTCGGGCGCGAGGCGCAGCGCGCGCACCGGACCCGCGTCGAGACCGCAGAAGGGCGCGTCCGCGCGAAGGGTCAGCACCGCCACGTCGAGCGCGCCATCGCGGTCCACGTCGCGCACCACCACCACGTCGCGGGTGCGGTCCGTCGCGTCTTCGCCGTGCCACGCCGTGCTGCCACGCCACACGAGCGTCGGCGCGTCCGTTCCCCGACAGCCCACGAGCGCGGCCTCGACCTCGACGCCCTCGCGCTCGCGGTAGATCACGGCCGCGCGCGGTCCCGCCTCTTCGATGCGCACCTCGCCCGCTTCGAACGCGAGCGGGCCGCTGCCGAGCCCCGTCACCGCGCGGTCGGCGCCCACCGACATCGCATGGCCGCAGAGGCGCACCGGCGTCGATTGCGCGGCGACGGAGCGCGGGGCGAGCGCCATCACGACAGCGCACAGGCACACGGAGGAGCGCATGGGCCGCGACACTACAACGCCTCGACGCACCGGAGGACGCGCGACACACTGCGCGCCCCCACCATGGAAATCCCCGGCTACCGCGGCGGCCTCGCGTGGCTCCCCGCACGCACGATCTTTCTCACGAAGCACGGCTCGCACGCCTACGGGCTCGCGACCCCCGAGAGCGACCTCGACGTGAAGGGCGTCGCCATCGCGCCGACCCGCGCGTACCTCGGCTTCGTCGAGCGCTTCGAACAGGCCGAGGTCTCCGAGCCCGACATGGTGATCTACGAGCTGCGGAAGTTCATGCAGCTCGCCGCCGACTGCAACCCGAGCATCGTCGAGGTGCTCTTCACACACCCCGACGATTACCTCGGCGTCACGCCCCTCGGTGAGCGCCTCCTCGCGATGCGCGCGCGCTTCCTCTCGAAGAAGGCGCGGCACACCTTCACGGGCTACGCGATGGCCCAGCTCCGTCGGCTGGAGCAGCACCACCGATGGCTCCGCGACGCACCGCCCGCGGAGCCGCGACGCGAAGACTTCGGCCTCGACGCGCTCACCGTCGACGAGCAGTCGCGACTCGACGCGCTCCACGCCGAACTCGACCGCGTGGTGGCCTCGTGGGAGGTCGACCTCTCGCCCATGCCCCGCGACGCACAGGATGAACTTCGCGCGAAGATCACCGCCGCCCTCGCCGAACGGGTGGCCGCCGAGAGCGAGTCGTGGCGCGCGGCCTCGCGTCACCTCGGCATCGACGACGGCCTCGTCGAGCGCCTCGCCCGCGAGCGGGAGTTTCGCGCGCGGCGCCGTGAGTTCGAGCAGTTTCGCGCGTGGCAGCGGTCGCGCAACCCGCGTCGCGCCGCCCTCGAAGCGCGCTTCGGCTACGACACGAAGTTTGGCGCCCACGTCGTGCGGCTGCTGCGCATGTGCCGCGAGATCCTCACCGACGGAACCGTGAACGTGCGCCGCCCCGACCGCGACGAGCTCCTCGCGATCCGCCAGGGCGCGTGGCCCTTCGAACAGCTCGCCGCGTGGGCCCGCGCCGAAGACGCCGCGATGGAAGCGCTCGCGAAGGCCTCTCCCCTGCCCCACGGCCCCGATCGCACGGCCCTCGACGCCGCGTGCGTCGCCCTCGTCGAAGAGGGGCTGCGCACGCTCGGGTGAACCCCGCGGCGACGCGACGCCCACGGACCCGCCGGTTCTTGACGTTGCGCGGATCCCGTCGTTAGCGTCCGCGCCCTGTGCGGAGCGCGCCACGCGAGCAGGGAGTGTCGGGCGGCTTCCGGTGCGTGAGCCCCGGGGCGTTCGCATGAGTGCGCCCCTCGCCGACACCTTCGGCCTCATCGGCCAGCGTCTCGACGGCAAGTACGAGGTCGAAGACGTCGTGGCCCAGGGCGGCTTCGCGGTGGTGTACCGCGCGCGTCACCTCGCGCTCCAGAAGCCCGTCGCGGTGAAGGTGCTGCGCGTGCCCGACGACCTGCACGGCCCGGCGCGCGAGCACTTCCTCTCGAACTTCGCGCGCGAGGCGCAGACCATCGCGTCGCTCGACCACCCGGCGATCGTGAAGGTCATCGACTTCGGCACCTCGCCGATGCCCGTCGGCGACGCCGCGCCGTGGATGGTGCTCGAATGGCTCGCTGGGCAGACCCTCGACGCCGACCTCTCGGCCCGTCGTGGCCGCGGTGGGCGTCCGCCCGCCGAGTGCCTCGCGATGCTGCGTCCGGTGATCGAGGCGCTGGCCTACGCGCACGACGAGGGCGTGGTGCACCGCGACGTGAAGCCCGGCAACCTCATGCTGGTCGAGTCGAGGCGCGGCGATCGCACGGCGCGCGTGCTCGATTTTGGCATCGCGAAGGTGATGTCGGGCGACGAGAGCGCGCCCGTCACGGGGCTCACGGCCACGCACACGCACGGCCGCACCTTCTCGCTCTTCTACGCCTCGCCCGAGCAGATCGCGGGCACGCGCAGCGGCCCGTGGACCGACGTCTACGCCCTCGCCCTCGTGCTCACCGAGATGCTCACCGACGAGGCGCCCTACAGCGGCAGCGACGTGCAGGAGGTCTACATCGACGCCCTCTCGCCCGTGCGCCCGACGCCCGCACGCCGCGGCGTCGACGTGGGCGACTGGGAGCCCGTGCTCGCCCGCGCCCTCTCGCTCAAACCCGCGGAGCGCTTCCCCGACGCGCGCACCTTCCTCGCGGCGCTCGACCTGTCGGTGCCCGCCGCGGCCGTGCGCACGACGCCCCCGCCGCGCTTCTCGGTCACGCCCGCCGACACGTTTCAACCCGCGCAGCGACCGCCCACGGCGCCCTCGCCCCTCGCCACCGGCGGACGCCTCCGCGCCCTCAAGTACGCCGCCCTGGGCGCCCTCGGCGCGTACCTCAGCGTGGTCTCGTGGCGCCACCTCTCGCCCGCGCCGCAACCCGACGCGCCGGTCACCGTGCGCGTCGTCGCCGAGCCCGCGCCACAGCCTGCGCCGCCCGCTCCGTTGCCCGTTGCGCCCGCGCCCGCGCCCTCGCCCGCTCCCGCTGCGCCCCTCGAA
>CAMFHP010000232.1 GCA_945952225.1 uncultured Myxococcaceae bacterium
CTACACGTAAGGAGTCGTCGGCAGCGTCAGATGTGTATAAGAGACAGGTCGTGAGCGCCGTCGGCGGCGTCGGCGGCACGCGCTCCGGCGGCGGATCGGGCGGCGGCAACGGCGGCCCGGGACGCATCCGCATCAGCGCCACCGCGAGCACCTGCACCCTCTCGGGCACCTTCACCCCGGCCCTCGTCTCGGGCTGCGCGGTGACCCCGGCGCCGGGCACGCAGGGCAGCGCCTACGTGGCCACCTTCCCCAACTGATCACCGCGCGCAGCGCAGCGCGATCGATCGCTCGCCCGACCACGCGGTGCCCACGAAGCCCGCGCCCTCCGCCCGAAGCACGAAGCTCCGCACCGGCTCCCGCTCTTCGCGACCGGCCTCGCGGGCCTCGTCTTCGGGCCGCGCTTCTCCGCCCGAAATTCCCCGCGCGCAGACGCGCTGCTCGTCGACGGCGAGCACCTCGTCGAGCTGCCACTCGCCCGCCTCGACGAACCACCCCGGACCGCGCACCTGGGCCACCCGTTCGGCCATGTGCACCTCGCCGCGCGCGGGCACCGACGCACCGCACGGCGCCGTCTCTCCATCGGGCGCGGGCACGGTCACCGTCGCGCCCTCGCGCGTCGCATCGAGCGCGACGAAGCGCAGCCGCCCGCCACGGTCGCGCACCCAGAGCCCGTCGGCACCCTCCCACGACCCGACGTGGGCGCGGTCTCTCCCGCTCGCGAGGGCCACGGTGCGACGCGCGACGACAGCCCCCGCGGGGCTCACGGCCACGAGCGTCGCGAGGGTCACGCCGTCGACCACGGAGTCGGCCCGCGCGATCCATCCCTGCGCGCCGCGGAGCACCTCCACACCGCCGCCGCGCGCGCGTCCGAGCCCGAGGTCGGTGAAGCCCGCCGAGGTCGCGAGCACGTGGTCGCAGCCCGTGGCGTTGCACCGTTCGACGAGGGCCGCGGGCGTGGTGGCGCCCTGCACGCCCCGCACGGAGAGCTGCGCCCCCGCGCGCACCGGGAGTGTGCGCGTGACCGTTCCCGTGAGCGTGGCGCCCTCCCAGGTGACGGTGATCGCCGCGCCGGTCTGCGTGGCGCGCACCGCGTAGCCCGAGGCCGCCGCGCCGTGGTCGATCTCGCGACCGCGCCCCACCGCGCCGTGCTCGCAGCGAACCTCGCGCTGCGCCTGCTCGTCGACGACCTGCGAGGGAACCGCCTGCGGACGCGTGCGCACCGCCACCGCGCGCACGCCGGGCCCCACGGTGATCGCCCCGCCGAAGCGACACCACGGACCTTCGCAGCGCGACGACGCATCGGGGTCGAGGGCCACGAGCGAGGCGTCTCCCTCGACGAGTCCCGACGGCGCGCGAAAGCCTCCGCGGCCGTTCCAGAGGGCGAGCGTCGAGGCGTCGCGGCCCCATGCGAGCGCGGTTCCGTCGTGACCGAGCATGGCCCGCGTTGCGCCGGTCGGAAGCGCCTCCGCGCGCCACCCGTCGCCCTCACGGCGTGCCGTCTGCGCGTGTCCGTCGGCGTCGAGCCAGGTCGCGAGCACGCCCGCCGCGGAGGCCGACACCTGCACCGGCACCGTGGCCCCCGCGGGCATCGGAACGAGCCGCACGCCCTCGACGGAGAGCGCCACGAGCGCGGGTGCGCCCTGCGGCGCGGGCGGATGGGCCCAGGCCACGCCGTCGCGCATCGCGACGAGGTCGGCATCGAGCGGAAGACGGAGCGCGTGCGGGTGTCCCTCGCGGTCGTAGAGGCACACGGCGCGCGGATCGGGGAGCGTCTGCTGCGTACACGGCGCCTGCACGGCCCACGCGCGCGACGTGGTGTCGAAGACCACGGGACCGAGCGGTTCGGCGCGGGCCTCGTCGCGAAGGGTCACGGGCTCGTCGCGGTCGAAATCGAGCGCGGTCACGAAGCGCGCCCATCCCTCATGGCGACACACGAGGCGCACGCCACGCCACGCGCGGTGCAGCTCGCACGCAGCGCCGGGCAGCGGGAGCTCGCCGAGGGTGGTTCCGCGGCGCAGCGAGGCGATGACGAGGCGGTCGCCGTCGAGGGAGGCCACCCGTCGCCCATCGAGCGCGACGTGACGCGACGTGAGCGGTCCCGCAGCGCGCGCAGTCCCGCGGTCGAGGGCGGCGAGCGTCGCGGGGAGCACACGCCCCAGCGCCTCGACCGGGCCCTCGTTCGCAGCGTTGACCAGCACGTCGCCCGACAGGCGCCAGGTGCCCGCCGTGGTGCGCACGCGCGCGCCGTCGTCGTCGTCGAGCCACACGGCGATGGGAACACCCGCAGGCGCCCGCAGCAGCGCGAAGGTGCGACCGCCATCGTGCGAGCGGTGGAGCACGCCGGGCTCGGTCACGGCCAGCACGTCGTCGGGCCCCGCGAAGCACACGGAGAGCACCCGTTCGAGGGGCAGGGTTCGAGATGCGCCCGCCCCATCGACGGCCCACGCGCGGAGCTGCTCGTCGATCACCGCGAGCGCGCCGTGGTTGTGCACGCCGCGGAGTCCGAGCTCGCCGTCGCGGAGCGAGAGCGCGCGCGTCGGGAGCGCCGAGAGCACGGTGAGCGCGCCGAGAGCCGTGGGTGCGCGGTAGACGGTTCCGTCGTCGGTGACGAAGCGCCAGGTGCCGTCGGTCATGCGCGCGCTGGCCGCGAAGCCCGTCGCAGGAACGGGCCCCACGGCGTGTCCGTTCGCATCGGCGCGCATCGCACCGCGGAACGCCACGGCGCCCTCGACGCGCACCACGGGCCCGTCGACGGGACGCACGAACCATTGGGTCACCGCGGGTCGCGCGTCGCCCCTCCGTCGCAGATGGCACCCTGCGGTGAGGGCGAGGAGCGAGCACATCCACACGGCGGTTCTCATGGCGCGCGGAGACTACCGCCATGCGCCCGTCGACCGTGCAGCGCTTCGTCGGTGATAGCGTCGCCGCCCGATGCCTCGCTCCCTCCTCGCCGCGCTCGCCGTGTTCATCCTCGCCGCCTGCCGCCGCGCCCCGTCGCCCCCGACGCCCGCGTCGCCCGTCGCCCACGACGTCGCCCCGCCGCGCTCCCACGGACCGCGCGAGATCACGCCGCACCGCGAGCTCATTCCCTTCGGGCCCTACGGCACCGGCGCCAACGCGTGCACGGCGATGCTCTACGAATGGGACCCCGCGCATCCCCGCTGCACCCTTCAGCTCAACCACTGCACCGTCAACGAGCGCGGAGAGACGCTGTGCCTCTCGCTCGCCGACGAGCGCACCGTCGCGTGCGGCGCGGACTTCGACGCGTGCGGCGAGCGCGTGACCTGCCGCTGCCCCACGGGCGCGGCCCCCACGGTGCCCGATCCGCCCGGCATGGTGGCGCTGCACCCGACGCCCGACGGCACGCGCTGGTCTTCGAACGAAGGCGGCGTGCGCTGCGAGGCGCGGAGCTCGGAGATCCCCGGCACGCGCGACGCGGGACTCTCGCCGCTGTGTGTGGTGGCGATCCGCGAGTGCTCCGCGGGCGACGTCTGCAACGACCGCGTGCAGATGCTCTCGTGCGGCGTGCGCGCGCCCGTCTGCGGCCGCCCCACGCGCTGCCTGTGTCCGTAGTCCGGTGGTGACGCCGCTCACACGCGACGACCCGCGGCTGCGCCCGTCGCTCCTCGCCCTGCCGCGCCTCTTCTGGGTGCTCTGGACGGGCCAGCTCCTCAACCGTCTCGGCAGCTTCGTGATGACCTTTCTGCCGCTCTACCTCACGGAGCGTCAGGGTGTGTTTCCGATCGTGCCAACGCTCTCGCGTACGGGTGGTGGGGAGATTGTGCGGGCGGGCTCGCGTGCGGATGGTGGTGAGATTGTGCGGGCGGGCTCGCGT
>CAMFHP010000233.1 GCA_945952225.1 uncultured Myxococcaceae bacterium
GCGCTGCGACGGCGCGTGCGTCGACCTCGCGACCTCGGGGCTCCATTGTGGCGCGTGCGGACGTCGTTGCGGCGCAGGCGAGGTGTGCGACGGCGGCGCGTGTCGCGCGTCGTGCAGCGGCGACCTCGCGCGCTGCGATGGCGGGTGTCGCGACCTGCGCATCGACCCTTCGAACTGCGGCGCGTGCGGCCGCGCGTGCCTCCCGGGCGACCGCTGCTCGAACGGCGAGTGCGCGCGCGACTGCGCTCCCGACCTCGCGCGCTGCGGAGAGACCTGCCGCGACCTCGCGACAGATCGCCGACACTGCGGCGCGTGCGGCCGCGCGTGTGGCGAGGGAGCGGTGTGCGCGCGGGGCGTGTGCGAGCGCGCATGCGGCGAGGGCCTCGCGCGATGTGGCGACGGGTGCTTCGACCTCGCGACGGATCCGCGCCACTGCGGCGCGTGCGGCCTCGCGTGCCCCGCGTCCGACGTGTGCGCCAACGGTCGCTGCGTGGGCGACTGCGGCCTCGCCCTCGCGCGTTGCGGAACGACCTGCCGCGACCTCGCCGACGATCCGAACGCGTGCGGCGGATGCGGCGTGCGATGCGCCCCCGACGAGGTGTGCGCCCGCGGACGATGCGCGCCCTCGTGCGATGCGCCCGCGTCGCGCTGCGATCGCGTGTGCCGTGACCTCTCCGGCGACCTCGCCCACTGCGGCGCGTGCGGGCGCGTGTGTGCCGCGGGCCAGCGTTGCCTCGATGGCATCTGCGAGCGCGACTGCGGCGCGCGCCTCGCGTGCGGAACGCGCTGTGTGGATCCCCTCACGGACCCCGACCACTGCGGCGGATGCGGCCGACCCTGCGCGTCGGGCGAGCGCTGCGTGATGGGGGCGTGCGCGGCGCGCTGAGCCTCCCGCACTCCACCATTGACCCTCGCGCGGACCGCGTCATAGGTTCCGTGCGCCGCCGTGCGCATGGGCGCAACGGGGTCTCGCAGGAGCAGGTACTTCGATGCGTCTCGGTCTCCGTCACGCCGCCGTCGCCATGGTGATCGCCTCGTCGCTCGCGAGCGGCGGGTGCAAGAAAGAGGGCGTGTTCTTCCGCGACCTCGCGCCCAACTCCGGGCGCCCGAGCGGCGGCGAAGAGGTGCGCATCCTCGGCACCGGGTTCCGCTCGATGGGCAACCTCGAGATCCGCGTGGGGCCGAAGCCCGCCACGAACGTGGGCATCGCCGACGACGAGACCATCGTGCTCACGACCCCCGAAGCCCGCGAGGCCGACCAGGGACACCCCGTCGACATCTCGATCCTCACGAGCCAGGGCCGGAGCTACGTGCTCCGCGGCGCGTTCACGTACCGCCGCAACCCCGCGGCCGACACGCAGGGCGGCGAGCTCCAGCGCCGTCTGTGAGCGTGTGAGTCCGACGCGCGACGGCGCTCCTCGCGAGCCCCGTCGCGCATCCCGAGGTGCCCGTCAGCGCGGCACCGCCAGCACGTAGACCACGAACACCGAGTTGGGCGGCGAGCCCGGGCGATCGCCCTGCGCCACGCCCACGCCCACGGCCGTCGTGTCGGTGTCGAAGAGGGGCTGCATCGACACGGCGTCCTGGTAGCGCGGCCCGAAGGCGGCCACGAGCTGGATGCGACGGAAGAGCAGCGACTCGCTCCGCAGCGCCGTGGTGGCCTCGGCGAGCGCCTGATCCTGCGTGCGTGAAGGGTCGGAGAAATAGGCCTGCGCGGCCCGCGCGGCGGCGGCCTGGAGCTGAGGGCGAAGCTCCAACGGACGTGCGCCGCGGGCCGAACGTCCGCGGTTGATCACCGTGAGGAGCTCCGTGGCGGCGGCCTGCGCGTCGACGCGGCGGGCGACGGTGATGAAGTCCTGCGTGACGAGCAGCGCGCCCGAAGGACCGGGCTCGCGCACCACGCCGATGCCCACGTGCGTGACCTCGGGGTTGAGAATGTTCGCGCGGTGCCCCGGGCTCACCATGAGCCCCTCGTGGATCTCGCGCGCGCTGTAGCCCCGCGCGACGTTCTCCAGCGACAGTCCGCTGAGCAGGCCCGCGTCGCGGAGGCGCTGTCCCGGCGTCGCGCCCGACTGCGAGTTGTGGGCGACGTAGCGGTGGTCGGCCATGTCCTGCGCGTGGGCGCGGGCCACGGAGGCGAGCGCGGGCATGGCCTCCAGCGGCGCGAGGCGGGCGCGCGTGCGGGCCTCGTTGATCGACGCGAGGAGCGAGGTCTCGACCGCCGCGGGCTCCTCGGCTTCGAGGGTCGCGGTCTCCTCGGGCGTCGCGGGAATCTCCGTGTCGACGTACACCGGGAAGTTCGCCACGACGGTGCTCCCCGCATCGGAGTCTGCGCTGAGCTCCACCTGCCACGCGCCCCGCGCCGTCGCGGGAAACTGCCCGAGGAACGTGGGCCCATCGCCCAGCGGGAGCTCTTCGGTGTGCCCGTCGGGATGGGTCACCACGAGCATCGGCGCGCGGAGCCCTTCGCCGAGCCGTCCCTGCAACTGCACCCGCGCGCCGACCGACACCGCGCGGGCCACGGGGGCGAGTTCCACGCGCCGCCGCGTCGCCGCCACGACCACCACCTCGCCGCCCTCGATGGGCGCGCGTCCGAGGCCCACGTGCGTGAGCGTCTCGCCCTGGAGCACCTCGCGCATCGCGCGCTCGACCTCGCCGTCGACGGCCGCGCGCGAGGCCTTCACCGTGAGCACCACGGGCAGCGGATCGGTGATGCCCGCGAGCCAGGTCACCGCCTGGATCACCCGCACCGACGGCGACCGCGACTGGGGATCGCGCGCCACGCGCTGCGCGAGCTCTCCGGCCACGCGCGCGAGGGCGGGATCGGGCGCGAGCGTCTGCGTCGAGGCGCGCTGCACGGGCTGCCAGCGCGGGGCCTCGTCGGGGGGCGGCGTCCACCCGCTCGATTGCGTGTACGTGGCGCTCGGCGCGAGGCCCGCGGGCGGCGCGCGATGGCACGCAGACGACGACAGCACCAGCGCGAGGGAGAGCGCGCACGAAGCGAAGGACGGCTGCATCGGGGGCGCATGCTACACCGCAGCGCGCGCGATGTTGGGTGCCCGTGTTGGCGCCCGTCGCCGCGGGGGCCTCTGCTACGCTGCGTGCCGCTCCCATGAAGCGCTGCCCGCGGTGCGCCCGCACGTTCTCCAACGACCTGTCGTTCTGCGTCGACGACGCCTCGCCGCTCGACGCCACCGACACGCGCACGCTCGCCGACGAACGTCGCCCCGGAGGCCTCGCGCCCGCGGTCGCACTCGCGCACATCACATCCCTCGCCGACGCGCTCGCCGCCGCCCGTCGCCTCGCCGCGCCGACGCTCTCGCCCGCCGACATCGAGTTCGATGGCGACCGCGTACGCCTCACGCTCTCCGTCGACGCCACCGCACCGACGCCTGCGCCCGACGCGCCCGATCCGCACGCGGCCTACACCGCGCCCGAGCGCCTCGCCGACGGCGCGCCCGCGAGCGAGGCCGCCACGGTCTACAACCTCGGGGCGCTCCTCTGGGAGCTGCTCACCGGCGTCACCCCCTTCGACGGAACCACCGCCACACGCGCGGCCGTCGCCGTGCGCAAGCTGCTCGAAGACGCTCCCTCGGCGCGCGCGCTGGCCCCCGCGGTGCCCGTCGACCTCGACGCCCTCGTGCGCGCTGCGATGCACCGCGACCCCGCGCACCGTCCGTCCGATGTGGCGTCCTTCGTGGCCTCGCTGCGCGCGCTTCCGCCGCCCGCGCCGTCACCCGCTGCGCCCGCGCCCTTCGCCGC
>CAMFHP010000234.1 GCA_945952225.1 uncultured Myxococcaceae bacterium
GGATCGCGAGTCCCGTGAGGGACTTTCCCTTCTCTGCCGGTGAATTCATTCACCGGCCGCCCGCACGCACGATCGCAAACACACCCGCGCGATGGGGCAACGGCTGTCGACACGCGCGCGCAGACCGATATCCTCCGCGGCGCCATGACACGCCGCACGCCGCACGTCGCGGCCGCATGGGCCACGGCCCTCCTCACCGCCTCCTCTGCATGGACGCTCGCGCAGCCCCTCACGCCCGCGAACACCACGGCGCTCCCCGCAGACACCACGGCACCGCCCGCAGACGCCTCATCGCTCACGGGAGACGCCGCGGTGCTCTCTGGAGACGCCTCTCCCCTCACGGGAGACGCCGCTGCGCCCACCGATGCGAGCGTCGCTCCGCGCGAGAAGCGGGGCTTCGACGTGTGGCCCGTGCGCATTCACGTCGCGATGCCGCTCGGGTCGACGTGGGGACGCGAGCGGGTCAACGGATTCTCGTGGGGCTTCCGCGGTGAGCTCGCGGTCTACCCCACGCGCGGGTGGCGCGGGCTCGGCCTCGGAGGCTTCGCCGAGGTGCTCCTCGACGGCGAGACGCACTCGCACTCGACGCTCGGCGCGCAGGTGACGTACCCCCTCTTCGCGTGGCCCTGGGGAGGCTTTCGCGCGGGCCTCTACGGCGGCGTGCGCGACGTGGGCGAGGGACGCGAGGTGCGCAACGTCGCGGCCTTCGGCGCGCTGCTCAACTTCGGCGTGCCCGCGTACCTCTACGACCTGGCGCTGGGCTTCCGCTACGACGTGACCGTCGATGGTGTGGGCGTGTCGGCGCAGACCTTCGTCGTCGACGTCGACCTCGCGGTGGTGATCGCGGCCTTCGGCGCCGCGGGCGCGGGAATCCACTGACGACACCCTTCGCGCACGGCTCCGTCGACGGACAAATACTGGATCGCCCACGGCCCGCGGTGCGATCACGCGGCCACGATGGTGTCGACGCTCTCGCGGGTGGCGCTCTGTGCGGCGATGGTGCTCTTCGGAGTTCCGTCGTGGTCGCAGCCGCGCGCCTCGGGAACGGTCTCGCACGCCATCGCCTCGGTGGCGCCGCACACCGCGCCGCGACGCTGGCGCTACATCGTGCTGCACCACACGGCCACCGCGGGCGGAACGGTCGCCTCCATCGAGTCGGCACACCTCCGTCGGGGCATGAACCGCGGGCTCGCGTACCACTTTCTCATCGGCAACGGACGGGGCCTCGGCGACGGCGCGGTGGAGCCCGGCGTGCGATGGCGGCGACAGCTTCCGGGCGCGCACGTGGCGTCGGCGTTGTGTGAGCCCGAGCGGGGCGTTCCCTACGACGAGGTGGCCATCGGCATCGCGCTGGTGGGAGACCTCGAACAGCGCCCTCCCACGGCGGCGCAGCAGCGCGCGTTGCGCGAGCTGGTGGCGTCGCTGCAACGGCGCTTCCACATCGACGCGGCGCACGTGATGGGACACGGCGAGGTGCTCGGCGCGCACACGGCGTGTCCGGGTCGGCGGCTCGGCGGGGGAAGGGCGTGGGCGACGGGCGCGGCGCGTCGCGCGGAGTTGCGGCGGGCGGTGCTGCGGCGGGCGGTGCTGCGCGCGCGGCGACGGCGGCGGTAGGCGCTCAGCCCTTCACGGGCGCGGCGGCCTTCTTCGCGCGGCGGCGGTCTGCGGAGCGGCGACGCTCGTACGCGCTGGTGACCTCACGGAGCACCGCGGGGTGCTCGCGAAACACGAAGCGGGCCTTCGCGCGCACGAGACGGATGCGTCGGAGCAGCAGGGTGGCGAGTCCGTTGCGTGTGGCGAGGAGGGTGCTGTTCTTCCGCTGCGGCGGCGCGGCCGGCGCGGTCACACGGAGCTCGTTGGCGAGCGCGTTGGCGCGGGTGATCCAGTCGGGGGAGAAGTCGCCGTAGTGGTCGAGGGCGGGGCGCAGCGACGACGCGAGCGCGGCGTAGTCGATGAGCGCGGCGGCGAGGGCGTCGTCGGTGCCCGGTTCCGTGTCGTGGGCGCTGTGGAGCGCGGCGAGGCGCGCGTCGTCGTCGGTCTCGACGCCGTCGTCGAGAAAGCTCTCCAGCGCGCTGCGGAGGTTGGCGAGCGTGGTTCCGCCCTCGACGCGCGGGTGCACGCCGCCGCCCGGGAGCTGCACCGAGAGCAGCGTCTGCGTCTGCGCCTGCTGCGTGAGCGTGTGGAGCGCCAGGAGCTCATCCGCCGTTCCCGCATGGAGCGTCGGCACGGCGGCGAAGGGCTGCGGCGTGAGGTCACGACGCACGGCGCTCACGAGCCCCGGAAGGCCCTTCTCTCCCGCCTCGGGCTCCCACCGCGAGCGGAGGAAGCGCACCGCATCGACGGCCTCTCCGAGCAGCACGGACATGGGCGTGACGAGCCCGACCTCGTCGCCGGTGAGCGTGTCGGCCGTGGCGATCCAGCGCGCGCGGTCGGCGTCGGAGACCACCGCGGCGAGCTCCATCGGCGAGAGCTTCTTCGCGTGTGGCGCAGCGGACTTCTTCTTCACGCCCGCAGAGGTCTTCTTCGCGCGTGTGGCGGCCTTCGTGACGGTCTTCTTCTTCGCGACGGGCGCGGTCTTCTTCTTCGCCGACACAGTCTTCTTCTTCGCAGTGGCCATGGTGCGTCTCCTCGATGTGGAGCGTGGGCGTGGCGGGGATCGCGTGGGGGCCGTCACCTTGCGCGCGCATGTACCGGACGACGCATTCCGGTGTCCCGGAGAATGCATTCCGGTGTCCCGGACGAGCGTTCCGGCGTCCCGGAGAATGCATTCCGGTGTCCCGGACGAGCGCTCCGGTGTCCCGGACGAGCGCGGTGATGCAACGGCGGCGCGATCCCTCCCACGGTGGCGTCGTGCGGCGGCTCCAGAGCCGTACGACGCATGAACAGCGAGCACGCTGCCACGGCCTCCGCGCGGGGATCAACGGCGATGTGCGTGGGGGGACGTTCGCGACGGTGTGCGAGCGCGAGACGCTGGCACCCGCGGCTGCGGAGGAACGCGAGCGCGTGGCCTTCGAGCGTGGCGGCGAAGCGGCGGAACGCGCGCTCCGCGTGGAGGTCACGCATCGCACGGCACAACGCCGTGACGGCGGCGGTCGTCGGGGCCCAGGGCAGTGCGTGGATCGCTCTCGTGAGGGGGCGCTGCGAGGCGCTTCACCATGCCGCGCGCCCCGCACGGGTGCGCACGCCATCACGCCGCCGACGCGCATGACCACGGCGCGGAATCCTTCGCCGCCGCCGCCCTCTCGTCGTGCTTCGCGCTCCTCTGGGAGCGCCGGGCAGCGCCCGGTGCGATTCCCACAACAGCCCGGTGGTGACCTACGGGAACCCCGGCGCCGAATCGCCCGCCCCACGCGCGATGTGCCCGTTGCGTGCCGGGTTCCCGGTGGTCACCCCGGGCTGGTGCGTGCGGTCGCGCCGGAGTCGCCTCCGACGCTGCATTGTGCGATGTGTCCGTTCCGCGCCGGGGTTCCCGTGGGTCACCCATGGGCGGGTGCGTGCGGTCGCGTCGGAGTCGCCTCCGACGCTGCATCGCGCGATGTGTCCGTTCCGCTCCGGGGTTCTCCGACGCTGCATCGTGCGATGTGTCCGTTCCGCGCCGGGGTTCCCGGTGGTCACCCCGGGCTGGTGCGTGCGGTCGCGTCGGAGTCGCCTCCGACGCTGCATTGCGCGATGG
>CAMFHP010000235.1 GCA_945952225.1 uncultured Myxococcaceae bacterium
AGGCGAAAGCCCCTCACGGGGCTCGCGCTTCATGGACCGGAAGCACGCGGGGCCCGTTCGCGCGATCGGAACCACACCCGTCCCGGCAGCGAAGGCGCCGCAGGATCGCGAGTCCCGTCAGGGACTTTCCCCTCTCTGCGGGTGAATTCATTCACCCGCCGCACGGGGCTCGCCATGGTGTGTCCCCTTTCGCAGCTCGTTGTCGCGATCGTGCGCGCGAGCCTGTGTTTCAACGGGGAATCAAGCGCGAGTCCCGACAGGGACTTTCCCCTCGCTGCGGGTAAATTCATTCACCGGGAGCTCGCGCTCTGGCGGTGGCGAGATCGTGCGGATGGACCTCGCTTGCTCGCGCTTCACGGACCGGAAGCACGCGCGGCCCGTTCGCATGCTCCGCACACAGGCCCATCCGCACGATCGCAAGCACACCCGTCTCGGCCACGAATCCCCTGTGCGCTGTCAGAGCGGGCAATCCTCGCGCATCGTTCGCTCACACGATGCTTCCATCCCTTCGCGTCTCCACCTCCCGTCGCGCCCTCGTCGCGCTCGCCCTCGTCACGGCCTGCACCCGTCGCGCGCCGGTCACCGTCGCACGCGCCGACGCCCCGTCGCCCGCGGCGCCGTCTCCCTCCGCCTCCTTCCGCCAGGCCGTGCGCTGGAACGACCTCGTCTGCGCCCTCGACGCCTCCGACGTGGTGCGATGCGCGCGCCCCGATGGCGGACGTTTCACCCTCGACACGCAGGGCCCCGTCGAGTCGCTGCACCCGTCGCCCGCGGGCGTGGTGATGCGCCTCCGCAGCGGCGCGTGGAGCCTCTTCAGCCGCAGCCCCGCGCAGTCGTGGGACCCCGAGCTCCTCACGGGCGCGGTGTCGGTGGCGCTCGGCGCCGAGCTCCTCGCTGCGGTCGACGCGGAGTCGCACCTTCGCAGCTCCCTCGACGGAATGCCTCCCGACCCGTCGGACGGACGCGATGCCGTCTCCATCACCCTCGCACCCACCGATCACGACGGCGTGTGCGCGATCCGTCGCGACGGCACGCCCGGATGCTGGGAGCGCTTCATGCCCCCGGACCACAGCACGCGCTGGATCGCGCCCGAAGGCGTCACGCGGGCCCTCGCGCTACACGTCTCCGACACGACCGCGTGTGCACGCATCGAGGGCGGCGCCGTGCGCTGCTGGTCGCCGCGCGGACCCGGTGAGGTCTACGCACCCGCGGGACTTCCACCCGTCGTCGACCTCGCCCTCGGCCGCGTGGCGCTCACCGTCGGAGACCCCGGCACGTCGTGGAGCTTCTACGCCCTCGACGCCACGCACACCCTCTGGCGTTGGAACACCCGCACCGCCTCGCGCGTCGCCACGATCCCCGAGGCGCGTGCGCTCGTGCCGGGCTTCGGTCCGCCGTGTGTGCGCACCGACACGGGCGTGCGATGTGTCGGCGTCAACGACCGTGTGTCCGCACCGCTGGCCTTCGACGCGCCCGCACAGCGCTGCGTGCCGCGACGCTTCCGCAGCGGAAGCTCCTGGTCCCTCGACGTGCGCGACGACGGCGCCGTCGACGTCTCCGTCTGCACCACGGCCACCTCGACGGACTGCGCGCGCTGGCGTGTGGACCGCGGCGCCACGACGGCCACCGTGCTCGACACACGCGCGGTGGGTCCCGTGATCGCGCCCGCGCCCGAGCACGACGTGTCGGTCACGCGCGTCGGTCCTTCGCGCTTCACCACACGCGGCGGGTCCGACCACGCCGAGGTGTGCTCCGTCGACGACGACACCTGCGTCTCCACCTGGCTTCCACCCGTCGACGGCATCGAGCCGAACGTCGTGACCGACGACGGACGCTTCGTCGTCTACCGCCCGACCGGCGTGCAGCAGATCGCCGTGGTGCCCGTGCGCAACGGCAACGAGACGCGCATCGACGTACCCGAGAGCGACGTGCCCAACGTCTCGGTGCTCGGCACGGCCTGGGTGGCCTCGCACGTCACGTGGGATGGCGGCGAGCGCGCGGTCTTCATGGCAACGCACGCGATCCCCTCGGGACGCACGCTCTTTCGCACGCCGCCCACCGCCGACCCGTGGACCGTGCTGCGCGTCGCCCCCGACCGCTGGGCCCTGCTGCGCCCCGACCAGGCCGCGTGGATCACGCTCCGCGCCGACGGACGCCCCGACGGCCCGCTCGTCCCCTTCGCGTCGACGCCGCACATCGTCGCGCGCCACGACGACGGCTACGTGACCGTCGCCACCGGCGCCGACGACCCCGCCGTGGGAACGCTCCACGCGCACCGCTTCGCCACGCCCGACGCGCCCCTCGACGCACCGGCGCCGTGGTGTCCCTGAACCTCCGCGGGGAGGCGTCTCGTCAGCGCGCGGTGGCGCCGTAGAACATGGTGTTCGCGCGCGAGAGCACCGAGGCCGAGGCCGTGGAGGCGTCGATGCGCAGCACGAGCCCTTCGCAGGTGAGTCCGTAGAGCGTGTTGCCGAAGGCCGCGAGGGCCCACACGCAGCGCCAGCCGATGGAGCCGATCGTGCGAGACGTTCCCGCCGCCGGATCGAACTCCACGAGCGTGTCGAGCGACGAGGCGTCGGCGCGTGCCGAGGCGAGGAGCCGTCCTTCGTAGACCGCGAGGTCTCCGCTCGCTTCGAGCCCCGGAGGAAAGGGCGCCACGAACTCGATGGCCCCGGTGCGCGGCTCGACGTGAAAGAGTCCGCTGCGCCCTGCGGCGTAGATGGTTCCGTCCGGTGCGGCGTCGAGGGCGGTGAGGGGCTGCGCGGTGGCCGAGAGGTAGGTGCCCTGCCGCGTGGAGGCGTCGAGGCGCCACATCTCTCCGCGCGAGGTCACGGCGTAGAGCGTGCGATCGGGCGCGAGCGCGATGTCGGTGAAGGGCGCCACCGGACCGAGCGAGCGCAGCATCCCCGACGGAAGCTCCACTTCGAAGAGGTCGGTGCTCGTGTTGGCGAGCACCCGCGCGATGCACGCCCGCACCGGATCGCAGCGATGGCTGATCGGGCAGCGGTTGTCATCGGGCGTCGCCGTGCAGCGCCGCATGCGCTCGTCGCACACGTCGACGGTGCACTCGACCCCATCGGAACACACCACCGGCGCCCCCGCCGCACACCCCGTCGCGGTGCATCGTTCCACGCCGTTGCAGTAGACGCGGTCGTTGCAGACGGCATCGTCGGGCGCATGCACGCAGCGCCCCGCGGCGACGTCGCAGCGATCACGGGTGCAGGGCACGCGGTCGTCGCAGTCACGGTCCGCGCGACACTCGGGCGGAGGCACATCGGGCCCATCGGGCGCATCGAGCACGTCGGCATCGCCGACCTCCGACGCATCGGGAACATCGTCGAGGCGCAGCCCCGTGCGCGCGCCGCAGCCCGCGAGAAGGAGCGCAGCGGTGAAGATCGTGGTGCGTCGCATCGCGGGCCACGCACCTACCACACACGGCGGTGGTGCATGAACTGACCGCCAGCGAGGGGAGGGGCCGATGCGGACTCACGCTGCATCCACGGCCGAATCGCGCGCCACGGCGACACAGAAGTGCGAGCCCCGTCAGGGGCTTTCCCCTCGCTGGCGGTGAATTCATTCACCGCCTCCACCGCCGCCGACACATGGCGATCGGTCAGGAGCGGGTGTGTG
>CAMFHP010000236.1 GCA_945952225.1 uncultured Myxococcaceae bacterium
ATCGCGAAGGGCGCCAAGGTCGAGCTGTTCAACGCGGGCGTCAACGGTGAGGCCCAGGGCGCGGGCTTCCCGGGCTCGGTGAAGTTCACCGACGCGGACACCAACGTCCTCGACGCGACCGGCCTCGCGGACTGCGAAGTCCTCTCGGCCTCGGTGTTCTTCGGCCGTCCGGTGGTGCTCTCCGCCTCGGGCGAAGTGCTCACCGTCTCGGAGTCCGACACCCTGGAGGCGTACCAGGACGGTCTGATCCTCGCGCTTTCGGAGAACGTGAGCATCGCCGCCGTCGTCGACCCGAACGATACCGCGCCGGTGTTCTCGCTCGGAAGCCCGGTGATGCTCTCGTCGCACCACGGGCACTCCGCGCCCTTCCCCGGCTCGCACGCCACGCCCGGGCTTCCGGTGCTGCTCCGCGAGCGCATCGACATCCCCCCGCAGAGCGGCACCCGCAAGCCCTTCCTCGTGCGTGCCACGGTGGAGCGCGCGCTCGCCTTCGCGGCGCGCAGCACGCCCGCGGTCGGGGCCGTGTCGGTGCCCATCACCGTGGCGCTGGAGATCCAGCCCCGCGGCATGAACTGACCTGACGACGGCGCGGAGGGGCTCATGTGGACTGACGATTTGATCGGCTACGCGGTGCCCGGGTGCCCTGTGGTGCGCGTCACCGCGGCGCGGATCGCGTCGAGTTCCGACCTCCAGCCCTGTGCGCTCGTCGCTCCCCCGTGCGGGAGCGGCGGCGCGCTGGGTGCCGTCTCGGTCTACCTCCAGGGCCTTCGCAGCGAGACCGGAGCGCCGTTCCCTACGCTCGTCGAGGTCGAGGTGCGCGCGCGTTTCGGGCCGGAGCGCTCGGAAGTCGTGGCGTCGTTTCCGCTGGCGAAGCTCTCTTCGTGGGACGGGTGCGGCTCCGTCGTTCACCTCTCGGGCCGGCGCGCGAGCGCCTTCGAACTGTGGGCGCGTCACAACGGCGTGGGCACGATCCGCTGTGAGGTGCGCTTCATCGTGGCCGACGCTGCCGCGGCCGTGCCGTGGTTCGTCGAACCCGGGGCGCTGGTCTGATGGTCTCGCGCGCTCCCCTCTTCATCCTCGCCGGGACGGCGTTGACGGCTGCGGCCCTGTGGCCCCGCGTGAGCGGCGCTGCGCTGCCGTCAACGCCGTCCCGCGCGGAGACGCTGGAGGGACTGCGCGACGAGTACCGCGCGGCGTGGGACGCCGCGCAGATTCGCCCGGAGCGCCTCGCGGCGGTCGAGCGGCTCTGTGATGTGCTGCTCCGCTCGCGTGAGCGGTACGAGACCGCGGGCGCGCCGCTCGGCGTGCCCTGGCACGTCGTGGCGTGCCTGCATGCGCTGGAGGGCGGCGGGTCGCGCGGAGACTTCTCGCGGCACCTGCTCAACGGCGATCCCCTCACGGGTCGCACGGTGCACGTCCCTGCGGGGCGTCCTGTGGCTCCGCCCGCGGCAGGCGAGGGCGAGGCGTATGCGTGGGAAGAGGGCGCGCGGGAAGCGCTCGCGCGCTGGCGTGCGTGGAGCGATTGGAGCGTGCCCGGCACGCTGTACCAGCTCGAACGCTACAACGGCATGGGCACGCGGCGCCGCGGCGTGTGGAGCCCTTATCTGTGGAGCTTCACCACGCTTTATTCGCGCGGGAAATTCGTCTCTGACGGGGTGTGGGACCCGTCGGCGGTCAGCGCCCAGGTGGGCGCCGCCGCGATCCTCAAGGTGTTGAGCGCACGCGGTCTGATCGACCTGCGCTGAAGGGGTGTGAGTCATGGCGAGCGAATCGGGTAAGGCGTGGCACCGGAAGATGGAAGCCGCCAAGCGCGCGAAGGCGGAGCGGAACGGCGCGAAGGAGACGGCGAAGAAGAGCGCCGCCAAGAAGACGGCGAAGAAGAGCGCCAAGAAGAGCGCCGCCAAGCGCTCGCAGAGCTCGGGCCTCGCGGCCCGCGTGCAGCGCGTGGAGGGCCGCGTGTCGCGCGTGGAGGGCACCGTGAAGAAGCACACGCAGCAGATCGGCGTGCTCGCGGGGGTCTCGCGCATCGTGCTCGGTGCGCTCCAGGAGGAGGGCATCATCACCGGCCGCGCCTCGCTCCCGACGCACGCGAGTGCGTCGATGCACTGAGGTCGCGATGGCGTACATCGCAGCCAGAACCATTCGCGGCGCCGGCGGGCAGAAGTTCACGGTGCACATCGTCGACGACGCGGCGGACCTCCCGTCCGCCACGGTCTGCGCGATGGGCGACCTCGGCGTTTCGGTTTCGGAGCGCGGGCTGTTCATCGTCGGTAAGACGCTGAGCTCCCTGGTGATCGGCAACGGCCAGGTCTGGCGTGAGCTCGGCTCCTTGGCGAAGGCCAACGAGTGGACGCGCCTTCAGACCTTCTCGGGCGGTGCGGCTCCGCGCTCGGGCACTGTTGCGGAGCTGGAGACGTGGGCGTTGGGGCGCGCGGCGGTCGGCGCGGCGCTCCCTGCCGGGACGCTCGTGTTCGCGACCGACGGCCGCGCCATCGGCGAGGGCTCGGGCGCGGGCACCGGCACGATCGCTTGGCGTGTCGGCAGCACGTGGAAGATCGCGAACGGCTCGACGCTCGCGGCGTGATCGACGAAGCGGCGCGGCCGCAGAGGGTGGGGGGCCGTGAAAGCGAACGTCAACACTTCCTCGCGCGCGATGCGCGAGGCCATGGCGGAGGGCTGCGGCCCCTCCCCTCTCTGCCGTCCCTGTGGGTTCACGTCGAAGCGCGTGCCGACGGCGTGGAAGGTCTCGCCTCCTGGCACTCCCTACCCCTGCGATGATCCGGCGCTTGGCGTCGAGGTGATCTTGCGCGGCGACCGTGCGCCCTCGCGCGTGGTCGGCTGCGCGACGCCCACGGGGCCGGGGCTGTTGCAGTTCGGTCGTGTCTCGCAGCGCCGCCAGTGTGAGGGCTCGCTGCTCGTGCGCACGCCGCTCGGGCTCGTCACGCCGGTGGCCCGGTCGGTGGTGCGTGAGCGCCTCCGACAGCAGGGCGAAGCGGGGCGCGCGACGTGTCGGTGCGCGGGCCTGCCATGGCCCCATCGCGAGGGCTCCACACCGCTGTGCGCGCGGTGGAGCGGCGGGGGCCTCGAAGAGCTCCGCGACCTCGCGAGCGACGCATGGGAAGACGAGCGACGCGAGCCCGCGTTCGTGGCTGCGGCCACGCGGGCGGCGCGCGGGCGTCGTGAGGTGTCGTCGGTCGATGACGCGCGGGGCGTGCTCCGCGAGCTCGACGCGATGCAGAGGGACGCATTCGCAGCGGCGGAGGCGCGGCGCATGGAGCCGCGATCCGCCTACAGAAAGCGCGTTTCGAGCGCGCGACGCGAAGCGCGTCGCGAGGGGTGGGATGTATGAGCGGCGGTCATTTGTGGGTTCCTTCGACGGCGACCCGCGAGGCAGGCGAGCGGGCGCGCGTCTCGCACTCGATCCCCGAGGCGGTCGCGGACGGCGTGCAGCTC
>CAMFHP010000237.1 GCA_945952225.1 uncultured Myxococcaceae bacterium
AGCACGCAGCCCGACGCGAGCACGCCCGTCGACGGCGGCGCGTTCCCCGCGATGCCCTCGGTGATTGCGACCTCCACCGCGGGCCACGACCGTCTCTACGGCACCGCATGGAGCGCCGACGGACGCTTCTTCTACGCCGTAGGCTCCGTCGCCGACAGCACCGAGACCACGGCCGACGCGCGCACGCAGGTGCGTCGCTTCTTCGCCGACGGAACGCCCGACACCGCGTGGGGCACGATGGGCGTGGCCTCGCACAACCTCGCGGTCGGCACCGGCGGCGAGGTGGCCCGCGGCATCGTCGTGCAGCGCTCGGGACGCGTGGTCGTGTCGGCCACCGTGGAGCACGCAGGCGCCGCCGACGCGCGCGACCGCGACCTCGCCCTCGCGCGCTTCAACACCGACGGCACGCTCGACACGAGCTTCGGCACGAACGGCGTCGTGACCCTCGACCTCAGCGACGGACTCGTCGACGGAACCTCCTACGTCGCCGACGCCGCGTGGGGCCTCACCGCGTACGCCGACGACCGCCTCGTGGTGAGCGGCGCGCGCCGACGTGACGGCGCCAACGACACCGACTTCGCCGTGGTGCGACTCACCGCCGACGGCGCGCGCGATGCGACCTTCGGCACGAACGGACTCGCCTCCGTCGACGTGAACAACCGCAGCGCGAGCCCGCGCAACGCCACCGTGCTCGCCGATGGGAGCATCGTGATGGCGGGCTACATGAACGACGGCGGCGTGGTGAAGCCCGTGCTCTTCAAGCTCACGTCGGCGGGGCGCCTCGACAGCACCTTCGGCACCGGCGGGGTCTACACCGAGACCGTGCTCGCCGTGGTCACCGAGGCCTACGCCGCGCGCCTTCAGGGAACGTCGTTCGTGACCGCGGGCTACGGTCGCGCGGCCACCACCGAGAGCATCGACTGGCTCTCGCTGCGCATCTCCGCAGCGGGAACGCGCGACCTCACCTACGGCACCGGCGGCGTGGCGCGCCTCGACCGCGCGGGCTTCGCCGACAACGCGCGCGACCTCGCGGTGCTGCCCGACGGACGGGTGATGCTCGTGGGCGGAGGAAGGGGCAGCGAGAGCGACGCCGACGGCATGGTCGCCGTGCTCACGGCCAACGGTCAGCCCGACATCGCGTGGGGAACGCAGGGACGCCGCGTGTACGACTTCGGCGGCGCGTCGGACTTCTTCTGGGCCGCCGCGCTCTCGCCCGACGGCGCGCGCGTGGCGATCGTGGGCGTGCGCGGCGTGACCGCGGGCATGGGCAACGACGACTCGGTGGTGCACGTGCTCCCCGCGCGCTGAAGCGCACGGAGGATCCACGCCGCGATCAGAGCGCCGACGCGTTGGGGAGCGGGCAGTCTTCGGAGACCGTGGTCCACGGCCCTGCGAGGTTGCGCGCGTCGGCGCCGATGGCGGCGTCGGGTTCGACGAGCGCGCGGATCCACGCGGCGATGCCCACGCCGTCGAGGGTGAACGCGGGGTTCGGACGCACCGCGGGAACGGCCGGCGCGAAGCTCCCATCGGCGGCCATCACGTACTGCTGAAAGAGCGCCGCGTTGGGCAGCGAGGTGTGGCAGTCACCGGGCGGCGCGAAGTACCGGAAGTTCATCGGGTGCCGCGTCGCGCGCCCTTCGAGCAGCGTGCGCAGCCCGGCCTGGAAGGTCGCCGCCGCACGGAACGCCGCCGTCGTGAACGCCCGCTGCGTGCGATCGGCCTGGAAGGTGAGCTCCGCGAAGCGCACGACACGTCCGCCGTCGTGGCCGTCGAAGCGCGTGACCACGGCGTCGAACTGCGCGTCGAAGGTGGGGATTCCAACGCCCGCGCCCGCGTCGCCGAGGTACACGATGCGCGTCGTCGCGGGGTACATCGCCGCCAGCGGGATCACCGCCGCGAGCGACGTGTACGCCCCCGCGCTCGACCCCGTGACCACCACGCGCGCGGGCGACGGGAACGTGCGCTGCGCGAAGGCCAGCACCGCCGCCACGTTGTCGCCGCCGTGAAAGTACGTGGGAATCATCGCGGGCGCCGTGGGCGACGCATCGGCGGGCCGCGTGAGCACCTCGTCGCGCGAGCCCTGTCCGAGGTCGCCGGTGCAGTAGCTCCCGAAGACCACGTCGTACGCGGCGAGGGGGTTCGTGGGCTCGTCGGCGGCCATGATCCCGAGCGGTCGGCGCGTGGTCGGATCGACCTGCGGACCCGTGCGGTTGTTGGTCATGGTGACCACCCGACGGCCCGTTCCACCGACGCCGTCGTTGCCCCAGCAGGTGACGTAGTCGTTGCAGGCGCCGCCGCCCTGAAAGAACACCATGAGCCCGCGGCTCGTGCCCGCGGGCGCCGGTCGGTAGCTGAAGCGATACGGGCTCCCATCGCCGCACACCGCGCGAGGCTCGCGCACCGGATCGGCGCACACTTCGAGAAAGCCTCCGCGCGCCGCCACCGCGCTCGCCGAGTTGTCGACGGTGCACCGCGCGGTCGCACCATCCGTGGGCGGAACACTCGCGTCCGTGGTGGGCGATGCGTCCGAAGACGTCGCCCCATCGGACGGAGGCGAGGTGTCTGCGGAAGGCGATGCGTCGGAAGAAGTCGACACGTCGGACGAGGGCGATGCGTCGGAAGAAGTCGACACGTCGGAGGCCGCGTCGGCGGGCGCGGGCGTCGCCGATCCTCCGCAGGCCGACACGAAGGCGCCGAGGGTCACGACCACGAGCGAGGCACGAACAGAACACGTCATGGTCGCCGCGCAGTTCACCGCGCGTGCCGCATGGAACGAGCGCCGTGTGCCGAGGTTCTTCGCGCGTCGACCGTCGACCGTCTGCCCCAGCGGTGACGACGGCGTGCGACACCGCCACGCGGCGATGCCGGAGAAGTTTGCCACCTGCGTCGTGTGTGTGAGGGTCGCGGCCCTCATGCGCTCCACGACCGGACTCGCGCTCGCCTGCGCCCTCGCACTCGGATGCACGCCGACCGCCGCGCCTCCCGACGACGCCGCGGCCGACGATGCGCGCGTCGACAGCGCGACGCGCGACACCGCGGGTGACGATCGCACCGCGACCGATGACATGCCCTCCACCGACGCGGCGCGGGCAGACACTTCGTCCGACGACGCGACCGCTGATGGCGCGCTCACCGATGGGTCATCCGTCGACGCGAGCATGGTCGATGTGCGCGTCGCCGATGGGTCGTCCGTCGACGCGAGCGTGGTCGATTCCGGTGTCGCGGACGCAAGCATCGACGCACCGCGCGCCGATGCGAGCGCCGTCGATGCGAGCACCGTCGATGCGAGCACCGTCGATGCGAGCGCCGTCGATGCGAGCGCCGTCGATGCGAGCGCCGTCGATGC
>CAMFHP010000238.1 GCA_945952225.1 uncultured Myxococcaceae bacterium
AGGCAACTCCCTCGGCGAACGCGCAGGTGAGGTCGGCAAGCGCGCGGAGCCGTGCGCGCAAGACGTTCTGCTCGTCGGCCGCGTCGTGCGTCACGTCTCACTAGATATCCCCAGGGCGCATCCGCGGGCGAGAGAAATGCCGCCTGTGGCACGCCGTCGACACACGGCCCCGCGCCGCGCGCACGCGCACTGTCGTGTGGCCCTCGCGCGGCGCGAGCACGTACCATCGCCGCCCGATGGAGTCTGTACAACACCTCGCGCCGGGGACGCTCTTCGCCTCGGACTTTCGCATCGTGCGCGTGCTCGCCCAGGGGGGCATGGGGGCCGTGTACGAGGCCGAGCAGATCGACGGCACACCGCGGCGCGTGGCCTTGAAGCTCATGCACCCGAGCCAGGTGGCGGACATGAAGCTCCGTCGCCGCTTTGCGCAGGAGGCCCGCGTCGGCGCGTGGATCGGCAGCGAGCACATCGTGGAGGTGTTTCGCGCGGGGGTGGATGAAGCCTCCCAGATTCCATGGCTCGCGATGGAGCTTCTCCAGGGCGAGACGCTCGCGGCGCGCATCGCGAAGCACCTGCCGCGGCAGGGCCTCTCGCACGACGACGCGTGGCGCGTGCTCGCCCAGCTCTGTCGCGCGCTCACGGCCGCCCACGACAAGGGTGTGGTGCACCGCGACCTCAAACCCGAGAACGTGTTCCTCACGACGCAGGCCCGCAGCGACGCGCCGTTCACGGTGAAGGTGCTGGATTTCGGCATCGCGAAGATGCTCAACCCCGTCGACCGTTCGAAGAACCGAACGAGCGCCATCGGCACGCCCCTCTGGATGGCCCCGGAGCAGAACGAGGACGCCGAGATCACCCCCGCGGCCGACGTGTGGGCCTTCGGGCTCGTGTGCTTCCGCATGTTCACCGGGCGCTTCTATTGGCTCAGCGCGAACGAGCACGAGCTCAACCTCGGATGGCTCTACTCCGAGCTCGTGAGCGAGGCGCTCGTTCCTGCGAGCCAGCGGGCCGACATGCTCGGCGTGCTGCACCTTCTTCCGCAGGGCTTCGACGCGGTGTTCTCTCGCTGCGTGACGCGCGATCCCCGCAAGCGCTTCGCCCACGCGCGCGAGCTCACCGACGCCCTCGCGGCCATCGCGCCGTCCGGCGTGGCCTTCACCGCGCGCTCGTCGATCGCGCCCACCGTCGTCGCCCCCTCGCCCTCGCCCTCGCCTGCACCCGCACCATCCGCGCCGCCCGCGCCCTCGATGCGTCCCGCGCCCACGATCGCGATGGCCGCGCCGCCCCTCGCGCCGATGCTCACGCCGCCCGCGCCGTCGCGTCGTCGATGGGCCGTGGCGGGCGCCGCGCTCGCGCTGTTGATGGTGGCCGCAGGGGTCGCGTGGTGGGCCGTCGAGGCGCGCTCCGAGGCCGCGTCGTCGAGCCCCGAGGCGCACGTGGTCGACACGCTCCCGACGGTCCCGGCGGCGCCCGCGGTGCCGCGCGACGAGAGCAAGCCCAAGGGGCGCGATGAGTGATCGCCATTGCGCGCGGGGGCGTTCTCGATAGTCTCGCGGCCCCTCCCATGACGATCACGATCAAAGAGCACGCGCCGGGCGGCGACGTCGGCGATTTTCTCCGCGCGGGCCGCGTGGTGTTCGCAGGCGATTCGCAGTGGATCGCGCCCCTCGACTTCGACATCAAGCAGCGCCTCGACCCGAAGAAGAACCCCTTCTTCAAGCGCGCCGAGGCCGTGTACCTCACCGCGTGGAAGGACGGCCAGCTCGTGGGCCGCTGCACGGCCTCCATCGATCAGGAGTACCTGCGGCTCTGGAAGAACGACACGGGCTTCTTCGGCTTCTTCGACACGATCGACGACGACGCCGTGGGGCGCGCGCTCATCGACCACGCCGCGCAGTGGCTCAAGGCGCGGGGGATGAAGCGCATGAGCGGTCCGTTCTCGCTCTATCCCAACGAAGAGGTCGGCGTGCTCGTCGAGGGCTTCGACTCTCCGCCCATGATCATGATGGCCCACTCGCGCGCGTGGCAGGACCGCGTCGCCGTGGCCTCGGGGCTCACCAAGGAGAAGGACGTGCTCGCGTGGCGCTACGACGTCGGCGAGCTGCCCAAGCGCGCGCTGCGGGCCCGCGAGAACCTCAAGGTCGACGCGCCCGAGCTCAAGCTCCGCTCGGTGAATCCGAAGAAGCTCAAAGAAGAGCTCGCGATCATTCTCGACATCTACAACGACGCCTGGGCGGGCCAGTGGGCCTTCGTGCCGGCGCTCCCCGATGAGGTCGAGAAGATGGCCGAAGACATGTCGCTGGTCATCGACCCCGACCTCGCGTTCATCGCAGAGCTCGAAGGGCGCCCGGTGGGCATGTGCATCCTGCTGCCGAACCTCAACGAGTGCATCGCCGACCTCGACGGCGCGCTCTTTCCGTTCGGGTGGGCCAAGCTTCTGTGGCGCCTCAAGGTGAAGGGCCCGAAGACCGCGCGGCTCATGCTGCTGGGCATCCGTCAGGAGCTTCGCAACGTGCGGCGCTACATGCCCCTCTCGGTCGCGATGTACGCCGAGGTCGCGACGCGCGGCGTGGCGAAGGGCTACCAGTGGGGCGAGCTCGGATGGACCCGCGAGGACGCCTCGCCCATCAACTCGGGCATCGCGAACATGGGCGCGAAGGTCTACAAGCGGTACCGCGTGTACGAGCGGGCGCTGTAGCGCTCCACCGCGTCGCAGCACTTCTCGGCACTTCGAAAAGGCAACGGGGAGCGGATCGTTCGGATCGCGCTCCCCGTCGTCATCGTGGGCTCCGCGCGCGGGGCGCGGCGCGGGTCACGGGTGGTTCGAATCGAGCTCGGTCACGAAGAGGCGCGCGCGGTTGTTGCTCGTGCCCGTGTACGTGCCCACCCAGATGTCGTAGCGGCCCGCCGGGGGGTTGTGGAAGTCGATCACGGGCATGAGGCCGTTCTCCCAGCCCTCGTGGTGGTGGTCGTCGTTGCAGCGCCACTCGGTGTTCGGGCCGTTGATGAGCAGCGTCGCGTCGGCGCCGTTCTCGGTGACCACGTAGAAGCGCAGCAGCGGGAACGTGGTGCCCGCGGCGAAGGTGAAGTGGAAGTCGGGACGGCGCGTGACGCTCGAGCGCGAGCAGGGCTCACCCGAGACGGCGTCCTTGATGTTGAGGCTCGACACCTCGATGGGGTTGCGTCCGCCGCCCGCGGTGAGCGGGAAGGGCCACGGGTCGGGGGTGAAGCCCGTACGCAGCGCGCCGCCGCCGAAGTTCGCGCGGGCGTTGTAGTCGAGGATCGTCGTCGCGTGCTGCCACGCGGCGCGGTCTTCGGCCGTGGGGGCGAAGGCCACGGG
>CAMFHP010000239.1 GCA_945952225.1 uncultured Myxococcaceae bacterium
CCCTCACGCGCGGATTGCCTGAAAACGAAGGGAATTAGGTGCGCCCGCCCTGCGTCACCACCCGCGATGCGCGCTTCGGTGTGCGCTGCGCCTACGAGGTTTCGCGCTGATCCGCGGCGCACAGGTCGCTGCGTTCCGAGCGCCGCACGCGCGCGGTCGTGGGCAATTGTCTGGAATGAGTCAGACCGCCCCGTGTGCTCAATGAAAGCCTTTGTTGGATGGTGGTTCCGTGGTGACACCGTTGTGCGCAGCGCAGGGGAATCTCTCCACGGACGCGACGACGAATCCACATTGAGACCGGCGCGCGAGTTGTGGTCTCTCAAGCTCCGCGAAGTGCCATGCACGACTCCAGTTCTGGGGTGTGCGAGGCGACGCCCCGAAGCCCAGGATGAACGTCTCGACCCGTGCCCCGCGCGTCTCTCGCGCCCGTCTGCCGTCGCGGTGTGTGTTCGTCGGCCTCGCCGCGCAGTGGCTCGTCGGCTGCGGCAGCGAGGCGTCGACGCCGCCGGTGGTGGTGGACATCGAACAGTGCACGCGCCTCGAGGTCGTCGATGGCGGCGCGCGTTCCGACGGGGCCGTGGCGCGTGACGTGGTCGACGGCGCGTCGGACGCGGAGAAGGACCACCGCTCGTGCGCGTCCGCGCCGATGTGCGGCGCCGAGGGGGACCGCGTGTCGTGCTGCGCGTCGATCGAGCTGCCCGCGGGCACGTGCCGCATGGGGCGTTCGGTGAGCGGGAGCGATGCGTTCGCGGTGCCCAACCCCGAAGAACTCCCCGAGCACGACGTGCCCGTGCGCAGCGTGCGACTCGACCGCTTCGAAGTGACGGTGTCGCGCTTTCGCGCCTTCGTCGACGCGTGGACGGGCCAGCCCGTCTGCGACGCCGTGGGCGCCAACCCCACGATCATGGCGTCGGGGTGGAAGTCCGAGTGGAACGCGAGCATTCCGCACCACCGCGCGGCCCTCACGGCGGCGCTCCGCTGCGACGGCGAGGCGACGTGGACCGACACGCCGGGCCCGAACGAGGAGCGCCCCATCGTGTGCCTCGACTGGTACACGGCCTTCGCGTTCTGCGCCTGGGACGGCGGCCGCCTGCCCACGGAGGCCGAGTGGGAGTACGCGGCCTCGGGCGGTGACGAGAACCGCACGTACACCTGGGGCTCGGAGCCTCCGACCTGCGAGCGCGTGTCTCCGCTCGACCGATGCCACGGGCCCGACGACCTGCTGCCGCGTGCGGGCCGTCACCGCGCGGGCGCGGCGCGCTGGGGCCACGAAGACATGGCCGGCGGCGCGGCCGAGTGGGTGCTCGACTGGTGGGGCTACTACCGCGACGAGGTGCTCACGGCGTTCGTGCGTCTCGATCCGCCGCCGATGACCCTTCCGCAGCGGGTGCTGCGCGGGGGCGGGTACTACGGCAGCCACGGCGATCTTCGCGCGGCGGACCGCACCGCGAGCCGCCCGGAGCTCCGTTCGAGCCGCATGGGCGTGCGCTGCGCCTACGAGCGCTGACACCCCTTCGAAGCGCCGCGACGCGCGACCTTTGCGCTCCACCGCCGCGGGCCTCTGGCGCGATGCTCCGCGCGCCATGACCGACGCACCGCCCCTCGACGGACTCACCGTGCTCGACCTCTCGCGCGTACTCGCGGGACCGTGGGCGACGCAGCTCCTCGCCGACCTCGGCGCCACGGTGATCAAGGTCGAGCGCCCCGACACCGGCGACGACACGCGCGCGTGGGGACCGCCGTGGCTCCCCGAGCGCGAGGGCGCGCTGCGCGAGAGCTCGTACTTCGCGTCGGCGAACCGCAACAAGCGCTCGGTGGCCGTCGATCTTGCGAGCACCGAAGGGCAGGCGGTGATCCGCGCGCTCGCCGCGAAGGCCGACGTGCTCGTCGAGAACTTCAAGGTCGGCGGCCTCGCGGCCTATGGCCTCGACTACGCCTCGCTCGCGGCGCTGAACCCCGCGCTGGTCTACTGCTCCATCACGGGCTTCGGGCAGGAGGGACCGGCCGCGGGACGCGCGGGCTACGACCTTCTCATTCAAGCCACGGGCGGGCTCATGAGCCTCACGGGACGCGCCGACGGCGAGCCCGGCGCGGGGCCGCTGAAGGTCGGCGTCGCGCTCGTCGACGTGATCACCGGGCTCTACGCTTCGAACGCCATTCTCGCCGCGCTGATCGAGCGCAACCGCTCGGGGCGCGGGCAGCACCTCGACGTGGCCCTCTTCGACGCGCAGGTCGCCGCGCTCGCGAACCAGAGCCTCGCGTGCCTCGTGACGGGTCACGCGCCGAAGCGCCTCGGCAACGCGCATCCGAGCATCGTGCCGTACGAAGACTTTCCCGCGGCCGACGGGCGCGTCGTGCTCGCCGTGGGCAACGACCGACAGTTTCGTGCGCTCGTGGGCGTGCTCGGCGACGCGGGCCTCGCCGACGATCCGCGCTACGCCACCAACGCCGCGCGCGTGGCCCACCGTGATGTGCTCGTTCCCCTGCTGGGCGCGCTCACGGCGCGGCATCGCGCGGAGGATCTCGTCGCGCGGCTCGAACCGCGGGGTGTTCCGTGCGGGGTGATCCGCGATCTGGCGCAGGTGTTCGCCGCGCCCGAGGTGCAGGCCCGCGGCCTCGCGAAGACCCTCACCCGTGCGAGCGGAGAGACGGTGCCCACGGTGGCGTGTCCGCTGCGCTTCTCGCGCACGCCCGTGGTGTACCGCCTCGCGCCGCCGCGCCTCGGAGAGCACACCGACGCGGTGCTCGCCTCGTTGCGTGAAACCGCTGTGAAATAGGGCGTTCGTGAGGGCGGGCGAATACGTGTCGCGTATTCACGAATACGTGTCGCGTATTCCGGCGGCGTGCTCGACGTGAGCACGCGGCTCGCCTGCTCGCCCGTGTCGCGGAGACGCTCGGGGGCGTTTCCGATCGTGCTCACGGTCCCGCGTGCGGAGCAGAGGGAGCGATCGAGCGAGTGGGCCCGTGAGCTTCCAGTGAGCGAAGCGCGAGTTCCTGACGGGACTCGCGATCCTGTGTCGCCTTCGCGGCACGTTGCGCGGGTGTGTTTCCGATCGTGCTCACGGTCCCGCGTGCGGAGCAGCGGGAGCGATCGAGCGAGTGGGCTCGCGAGCTCCCGGTGAATGAATTCACCGGCAGCAAGGGGAAAGTCCCTGACGGGACTCGCAATCCTGCGTCGCCTTCGCGGCACGTTGCTCGGGTGTGTTTCCGATCGTGCGCACGGTCCTGCGTGCGGAGCAGCGGGAGCGATCGAGCGAATGGACCCCGTGAGCTTCCGGTGAACGAAGCGCGAGTCCCGCAAGGGACTTTCCCCTTGCTGCCGGTGAATTCATTCACCG
>CAMFHP010000240.1 GCA_945952225.1 uncultured Myxococcaceae bacterium
CGCCCATCAGTTCACCGCGGAGGGGGCGCGCGGCACGCGGAGCACCTCGCAGCGCGCCACGCCCTCGGCGCCGCGCGCGAGGGCCTCCGAGAGCTCGCCCGCTGCCTCTTCGATCGTGTCGAAGACGCGCGAGACGACGGCCGCGCCCGAGCTCATGTGCAGCACGTAACGCGCGCCCAGCGAGTGCGCGGGCAGCGCATCCACGGCCACGAGACGCGGCGGCACACGCGCGCCACCCGACGCCACGAGCCGCAGCCGCGGCACACCACACGAGCCCCCGCACACGTTACGCCCTGCGACCTTCGATCCGATCATGTTGACCCCCGATCCGTTCGAGCGCGCGCCAGGGGTCTTCACCCCGACGTGCAGCAATTGAGGTTTCGACCCATTCGGCGCCCGCGGGCAGCGGTGCGCCACGGTCCATCACCGACGCGAGGAGCTCACCGGCGCCGCGCGTCGCCTCACGCCAGGCCCACGCGGACACGTGGTCTTGCGGCGCGCCCGGCTGGCGCACCCACACGACACAGGCCCCGAGCGGCAGCGCCCACCGCGCGTGCCCCGCGACCACGAGGGCCACGAAGAGCGACGAGAGGTCCTCACAGTCACCGCCCCCCGCAATCGTCTCCGCGGGCGTGCGCAGCACATCGAACCCGGGCGGGTCAGGCACATAACCGCAGCGCTGCGTGGCCTCTTGCGCAGCGTCGAGAAACGCGACGCCCACGGGATAGCCCGCACGTGCGTCGGCGCGGCGCGATGCCTGCGACCAGCAGCTCCGTGCGAGCATCCGCACGAGGGGATCGTGCGCGCCCTCGACGGCCACGCGCTGCGCGGTCGCGGCCCGCTCTTCGGGGCTCTCGTCGCGGAAGAAGATCACGCCGCCGCCTGCGCCGCCTGCGCAGCGCCCGTGACGAGCGCCGTGGCTGCCTCCGCTGGCACCTTCTCTACGAGCTTTTCCACGCCGTGAGCGAGCACGGCAGAGAACACGCGTCCGCCCACCTCGATTGCGTGGGCCTTAACCGGGTCGAGCGGCGGCGGGGCATTGCTCGACGCCGCGGCGGCGCGCGCCTCCGCGATCTCTTTCGCGTGGAGCTGCGCGCGCAGCGCGTCCACCTCGGGACGCGCGACGGCGCCCGCCTGAAACGCGTTCGAGAGGTGCTCAACCATCAGTTTGGTCGTGGCCGAGGCGCGTGCCAGGTCCTCCGTCCGCCGCTTCTCCGCGGCGTCCTGCTCTTCTTTGCGCCGCTTCTCTGCGGCGTCGGCGCGCTCGATCAACAGCGCGAAGCAGAGCTTCGCGGTCGGATCGCTGGTCGAGGCGATCACCGATCCGAGCAGCGCCGCCACGGGCGACTGCCCGAGGGTCACGAGCGTCGAGGCTTCGGCCGGTGCGGGCACCGCCGCGGCGGGCGCGGGCGCGGTCGCTTCGGCGCTCGCGGTGCCGTCGTCGATCGGGTGTGCGTCGCCGCGGGAGGTCAGGTCGAAGAGAAGCGAGCTGCCCTTGATCGTCATCCCCGCGTGGCGCAGGGAACAGCGATAACGGCGCCCTCCACCGAAGGCCAAGAGACGCTCTTCGCTGATTTCTTCGGGGATCAGACGGCCCTTGTGCGTCACCCACCCGCTTGGTGTTTCGTACTCGACGCGCACCGTGCAATCGCTGATGTCGGGCGCGCCCTGGGGGAACGTCTGCCCGTGGCAGGTGCCGCGGCCGTCCGAGTGCGCATAGGTCGCCCACACAGTGCCGGTGCAATCCAGACGCGTGCGCCGCTGCTCCGCGCGCTGCACCTCGACCGGGTCCGCATCCTGCGAGACCGCATAAGCCTCCGACACAACGGAGCCATCCACCCCCAACGCCATGCGACCGGCCATGGAGCACAATTTAACCATTGTGACATTGCCTGTCACCGGCGCGCGCAGCGAATCACGCCAGCGACCACGCCAGCGATCCACGCCCCGCGCGCAGCGGACAGCGGTCAGCGAAGGGAGGGTCAGGCCGCGAGCGGCGGGGCAGCCGAGGAGGCCAGCGAGGGCCACGCCTCGCGGGGGTCGGCGCCGTGGATCGAGAGCAGCGGCTCCCCGTCGGCGCCGTGCACGCGCCACACGACCGCCCCGCGCGTGTCGAGCACGGGCACGAGGGCCCGCGCGGGCGACGGCTCGACGGCCTCGCACACGGGCAACACCAGCATGAGGCGGAGCACGTCTCCGCCATGCTCGCGCCCCTCGTCGCACGCCTCCGTGACCGCGAGAATGTCCGCGCACCAGCGCTGCCACGCGCGGCTCTGGCGCAGGGGCACGGCGAGGGTCACGCACACGAGCGCGGTGCCTCCGCCCGTGTCGACGAGCGTGCACCGGCCCGAGGCCGGGCCCGGCGCGCGCTGCGCGAGCACGTGCGACGGGTCCGAGGGGCAGAAGGAACGCACCGGCGTCACGTGAGCACCTCGCCCGCGAGGCCCGCCGCACGCGCCGCCGTCGCGTCTGCGCAAGACGCCCGCCGCGAGAGCCACGCGCGGAGCACCTCGCCGCGCAGCGCCCCGAGCGAGAGACGCCACGGAGGGACCGTGATGCGTCCCGCGAAGTAGAGCCGCACCGTGACCCAGGCCCACGGCACCAGGGCCACGGCCACGCCGACGACGGCCACGAGCGCCGCGCGGACGCGCCCGACGCGCATCACGTCGACGAGCTCACGGAAGACGTGCCACGCCTGAACGGCCAGCACGAGCAGCACCACCACGAGGAGCCCGAGCACGACGGGCACGAGGAGTCGCGGGCTCACGCCACGACCTCGCCGCGCACAGAGGAGCCCGACCACGGCGGAAGCCCTGTGAGCAGAACCCACAGCACCGCCGAGCCACCGACGAACACCGGCCACCGCCGCCCGTAGGCCGTCGACACGGCCCCGTCGAAGAGGAACGACCACGATTGGTCGAGGGCGCACCGCGCCACGAGCGCGCGCCACATCGCCCACGCGGCGAACGCCCACACGACCGCCACCACCGCCAACGCGCCGAGCGCGCCCGCCACCACCGCAACCAGCATCAGGAACCTCCGCGGGCGAACCTGTGTCGCGTGACATTTCCTGTCAACGGACATTCTCTGTCACGACGCGAGCGAGCGAGCGCGGGTGGGAAGGGGTGCGGGGAGGGGAGGGCCAGCAGGAGGCGCGCCCGTGGCGCGCGGAGGGCACCGGCGCGCCCTGCGGCGCGCGGGGAGCGGCAGGAGGCGCGCCGCGCCCTCTCCGGTCACTGGCGGGGCTCCTGGGGCGCGCGGAGGGCACCGGCGCGCCACTGGCGCGCGACACGAGACCGCCGCGGGA
>CAMFHP010000241.1 GCA_945952225.1 uncultured Myxococcaceae bacterium
AACAGCCTACGGAGAAGGCTGATCGAGAAATCGGTACGTCATTCGTAGGTGGTGATCGAGGGCGCGCGCACCACAAACTGGAAGCTGTCGTGCGACATCTCCACGCGCGCGGGCTGCGAGGTCACGAGGCGCACGTAGCGGTTGGGCTCGGCGTCGGTGAGCACGCGGAGCCGCTGCCCGCGCTGGATGGTCTCGCGCGCGGCGGGAGCGGTCGCGCCCGCGGCGTAGAGCTCGACGACGGTGTTGTTCGCATACGCGATCACGTCGACGTCGGCGCGGCGCGTGGTGTAGCAGCCCGACACTGCGAGGTTCGTGCGGAACACCCACTCGGTGTCGTAGGTGCTGCCGCGCACCGAGGGGACCAGTTCGGCATCGAGGAGCGTGCCGTCGCATCCGTTGTTGGGGTCGGCTTCGATCCACGCGAGCGCGGCGCCCGAGGTGCTCGCCTGCACGAGCGTGTCGGCGGGAAAGTCCACCGAGGTGACCGTGGCGCCCGCGTCGAGGCGGCGCGTGACCGTGGTGCTCCCCACGCGGAAGGTCACGTCGAGGGGAAGCGCGAAGGACTGCACCATCATGCGTCGGATGCCCGGTGCGCCCGCGGGTTCGGCGTAGCGGAACGACGTGCCCGAGAGCGTTCCATCGTCGGCGGGCACGTACGCGAAGTGGTTGTACGTCTCGGTGAGGAGCTGCCCCGACGCGGTCACCGGCGCGCCCGTCGCCGTGATGCGGTACACGCCCGAGACGCCGCCCGCCGCGAAGGTCCGCTGCTGGTCTGCGCCGGGCGCCCAGGTGCCGAGGTCGACGGCCGCGCCGCCGGTCTCCGAGAGGCGCTGCACGCGCACCATCGTGGGCGCCGTCGACGTGGTGAACACCGTCACGTTGCTCCCCGCCCAGGTGTAGAGGTCGGTGCCGCGGAGCAGGTCGTTCACGTCGCCCGCGAAGGTCACCTTGTCGCCCGACGCGCCGTCGTGCACCCACGCGATGAACGGTCCGTCGCCCTCGGCGCGCAGCACGCCCTCGCGAGGAACCGCCGCGCTGCGCACGCCGTCGGCCGTGAGCGCGAGCGTGGTGAGCGAGGTGAGCGTCGCGGCGCCCGTGTCGAGCGAGAGGCGCACGTTGTTGGTCGTCGGCGAATACACGTGCACGGTGCCCGCGCCGGGTGCGTACACGAAGCTCGCGTGGCGGGGCGTCGCGCAGGCGCCCGCGCGGCACACCTGACCGGCGGCGCAGGTGCTTCCGCAGCGTCCGCATGAGGCGGCGCTCGCGAGGTCGGACTCACACCCGTTCGCCGCGTTGCCATCGCAGTCGGCGAAGCCCGCGTCGCACGTCAGACCGCACGCGCCCGCGGCGCAGGTGGCCGTCGCGTGGGCGCCCGCGGTGCACGCGTTGCCGCAGCGTCCGCAGTGGGCGAGCGAGGTGGCGAGCGTGGTCTCGCAGCCGTTGAGCGCGCTGCCGTCGCAGTTGCCGAAGCCCACGGTGCAGACGCTTCCGCACACGCCGGCCGTGCAGACGGGGAGCGCGTTGGTCGGCGTCGCGCACACCGTCGAACACTCGCCGCAGTTCGTGGGGCTCGTCGCGAGGTTCACGCATGCGCCCGCGCAGTAGGTGGTGCCCGCGGCGCACACGCTCGCGCAGGTTCCCGCAGAGCACATCGTTCCCGCGGCGCAGGCGGTGCCACAGCGGCCGCAGTTCGAGGCCGTGTCGAGGGGCGACTCGCAGCCGTTGCTCGCGTTGCCGTCGCAGTCGCCGAAGCCCGTGTTGCAGGTGCTTCCGCACGTTCCCGCGGTGCAGGTCGTCGTGGCGTTGGCGCGCGTCGGACACACCACGTCGCAGCCTCCGCAGCGCATCACATCGGACTGCACGTCGACGCACGTTCCACCGCAGCGGGCCTGCCCCGTCGCGCACGGCGGAGGCGCATCGGAGGCATCGCTCGCGTCGCTCACGTCGGCGGCATCGCCCGCATCGGAGGCGTCGCTCACGTCGCTCGCATCGGAGGCATCGCTCGCATCGGAGGCATCGCTCGCATCGGAGGCCGTGCCCGCATCGCGGGTGTCGGTCGACACGTCGAGGGGCGCGGGCTGGTCGAGGGGCACGTCGAGGGGTGCGGGCGCATCGACGGATGCGTTGTCGCGCGCGACGTCGGCGGATGCGGCATCGGCGGTGGTGCCGCTCGACGAGTCGGAGCACGCGGCGGGCAGCAGCGCGCACACGAGCGGGAGCCACAGGGAACGGGAGTGCGAGGTCGCCATCGCTTCGGGGTACTTCCCTTCGAAGCGGCGCACAAGGCTCGATGCGCGGAGGGCTTCAGGGCCTCGCGAGGCGACCCGTGTCGACGACCTGGCCCACCACCTCGCGGAAGGTCGCGCCGGTGCGCGAGCACTCGATCGTCGCGTTCACGGGGCCCGAGCAGTTGCGTGAGTACGTGCGCCCCACGCCCTCGATGCGTCCGTCGCGCACGGTGCAGTTCGTGAGCTGGTACGCGCAGAAGGCGCCGGACTGCCAGCGCTCCGTCCATCGCGCGCAGGTGCCCGCGGTGCTGCGGACCATGAGCGTCATCGATCCGCGCGCGCCGGTGTTCTCGCTGAGCGAGCCGCTCCACACGCCATCGCACGCGTGGATCGCGGGCGAGGGAGTGGGCGTGGGCGAAGGCACCGGCGTGGGACGCGGCGACGGCGCGGGCGAGGGCAGCGGCGTCATCTGCGGCGCGCTCGGATCGCCCGGCGTGGTGGGCATCGTCGGCGTCGGCATCGTCGGGATCGTCGTCGGGATCGCGGGGGTCGCCACCGTCTGCGGCGTGCCGCACAGCGCGAGGTTCTGACAGACACACGCGTTGCGGGCGCTGTCCCACTCGGCGCCGTTCGCGCAGCAGTGCCCGCCGCTGCGGTGATGGTTCGCCGCGCAGGGGGCGGGCTCCGTCAGGAACCACGCGGCCACACCGGCGCCCGACAGCGTCACGATCGCGAGCGCGGCGAGCCCGACGTAGAGCCCCGCGCGACTCTTCGGTGCGGGCGTGGCGGGCTGCGCGGACCAGGGCGCGGCGGCACCGTACGCCGCGGGCGCGGCCCCATAGAGCGGCTGCTGCGCGTAGGCCTGCTGCGGCGCGTAGGGATGGGCGACGGGCGGCGGCGCGAAGGGCGTGAAGGGCGCCGCGGGGGGCTGCGAGTGCGACGCGGGCATCGGCGTCGGACCCGCGGGCGGAAAGGGCGCGGGGCCGCCTGCGAAGGGCTGCGCGCCGGGCGACCAGGCCATGGTGCTCGGCGGCGTGCTCGCGGTCGATGCGCTGTCTCTTATACACATCTGACGCT
>CAMFHP010000242.1 GCA_945952225.1 uncultured Myxococcaceae bacterium
CTACACGTAAGGAGTCGTCGGCAGCGTCAGATGTGTATAAGAGACAGCACCGGAGGCTGCACGGGTGCAGGGGCGGGCTGCACAGGTGCAGGGGCGGGCTGCACGGGTGCAGGGGAGGGCTGCGCGGATGCAGGGCGCGTGAAGCTCGCAGCGGAGACCACGAAGCTCCGCGACGGGGCCATGGTGCCCGGTCGATCGGAGGCGGTGGGGGTCACCGTGGGCGCGGGATCATGGCGGGCTGCGCGTTGCGGCGACTCGCGCACTTCGGGCTCGGCGCGCGGCTCCCACGAGAGGCGCGGGAGGATGCGCGCGAGGTCCATCGCGGTGGCGGGGGTGCGGTCTTCGGGCTTCGCGCGCAGGAGCGTGGCCACGAGGTCGAGCACGGCGTCGGGCGTCTCGGGGCGCTCGCGCGAGACCGTCGCGCACACGTCGGGCGGACGCGACACGGCGAGCTCGCGCCACGGCGTCTTGCCCGCGGGCGGCACGTACGCGTGGCCCGTGAGCATCTCGACGAGGAGCACGCCGAGGGCGAAGAGGTCCGACGCGACGGTGGCGTTCGCGGGGTTCGCGGCCTGCTCGGGCGCGAGCTGGTGCCACTCGTGGAGCGACACGCTCGCCGCGTGCGTGGCGAGCAGCGGGAGGAGCCCGAAGTCCACCACCTGCACGTGGAGATCGCCCGAGGCCTGACGTGCGACGCGCACCTGACCGGCACCCACGGCGCCGTGACGGATCTGCGCCTGATGCGCGTGTCGCAGCGCCGTCGCCGCGTGACGGAGCACCTGCTCGACCTCGCGGAGCTTCATGCGCTCGCCCGTCGCGCGACCGCGCTGGATCCATCGGTCGAGGGACTCTCCCTCGGGCATCTCCTGCACGATGAACACATCGCCGTCGACGCCGCCCACACCGATGGGGCCGATCACGTTGGGATGGCCCAGCACCGAGAGCGCGCGCACCACACCCTCGGCGTGCACGCGGGCCACGGGCAGAAAGCGCGCGTAGTACTTCAGCGGCCCGGGAACACCCGTGAGCATGCGCCCGAGGAGCGGGCCGCCGTCGAGCGTCGCGCCCGCGTCGCACTCCACCGTCTGCCCCGGACGCAGTCGCCCGGAAGCCTTCGTGACGCTGAACTGCATCCGCGCGTCGCTCACGCGAGTGCACCCTTACCGCATCCGACGCGGTGAACTCCACACCCGACGCGCCGTGCGATCACGCGCGCGGATGCACGTGCAGCACGCTCTCCTCCGCGGGCACGCCCACACGCACCGGGAACCCGTAGTGCCCCGTGCCGCGGTGCACGTAGAGGCGCATCGACCCGAGGCCCCACAGCCCGTGATCGGGAATGGGCGACACCATGCTCACGAAGGTGTGCGGAAGCCCCAGGCGCACGAGGCCCACCTGGCCGCCGTGCGTGTGCCCCGACAACACGAGATCCGCGGCGCCCGCGGGCAGATGACGGAACGCGCCGGGGTCGTGGAGCAGCCCGATGCGCACCACGCCGGGCGTTCGCGGGTGACGCGCGGTGACCGCCGCGAGGTGCTCCTCCCGCGCGCGGAACACGAAGTCGTAGCCGACGATCTCCACCGCGCCCCACGGGGTCTGCGCCGTCGCCATCTCGTCGACGAGGAGCTTCACGCGCGCATCGCGGAGCGCCGCGGCCACCACGTCGGGCACCTCGTGGTCGTGGTTGCCCATGCACGCGAAGGTTCGTCCTTCGAGGGCCCGCAGGGGTGAGAGGGCGCGCGCGAGCGCATCGCCCGCGTGGTTCGACTCGATGGTGAGCAGGTCGCCCGTGAGCACGATGAGGTCCGGTGACTGCGCGACGGCGCGCTCGCAGAGCGTTCGAAGGCGCCGCTCCGACATGAACGACCCGAGGTGCGGATCGGTGATCTGCACGATGCGGAGTGGGCGCTCCACGCGATGCGCCGAGGCCTTCACCCGCTGGAGCGCGTCGACGGGCGCGTCGCCGAGGGGAACGTGCACGTGCTCCATGCGCGTGACGAACGATTCGAGCGCGCCGAGGGCCGCGAGCGCGAAGGGGATCCACACCGTCGCGCCCACGTGGGCGAACACACCCACGAGCGCCCAGGGCCACGCGAGGAGCGTTCCCGCGAAGTACACCGACGCGGGCCACGACACGAAGAGTCGCCAGGGCAGCGAGGGCATGCGCGCGCGAAAGAGCGTGACCGCGTGGAGGTAGAGCGCCGCCTGGCCGTAGTAGAGCGCCGCGGTGAAGGGCATGGGCACGAGCGCGGCGACGCCCGACGCGATGGCCACCTGCACGCCGAAGAACACGCCCACGAGCGTGGAGAGGCGGCGGCCTCCGCGGCGGTGCGCGAGGAGCACCACGAGCGAGAGCGCGCCGAGGCTGGCGAGGGTGAAGGGGCTCATGCGCGTTGCGATGCGCGCACGGGGGCGTCGGGCACGCGGCCATCGCGGGCCGCACGGGGGAGGGGAGCCATCTCGGCGCGAGCGTAGAGGCGCCCCGCGGGGCGATGGAACCACGAAGCGCACGACGTTCTTTGGGGCCTTGATCCACGGGGAGTGCGGTGCTTCCCTCGCGCGCCATGAACACCCGCTCTCGCGCGGCGCTCGCGACCTTCGCCGCCGCCCTCTCGCTCTCTGTCACGGCCTCGGCGCAGCAGAACGGCGCCCGTCCCGCGGTCGACGCGTCGATCCCTGCGGGCGAGCGCATCGTCGCGCGCTGGGAGCTCCCGGCGGACCGCACGAACACCCCGATCGTGATGCTCGAAACGCTCCGCGCCGAGGCGGGCGTGGCCGACGAGTACAAGTGTGTGGTGGCCGCGTGGGTGAACAACGCGTGGCAGCTCAACAGCGCGCCCTCGGCCCTCGACGGCAATCCCTCCGACTGCTTCTCCGCCGCGCGCGTCGACAACCAGTGGGTCTTCGGCCGCTGGACCCTCGGCGGCTCCGGCGACGGTCGCAACGCCGTGAACGAGAGCGACGTGACCCTCTTCGCCTTCGTGAACAACCGCTTCACCCAGGTGGGCACGTCGGCGGTCTCGCACTTCGGCATGCTCTTCGGCGGCGAGGCCCTCGCGCTCTCGGGCCTGTCTCTTATACACATCTGACGCTGCCGACGACTCCTTACGTGTAGA
>CAMFHP010000243.1 GCA_945952225.1 uncultured Myxococcaceae bacterium
GCTCCTGGCCTTCGCCCGCGTCCACGCGCGCACGGCCGACACGCGCAGCCGCGCGCTATCCGACGCCGCGGGCCTCGTCGCCGACGACGCGCTCGAAGACGCGTGGCGCGCGCTGCGGCGAGACCTTCCCGAGGCGTGGGCGCCCCTCGACGGATGGACCCGCTGGCGCCTCGACCGCCGCGCCGTCGCCGACGTCGAAGCACCGCTCACCGCGTGGATCCGCACGCACAGCGCGCTCCCCGGCGCCGTGCCCATGCGCGCCCGCGCCCGCCTCGCGGCCGTGCTGCGCGCGTCGGGTCGCGCGGCCGATGCGTGGCGCGCGGTGGAGGCCGATCAGCAGACCCTCGTCGACGACTCGCTGGCCGAGGGTGCGCGCGCGCTGCTCGCGATGGGGCAGTACGACAACGCCGAGCAGCTCGCACGGGCGCTCCGCACGCGCTACGGCACGCCCGACGCCGCCGCGCTCGTCGCCGAGGTGCTCTGGACGCGCGCCCAGCCCGACGCCGCCGCCGCCGCGCTCGGCCAGGACGCGCGCCTCACCGACGACGTGTGGCAGACGCTGCTCGCCGCGTGCTTCGTGCGCGTGCACGCCGCCGCGAGCGCCGAGCAGGTGACCCGCGCGTTCACGCCGCTCGCGCAGCTCAACGTCGATCCGCACGTGCTCGCGGCGATTCCTGCGGCGCTGCTTCGCGCGGGGCGGCCGGGCTTCGCGGTGCTCACCTGGGATCTGCTCGCGCCGCGCTTCGACGCGGGAACCCCCGCGATGCGCATGCTCGCCGCCGTGCAGGGCTACGTGTACCGCCGCGCGCTCGGCGACGAAGCGGCCGCCCGCGCGTGGCTCATCGACCGCGTGCCCGCACCGCAGCGCGCCTCCCTCGCCGACGCGGCCTACCCCCTCGACGCCCACGAGGTGCTCTGGAACGTCGCCGAACCCACGGGCACCGTCGCCGCCGCCGAGCGCGTGTGGCTGCTGCGTGCGGCCGCCTCGCTCGTCGCAGGCCCCGCAGACCCGCACCGCGCCGAGGTGCGCGCCCACTACCAGGGCACCGCCGGCGCCGACGCCACCCTCGGACGCTCTCTGATCGGAGAGGTCCCCTGGGAGTCGCTCCGCGCCGCCGCCGACACGTCGCACCGCCGCGCGCAGGTGTCGTATTTCATGGGCATCCGTGCGGCCTCGGCCGGACGCTTCGCCGAGGCGAGCGACTGGTTCCAGCTCGCGCCGATGTTCGACGGCTCTCCAGATGGAGAGCCCTGTTGGGCCCGCGCCTGGCTCGCGCGATGGGCCGCCCGCACGGTGCCCCTCGCCGACCTCGCCGCGCATCCGTGGGCCTCGCCCGACGCGCCCGCAGCGCCGACGGTCACGGCCCCTTCGCCCGCAGCGCCTTCGCCCGCCGCCCCCGACACCGCCGCCCCCGACGCGCCCGACGACGCGCCGCGCGGGCGCCACCGACGCCACGGAGGCGCGCACCATGGACGACGACGCCATCCCTGAGCTCCACGCGGTTCCCGTGACGACGCGGTCGTTTCAACCGCTGCAACAGTCGCGGGGCCCGGTGCATCCCGTGGCGCCGGTGATCGTCGCGTGGGGGACGGCGCACGCGCTCGCGGCCCTCCTCACGGCGCTGCACCTCTGGCGCTTCTACACCCGCGCCGCGGAGGCCCTCGGCCGCGCGCCCACCGACGCCGAGAAGCTCGCCTTCGCCCACGCCTTCGCGCGCGATCCCGTGGGGCTGCTCACGGGTCACCTCTCGCTCGCGTACGCCTCGGCGCTCGTGGCCCTCGTGGCGGGCATCCGCTCGCCCGAGCACCTCGAAGGTGCGCTGCGCGCCGAGGCTCCGCCGGGCTGGACCGCGTGGGGTGTCGTCGCCTCGCTGGGCGCCGTGGGCCTGGGGTTGATGCTCACGGCGCTCTCGCTCGCCGCGGGGGTGCACGGCCTCTGCGCGCCGTGGTCGATCTCCGACGTGGTGTGCCACGCGTCGCTCGACGTGCGCGTGTCGGCGATGGTGCTCGTGGGCGTGGCGACGCCCGTGGCCGAGGAGCTTCTCGTGCGCGGGCTCGTGCTCACGCGCCTCACGCAGCGCTGGGGTCCGCGCGTCGCGGCGGTGCTCGCGGCGGCGCTCTCGGCCTTCGCGGCGATGGCCCTCTTCGACCATGCGTTCGCGTTCGTGCCCGCGCTCTACTTCGGCGCCGTGAGCCTGCGCACGGGCACGGTGCGCACCGCGGCCCTCGCGCACGTGGTGTTCAATGTCACGGGGATGGTGCTACCGGCGCTCCTGCCTGCGTCGGCCACGCAGTCGCCGATGGGCGCGGTGGTGCCCGGCGTGGCGGGCCTCGTGTTGCTCGTCGCCTCGCTCGGCGCCCTCACCCGCGCGCCCCGCGTCGAGAGCTAGAACCGCCGCGCGAAGGGACCGATCGTGCGCTGCGACGACGACGTGTCGAGCACCGCGAAGACCACCGCGCGAAACACACCACGGAACGCGCCCCGCAGCGCCGCCTCGAAGCGCGCCGCCACGAGCTCGGGATCGCCGCCGAACGCGCCGCATCCCCACGCGCCGAGCACCACGGCGTCGTGTCCGTGCCCCGCGGCCACCGAGAGCACCCGCGCGATGCGCTCGTCGTAGACCGCAGGAAGCCCCGACGCGCGCTCGGGTGTGCGCTCCATCAGCACCTTCACGTTGGGCGCGGGCGAGGTCACGAAGGCGCAGCGCCACGGGCGTTCGAGCAGCGGTCCGTGATCGTCGCGGAACACCGGCACGTCGGGCGTGTAGAGCACCCACGACGTGTACATGGGGTCGCGGATCGCGCGGTGCGCGTCGTACATCGGCGCGTCGACGAGGCACGCGTAGAGGGAGGATGCGCGGCAGAGCGATTCCTCCTGGGCGCGGGCGCCGTTGAGAAAGCCGCCGCCGGGGTTGCGCGCCGACGCGAAGTTGAGCGCCGCGGGGGCGAACCCCTGCGCGACGAGGTCACGGGCCGCGGCGAGCGTGCTCACGTTCGCGACGCTGATGGCGGTCTCGACGCTGCCGACGCCGACGTGGGGAACCGTCGCGCCCGGTGGCCGGGTCG
>CAMFHP010000244.1 GCA_945952225.1 uncultured Myxococcaceae bacterium
GGCGGAGGCGGCGGATCCGGGCGAGACGACAGCGCGGCGCTTGCGGCGGTGGCGGTGCCCGCGCAGGGGGCGCGCGCGGCGCAATGGCAGGCTCTGCGTCGAGCGACGTGCGACCGGCGGGACCGTCGCAGACCACGCAGCAGCCCGATGGATCGCTCGCGTGTCGCTGGCGCGACGACGTGGTGATCGTGGGCGAGGCGCGCTTCGTGGCGTTCACCCTGGCGGCCTTCGAGCGTGTGGTGCGCGAGGAGACCGGACGCGCCGCGCTGCGCGCCTACCGCGAGGGGAGCGTGGGCGTGCGCGTTCACGTCGGAGAGCCGCCGTCGGTGGGCCTCTGCGACGGGCGTGTGGTGATCGGATTGACCGTGCCCGCGCAGCCCGATGGCGCCTCGCTCGCCGCGCTCGCCGAGACCCTCGAAGCGCTGCTCTGGTCGGGCGAGTACCTCGTGCGCCGTGGCCTTCCGATGGACGCTGCACCCGCGGTGAAGACGGTGGTCGCGTGACGCGCATCGTGACCGACGGCGGAAGCTTCGAGGCGCCCGATGCGTGGGCGACGATGGAGGGCCTCGGTGCCACCGCGGTCGCACCCGCGCAGATGGCCGATCCGACGGCGGGCGCGCGTCCGTCGCTGGTGATGGTGGGCGACGAGCGTCCTTCGGGGGCGACGCCGTCGGCGTACGTGCAGACGCAGCTCCAGGCGATCGCGACGTTCTCGCCCAACTGGCGCCTCATCGACGGCACGATCACCGATGCGGAGCCCGGCCCCGCGATCGTGCGCCACACCTACGAGTCCGCCCACGACGGGTGGATCGTGCAGTTTCAGGCCTACTGGTTCTTCGGGGCGCGCGTGTCGATCCTCACGGCCACCGCGCCCGCGGCCCGCGCCGCCGAGCTCTGGGAGGAGTTCGGACGCGCCGTCGGCACCTTCGCGCCGCCCGACGCGCCCGCTGCGGCCTGACCGCATTCGCACGCACTGTCGGTGTGAATCGCGAGCGCGATGCGACCGGCGCACTCCCCGCGAGGGGAGGCGCCGGACGCGCGCCGCGTGACGTTCAGGGAGGCAGCGGCACGCAGGTGGTGCCGAGGCAGGTTTCGCCCGTGCGGCAGCACACGCCGCAGCCGCAGAGCGTCTCACCGCGCGCGCAGAGGGCCACGCAGGTGCCCGACACGCAGATCTGTCCGCACGCGCATCCGCCGGGGCACGACGCGGGCGCGCACTGGTACTGGTTCGGCGTCGCGGGGTTCGAACTCCGGCTGCACGTGCTGCCCGTGGGACACGATCCGGGGCAATACCCGCCGCAGCCGTCGGTCTGGTTGCACGTCGCCGAGGCCGGGCACGACGGCACGCACTGACACGAGTTCGTCGTCGCGTTGCAGGCCTGTCCCGACGGGCACATGCGCCCGGTGCCGCACGACGCGCCCGTACCGCACGGATTCGGAATGGTGGTTCCGCACGCCACGGCGTCGGGCGAGGGCGCGCTCGTGCAGGTGAGGGTGCACACGCACGCGCCCGCGGTGCAGGTCTGCGAGCTGCTGCACACGCGTCCGCAGGCGCCGCAGTTCGCGCGGTCGGTCGTGAGGTTCACACACGTCGAGCCGCAGAGCGTCTGGCCCGTGGGGCACACGCACCGTCCCGCGGAGCACGTCGTGCCCGAGGGGCAGCGCGTGCCGCACGACCCGCAGTTCGTCGCGTCGGTGGCGGTGTTTACGCAGGCCGAGCCGCAGTACGTGGTGCCGCCCGGACACGCGCACGCGCCGCTCACACACGTGGTGCCCGTGGGGCACACGTTGCCGCACGCGCCGCAGTTGTTGTTGTCGCTCGTGGTCGCCACGCAGCGCGTTCCGCAGAGGGCCGAGCCCGTGGGACACACGCATCGCCCCGCGGAGCAGGTCTGGCCCGTGAGGCAGGTGACGCCGCACGCGCCGCAGTTCGAGGTGTCGCTCGCCGTCGCGAGGCAGCGCCCGCCGCAGTAGCTCGTGCCCGTCGGGCAGCCGCACACGCCGAGGATGCAGCTCTGCCCCGAGGGACACACGGTGCCGCAACGTCCGCAGTTCGAGGTGTCGCTCGACGTGGTCACACAACGGCCGCCGCAGAGCGTCTGGCCCGAGGGGCACGTGCACGAGCCCGACACGCACGATTGCCCGCTGGCGCAGGCGTTTCCGCACGCGCCGCAGTTGGCTACGTCGCTCGCGGTGTTCACGCAGCGCGTGCCGCAGTAGGTGCTCCCCGGCAGGCAGCCGCACACGCCCGAGAGGCACGACTGGCCCGTGGGACACACGTTGCCGCAGCGTCCGCAGTTGGTGACGTCGCTCGCGGTGTTCACGCAGCGGGTGCCGCAGTAGGTGCTCCCCGTGGCGCAGCCGCAGACGCCCGCGAGGCAGCTCTGGCCCGTGGGACACACGTTGCCGCAGCGTCCGCAGTTCGACGTGTCGCTGTTGGTGTTCACGCACGCGGTGGAGCAGAAGGTCGTTCCGCCCGGGCACGCGCACATGCCGCCCACGCACGACTGCGCCGCGGGACACACGTTGCCGCAGCGTCCGCAGTTGTTGCGATCGGTGCTCGGGTTCACACACGCCGTGCCGCAGTAGGTCGTGCCCGTGGCGCACCCGCAGGTGCCCGCGATGCAGCTCTGGCCCGTGGGACACACGTTGCCGCACGCGCCGCAGTTGGTGCGATCGGTGGCCGTCGCGACGCAGCGTCCGCCGCACACGGTCTGTCCCGTCGGGCACACGCACGCGCCCGCCACGCAGCTCTGGCCCGTCGCACACACGTTGCCGCAGCGTCCGCAGTTCGTGGTGCTCGTGGCGGTGTTCACACACGTCGAGCCGCAGAGGGTCTGGCCCGTGGCGCAGCCGCAGCGTCCGCCCGCGCACACCTGCGTCGCGGGACACATCGTGCCCGTGCCGCACGACGGTCCGCCGGGGCACACGTTGGGAATGTCGGTGCCGCACGCGAC
>CAMFHP010000245.1 GCA_945952225.1 uncultured Myxococcaceae bacterium
GTATAAGAGACAGCTGCACCCCCCTTCGTCGCGGCGTCGAAAGCTCCGTCTGCGCGTCGGAAGCCTCTGCGGCGGCGTCGGACGCTCCGTCTGCGCGTCGGAAGCCTCCGCGGCGGCGTCGGAAGGCTCCGTGCGCGCGTCGGAAGCGTCGGGTGTGCGGACTCTGCGGGGGGTGAGGGGAGCGTCGGGGCAGGAACGTGCCGGGGATCAGCCCTGCGGGGGCTTCTTCTCGCCCTCGTCGGGCTGCTTCTGCGTGGAGGCGCGCGAGGCGAAGCCGAGGGCGATGAGGTGGTCCTTGCGCTTGATGACGGCGCGGGCGATGCGGGCCCACTCCTCGAAGAACGCGCGGGCCTGGAGCAGCGGCTCACGGTTCGCCGGTGTCTCCGTCGCGTCCGTCGCATCGGGCTCCGTCGAGAGCGACTCGGCGCGCTTCACGAGCTCGGCGTGTTCCGTGCGCCACGCCGCGGTGATACCCCGCTTCTTGAGCACCTCGCGGGCGGCGGTGCGTTCGGTGTCGTCGACGCCTTCGAGCTTGCCCCCGTCGAGCAGCGTGAGCCGATCGAGGAGCACACGGAAGTACAGCACCGACGCCGCCCCGCGCCCCGGCGCGAGGCCCGCCAGCAGCGCGCGGTGCACCGAGGGAGCGCGGTGCTTGAGCGATCCGTCGACGAGCGCGTGCGTGCGCTCATCGCGCTGGTCGAGGGCCGCGATGGCGTCGGACACCGCGCGGTCGATGGGATCGCTGTCGTCGAGGGGCGCGTAGCCGCTCACCGCGTGGAGCAGCGCCCATCCGCGGTTGTGCTCCTCGGCGTCGTAGCCGTACTGCGCGAGGATGGACTTGATCTCTCGACGGGTTCCGACGGCGCGGAGAAAGACCAGCAGGCGGGCGGGTGTGGCTTCGAGCGTTTCGAGTCCGACGTCGACGGTCGTCGTCTCCGGTGGCGGTGCGGGCGCAGGCGCAGCGTCGGCCTTCGGGGACTTCTTCTTCGGTTGTGCCATGGGGGATTGAGCTCCGTTCCGACATGCGCGGTGAGGGCGCACGTCATTGCGCAGCGTATCCGCAGGGTGCGCATCGTGGGGAGGGGGAAATGTCGCGGTGCGCGCCGGATTTCAGTAGCGTGGCCGCATGAGCACGACGGCTGTCGACGAGACGAGACGAGACGAGACGAGACGAGACGAGACTCACACCGCGGGCCAGCGCATACGGGTGCACTTGGAGAGGGCAGCGCCGTGGATCGCGGCGCTCACCGTGTTCTCCCTCACAGCGTGGGCGCTTGTGCGTCGCTACGGAACCGCCCCGACGTGGAACAACCAGTTCGATGACGCCTACATCACCTATCGCTACGCGGTGAACCTCGCGCGGGGGCGCGGGCTGGTGTTCAACCCCGGCGAGGCGACGGATGCGGCCTCGTCGTTCCTCTACACCGTGCTGCTGGCGGTGCCGTATCGCCTGGGCTTCCACGATCTGGAGCAGGTGGCGTCGGTGCTCGGCGTGGCCTCGCTCTCGACGATCGCGGCGGTGGTGAACCACACGGCATGGCGCCTCACGGGGCGCTGGACCGTCGCGCTCGCCAGCGCGTTTCTCGCGTCATGGCACGGCTTCGTCTCGGGATGGGCCACGTCGGGCATGGAGACGGTCTTCTACGCTGCGCTGGTGACGGCGTTCGTCGCGCGGTCGCTTCTGCTTCGCATCGACGACCGCCTCTCGCTCGCGCTGCTCTGCGCGATCGTGCTCACGCGCGTCGAGGGCGCACTCGTCGCGGCGACGTGGGGCCTGGTGCAACTCCATGCGCTCGCGCGTGGACCGCGGGAGGCACGGCGCGCAGTGCTCCAGCAGATCGCCGTGCTCGCGGCGGTGACGGCGGCGTACTACGGCGCGAAGTTCGTGCTCTACGGATCGCCGTTGCCGCACTCGTTCCTGTTCAAACAGATCACGACGGAGCACCAGCCGAACCCGCAGCTCGCGGTCGACGAGTGGAAGCAGCTGGGCGTTCCCATGGTGGCGCTCGCGCTGTGCGCGCTCACGCTGCTTCCGCGCGACGTGCGGTCGCTCGCGATGGTGCTCTACGTGGGGGTGAGCGCGCTGTCGGTGTGGCGCGGACCGACCTCGCACTTCACCCGCTACGCCGCACATCTGGTCCCGATTCTCGTGATGCTCGGCGCGTTCACGCTGGCCGAACTCGCGAAGCAGATGCCGCTCGCCGCGCTCCTCGCGGTGTTGTGGGCGGGCTCGACGGCGGTGGAGTCCTTCGACCGCCTCTACGACTTCGCGCACTGGTACGCGGGCCATCAGGTGTGTCGCAAGCGCATGGGCGCATGGCTGGAGGCGCACGCCGACCGCACGCGTCCGGTGCTGTCGAGTGACATCGGCGCGGTGGCCTACGTGGCCGCAGACGTTCCGTTCATCGACACGTACGGGCTCACCTCCGTCGACGTGATGCGCGCGTGGGCGCGCGGGCAGACGCCCGATGCGGTGCTCACACAGCGTCACCCTGCGGCCATCGCCGACACCAACGGACCGCACCGCTTCAAGGCGCTGATGTTCCTCGAAGGGAACTTTCTTCGCCGCCCCGTGCACGCGAGCGCATGGCTCGAACGGGTGCAGGTCGGCGCCGATCGCTTCGACTGCACCTCGCCCGATGGGATCCGCTTCGCCGTCGCGCCCATCGACGCACCGTAGTCCCGCCACGCAGCGCTGCCGATGCGCGCATCGCGGCCCCGTGGGTTCCCGCAGGGCTGGTGTGCGCGGTCGCGTCGGGGCTGCGCCGGGGTTCCCGGTGGTCACCGTCGGGCTGGTGTGTGCGGTCGCGTCGGAGTGTGCCTCCGACGCTGCGTGAAGCTGCTGCGCCGGGGTTCCCGTTGGTCACCCCGGGCTGGTGTGTGCGGTCGCGTCGGAGTGTGCCTCCGACGCTGCATCGCACTTCGCTCGCTTCTGGG
>CAMFHP010000246.1 GCA_945952225.1 uncultured Myxococcaceae bacterium
ATCACGCGGCGCGCATCGGGCGCCACCACGCGGCGCGCATCGGGCCCAACCACGCGATGCGCCTCGGTCCCCCCACAGCGCGCGCCTCGGACATCCCTACACCGCGCGCCTCGGGCGCCACCACGCGGCGCGCACGGCGGCGTGGGCGGCGCGCATGGGCGCGATCACGCGGCGCGCATGGCGGCGCGGGTGCGTCGCAGCGTGGCCGGGGTTCCCTGCGGTCACCGCCGGGCTACCGTGTGAATCGCACCGGGCGCTGCCCGGCGCTCCCAGAGGTGGAGCGACGGCATGACGCCATCGGCCGAGGCCGACGGCGATGGGAGCGAAAGGGCCCACGATGGGGTCCTGCTCCATGGTGCATCGAGTGAGCAGCAAGCCCGCTTGTGGGGATTGGCTGAATGCGTAGCCGTCGGCCTCGGCCGATGGCGTCACCGCACGAGGGCAACGCCGTCGGCGCGTGGATCAAGGATGGCTGCGCAGCGGGAGCGAGAGCTGGCGGGGGCGCGCGATGTGGCCGATGCGACGAGCACGTGCGCACGCGCTCTCGGCGCGCTGGAGAAGGACGACGAGATTGCGGAGCACGTCGGCGTAGTCCGCCTGCGCGAGCGTGCCCAGGCTCGCCCAACCGTGCATCCGCGCATCTGCTCGCACGTCGTTCTCGATCTGCTTGCGCGTCGAGCGATAGCTCTCGCCGTGCACCGATGCGCGCAGGTGGGCGATCGTGCGGATCAGGGCGAGCAGATGCTGGCGCTGGTCCGAAGTGATGAAGGGCGAGACCTCGGGGGGGCGGGCGTTGCGACGACGGTGCTGTCGCTCGCGAGAGATCGCGACCGAATTGTTGGCCTTGCTCGCCGATCGCGAGTACCTCCGAGCGCGGCGCCGGACGGACGAAGAGTCATTTCCCATTTGGTTCCTGTGACCGTCGATGGTTGTGCGCTCGGGTGCTGTCACACCTGATTCGCTCGACGGCTGTTGGCGTCGTCGCATCCACCGGCCTTTCGGCGCCAATTTGCGTGTGTCTGACGATGTCACTCCACGTTTGCGCTTTGCCGCTGCGGTGATGTCGCAAGTCACCGCCACGTCGTGTGTCCCGCTGCGGATGGACGTGAATCGTGGGCGTTTGCGATGTCTGTGGCAGTCTTCGGTGTTGTCGATGTCGTCGAGCGCAATCTCGATGACCGCGCAGTCTCCCCGCTTCGCGCTCCCCCCGTCCGCGCCGTAGCTCCGCCCGTCCGCCCGCGCGCCCCTCCCCGTGGTCCCCGCCCGACGCGCGCGACCGCGTCTGCGCACCACCCGGAGCCCGCCCCACCCCGCGCCCGCCCGCGCCCGGCACCCACCTCGGGGTCCCCCCTTCGCGCGCTCGACCGCGGCTGCCACCCACCTCGGGGTCCCCGCTTCGTGCGCTCGACCGCGGCTGCCACCCACCTCGGGGTCCCCGCTTCGCGCGGTCGACCGCGGCTGCCACCCACCTCGGGGATGCCTTCGGCGCCGAAAATCCGCATCCCGTACACCCTGCGCCCCGGGGTGCCCGCGCGCCGTTGCTCCCCATCGCGGGCCGTCGGTACGGTGGAGCTCATGAAGTACGTCTCCCTGACCCTGAACGATCTGCTGTTGGGACTGCGCGACCTCACGAAGACGCGCCTCCCGTCGGTCTCAGCGCACTCCGTGTCTGCGTACGGTCCACGCCTTCGCACGAAGCTCGCGGAGATCGAGTCGATCCCTGGTGTGGGCTCCGCGGGTGAGCCCTTCGCCGAGGAGCTCGCCGCCACGGACCTCGAACACGACGGACACGGCGCTGCCATCTGGTACCTCGCCGAGGCCGTGCAGCGGTCGCCGTCGGTGCCTGCCGAGGTGAAGTCCACGGTGGAGGCCGCCCGCACGCTGCTGGTGCCCGCGCTCGGCGACCTGCAACGCACGCACGCCGACGAGGCCGCCACGGCGGTGCGCAACGCCGCGCCGCTGCGTGAGATGGAACGTCCGCTCAAGGCCGTGCGTGTGCCCGGCGGCGCGACGCTCTGGGACTGGGCGACGTCGTTCCTCGACGCGGGACGCTCCCTCGACGAGCTGCTCCGCAAGCGCGCGCAGGTGGTGGCCCCCGACCGCAGCGCCGTCGGCGGACTGCGTGGAAGCACCGTCGGTCTGCTCAACCGCTTCCGTGCGGCGCTGGCCGACGAGCACGCGGAGGACGGCGAGGAGAAGCTCGCCGAGATCGACCGCGCGCTCTTCGCCTACCTCGACCAGCTCGAAGAGCGTCGTGCGTCCCGCGCGGCGCCTGCCAACGAAGAGCAGCCGCCCACGCCGCCCACGCCGCCCACGCCGCCCACGCCCTGACGATGCAGCATCGGAGGCGTCCCTTCGACGCGACCGCTTGCCGTAGCCCGAGGTGACCAACGGGAACCGATGGGCGCGCGTCGCGGAGCGGGCCGGGGTTTCCTGCGGTCACCGCCGGGCTACCGTGTGAATCGCACGGGGCGCTGCCCGGCGCTCCCAGAACTGGGCGCATTGCGATGCAGCGTCGGAGGCCACTCCGACGCGACCGCGCACACCAGCCCGGGGTGACCAACGGGAACCCCGGGCGGCGCGCGTTGGGCGCAACCACGCGGCGCGCGTCGGGCACAATCACGCGGCGCGCATGGCGACGCGGGCGCATGGCGGAGCGGGCGCAGCGTGGCCGGGGTTCCCAGAGGTGGGCGCATTGCGATGCAGCGTCGGAGGCCACTCCGACGCGGCCGCACACACCAGCCCGGGGTGACCCTCGGGAACCCCGGGCGGCGCGCATGAGGCACCAC
>CAMFHP010000247.1 GCA_945952225.1 uncultured Myxococcaceae bacterium
CCCTCGACATCGCTTCTCCTCCTATCGCGTGTCCAAGGGAACTGGGTGCAGATCATGGAAGCCAATGCAACACCATGCGGAGCGCGCCTGGGAACAGATGATCGATGCACAGGACGGCCGCACAGCTGCGATCCCCACTGGCCTCACCGGTCTCGACGGTGACGATGAGCAGCCCGGCCTGCTCGGGGGTGGACTGCATCCGGGAGAGCTCGTCGTCGTCGCCGCCGACCAGGCGGGCGGCAAGACGACCTTCGCCCTCCAAGCCCTGCTCCACGCGGCGAAGCGTGGCGCCCAGGTGCTGCTCCTCTCGCAAGAGATGAACGGCAGTGACATCTTCACGCGCTTCGAGTGCAGCGAGGCGCGCGTCCCTCTCGATCGCTTGCGCGCCGGCAAGCTCACGCACGATGAGATCCAGTCGCTCGGTCAGGCGGCGAAGTCACTCGCCGAACTGCCGATCCGCATCTGCGACACGGGAAGCGCGTCGGTGTCGGACATCCGCAACGCCGCGCTCGTCGCCCGCGCGCGAGGAGGTGTGGGCCTCGTGGTGGTGGACTACCTGCAGATCCTCGAACCCCTAGCCAGCTCACGAGACGCACGCCCCCACGAGATCATCGACGCGAACACCCGAGCGTTGAAGGTCCTCGCGCGTGAGATCTCGGCGCCCGTCCTCCTCCTGTCGCAGTTCAATCGCGCCAGCCAGGCAGAGAGGCGCTCCCCACGCATCCAAGACCTCAAAGGCTCCGGCGGAATCGAGTCCCACGCCGACGTCGTGATGGTCCTGCACCCGGCCGAGGGGCGCCAAGGCGGTCCAGCGCCGGATGAGGTGCCGACCGAACTCATGGTTCTGAAGAACCGCTCCGGACCGACGGGAACGGTGCGTCTGATGTTCGAACGGCGCCACCTGCGATTCCGTGCGGCGACGTAGTCGTGCGGAAGATCGTCGTCGCGGTGCGGCGCTGCCCGCTGCGCGCCACGGGACATCAACAGCGTCTCGCACGCACCCACGATGACGAACTCGCAAGCGCTCGTCCACCGCGGACTCGCGCTGCGGCCGACCGTCGGAACGTCACCGGCGCAAGTACGACAGCCGCGAGATGACGCCTGATCACTCGGTGACAGTGGGTCGCAGTCGATACACGAAGCTACCCGCGCGCCCTTCCCGCGAGATCACACGACGCCTCGCAAGTCCGTGCAGCACGGTGTGAATCTCGTTGTCACGCGGCCGGAACTTCGCGCTGCGAGCTGCCTCCGCGACCTCTCCAGCGAGCAGGCCGCGCGGGTTCGCCGCGAGCAACGCGAGCACGAAGTCGCGCAGCACCGACCACCCACCGGGCGGGAGTGTCACAGGCGAGGGCACGACGCGCGATCCTTCGCTGGCGTCGGGCACCACAGACGTCGCGCCACGCGAAGCCAGCATCGCATCGAGTCGCTCGAGTTCCGACGCGAGGGCCACCCGGCGGGCGCGGATGAGTTCGTCAGGTGCGCTCGCAAGAATGACCTCTTCGCCTGCCGCCCCACGCGCGCCGGTCGGCTCGTGCCCGACGCCGATCAACAGCGAAGCAGCCCCTCGTTCGGTCGCTCCGTCGAGCACTGACTCCGCATCGGGCAGCGGCATCGGCGGCCGACCCGGACGACGCCGCGGCAGCGGCTCAGCGGGCTCGAGCAGCGCGACGACATCGGCGTCGAAGCCCCGCGCCACGCGCGCGAGTGTCGCGAGGGTGAGGTTCGCACGAGAACTCTCGACCTGACGGTACGCGCGGTCGTCGAGCCCGCAACGTGAGGCCGCCTCGGCCTGAGTCCATCCGCGCGCCTCTCGCAGCTTCCGCGCGTTGGCCGACACCCGCTCTGCCAGCGCTGCGAAGCCACGCGGGCGAGTCCGTTTTCCGCGCGCCGGTGGTCGTCGCCGCACCACGCGAGACGTGAATCGAAGCTGGCTTGCACAATAGGATCTACAGCTCCTGGAGTGCGCCGCGCAGCGCGACGTCGGTCTGCGATGCAGCGGGGTCTCGCAACAACCGGAAGGGCGATTGATGATGGAGCGGGCAAAGACGTGGCTGGTCCTGGCCGTGGCGATCGAGGCGTGTGGCGGAGGGGGCGCACCGGATCCGCAGAACTTCCCCGACGTCAGGCTCGGTGACTGCCAGAGTGGAAACGTGCGCGGCTGTAACTGCGCAGACGGCCGCGAAGGCATTCAGCTCTGCGAGCACGGAGAGTGGCCTCCTTGCTCGTGCGTTGGGCCATCGACATGCAGCGCGAGTAACCCCACCGGAGCGTGTGCGAGCGGTCAGACCTGCGTTGGGGGCACGTGCTGCGCGGCGGATCAGGTGTGCGGCTCGGTGTGCTGCGGTGCCGCGCAAGCGTGCGTGAGGGACCAGAACGGCGTCGCGTCTTGTGCCGCCCGATGTTCGACCAACTCGGACTGCCCGGGGCGCGTGGGCGACCGATGCTGCCGCGTCCTGACGGACCCCGTCACGGGCGCGCCCCTCTCGTACGGAGCGTGCGCGCCCTTCGTGGCAGGCCAGACGCTGTGCCGCTGCGAGGCAGCGAGCGACTGCGGAACCGGGGCTTGCACGCCGATGCAGAGCGCGTCTGGCGTGCCCATGCGACCGTACATCTGCACGCGACCCGCCTGCGCGCCGTACGCGCAATGCCCTGCCGTCGGCAACTGTGGCGTCGGCTACTGCAACCTCTGCGACGTGATGGGCAACTGCTTCTGCGCGCGCACCTGCACCAGCTGATCTGCACCCAGTTCCCTTGGACACGCGATAGGAGGAGAAGCGATGTCGAG
>CAMFHP010000248.1 GCA_945952225.1 uncultured Myxococcaceae bacterium
GCGGTCGGCGGTGGGCGCGGGCGCGGGCTCGGCGGCAGGCGTGGGGGCGGGCGTCGGCGCGGGCTCGGCGGCGGGAGGAGGCGGCGCGGGCTGCGTGTCGGGCGAGCGCAGGGGCTCGGTGGACCGCGACGCGAGGTTCGTGGTGTCGAGCGCCGTCTCGCGCACGGCGAAGCGGTTGTGGAGCACCGTGAACGAGAGCACGACGCCGATGATCGCGAGGCTCACGCCGCCCGCGATGGTCATCCAGCGGCGGCTGCGTGCGGCGTCGGTGGCGTGCTCCTCGTGGGCGGGCACGAGGTCTTCGAAGCTGTCGTGGTCGGTCTTGTACGCGGCCTGGTACGCCTGGTCGGAGAAGAACGCGCGGGCCTCGTCGGAGAGGTGCGTCGAGAGCGACTCCTTGTGCTCGCGGCGCGTCGCGCCCTCCTTGCGGGTGGCCGTGAGCTCGGGCTTCTTCTCGCTGCCCTTCGGCGGCTCGGATTTCTTCTCGTCGGGCTTCTTTTCCGCGGCCTTCGCGGGCTCGGACTTCTTCTCGTCGGGCTTCTTCTCGTCGGCCTTCGCGACCTCGGAGGGCTTCTCGTCGGGCTTCCTCTCGTCGGCCTTCGCATCGGGGGCCGGCGGGCGTTCGGTGCGCGTGAGCGAGGCGAGGGGAGGCGGCAGCGCGACGGCCGTCTCCTCGGGCGGGAGCGTGGTGCGTTCGCCCTCTCCGCTGCGCACGGTGGAGACGTCCGCGGGCGAGGGGGCGTCGGCCTTCTGCGCGGGCTGCGGGCCGCTGTCGTCGGCGCTCGACGGCGCGGGCGACGAGGGCAGGTGGATCACGTTGCCTTCGACGCGCAGCCCCTTGTCGTGCACGGCGGCTTCGGTGCGCCCGCCCGACGACGCGACAGGTTGTGCCACGGGGGCCTCCCGAGGGGGCACCGAGGTCGCGGCCGGAATCTGCGACGGCGGCGCCGACGCTCCCTGCTCACGGTTCCCCTTCGGTCGCTTGGACTTGTGCTTTGCCACGTCGCGCTCCTGATGGTTCGGCCGACCTCGCTGCGCGGGCGCCACGGGGGGCGTCGCGGGCGCCGGGGTCGGCATCTGCGGGGCGGGCTCCGTCGCCGCCTTCGCAGGGGGTGCCTGCTGCTCGTGGGATGTAGCAGCGTCTGTGCCGGTCGTGCTCGAAAATGCCGTCTCGCGCACGTCGAAGGCGTCGAGCGCCTCGTCGACCGCGGCGTCGATGCCGAGGGCGAATCCCGGCATGGTCTCGCGCGCCCCCGGAGGCTCTGCGGGCACCGTCGAGGGCGTGGCTCCGTCGCGCAGCGCGATGCCCCGCTCGACGAGCGCGGTGAGCGCCACGAGCGTGCGCAGGTCGTCGTCGCCCGCATCGAGGAGCGCGCGGAGGCTCTGCGCGCGGGCGAGGCGTGCCGCGAGCGCACGGGCCTCGGGGTCCAGTGAATCCTGCGCACGGGCGAAGGCCGAACCTTCGAGGGACCACACGGCCTCGCCGGCGCCCCCGACGCGCGATTCGAGATGGTTCCACTCGTCGGCGCGGCGCAGGCCTTCGAGCATGAGGCCCTGCGTGTTGGCGCGCACCGTGACGGCCGCGTCGGCGGGCACCACCGCGGCGCCGAAGCGCACTTCGAAGCGCCCCTCGGACCATCGCAGCATGCGGTACACGGCCCGCTCGCCGCGCACCACGCCGGCCTCCGCGTCGATGACCGAGCCGTCGCGAAAGGTCAGCGTGCCGTGTCCCTCGGGGCCCTCGATGGCGATGCGCCCGGTCTTGCGTCCGAGGTCCACCGTGGTGAGCAGGTCGATGAGCCCCATGCCCGCGAGCTCGCCGACGAACTGCGCCCGCTCGCGCGCGGCGAGCGAGTCACGTCGCTTGCGTCCGAGCACGAGCTGCACGCGCGTGAGCAGCTCCTTCAGGTAGATGGGCTTGGTGAGGTAGTCCTCGACGCCGAGCTTGAGCCCGCGGATCTTGTCTTCGAGCTCCGCCGAGCCCGTGAGAAACACGAAGGGAATGCCCTTCGTCGCCGTGTCTCGCTGGAGCCGCTCGCAGAACTCGTAGCCGTCGCGCGGCGCAACACCATCCCCCGACGGTGGTGGGAGCCGCGTGTCCGAGAGGATCAGATCGGGCGTGCGCGCAGCCACCGCGGCCATGGCCTCAGCGCCGTCGCGCGCCATCACCACGTCGTAGCCCGCCTTGCGCAGCGACACTTCGAGCATGCGCATGCTGCGAGCGTCGGAGTCCACGAGCAGGAGGGTCTGTCTGGGCACAAGAGGTTCCTGTCGCGGCACAACGCGGAGAGGGCGGCGGCGACGATGCGGGGAGCCCTCGCGCGGTGTCAAGCGTCGCAGGGCCGCGGAACCGCTGCCTCGCACCGAGCCTTTCGCACCCCGCGCCGCGGGCCGCGTGCGAAGGTGTGATCGCGTGAAGAGTTGCCACCGATCTGCAATCGCCACGGGGTGGCTGCTCCTCGCGATGGCCTGCGCGCCGGCGTCTCCCTCCGACGCGCCGCCCGCGGGACCGTGCCCCGCCGACCATCTGCGCTGCGACGGATGCTGCGTGCGCACCACGTCCGACGCGCTCCATTGCGGCGCGTGTGGGCGTCGATGTGGCGAGGGCGAGGCCTGCGTGAACCGACGCTGCGTGCCCGCGTGTGCGCCGGGCGAGACGCGCTGCGAGGTCGGCGCGACGGTCGTGTGCGTCGACAC
>CAMFHP010000249.1 GCA_945952225.1 uncultured Myxococcaceae bacterium
CCGAGCGCTTCGGAACGCGAGGTCGTGGCAAGAACTCCCGTTCCGAACGCTTCGGAACGCGAGTTTCACTTGAATTCCCGGTGTTCTGGGTGGTGCGAACGGGAGCGACGGAGGCGCGGGCTCAGCCCGTGGGCGGGTCCTGGTCGTCGGCGGGTCGGGCGGCGGCGCGGCGCACGGGGCGTACGCGGTCGGCGAGGTCGGCGAGGCCCGCGACGCGGAACACCGACGCGAGCACCCCGGTGGACTGCGCGAAGGTCACCTCGTAGCGCTCGAAGGCGGCGTTCTTGGCGGCGAGCGTGGCCTCGGCCTCACGCTTTTCGAGGGCCACGGTGGCGAGCGCGCGGTCGAGGGGCGCGAGGGCGGCTTCGAGCTCCTCGGCCATGGCCGTGCGGTCGATGGAGGCCGTGCGACGCAGACGCGGCGGAAGCACCACCGACCCATCGCGGAGCTGCTTCGCGAAGGTGCGACTCCACGCAGCGAGGACGACGGGATCGGCCGGGGTCTCGCCCTTCACGTTGAGCGGGTCGAGGGCGCCGTCGCCGTGCACCGACACCACCTGGTCGCGGAGCTCGATGGCGAGCTGACGGAGCGCCGCCGCGGCCTCGTCGCGCTTCTGCCGCGGGAGGGCGTCGTCGCCGAGTTCGAGGGTGTGCGCTTCATCGGCGGCCACGAGGGCGTTGACGGTGCCCTCAAGGCGACGCGCGAGCAGGGTGAAGAGCAGTGTGAGATCGGGCGCGGTCTCCCCCGCGCGGAGGTACGGATGGAGCTCGGCGGCAAGCGCGCGGGCGGCGTTGGCTCCGTGGGTCTCGGCCGCGGCCAGTACGGCGCGGGCGTCCTTCTGACGGTCGGTGACTTCTTTCGATGGCATGTCGGTGGATCCCCTTTCCACCGCCCAGTGTCGCGCGCGGGGGCCGCGGGCGTCGAGGGGCATCGCGCTTGACGGGCGACGCGCGGGTGGCGTTGATCCCCGGCGATGTACCTGCACAGCGCACGGATCCAGAACCTCCGGTGTCTTCGCGACCTCACGTGGTCGCTCGACGAGGGCGAAGAGGCCGCGGGCTGGCACGTCGTGCTCGGCCCCAACGGCGCGGGCAAGAGCACCTTCCTCCGCGCGGTCGCGCTGCCGATGCTCGAAGGCAACGTGCATGCGCTCCCGATCGCGGCCGCCTCGTGGCTCCCCGAGGGCGTCACGCAGGGCACGGTGACGCTCGACCTCGTCGAGCCCCCGAACGCAACGCGCAGCGCACAACACCATTCGATCCACGCGAGCATCCATCGCTTCGAGTCGGCAGGCACATTCGTCGAGGGCCCGCGCCTCCACGCGTACCCCTCTCGCCGGAACTTCTTCTCTGCGGGGTACGGGCCTTCCCGCCGCTTCTCGGGCGGTGATCGCGACGCGGACGAAGCCCTTCGGGCGCAGCCGATTCTTGCGCGCCACGTGTCGCTCTTCGGCGAGCCGGTCGCGCTCACCGAAGCGCTCACATGGATGAAGCAGCTCCAGTTCGAATCGCTCGAAGCGCGGAGCCGCGGCGACGCGATGGGCGGCACCTCGGGACGCACGCTCTCGGCGCTGCGGAGCTTCGTGAACCAGCCCGGTCTGCTCCCCCACGGCGCGCGCCTCGACGAGGTGACCTCGAAGGGCGTGCGCTTCGTCGACGGACACGGACACACGGTGCCCGTCGAGGAGCTGAGCGACGGGTTCCGCGCGATCCTGAGCCTCGTCTTCGACCTGGTGCGACACATGGTGGCGCGCTTCGACGTCGAGCATGTGTTTCGTGACGAGGGGGCGACGGTCGACGTGGCGGGCGTGGTGCTGATCGACGAGGTCGACGCGCATCTGCATCCGAGCTGGCAGCGCGAGATCGGCTTCGTGCTCACGCGGCTGTTCCCGAAGGTGCAGTTCCTCGTGACGACGCACAGCCCGCTGGTGTGTCAGGCCGCGGTGCGGGGATCGGTGTTTCGCCTCGCCGAACCGGGTGGATCGGAGCCCGCAGCGCGCGTGCGCGGTGACGAGTACCACCGGCTCGTGTGGGGCAACGTGCTCGACGCGTACGCCACCGAGAGCTTCGGTCGCACCAACGGCGCACCCTCGAAGGAAGCCCGCGAGAAGCGCGCCCGCCTCGCGACGCTCAACGCGCTGGAGATCTCGCGCGGCCTCGACGAGCACGAGCGCGAGGAGCAGACGCAGCTCCGCGCAGCGATGCCGACGGCGCAGCGGGCGCGGCCGTGATCCGCCTGCCGCCACGGTCGCTCGACGCGGCGACGCAGCAGCAGCTCTCGCAGTGGCAGCACGAGGTCGATTCCCTCGCGACGTACCCCGCGCGGGTCGAGACCGCGAAGGCGCGCTTCAAGGAGCGGAACAAGAAGGGCAACGTGACCTTCGACGTGGTGCGCGTGCAGCTCGTGGCGATGAGCCATGGCGCGCGCCGCTGCGCCTACTGCGAGGACTCCGTCGGCGACGAGGTGGAGCACATCTGGCCGAAGGACTTCTTCCCCGAGCGCGCCTTCGTGTGGACGAACTACCTCTACGCCTGCGGCGGGTGCAACGGCGCGAAGCTCAATCGCTGGCGACTCCGCGACGCGCAGGG
>CAMFHP010000250.1 GCA_945952225.1 uncultured Myxococcaceae bacterium
CGTCTGCGCGCAGCGTGCCTCTACGCAACTTCAGGCAGCCGCTGGAACGGTCCCGTCGAGGTCGACGTCGAATTGCACCGCGCCGCAGTGACAGCTTCCGTGGTGGTGAGACATGGCGATGAGAACTTCGCTCCTTTCGGGAGCGCGGTGTGTACCTCGCCGGTGCGCGTGCGCGATTGGACGAACGCGACAGCGCCGTTGACGCCCGCCGCGGCGACACACGATCCTGCGGCCCTGCGCACGGGGGAGCGCGGCCCTGCTCGGGGCAACGCCCGCCGCGGCGCGATCCGAGGAGACCCGTGAAGCACCGCCCCGACCCCGTTGTCCGACGCACGCCACCCATCGCCTCGAAGGGCGCGCGCATGGGGATTGTGTTGTGTCTTCTCGCGGGGTGCTTCTCGCCCGCGCCGGTGCGCATCGGGGCGCCGCTTCGCACACCCGCGGGCGAGCCGCGCAACGACTGCGAGCGCGAGGGCTGGCTCGATGTCACGCCGGTGCGCGCCACCGAGCTCACACGGATGCAGGGAAGCCCCGGCGGACGCACCGTGGAGGTGCCGCGACTGGGCTACGGGATCTATCCGCGCGCGGCGGGCGCGGACGCCATGGGGATGCCGGTCGCGGTCGCGTTGCGACGCATCGGCGACGAGCAGGTTGCCGACGCGCGGGAGCGGCGTTTCGCGGGCGTCCACCGTCGCACGATCGCCTCCGTGGTGCTTCAGGTGGGCGGCGGGGTGTTGATGGCCGCTGCGGCCGCGGCGTTTCTCGGCGAGCCCGAGTATCCGAGCGGGCCGGCAGCCTTCGGCCTCGGCCTCGGAGGGCTGGTCACGTGGGGCCTCGGACTCTTTCTGCTGCCGTCGTCGGTCGAACGCGCCGAGGTGACGCTCCGCGAGCAGACGCTTCAGCCCGACGAAGACGACCTCGCGCGCGTGCTCCGGCGCCTCGACCACCACCATCGCGCGGTGCGCGCTCGCTGCAACGGATCGCCACCGCCGCCGCCCTTCGACGCCGAGCCGACCGACGCCCCCTCCACGGCCACGCCACCGCCGCCGCCCGAGAGTGCGCCGCAGGAACTTCCGACGACCGCGATGCCGTGGCGGCGCTGACCGCGCTCAGTCCCACCAGAGCTGCACGACCACCGCGGGCGCATCGACGTCGCACCAGCGCTTCGCCTCGTCGGCGTCGAGCGTCTGCACGTCGTCGGCGAACCAGTGCGTCTCGCCGAGGGCGCGCACCTTCGCCGCCGCGAACTCATCGGGCGCCACGACCCAGAGCGTGTCGGCGTTCCACCCGTCGTCGCAGATCTCGTTCACGGGGTTGAGCCACGTGGGCATCTCGAAGCGGTTGCGCCCATCGACCATCGTCACGCGCGGACGACCGAACATCACCGCGCGCCACAGCGCCCGATGCTCCTTCAGCGAGGCCGCGATGCGCTCGCCACGAAACGCATTGAACCCGCCGCGACGGATCAGTTCGAGCTGGAGTTCCTGCACGGTCCGCGGATCCGTCGAGGGCGCCGCCGTGATGCCCTCGGAGGCCCAGCGCGCGCGCACCACACAGTCGGCGACCACCGCGCTCTCGACCGCGCCCCACGCCTTCTCGAAGCGCTCGGCCAGTCGCTTCGCCTGCGACGACTTCGCGGTGCGCACGTGCAGCGTGTCGGCGTCCCACACGTTCGCGTCGAGGCGTCCGAGCGTGCGCAGCCCGTGGAGCGCGAAGTCTCCCTTCGCCCCCGCGAAGGTCACCGCCCCTTCACGGAGCACCACGAGCCCGAGCACCTCACCCTTCGCGAGCCCCGCGCGCAGAAGCTCCGCGAGACCCGGACCATCACAGGTCGGCGAGGCCACCCGCGCGAGCAGTTCGAGCTGGAGTTCGTTGAGCGTCTCGCGCTCCTCGGGCCACGGCGCAGGCCCATCGCCCACCGCACGCGCGGCCTCCGCGATCGCGTGACGGAGCGCCTCGATCCCCTCGCCCGTGGTGGCGCTCACGGAGCACGCGTCCTTCCACACGGCGAGCAGGGGCGCGCGCTGCGCGTCGGTGCTGCGATCACACTTCGTCAACACGGGGATCACCCGCGCGTGAAAGTCATGGCCGCCTCCGTAGATCCAGCGGTCGAGGCGCGCGCCCATGCGCTCGGGGTCGGCGTCGGTCGCATCGATCGCGTGCACGATCACCTGCGCCGCCTGGAGCGCCCCGAGGAGCAGCGAGAAGCGCACGTCGTCGTAGTCTTTCTCGTCCGACGAGCGCCCGTCACCGGGCACGTCGTGGACTGCGACCTCGACGCCCTCCACCGTCGTGGGATGGGACCACACGGCGACGCCCTGCTTCGCAGACTTCTTCTTCGGAAGCGCATCGAGCATGGCCTCCGCGATCTGCGAGGACGCGCTCGTCTGCCGCTCGACCCCCGGCGCGAGCGCACTCACCAGCGTGGTCACCCCCGCACCGCGCACCCCGACCACCATCACGGCCACGCTCGTCGGCGCAGCGGGCTTCTCCTTCGCAGCGGGCTTCTTCTTCGCGGCGGGCTTCTTCGCAGCGGGCTTCTTCGCAGCGGGCTTCTTCGCAGCGGGCTTCT
>CAMFHP010000251.1 GCA_945952225.1 uncultured Myxococcaceae bacterium
GTCGTGCAGCGCGCGTCGCCGCCGCCGCCCGAACCCCCGGACGCGACCCGCTCGGTGCGTCCGTCGCAGCCCCCCGAGGCCCCGACGCCCCGGCCGCCGCGCGCCGCGCAGATCTCCGAGCGCGTCTCGCGCAACGGCGACGATCCGCTCCCCCGCGCGCCGCGCGAGCGCACCACGACGGGCACGCAGCGCCCGACCTTTCAGCCCCTTCCGCTGCCCACGGAGCCGCCGCCCGACCGCCGTCGCGTGCAGATCGCCGCGGCCGTCGTGGCCCTCGCGAGCGCCGTCGCCATGGGCACGCTGCTCGAAGTCCGCGCCGCGCGTCGCGCCCGCATGCAGACCGAGCCCACGGCCCTCGACCCCGCGTCGCAGCCCGCGCCCGCGGCCGCGCCCCACGCGGTGCGGGTGACCTTCGCGCCCGTCGAAGATGCCCATGCGCCCGTGGGGCTCCCCACGGCCGACGACGCGGCCGTGTTCGCGCGCAACGCCGCCGCGAGCGCCCACGCAGGCGGCACGCAGCGCGTGGTGGCGTCGTGCGTGGGCAGCAGGGTCTACGCACAGTCGATGTCGTCGGGACCGCTCCGCGCGTCGGCCCCCGAGACCGCCGCGTGCCACGGACACGACCTCGGCGTGGTGCCCGACGTCACCGGCGACGGCAGCGACGACGTGGTGCTCGTGGCCCCGTACGGCCAGCTCGTCGTGGTCGACTCGGCCACGCTCGCGGCGCATCGCACGCTCGAACTCACGGACGCGCAGGCCATTGCGACGGGCGCGCAGGTGAGGCTCCGCGGCGAGCCCGCGGTGGTCACGCTCTCCGAACCGCAGGGGCCCGACGGTCCCGTCGACCTCGCGGCCGTGGGCGCGGCCTCGACGCACGTGCTCTGGCGCGTCACCGAGTCGGCGTTTCATGGCGGCGCCGGGGTCTCGCTCGCGGTCGGCGTCGACACGAACGGAGACGGCGTGGGCGACGTGGTGGCCGACCTCGCCGCGGCCTCCGCGGGCCCCGCACAGCGCTGCGTGCAGGTGTTCTCTGGCGCCGATGGGCACCCGCTCTGGGCGACGCCCCGCTGCACCCCGGACGCATCCGCGGGGCGCTCCGTGGCCCTCGGTCCCGACGTGAACGGCGACGGCCGCGGCGACGTGCTCCTCGCGCGCAACGGATCGGGCGGCGGCCCCGTGGTGCTGCTCTCGGGCGTCGACGGCGCGGAGCTCCGTGTGCTCGACACGCGCGCGGGTGTGCCCATCACGGGCCTCGCGCTCGCGGGCGACCTCGATGGCGACCACGCACCCGACGTGGCCGTGGCCCAGGGCGGAGCGGTCACCGTGTACGACGCCTCCTCGGGACGCTCCCTCGCGAGCTTCACCCCCGCGGGCGCGCAGCCCGATGCGCTCACGGTCTTCGCGGTGCCGCCCCTCGTCGACACGGCCCCGTGGAGCCTCGCGGTCGCCACGCCGGGCGCGGGCATCCACCTCTACGCGCGACGCGAGAGCGACGAGCCCCGCACGCCCTGACGCGACTCAGCGTCGCCAGGCCAGCGCGAGCGTCGCCGAGAGCGTCTGATCGAGCGCGCCGCCCACCGCGCCCACATCGCCGGGCTGCGGATGGATCGCATGGAAGTACCGTCGCCCGAGCACCGACGCGCGCACTTCGAAGCCCGCCGTGAGGGCGTACGAGACCGTGAGGACGCCATCCACGCCGTGCATGTCGGCGCGCGGAAAGTACGTCCCGGTGAATGGTCCGCCGTCGAACACGAAGAGCCACGCGAGGCCCACGCCGAGGCGCCATCGGTCGAACGTGAGCGCGCCGTCGAGGGTCACGCGCGCGGCGTCGTAGACGGCCTCGGGCACGGGCGCGCCCGCTCCCGCAGCCACACGCAACGACTGACGGGACCAGCGCGCACCGAGGCCGAGCTCACCCCACGCGAAGGGCGCGCGGCCGCGGAGGCCCACGTCGAACGCCTCGAAGGTCGTGTCGCGATCGGCTCCATCCGCACCCCGCGAGGTCACCGCGAACGCGCGCTCCCATCGCCCCACGAGGCCCACATCGCGGAGCACCGGCAGCGACGTGCGCGCGAGCGGATACACCGCGCCGTCGACGGCCACGAGCGGTGCCGCGGCGAGGTCGTAGGGGGCGAAGCGACCGAAGATGTCCTGGTGGAACGAGAGATGGCGCGAGAAGGCGCCGAGGCCCGCGGAGACGTCGACCTGCGCGCGGGTCTGCGCGAGGGCCCCCACGGGCGCTGCGAGCGCGGCACACACCACGACGACGGAGAACGCGCGCATCACGGCCTCCCCGCATCGGCGGACGCGCGGGTGATCCACTGGCGCACGCACGCGAGTTCGGCAGCGCTCAGCGGCGCGTCGACGGGCATGCGGCTCCCACACGCGGGGCGCGCCTGCGACACCTTCTGCCAGAGCAGGCTCCCCTCGGGATTGCCCGGCACCACGAGCGGAAGGGATCGGCAGCGTCCGCGCTGCGCCACGAGCCGCGCGCCCGCATCGGGCGATTCGAGCTGTCGCTTATACACATCTCCGAGCCCACGAGACAAGAGGCAATCTCGTAT